>NZ_AP031453.1:3286666-3952500 GCF_042848515.1 Lactonifactor longoviformis | reverse complement strand
GAGACACGAGAAACCTTGTGGGAAGTCGGGGGGACCACCCCCCAAGGCTAAATACTCCTTAGTGACCGATAGCGCATAGTACTGTGAAGGAAAGGTGAAAAGAACCCCGGGAGGGGAGTGAAAGAGAACCTGAAACCCTGTGTTTACAAGCTGTGGAACACCCATAAGAGGTGAACCGCGTACTTTTTGTAGAACGGTCCGGCGAGTTACGCTGGCTGGCAAGGTTAAGCACCAAAGGTGCGGAGCCGAAGGGAAACCAAGTCTTAATAGGGCCAGAGTCAGTCAGAGTAGACCCGAAACCGGGTGATCTATCCATGTCCAGGTTGAAGCTGCCGTAAGAGGTAGTGGAGGACCGAACGCACATCCGTTGAAAAGGGTGGCGATGAGGTGTGGATAGGGGAGAAATTCCAATCGAACCCGGAGATAGCTGGTTCTCCTCGAAATAGCTTTAGGGCTAGCCTCGATAAAGATTTGCGGAGGTAGAGCACTGAATTTCCTAGGGGGCGTCAAAGCTTACCGAAGAATATCAAACTCCGAATGCCGTGTAATTGATTATCGGGAGTCAGACTGCACGAGATAAGTTGGGCAGTCGAAAGGGAAAGAGCCCAGACCTCCAGCTAAGGTCCCAAAGTGCGTGTTAAGTGGAAAAGGATGTGGGATTTCGAAGACAACTAGGATGTTGGCTCAGAAGCAGCCATGCATTCAAAGAGTGCGTAATAGCTCACTAGTCGAGAGGTCCTGCGCCGAAAATGTCCGGGGCTGAAACACGACACCGAAGCTGAGGAATCACGCAAGTGATTGGTAGAGGAGCATTGTTAACGCGAAGAAGCGGTACCGTAAGGAGCCGTGGAGTGTTAAGAAGAGAGAATGCCGGAATGAGTAGCGAGAAAAAGGTGAGAATCCTTTTGGCCGAATATCTAAGGTTTCCAGAGTAAAGCTGATCTGCTCTGGGTAAGTCGGGGCCTAAGGCGAGGGCGAAAGCCGTAGCCGATGGACAACAGGTTGAGATTCCTGTACTGCAATATAACAGAACTGTGGGGACACGGAAGGAAAGTGGGAGCCGGAAACGGAAAATCCGGTGCAAGCGAGGTAGGAGTTCAGTAGGCAAATCCGCTGAACAATCCGAAGGCGTGATGCGGACCGAACTAAAGTAGGGAAGCCCATGAGCCGGCCGTCAAGAAAAGCCGCTATTGTTTATATTGTACCCGTACCGTAAACCGACACAGGTGGATGAGGAGAGAATCCTAAGGCCGACGGAAGAAGCATTGTTAAGGAACTCGGCAAAATGACCCCGTAACTTCGGGAGAAGGGGTGCCACCGAAAGGTGGCCGCAGAGAATAGGCTCAAGCAACTGTTTAGCAAAAACACAGGTCTATGCAAAACCGAAAGGTGAGGTATATGGGCTGACGCCTGCCCGGTGCTGGAAGGTTAAGGGGAGAGGTTAGACGCAAGTCGAAGCTTTGAACTTAAGCCCCAGTAAACGGCGGCCGTAACTATAACGGTCCTAAGGTAGCGAAATTCCTTGTCGGGTAAGTTCCGACCCGCACGAAAGGCGTAATGATTTGAGCACTGTCTCGACAATGCATCCGGTGAAATTGAAGTACCAGTGAAGATGCTGGTTACCTGCGCCAGGACGGAAAGACCCCATGGAGCTTTACTCCAGCTTGATACTGGGATTCGGTATTGCATGTACAGGATAGGTGGGAGACGAAGAAGTGGTGACGCCAGTTGCCATGGAGTCAATGTTGGGATACCACCCTTGCAGTATTGGGTTTCTAACCAACCGCCGTGACCCGGCGGTGGGACAATGTCAGGCGGGGAGTTTGACTGGGGCGGTCGCCTCCGAAAGGGTATCGGAGGCGCTCAAAGGTTCCCTCAGAATGGTCGGAAACCATTCGAAGAGTGCAAAGGCAGAAGGGAGCTTGACTGCGACACCGACGGGTGGAGCAGGTACGAAAGTAGGACTTAGTGATCCGGTGGTATAAAGTGGGATTGCCATCGCTCAACGGATAAAAGCTACCCTGGGGATAACAGGCTTATCACTCCCAAGAGTTCACATCGACGGAGTGGTTTGGCACCTCGATGTCGGCTCATCGCATCCTGGGGCTGTAGTAGGTCCCAAGGGTTGGGCTGTTCGCCCATTAAAGCGGTACGCGAGCTGGGTTCAGAACGTCGTGAGACAGTTCGGTCCCTATCCGGCGTGGGCGTAGGATATTTGAGAGGAGCTGACCTTAGTACGAGAGGACCGGGTTGGACTGACCACTGGTGTACCGGTTGTTCCGCCAGGAGCACGGCCGGGTAGCCAAGTCGGGAAGGGATAAACGCTGAAGGCATCTAAGCGTGAAGCCCCCCTCAAGATGAGATATCCCATTCTTTAGAAGAAGTAAGACCCCTTGAAGACGACGAGGTAGATAGGGCAGAGGTGGAAGTGCAGCAATGCATGGAGCTGACTGTTACTAATCGGTCGAGGGCTTGACCTGAACACTTAGGGAAGCCGAAGGCAGTGAGGCGAGACGCAAGTCGGGCCGGAACTGGTAAGGCAAATCTAAGTACAACGGAAAAGTGTTGCAAAGTGGAAAAAAAAGATGTATAATCGTGTATGTGGTTTTGAAGGTATGGAAATACTTTTAATAAAGAGAAGTAATCCTCGATAGCTCAATGGTAGAGCATTCGGCTGTTAACCGAAGGGTTGTTGGTTCGAGCCCAACTCGGGGAGCTTTTTTACTGTAAAGAAACGAGAAGGCTCCATGGTCAAGCGGTTAAGACACCGCCCTTTCACGGCGGTAACAGGGGTTCAAATCCCCTTGGAGTCACTTGACAAATAACTAATTATGTAAGATAATAGTTATGTTGTCGGCAATAACTATTGCCGATGTGGCTCAATTGGCAGAGCAGCTGATTTGTAATCAGCAGGTTATCGGTTCGAGTCCGATCATCGGCTTGTATGAAACACTTGGCGAGGTCTTCTCGGACTTGTGAATAATACACATGTTATTTTGGACCTTTAGCTCAGTTGGTTAGAGCAACCGGCTCATAACCGGTCGGTCCTGGGTTCGAGTCCCCGAAGGTCCATTGTATTAATTTAATAGGTTTATGGCCCAGTGGCTCAGTTGGTTAGAGCGCCGCCCTGTCACGGCGGAGGTCGAGAGTTCGAGTCTCTTCTGGGTCGCTGTTATTACTAACATTTTGTTTATGGGATCTTAGCTCAGCTGGGAGAGCATCTGCCTTACAAGCAGAGGGTCATAGGTTCGAGCCCTATAGGTCCCATTTTCACGGAAAAGTCCGAGCCGTGATTGTATCAGGACATGCCGCAGTGGCGGAACTGGCAGACGCACAGGACTTAAAATCCTGCGAGGGTTAAACTTCGTACCGGTTCGATTCCGGTCTGCGGCACTTAAGCGAAAAACCTCAGATTCTTATGAATCTGAGGTTTTTTTGTCTACGCCCCAACTGCTGGAGAAGCAGAACGGGGTAGCTTTGGAGGCGGTTCCGCGCTATAATGCATTTATACATAAAGAACTAAAAAGCAGGAAGGGTGAAAAGACAGAATGAATAAAATGAACAGAGAGGATATGTTAGAGCTTACCCGGCGTATGACTGTGAAGAGAAACTGTTTTAGCAGGATTGCAGGAGCATATATTGACGAGGAAGGTTATATAGACGGTACTTTTAATACTAATTTTTTGAAATTATCACCATCAGATCAGGCCGCCAATCTGCAAATTGCAAAGGCAATACCATTTGCCAATACAAATGTAAATATTAAAGAGTACGGATTCACTGAAGAGGCAAAAGGTTCAGGGGATTTATGGCAGCTTTTTATGGGACTAAAGTCATGTGAATTAAAGAATGATGCTCTGCTGGATACCTTTTATGATTTTGTCAGTGAACGGTATAAATCAGATAGACCGTATGCTGTTTATCTGTTTTTTGGAGCATATGATGTCCCGTTAAAAGCAAATGATAAGGAAGCTCTTTGGGATTCAGAAGAAATATATTCTTTTCTAATCGGTGCCATTTGTCCGGTTCATGGTGAATATGAGGCGGAAGCACCTGAATCCGGATTTTTGTTTCCAGCTTTTAAAAACCGTAGCGGGGATGAATATCATATTAATATATACCATGCAGATGCAGACCATCCTCACACAGAATTGTTTCACGGTAAGATAAGGGTGGAGTAACGTATGTTATATGATAAGGATTTAAGAGAGCCTCTATTTGACTATTTGGAGGGCTATTTTGGGAAGGTAAGAATTTTAGAAGAAAAGCAAATAGGAAAATCCAGGGCTGATATTGTAATGGTAATGGAGAAAGCACTGGTGGGAATCGAGATTAAGAGCGACGCAGATACGTATGCACGACTTGCAGGACAAGTTAAGGATTATGATCTTTTTTTCGATTATAATATTGTTGTGACTGGCACAACTCATGGGATACATATTAAGGAGCATGTTCCTGAATGGTGGGGAATTATAACAGCTGAGGAGGCAGACAATTCCATTGATTTCTATATGTATCGCAAAATGCAGGCGAATAAAGGGGTCAGTTTGAAGAAACAGTTATCCCTTCTGTGGCGGCCGGAGCTGGCTCATATCCAGAATCTGAACGGCATGGCAAAGTATAAGGAGAAAAGCAAAAAGTTTGTTATTGAAAAGATAGGGGAGAAGATTCCTGCTGAGATTTTGAAACCGCAGATGAGTGAGGAATTGTTTGAGAGGGACTATAATCTGATTGCCGAACAGATCCGGGAATTCAGGGTGCAGGAAAGCAGGAATGCTTTGAGGATTAGAAAAAAAAGTTCCTGGTGAAAGAAAAAATGAGCGAATATGCTTGATTTTTAAATATTACAGGTGTAATATTTATTAGAAAGAGTTTACGTCTAAGCATTGGCAGATACATTTGAACAGAAATATTACATGTGTAGGGAATGCAAACAATATGCTGCAGAGGAAGACAAGATACAATATTCGAAGTTAATAAATGGGAGAGGTACGATGGAAGACAGAAATGAAATTCTTATGGAAAATGGGGAGAAACACACAGTAAAAGGGTACAAGGCTTTGTGGCAGCCGGTGCTCCTTATCGGCTTGCTTCTGCTGGGGGGCTGCCAGGAAAAAGAGAACCATAAGCCGGAGACCCGTCAGGAAGCAGAAACTATAAAGTCGGCATCTGAAGATAGCAAGGGAGCGTGTGGTTCGGAAAGAGGGTATGATCTTCCTGTTGAGGATAAAGACAGGAAAGAAGCAGAGGCAGACTGCCAAAACGCAATGGAAAAAGTAAGGGAAACGTATCTTAATGCCGGCTGTGGGAATGCTTCCGGAGGAGCTATAGGGAGAGAGACTGCCAGGCAAATGCTGGAAGAGCTAAAAGAGTTAGGAAACCCGGCTGCCGATCTGGGATATGGTTATAATATGCAGAACTATGAGCACATGGACCGCTTTTTGACCTCTTCTGTAAATGGGAAAGAGGGAGAGGTAACTCTCTTTGAGCTTTACCCAGACGGGGGAATCGGAAGAAAAAAATTTAGATTTGACGGGAAACATATATATGTATGGTATACCAATGCAGCTTGGAGCAGCTCAGTTACCCCTTTGATCTCTGCAACCTCTTATACCCGGATAAGAGACTGGGTGTACACGGAGAAGGGCTGGTTCAGCTATGAACTGCCGGAAGCGCCGGATATCACAGACAGTATTATGAACGGTAATACTACCATACGGGTAAAGCCCATAAAAGAAGAATACAGAGAGACAGCAGCAAAATATTTGAAACCGGTAGGATATCAGGGAAATAATCTATTCTGTTCCAATTGGGATGAGAATCATATGGAAGAACTGGATTATAACGGAATTTTTCAATATTTGTATCCTATGGAATATCAGAAAAATTTTCCCTCGGACCAGTATGGAGAGGGAATCCCCGGCGAAGAGTTCGAGAACCTGCTTACCAAATATTTGCCGGTTACCGGAGAACAGCTGAAGGAATATGCGGTTTATGATCCAAAGGAGCAGAGATATGGGTGGGTGAGGCTTGGCTGCGGCAATTATATTCCCAATGCATTCGGGAACTCGGAGCCTGAGATTACGGACATGAGGGAAAATGAAGACGGTACGGTTACACTGACGGTGGATGCAGTCTGTGTAATGACGGGGAATGATAAGGCAATGAGTCATGAGCTTACCGTAAGATTTACGGAGGAAGGGGGAATACAATATGTAAAGAATCAGATTCTGGGGGATGGCCTGGAGAGGATTCCGGAATATCAGAGAAGGTTTGGGGGGAATGCAGGGTAAGCTTCCCTGTCTCAAGTCTTTCCTGCCCGATTAAAATGTGGTATACTAAAATACAATAAGATAATGCAATCAGAATAAATGGAGCGGGAAGGGAAAAATTATGAGCGACAAGGTAGTAGTTTTAAACGGGGAAAAGGTAAATTATGACGGTAGGATTGATTATTCTGTGTTAGCCAGTGAAGTAACCGTATATGGGGATACCAGGGAAGAGGATATTCTGGAGCGAATACAGGGGCACAGGATTGTTGTGACCAAAGAGATGCCTTTAAAGAGGAAGATAATCGAACAGTTTCCTGATTCTGTAGAACTTATCTGTGAGGCAGGAACGGGCTATAATAATATCGACCTGGATGCCGCCAGGGCAAAGGGAATTAAGGTATGCAACATACCGGCCTATAGTTCCAGCAGAGTGGCTCACACAGCGGTAATGATGCTGCTGAATCTCAGTTCATCCATGCAGAAACAGATGCGTATGCTGGCTGGGGGAGATAAGCGTAATTTTACCAAATGTCTGCAGGTAGAGCATGTGGAAATAAACGGAAAAACATTAGGCGTTATTGGTGCCGGCAATATCGGGCGGGAAGTGATAAAAGTTGGAAGAGCTCTGGGAATGAACATCCTGATCTACACCAGAACGCCGGGTACGGATGAGGAGGGCATGCGGTATACGACATTCGAAGAGGTGATGAAAAACAGTGACTATGTATCTCTGCACTGTCCGCTGACACCTCAGACAAAGCATATTATTAATCGGGAAGCACTGGAAATGATGAAGCCGTCGGCATTTTTGATTAACACCTCCAGAGGTGCTCTGGTAGATGAGAAGGCATTGATTCAGGCGCTTCAGGAGCAGAAGATTGCGGGTGCCGGCCTGGATGTCCAGGAGACCGAACCCCCTGCAGAGGACAATCCCCTGTATAACCTGGAAAACGTAATCCTTACCCCTCATATGGGATGGAAGGGATTAGAGACAAGGGAACGGCTGGTACAGATTCTAAAAGACAATATACAGGGATTCCTGTCAGAGAATCCTCAAAATATTGTAGCATAACAAGAAAGGGACGGGAACCGGGGTGTTCT
This sequence comes from Lactonifactor longoviformis, assembly GCF_042848515.1. Classification (GTDB taxonomy): domain Bacteria; phylum Bacillota; class Clostridia; order Lachnospirales; family Lachnospiraceae; genus Lactonifactor; species Lactonifactor longoviformis. The sequence continues at coordinate 3,945,127 of NZ_AP031453.1, read as the reverse complement.
TCGTCCCTTTTTATGTGATTCCGGAGGTGACTATGAATAAGATACTTGTAATTGAAGATGATAGTGATTTGTTAGAAGGACTTTTATTTATGCTGGAGACAGAGGGATACCGGGCTTTCGGGGCAGGTACCATTAAGCGAGGAATGGAACTTATAAAAGAAAGGGACCCTGATTTAATTCTCCTGGACTGTAATCTTCCGGATGGAAGCGGATATGAGCTTTGCGGTCGTGTCCGGGAATTTTCCCAGATTCCTATGCTCATGCTTACTGCCAGGGAGACGGAGATGGATGAGATCAAAGCCCTGGAACTGGGAGTAGATGATTTTATGCGCAAGCCCTTTTCCCTTTCTGTTCTGAGAGCAAGGCTTAGAAACCTTCTGAAACGCAGAGAAAAGCAGAATAAGGTGAGTTCTAACGGAGTTGTGGTGGATAAGGACAGCTGTAAAGTGCACAAAGGTGGAAAAGAGGTTTCACTTTCTGCCATGGAATATAAGCTGTTGACGTATCTGCTGGAAAATCGGGGACAGGTTCTGGCTAAAGAGCAGATTCTGGAAAGGATCTGGGACAGCGAGGGCAGATTTGTGGATGACAATACCGTCTCTGTCAATATACGCAGACTCCGTATGAAGATAGAAGACGATCCGGATCATCCTGCGTACATAAAAACGGTGCATGGGCTTGGGTATCTGTGGAGGGAAATACCATGAACGAGACTGCTGCTGTAATACTTTGCTGTGCTGTATGCCTTGGGCTTGTATGGTATTACAGAGAGAAAAGTAAAAGACAGTACCGGCAGATAGAATGCATGCTGGATGAGATATTAAATGAACGCCCGGTTTCTCAGTCAGATCTGGAGGAGGGGGAGATTGCAGAGCTGTCACACAAAGCCCGGCGGATTCAGGAAAAGTTAAATCTGGAAGTACAGTCTGCCAGGAAAGAAAAAGAACAGGTGAAGAGCCTAATCTCCAATATGTCCCATCAGCTTAAGACGCCTCTTTCCAATGTTATGATGTATCAGGAGATTCTGGAAAGCTCGTCCCTGGAAGAAGAGCAGAGGAAGAAGTTCCTGGAAAAGCTGAAGACACAGTCTGAGAAGATAGACTGGATTCTCCAGTCCCTATTTAAGATGGTGAATCTGGAAAACGGGGTTATTCGGGTGCAGCCGGAAGAAAAAAATATAAAAGCAACGCTCAGCAGGGCCCTCAGCGGGGTTTATGAAAAGGCACAGCGCAGAAACATAGAGATTACTACAGAAGAATTTCCGGATAGCACGTTATACCACGATCCGAGATGGACGGCAGAAGTCTTGGGAAATCTGCTGGAGAATGCCGTAAAATATACGGACCCGGGGGGAAGGATTGTTGTACGCCTTGTCCCATATGAACTCTACAGTAAACTGGAAATCATCGACAACGGACGGGGAATAGCAAAGGAAGAGCTTTCCTGTATCTTTCAACGTTTCTACAGAAGCAATGATGTGAGAAATCTGGAGGGATCCGGTATCGGCCTCTATCTGTCACGATTGATTCTGGAAAAGGAAAAGGGGTATCTTACTGTGGAGTCCGAGTACGGGAGAGGAAGCTGCTTTCAGGTATTCTTACAAAATTGTAAGAACTGAAAAGATTCCTGTAGGATTTCTGAAAGAACCTGCTGTTACAATAGAGGCATCAAGACAGGAAATGAGGAATCCGTATGAAGATATTAGAGGTAAAGAATGTAGAGAAAATCTATGGAACAGGGGAGACAGCAGTCAAAGCCCTGCGGCGGGTGAACTTCTCCGCAAAGCAGGGGGAATTCATTGCTCTGGTAGGCCAGTCTGGCTCCGGAAAGAGTACACTTCTGAATTTGATTGGAGGTTTGGATATTCCTTCAAAGGGTGAAATCTATATTCGGGATCACAATGTGGCAGCCTTAAAAAAGAAAGAGTTGACAATCTTCAGGAGAAGAAATATAGGCTTTGTATTCCAGAATTACAGTCTGATGCCGGTGATGAATGTATATGACAATGTAGCTTTGCCGGTAACCTTTGACCGGGGGAGGCGGGTGGATCACCAGTATATAGAGGATATACTGAAAGAACTGGGTTTGTGGAAAAAAAGAACAAAATATCCCGCAGAGCTTTCGGGCGGTGAACAGCAGCGGGTAGCGATCGCCCGGGCACTTGCCAATAAGCCCGCCATACTGCTGGCAGATGAGCCTACGGGAAATCTGGACTCGGTTACCACTCAGGATGTGATGGGACTTCTGAAAGCCAGCGGGGAAAAGTATCACCAGACTATCCTGATGGTAACACACAATGAGGCACTGGCACAGAGCTGTGACAGAGTCCTGTGTATGAAGGACGGACAGCTTTCCGGAGAGGAGGGGACGCTCTCATGAAGGCTGCGGTAAAGCTGGCATTTCAAAATGTGACATATTACAAAAAACAGACATTTGCAATCTTTCTGGGGATAGTCTTATCCATAGCGCTTTTAACGGGTATCGGTTCTCTGGTGTACAGCGGGGAAAGGAGTAGTCTGGAAAAAGACAGGCAGGTATACGGGGACTGGCACTACTATCTGTATGCATCGGATGAGCAGGGAAAAATGATTCGGGAATATGGGGAAGACAGAGAAGGGGACCTCCAGGAGATTGGAGTGATGGAAAAGAAAAGTGTAGAGGAAGAACCCTATAAACTGACATTTCTCTATGGGGATACGCAATATCTTGCCATGCTGGGACAGAAGATAGAAGAAGGCAGATATCCCAAGTCCAGGGAGGAGGTGGCCTTAGATACCTATACTATTACGAACCTGGGGCTGGATGCAGAACTGGGGGAAGCTGTGGAATTAAACGGAAAAGTGTATACATTGTGCGGAATCCTGAAAAATCAATGGTCCGCAGATGTAGGTGAGATGCGGGTTTTTGTCAGTAAGAACTTTCCCGGAGAAGGAATTCCCAAATGCTATTATCTAAAGTTTGATGAAGAAAGAAAGCTGTATCCCCAGGCAGATAGATTCATAAAAGAGCTGCATATTTCTGCGGAGCATATGCGTACAAACAGCGCCTTGGTGGAATACCTGGGGGGCGGAAATATGCAATTGTTTTTTTCTATTCTGAAAACCGGTTTTTCACTTCCAGAGGGAAGGCTTACTTATATACTTGCCAGTATGAAAGAAAATTTTCATCTGCAGGAGAAAGGGATCCTTTTGGGGTTGGGGCTCTTCTGTGTGTTCATCATCTACAGTGTATTTCATATTTCAGTTTTGAAAAGGATCTCACAGTATGGGATTCTTCAAACATTGGGAATCAGCCAGAGCCAGATCTTTCAGGTGCTTTCAGCAGAGCTGTTCGGTATTCTAATTTTAGGGTATCCCTTGGGCTGTCTCTTGGGAAACAGCACAGCCAAAGTTTTGTACTCTAAATTCGATAAGGTGTTTATGCGCGAAGATACAGGGACGATGCAGAACGGAGTGCATGTAGGGAACACAGAAGCGTTTAAGGTGAATGCGTCATTTGAGAGCGGGGACTTCTATGTGAGCAGATATGCTATTTGCTTTGGGGGAGTGCTGCTGGTAATCCTTCTGCTGGCTGTATGCCTGAAAATAGCCGGGAGGATATACAGACTCACAGTAATGCAGATGCTGAAGAAAGAAATAAAGAACAGAGGGAGAAGCAGGAAAATTCACAGCATTCACAGCAGCAGACTAACCGGTGTGTTAACCAGAAAATTTATGCTATTCGGGAGAGGAACCTTTATCAGTATTTTGTGTTCTCTGGCTCTTGGAGGATGTATTTTCCTTTGCTGCAGCTATGTTACAGTGAATACACAGATTCACAATGAGCTTTCCTTTAAAACAGATGATGGATTGGGCTCAGAATATCAGGTGTTTGAGGAGTCCGATAACCTGGCTTATATGATTCCAAAGAAAACTGCAGAAGAGATCGCAATGATTCCGGGAATCGCGGCGGCTTATCCCGTAAGCTACTATCTGGGGGAGATCCCCCTGGAAAAGAATCAGGTCTTGTGGGATAAGTACTGCGCCGAGCTGGCAGATGACCCGGGATGGAAGCCAGATCCCATAGTGATGGAAAAGTATAATGGCAGGTGCCTGAGAGACGAGAGCGGAAATTACCGGATGAAATGTAATATCTACGGTTATGATGACGGTATGCTGGAGGAACTGAAGGACTATCTGCTGGAGGGAAATTACGATCCCAAGAGTCTTTTAGAGGATAATGCTGTAATTTTGAAAACCTGGATGGATGGTCAGGGGAATTATGGGGGGCTGGCTCTGAAACCGGGGGATACGTTAACCGTGAAAGTCCCCGAAAGTCCCGATGTGCCGGATACTGTGCTGCGGTTTCTGGAGGAGGATTCGTGGTACGAGAAAAAGGAATTCACCATTGCGGCCATCGTGAGCCGGCCAATGGGGAAAAATGATCAGCTCATAGGGGATGACGGGACCTCAGACCTGGGGCTGATAATGACTAATGCGCAGATGGAAGAGAATTTCGGGATAGTGGGTTACAACAGAATATGCATTCAGAAAGAAAAGCAGGCTTCGGGGGAGGATGTGGGCAGGGCCCTGGCTCAGAAGATAAAGGATATCCCCAAATGTATGCTGCAGGACTATACAGGGGCTATTGAAACACAGAATGCATATCTGCAGCAGAAAATGTATTTCTTTTATGGAATTTCTCTGCTGATCCTTGTTATCAGTATGTTTCATATTATGAACAGCATGCAGTATCTGGTGCTCTCACGGCGCCATGAATTCGGGATTCTGAGAGCTATGGGCATTACAGATTCGGGCTTTTATAAAATGATGCTGCGGGAGGGGATTTTATACGGAATCTTTGCCAGCCTTCTTATGCTGGCAGTGTACCTGACGGCAAAGCAAGTTCTTCTGTATCTGATGGTCCATGTTTACCGCTATCTTCAGCCTACAGGAAGTGTGAGCCCGGGGATTATCGCCGGGGTGATAGGGGTAAATCTGCTGGTAAGTACGGCGGCGGTCATACTACCCTCCCGGGAGATTGTAAAGGGGAATATAATACAGGAAATCAATGAGTGATTAAGAGGTTAGGCTGCGGGACAGATAAAGCTTCAATTTATTTGTATGGACTATTTAATTATCGGGGTAAGCTTTTACATCTGGGAGGAGCGAACAGGGGGATGGCCCCCTGCCGCCTCCAATCCGCAGAACCGGCAATTGCTGTCTAGGAAGAAAAATGCCGGATCCGAAGTTCGATCCCCAGGGAATCAGCCAGAGCCTGGCAGTCCTTAATTTCGTCAGGGGGCAGTACGTCTACGATGGAAAGCTTTACGGAAGGAATGTTTCCTCTGCAGGCGGTAGCAAAATCCAGAAGCCCCTGAAAGGCATCCGGCCGAAACGGACGGGATACGGCCTTATATCTCTCTGCATCCGGCGCATTTAGGCTGATAGAGACAGCATCTACAGTGCCTGCCAGGAGAGGGACGATATTTTTCTTGTGATAGAGATTTCCCAAGCCATTTGTGTTTACACGTATGGACAGCCCATAGGTTTCCCTGGCATAAGCTGCAGATGCCAGCAGATTCTCCAGAGCGCAGGTGGGTTCTCCATAGCCGCAGTAGACCAGTTCCTTGTATCCGGTAAAGTCAAACGTATTCATTGCAGTCAGAATCTCGTCCAGAGAGGGATCCTTTTGGTGCCATAAGGTCTGGGCATCCCCAATTCCCTCCTCCTGTCCCCGGATGCAGAAGGTACATCTGCAGTTGCACTTATTTGTAATGTTAGCATACACCTGATGCTTGTATGTATAAAAGATTTCAGCCATAAGTAAAAGGCTCCTTTCTAATCGGCGTGAGCCGTTTTTTTCATCGGATGGATTAACTGCTCTGTTCTGGACTTGATGTGGACCTTATCCAGGGCAGCTGCGAACACCAAGAATACCAGGGCACTGCCCCCGGATTGGATGGCACTGCCTGTGAGGGATGCCAGTAGTGCGCCGAAGGCACCGAACAAGATGTAGTCTGCCAGGTAATAGCCCGCAGCTGAGAGCAGAGCGGAGAGGAAAGGTGCAATGATATTTCTTTTTGTTAAAAGCTTTCCTGCCTGACTTGTAAATGGGAGTACAATCAACATTTTAATGATGATGGTAGCAGGCGCCCACATAGGAGCAGTGAGCAGATCCGCCAGGCCGCCTCCGATGGCTGCAGCCGCCAGTGCGTAGGGACGGGGCAGGATTACGGCTGCCACATAGATCAAAGCGTCTCCGAAATGTATGTATCCGCCGTTTGCCCCATAAGGGACGTGAAAGATATAGGCGGTCATTACTGTAATCATGGAGGCAAAAAGCCCTGTTAACGTGAGCAGTACAGTCGTTTTGGTATTTTGTTCTTTCATCCTCTATTCTCCTCTCTTACTGCTTCGGCAGCAGGTAATACAGATATTTTTCAAAATTCACCCCATCGTTGTAAGGGATCCCCTCTCTGACAGAATCCCTAAGTGCGTCTTCCAGAAAAGAACCGGCGAGAAGGACTACCTGAGAGAGAGAATCTCCCCGTGCATATCCCCCGGCGAGCACAGAGGCGAAGAGATCGCCGGTACCAGAAAAACTGCCCTCCATATCAGGGAAGGAGGCCAGACCGCTTTCCAGAGGAGATACATAAAGATTCCCTATTTTTTTGCTGCCGTCCGCAAGATCCTGAAAATGAATTCCGGTCACCACTACGGACTTGGTTCCTTTTTCACAGAGTGCCTGGGCCATCTCTCTCACTGTATCCAGAAGGGCCTGTGGTTTTCCTGATTCCGGAAGATCATGGAAATCGGTACCGGATAGGAGACAAAGCTCTGTAAGATTAGGCGTTATAAGATCTGCCTTCGCGGCTAATAATCTCATCAGACGGCAAAGCTCATCATTATACATTCCATAGGTATGTCCGTTATCCCCCATCACAGGGTCTACCAGAAGAAAGGTTTCCTTTTGATAGAAGGTATCCAGAAATGAAAAAATTTCATGGATCTGCCGCTCGTTGGCCACATATCCAGTATAGATCCCGGTAAAATTCACCTGCATTTTATTCCATTCCCGGCGGTAATGCTCCATTTTTTCCGTATAGTCATCACAGTAGTAACTGGGATAGCCTGTCTGGGCAGTGAGCAGAGCAGTGGGAAGAGGGCAGGCCTGCACCCCCATGGCCGACAGCACGGATATGGCAGCCGTGAGTGAGCATCTGCCAAATCCGGATAAATCGTTAATTACAGCAATCTTCTTCGTCATAATTTAGTTCCTTGTTTCCTTGTGTATTTTATAAGTGTGCATTGCATCGTAAGCAGATATACGCGTTTTTCTTGCTATGCATGATATCATATCATAAAAGTGGATATATTAAAAAGACCAGATATAGAATATTTAACCAAGCCAGTTTTTGATTAAGGTGTATGTAGTTAAAAAGTGTAGAAAAATAGATTGTATAAAAAAGAATGCAAAAATTTTTTAGTATAAACCAAAAAAATTAAAATTTGTATTGTTGTTCCCGGGATTCTGTGGTAGAATGAGTGCAAGCAGCAGTTTGAAAGAAATCTATCAGTGATTGTGGGGTTTCATAGAAGTCTTTAAACCGTCTGCTGTCTTTTTAGAGAAAGTAGTGTAGCAAATCAGACGGTAAACGGACGGTGGGGGCTGTCCGTTTACACACAAGAAAACAGGAGGTTGATTCTTATGTATGAAGATGTTGTAGCATTTTGGCAGGCAAATCAGGTATCGGAACTGGAATTAAAAGAATTCTGCATGCTGTTCGCATATCACTGCAATGCCATTGGCAACCCGCAGACAACCCTTGAGGCGACAAAAGGAATCTATGAACACGGAGGGGTTTATAACTTTACCGGAGACCTGCATACGCTCATTGAGATCGAGAATCAAAAGTATATGGCAGTTTATCTGAAGGATAAGGTCGAATCGAGAGAGCCTCTGTCTGTAGAACTGGTGAGGGCAGTACATAAAAAATTGATGGACAGATGCTATGACAGTGAGATATATACCAAAGGAGAGAGAGCAGGAGAGTTCAAAAAAGGGGGCTGCGCCGTGCGCGTAGAACTGGAGGATGTATGTTCCACCGTGAATCAGACCAGTCAGGATGGAATCCTTCGGGCAGCGGCCTATTTTCACCTGAACTTTGAAGAGATCCGGCCGTTTGCTGACGGCAATGGACGTGTAGGGGAGATACTTATGAACTATTATCTTATCACTCATAACTATCCGCCTACAATTATATTCGTGGAGGATAAAGACAGGTATTTTGCAGAGCTTCATAAGTTTGACGAGACCTCAAATATTGAAGGATTCATACAGTTTTTAAAAGAACAGACAGTAAAAACATGGAAGTTGTGCGCGGAGGGAAAATTTTAGACTGGAAAGGCCGGGGAGTTCATTCCCCGGCTTCTTTTAATGGAGGATATCAGTGCCGTCCAGGCAGGCCTCTACAAGGGTATCTCCTTCATAACGCAGTTTTAACGAGAAGAAGGAAGCATTCTCTTCCAGCAGACGAAAGAATATGCGGTCACCCTCCCAGAGGTTTAGCTTTGAGAGCTGTTCTTTGGGTACCCATTCAAGGATGCCCTCGTCACAGGATATCATCTCTCCTTCATACTTGTCTGCCGTATAAAGGCACATATATTCCGGTTGCCAGCGGTCAGAAAGGAAGGTAACCAATCCCCGAAAGGAATAAGAGGTGAGCGTCAGGCCTGTTTCTTCTTTCACCTCTCTGAGCAGACATTCCTCCGGACTCTCACCCTCCTCAAAGTGCCCGCCCACGCCGATCCATTTATCCTTATTTATATCAATTTTTTTCATGATGCGGTGGAGCATCAGATAGCATTCATCCTTTTCAATATAACATAGTGTTGTCAGTCCCATAATTTCCTCCTGTAATTATTGTTCATTTTCCTTGCTATTCACACGGTGCTTCCCGGCAAAACATACTGCCGGGAACAAGGTGAACAGAAATGTATTGATCCATTATAGCGCAGAAACGGAGAGATTACCAGATGACAACAGGCTAAGATAAGCTTATACTGTAGGCATAACAAAAAATTGCTGAGACGGAGGAGTTGGCTATGATAAGACTAGCAAGGCGCGAAGATCTAGAAGCGCTGCTGGAGATTTATAATGATGAGGTACTTTATGGGACAGCAACCTTTGATTTGGAGAAAAAGACTATAAGAGAGTGGGAAGCATGGTATGCTCTTCATACCGGCAATTATGCTTTAAGAGTATGGGAGGAAGATGGCAGGGCGGTAGGATATGCCACATTATCTCCCTACAGAGAAAAAGAAGCATATCTGGGCACCGTAGAGCTGTCGGTTTACGTTCACAGAAAGTATCAGGGGAGAGGAATCGGGACAGAGCTGATAAAGGAAATCTTAAGGATTGCCAGAGAGAATCCTGCTGTCCATACAGTAGTTTCCGTTATCACGGGAAGTAATGACAGGAGCCTGAAGCTCCATGAACAATTGGGATTCTCCTATTGTGGAAAAGTCAAAGAGGCAGGGTATAAGTTTGGAACCTATCTGGATATTGATACATACCAGATCCTGGTTCCCCGGACAGAGGATTCTGGAATCCGGAAAAAGTAATATTAGGAAATTGGATGATTTTAGTTGATATTCCGTATCATTTGACTTAAAATATAGATAAGCAGGAAAGCAGAGCAGGGTACAAGAGACGGAGGGATAGCCATGGAGTATCATTACAGCCAAAAGCAGATATGGAATCAGCCAGGTTCTATTCTGGAATATATACAGCAGGTAGATATCTGCAATAAAAATAATCTGTTGCATCTGGATGAATTAATATCCTTGGTGAAGCTGTCAGGGATGGAAGAGATAGAAGGCTATCTGCAGAAGTCCATTGCTGATCTAGAAAACAGCCAGCTGTGGATTAAAATGGCCCTGTCAGCTCTGCAGGACGGGAGGTGATTGTATGGTGACGGAGAATTATTATCAGATACTGGGAGTTTCTTACCATGCAGACGAGTCTGAGATCAAAAAGGCTTACAGACGGCTGGCAAAAAAGTATCATCCCGACAGTGACGGGAAAAATAAAGAAATGTTCCAGAAGATTGCTGAGGCATACAGGGTGCTGAGTGATCCAAAGCTGCGGCAGCAATATCGTTATATGGGACATGAGGCCTTCCGGAAAAGCCACGGACGAAACAGTTTTTATTATCAGTATACGTATTCTTATGAGGAAAAGGAAGAAGACTGTTCCGGATGCGGTTCCTGCGGCGGGCATGATCACAGCAGCGGAAGCAGCCACAGCCACACAAAGGAAGGACACTGCGGGGCCTGCGGGGAAGGACGTACCAGAGAAGAGGAGCCAGAAGAGATTCCCCCATCCAGTATTCGCGCAGCAGTACATCTTACCATGGAAGAAACACTGAAGGAAGTGGTAAAGGAGATTGCTATTCAGTATCAGGAGCAATGCCCCTGCTGTCACGGAAGCAGAAGGGAACCCGGTACAGGGGGGAAAGTGTGTCCGGAATGTATGGGACACGGAAGAAACATAGTATATGTAAATGCAAGATATGATTCCGGAAGGAGAGAAGAAACCTGCCGTACCTGTCAGGGAACCGGAGAGGTTCCGGAAAAGGCCTGTCACAAATGCGGGGGACGAGGTTATATTATGGTATCACAAAAGGTAAAAGTGAAGATACCTCCTAACTCCTGTCCCGGTCAGTTTTATTTTTTTCAGGATATTGTATGCGAGCCAGGTTTTGACAGGGAGCTCAGGAACTTGTTTGTAATTGTGCTCATTGACGAGCATCCTCATTTTGAGAGGCGGGATTATCATATACATGCATCTATGAGCGTGGATTTTGTAACTATGACCTTGGGCGGAGAGATACATGTAAAGACTCTGGAGGGGATTGTCTCTTACACATTGGCGCCGGGAACAGAGGCGGGAACAAGAATACGCCTGGCAGGCAAGGGACTTCCGGCTCCCAAGAAAACAGGAGGAGGCAGAGGCGATATCTATGTAACACTCCAAGTGGGAATTCCAAAGACATTGACTCCGAAACAGAAGGAAGCCCTGCTGACATTTGGAAGGTATATGGGCAAATAAACACAAAAAAAGCCTTGTCTAATTAATAAACAAGGCTTTTGCCGTGCGTTAGAGGATTCGAACCCCCGGCCTTTTGGTCCGTAGCCAAACGCTCTATCCAGCTGAGCTAAACGCACACTTTAGTTGCTGTCCTGTAGCAACATTAGTTATTTTACAACAGAAAATATTAGTTGTCAATAGGTTTTCTAAAAAAATAAATTTTCTGATGCTGTCAGGAGAGGATGAAATTGTGTTAACTCAAAAATGGTAAAATTGACAAAATAATACACGACATATACAAAATAGTTAAGAAAATTCCGTTGAGTGAATATGAATTATATGATAAGATTAGATCATACAAAACAAAGAGAATGGAGCGATGCATATGATGGGAAACAGAGTTATTACTATTGGCAGACAATACGGAAGCAACGGCAGAATTATAGCTCAGAAACTGGCAGAAAGGCTGGGAATCCATTATTATGACCGTGAGCTTGTGGATTTGGCTGGTCAGAACAGTTCCATACCTTACGAAGAATTGCGAAAAGTAGATGAAAAACGGGCCAACCCCTGGCGATATCCGGTTGAGGATGATGTGCAGATGGAACGCAGATTCCGGTTTGAACCAATGAATGACGTTTTATTCAGCGAGCAGTCCAAGGTAATCCGCGACCTGGCCAAAAAAGAAGACTGTGTCATTGTGGGAAGGTGTGCAGATTACGTACTGAGAGCTTATCCCTCTTGCATCAAAGTATTTATATACGGAGCATTGGAAGAGAGGATCAAGGTAATTATGGAACGGGCTTCTGTGGACGAGAAGGAGGCAGCCACACTGATCCGGAAGATGGATAAGCAGAGAAGGTACTATTATAATTATTATACAGATGAGAAGTGGGGGGATTTGAGCCGGTATGATTTATCCGTGGACAGCTGCCGGTTTGGAATTGAGGGGACTCTGGATATTCTGGAGGCTGCTTACCGCACGGGAAAATAAAGTTATTTACAGGAATTTACAAAGTAAGGTTTGGGCATAATGGACTATAGTACAAATTATAGTCCATTTTCTATTTGAGGTGAAGGCAAGGCCTGTGTTTTTTAGAGAAATAAAAAATTAATTCTGTTTATAAAACCTTCAGAAAAAATACCATTGTATCTTAGCGGCCCTATGATATAATAACAGAAATGAAGCAAGTGATGGCATTCGGCGAATGGGCGGAATATGTATCCCAGAGCTGTGAATGCAGACAGCAGATTAGACAGAACCATGAGTTACCGCAGGAAAGGATGGAAAGTCACTCAAATGAGTAAAGGGGAATTTTTAGATACTTTAAGAAGTAAGTTAACCGGGGAAATCCCTCCGGGGAAAGTAAGAGAGAACATAGATTACTACAGCCAGTATATTAATGATAAAGTTAGAACGGGCATTGCCGAGCAGGATGTGATACAGATGCTGGGAGATCCCCTTCTGATAGCAAGGACAATTATCGATACGCAGGGATGCAGTGAGGCCAATGACAGCGGCACTGCGTATTCCTATGAGACAGATCCGCAGGAATCCCGGGGCAGATCTTTTGGCCGGAGCAAAACAATGAAAACCTGGCAGATCGTGGTAATCGTATTAGTGATCCTGGCAGTGCTGTTCAGCATTCTGCGGGTTTTGATTCCGATTATACTGCCGATTGTGTTAATTGGCTTTGTGATTTCATATTTTTCAAAAAGACGGTAGTAAAAAGGGGATTGTCTGTAAGGCGGTCCCTTTTTGAAAACTCAGATTTTTCATGCTTCGTCATAAATACAAAGAGAAATAGCCGGTAGGGGAGCTACCGGCTATTTCGAGGGGAGTATAAATAATTAAATAAGGGGTTATAATGTAAAAAAAATTTTTTGAAGGGTAAATTCTTTTTACTAGATTATTATAATATAAAAGGAAGAAAAAAGCAATAATTTAATTTATTTTTGTACCTTAAAGTATTTGGCAGGATTTATGAGGAATATTTCCCGGATAACAAGGAATAATAAGAACGTAACAAAAAACGTTATTCAGGAGGTAGTAATTATGTCCAAAAATTACAGTGACGAAACATCAACCAAAAACAAAATGAACAACGAGTACAATAACCAGTCTTCCAACTACTCAAACAGCGAGAGCAATTCCCAGAACAATAACTCTCAGTACAACAACTCCCAGAACAGAAGCTCTCAGAACAGCAATTCTCAGAACAACAATTCTCAGAACAAAAGCTCTAACAAATCTTCAAATAAGAGCTCTAACAACGCAGAATCCAGATTCTAATCTTGGACGTAAAGGCGCAGCAACGTAAGTTGCCGCGCCTTTTTTCCGTTTGGGAGCTCACACAGGTAAATTTTCTCAACATATACTGAAAGAAAAAGGATAAATTTGGTATGGTAACAGTAGACACAATTTCAGTAAGTATGTTAGACAGCTATTGCGGTGATAATAGCGTTATTATTATAGATTTGCGCTCCAGAGAGGAATTTGAAGAGAGTCATTTTAAAGGAGCTGTGAACATTCCCTACGAAGAATTAGAATATGCTAAAAGGTTTCCAAAAAGCAAGACACTGATTCTTTATTGTGACAGAGGGGGTGCCAGTCTGTTCGCTGCCCGGGAATTGATGAAAAAAGGGTATCGGACAAAGTCTGTCGTTGGAGGATTTCGGGCTTATAAAGGACCTAACTTGTATTTTGGCGGTAATCATAGTAGAATGAGGTAATAACTGTTCAAAGGAGAAACTTTTATGAAATACTTGATTGCTTCAGATATTCATGGGTCAGCCTACTATTGCAGGAAGATGCTGAAGGCCTATGAACAGGAAGGTGCAGATAAAATACTTCTATTGGGTGATCTTTTATACCATGGGCCGCGCAATGATCTGCCCAGAGAATATGCTCCCAAGGAAGTAATTCATATGCTGAACAATTATAAACAGAAAATTTACAATGTGAGAGGTAACTGTGACGCGGAGGTAGACCAGATGGTTCTGGAATTTCCTGTGATGGCGGATTACTGCATTATAATAGAAGAAACGCGAACTATTTATGCGACCCATGGCCATATTTATAACCAGGATCATCTGCCCCCGCTGCAGGATGGGGATGTGCTTCTGCACGGTCACACTCACGTACTTAAGGCAGAGCGAAGGACAGGCTATACGCTTTTGAATCCAGGAAGTGTATCCCTTCCGAAGGAAGGGAATATTCCCACCTATGCTGTGTTAGAGAATGGAAGGTTCAGCATCAAGGGATTTGACGGAACCGTGGTGAAAGAGATTCAATTATAATTAAGAAAAAGAGGACAAGAATGGAACGATTGGAATTAATTGCCCCCTGCCATTTTGGGCTGGAGGCCGTACTGAAAAGAGAAATCATAGATTTGGGGTATGACATCAGCCAGGTGGAGGACGGAAAGGTGACTTTTTGGGGGGATGCAGAGGCAATAGCCTATGCCAATGTATTTCTCAGGACTGCAGAGAGAGTAATGATTAAAGTAGGAAAGATAAAGGCGACAACGTTCGAGGAACTTTTTGATAAGACAAAGGAGCTTCCCTGGGAAAACTTTATACCCAAGGACGGGAAGTTTTGGGTGGCGAAGGCAAATTCTATAAAGAGTAAGCTGTTCAGCCCGTCAGATATACAGAGTATTATGAAAAAAGCAATTGTCGAGCGTTTAAAGGGAAAATACCACGTAGCATGGTTTGAGGAAGACGGTCCCAGCTATCCTATTCGTGTATCTTTTCTAAAAGATGTGGCTACTATAGGGCTTGATACTACCGGAACTTCTCTTCATAAGCGGGGATACCGGCAGTTGACTGCCAAGGCTCCTATTACAGAGACACTTGCGGCAGCTTTACTTATGCTCACTCCCTGGAAGAAAGACAGAATCCTGGTAGATCCGTTCTGCGGCAGCGGCACATTTCCTATAGAAGCCGCTATGCTGGCGGCAGACATGGCCCCGGGGATGAACCGCTCCTTTCTGGCAGAAGACTGGAAAAATGTGGTGGGCAGAAAGTATTGGTATGATGCTGCTAATGAAGCGAGGGAACGGATGGATACGAAGATAGACGTGGATATCCAGGGATATGATATCGACGGCGACGTGGTTCGATCTGCAAGAGAGAATGCCAGAGCCGCAGGTGTAGAGCATCTGATACATTTTCAGCAGAGGGAAGTGAGCCAGCTTCGGCATCCTAAGAAATATGGATTCCTGATAACCAATCCTCCTTACGGAGAACGTTTGGAGGAACGGAGCCAGCTGCCGGGCCTGTATACAGAGATAGGGGAGAGCTTTGCAGCTCTTGATTCCTGGTCCATGTACCTAATCACCAGCTATGAGGATGCAGAGAAATACATTGGCAGAAAAGCAGATAAAAACAGGAAAATTTATAATGGGATGCTGAAGACATATTTCTATCAGTTTCTGGGGCCGAAGCCTCCCAAAAAGACAAAACCGGAATAAAATTGAGCTTCCCATAAAGAATGCAGTTCCATGTTGATAAAAGCAGTTGTCCTGCCCCTGGAATTGTGGTAAAATTCTTGCAAGTATTATATAAAAGAAGAAGGTGCAGGAATGAGTCGTATTATATTTGCAACCGGCAATGAGGGTAAAATGCGTGAAATCCGGGAAATCCTCAAGGACCTGAATATGGATATACTGTCAATGAAAGAGGCTGGTATTGAACTTGATATTGTAGAAGACGGAAGCTCGTTTGAAGAAAATGCATTGATCAAAGCCAAAGCCATTGCGCAGACAGATGTGTGCAGGGCACACGGAGACATTGTACTGGCGGATGATTCCGGGCTGGAGGTTGATTATCTGAATCTGGAGCCTGGAATTTATTCTGCCCGGTACATGGGAGAGGATACTTCTTACAGAATTAAAAATCAGAATATTATCCAACGCCTGGATGGAGTCCCGGAGGATAAGAGAACTGCCAGATTTGTCTGTGCTATAGGTGCGGTTTTTCCTGATGGCAGGGTAATTACTACCAGAGGAACCATCGAAGGGATCATCGGCTGGGAGGAGAGGGGAAGCAATGGGTTTGGATATGATCCCATCTTCTATCTGCCGGAATATGGATGCAGTACTGCCGAACTGCCTATGGATGTTAAAAATAAACTGAGCCACCGCGGAAATGCTCTGCGGGCACTGAAAGAAAAGATGTATCGGGAACATCTTATGTAAACAGGGAGGGGGCTGCGGATGAAGATATTAGTGGTTAGTGATACCCACGGACGGGAACGGAATCTGGAACGGGCACTGGAGAAAGTTGCTCCGGTAGACGCGCTGATTCATCTGGGAGATGTAGAAGGCCATGAGGATTATATAGAATGCCTGGCGGGGTGTCCTGCCTATATTGTCTCCGGAAACAATGATTTTTTTTCTGATTTGCCCAGAGAAAGGGAAATTCAGCTGGGAAATTACAAAGCACTGCTGACTCACGGTCATTATTACGGCGTTTCCATGGGAACAGAGCGGCTGGAGGAAGAAGGGAGAGTTCGGGGGGTACAGATCGTAATGTATGGTCATACGCACAGGCCTTTGATTGAACAGCTGGAGGATATCACGATCCTGAACCCGGGGAGCCTGTCATATCCCAGACAGATAGGAAGGGAACCCAGCTTTCTTATCATGGAGATTGACAGAAAAGGAGAGGCCCATTATACTATTAATTACCTGAAAAACTGAAAAAGTAAAATTAGAAAAATATGTATTTTGTTGATTAAAAGTGTTGACATATGGAAAATGCTATGGTATATTATATCTTGCGTTGAGCAAAAAAAGAGGTAAAGTGAGCTCAGCAGACAACAAAATACATCTCGGGGTGTGGCTCAGCTTGGCTAGAGCGCCTGGTTTGGGACCAGGAGGTCGCAGGTTCGAATCCTGTCACCCCGACTGTCGTAAAGCAATCGCAATAGAAACGACAACATTGTGCGGGTGTAGTTCAATGGTAGAACACTAGCCTTCCAAGCTAGATACGTGGGTTCGATTCCCATCACCCGCTTCTCTAATCTCATTAGAGAGGAAATGTGCTTGTAGCTCAGCTGGATAGAGCAACGGCCTTCTAAGCCGTGGGTCGGGGGTTCGAATCCCTCCAGGCACGTTGTATGGTGGGTATAGCGCAGTTGGTTAGCGCGCCAGATTGTGGCTCTGGAGGCCAAGGGTTCGAATCCCTTTATCCACCTTGCGCTGTGTACTGATGAGTGTACAGCTTTTTTTATTGGGCTATCGCCAAGCGGTAAGGCACAGGACTTTGACTCCTGCATTCGCTGGTTCAAATCCAGCTAGCCCAGTTCTGGGACCTTGCCGATTGGAGACAGGACCAGACTATGGGATATTAGCTCAGTTGGTAGAGCACTTGACTTTTAATCAAGTTGTCCGGGGTTCGAATCCCCGATGTCTCATTGTAAAAGGTATAAACTTTTGGTTTATACCTTTTATTATACGGCAAAGCCGTATGCCTGCCCGAAAGGGAAGCGTTCAAAAATGCTGCACAGTATAGAGCTATATGCGGATATGGCGGAATTGGCAGACGCGCCAGATTTAGGTTCTGGTGGGAGACCGTGCAGGTTCAAGTCCTGTTATCCGCAGTACGTTTGGAAATAAGAAATGTTCAGCTTTTCTGAATGCACAGAGTCTTTACCCGATGGTGGGGGAAGGCTCTTTTTTTCTGTGCATTTTCTTGCATTTTCTATGGCTTATATCTATAATGTATTTTATAAAATGAATGATAAAAGTGGAAGGGATGAAATATGCCGGTAAATATATTAGAGACAAAGCGCATGAATAAAGCCAGAATTGCCAGGTTTATATCTGTCCAGGGCAGTACCTCAAAGGCGGAGATCGCAAACAAACTAAATCTGAGTATGCCTACTACACTGCAGAATGTAAAGGAATTGGTAGAAGCAGGGATCGTGGCGGAGGAGGGGGAATATGAATCCACCGGCGGCAGAAAAGCAAAGGCTCTGTCAATTGTAAGGGATGCCGGGTATGCAGTCGGTGTTGACATTACAAATAACCATATTACTATGGTTATAGTAAATACAAGAAAAGAAATAATCCAATCAGACAGAATACGCCGGACTTTCCAAAATAGTATCCAATACTATGAGTGTCTGGAACAGGGGATCCGGGAATTTATTATGAGGACAGGGACAGAGAAAAGTAAGATCCTAGGGATTGGCTTTTCCCTTCCGGGTATTGTGGACAAAGCGCAAAAAATCCTCATACGTTCCCATACACTAAATGTTGAGAATGTCAGCTTTCGAGATCTGGAAAGCTCCTTGGGGCTTCCATGCGAGCTGGAAAACGACGCAAACAGTGCAGCGTGTGCGGAGCTGGATGATAAAATCACGAATGCGGTTTATCTTTCTCTAAGTAATACAATCGGCGGTGCTATTTGCCTTCGGGGGCAGCTGTACAAAGGAGAAAATTTTAGAAGCGGGGAGTTTGGACATATGGTAATAGAGCGCGATGGCAGGACTTGCTATTGCGGAAAAAGAGGGTGTATTGACGCCTACTGTTCGGCAAAAATTCTGCAGGACTATGCCGGCGGCAGTCTGGAAGACTTTTTTGAGAAGGTAAGGCGGCAGGATGCTGAGGTTCAGGAAGTTTGGAATGACTATCTGGACAGCCTGGCCATTGCAGTTACAAATCTGCGGATGGCCTTTGACTGCAGTATAGTTCTGGGAGGATATGTAGGAGGATACCTGGAAGAATTCATGCCGGAGCTGGCAAAAAGAGTTTTGCAGGACAATAAGTTTGATTTGGATACCTCCTATCTTAAGACAGGGAAATATAAATTTGAAGCATCTGCGTATGGGGCTACATTGGGATTTGTGGATTCATTTTTGGATAATGTATAGATATGGTGTACAAAGGCATCTTCCTATATTGGGGAAGATGTCTTTGTACATTTTTACTAAAAAAAGATATAATAATTGACTAATATATAGATTCTGCTGCGGGGGGATTGACATATATGGCATAATCGGCAATAATGAAATTACTTTGATAAAATGATTAATAAAAGTAGAAATAAAACAGGGAGGAGACAACATGGAAGGTAAGATGAAAACGGCAGTAATGCTTGGAATAGGACATATGGGATTTGAGGAGCGCGATATTCCAAAAGTGGGTGATAACGAAGTATTGGTAAAGCTCGAATATGTAGGAATTTGCGGGAGTGATCTCCATTATTACGAGACAGGTGCAATTGGTGACTATGTGGTAGAACCGCCTTTTGTTCTTGGACACGAGCCGGGAGGAACCGTTGTGGAGGTAGGGAAACAGGTAACACACTTAAAAGCGGGGGACAGGGTAGCTCTGGAGCCGGGGAAAACCTGCGGACACTGTGAATTCTGCAGGGAAGGAAAATACAATCTCTGTCCTGATGTGGTGTTTTTTGCCACGCCCCCTGTAGACGGTGTTTTTCAGGAATATGTGGCACATGAAGCAGACCTGTGCTACAAACTTCCAGAGAATGTAAGTACCCTGGAAGGGGCACTCATTGAACCGCTGGCAGTTGGATTTCACGCAGCCATTCAGGGGAATGCGCACCTTGGCCAGAAAGCTGTGGTAATGGGAGCTGGATGTATCGGTCTGGTTTCCATGATGGCGTTAAAGGCGAGAGGAGTTTCTGAGGTATACGTGGTAGACATTATGGAAAAACGTCTTCAAAAGGCAATGGAATTAGGAGCAGCCGGGGTGATTAACGGTGCGGAGGAGGACGTAATCGAACGCGTAAAAGAGATTACAGACAATAGGGGGATGGATCTGGTTATTGAGGCCGCAGGGACAGAGATTACCACAAGGCAGGCAGTCCGGATTGCTAAAAAAGGCTCTGATATTGTTTTGGTGGGATACAGTAAAAGCGGTGAGATAACACTGCCTATGAGCTTGATTCTGGATAAAGAGCTAACCCTAAAGAGCGTATTCCGCTATCGTCACATCTATCCAATGGCTATTGAAGCAGTGGCATCCGGCAAGGTGAATTTGAAAGGGATTGTAACAGATGTATTTCCCCTGGACGAGGTACAAAAAGCAATGGACTACAGCGTGAACAATAAGGCTGATATAGTAAAAGCTGTGATTCAGATCGCCTAGATAAAATAAAGTTGGAATCACCTTTTGCCGGATTTCTTGACAAAGTACCAGAGAGGATATAAGATGATAATGAAAATAGATGTCTGAAAAAGAGAACAAGTTAAAGGTGATACATATGAAGATAAACAGTAATAAAGCAGACTTGGATAAAAAGAGGGAAGAGGAGAAAGGGAAGCTGAGGCGTAAGTTTCAGATGTGCCTTCCTCTGGGGTTTCTTGTACTCTTGCTGGCACTGCTGTGTAAACAGTTTGCCTATCTGAGCGACTTTACCATTGGATTCCTTGAGGGGATCGCCATAGCTTTATTGGTGGCTGGAGTCGGCTATCTTATCTGGTGCAGAGTGAAAAAAGAAAAGCCGTTTGAATAACCATCATACCAGGCAGGAGCCCAGTGCTCCTGCATTTTTAAATTCTGCTTTCTTTTTATATTGAAATGTGATAGGATAATCAAAGATAACAATATCTTGATTTTTATAGACTATATATAAATCTTTATGATCGCTGTCGCTTCAGACAAGAAATCCAGTAGAAGCATTTCTAAAAAAGAGAGGACAAGACTATGATGAGAGAAAAGTATGAATCCCTGTCCCTTGGTGCTTTGAAAGAAGTAGCTAAGGCAAGAGGACTGAGGGGGATTTCTACCTTGAAGAAAAGTGCATTGATTGACAGAATGCTGGAAGAAGACGAAAAAGAAGAGAAAACGGCAAAAGAAATGCCTAAAGAGACAGAGGAAAGAACCGAAGGGAAGGCGGATCCTGTACAGAAGTCTGAGCCGACGCCAAAAACGGAACAAGCTGTGAAACCTGAGAATGCATCCAAAACAGACCATTCCCAGAGGTCTGAGCGTGTCCACAGAACAGAGAATACTCAGCGTCCGGACCAGACTTATGTGAAAACGGAAAGAAAGAATGATGCCAGACAAGACGAGAAGCCTCCTATGGACCAGTCACAGCTGGACAGCGGACAGACAGCCTGCGGGATTCTGGAGGTGCTGCCGGACGGCTATGGGTTTATCCGGTGTGCCAATTATCTTCCGGGGGAGAATGATGTTTATGTATCTCCTTCCCAGATCCGCCGTTTTAATTTGAAAACAGGTGATATCCTGAAGGGCAACACCAGAGTGAAGAGCCAGAATGAGAAGTTCAGCGCCCTGCTGTACGTGACCTCTATTAATGGGATCTCACCCAATGAGAGTGTGAAACGGTACAATTTTGAAGATATGACGCCTATCTTCCCCAATCAGAGACTTCGCCTGGAGCGCCAGGGCGGAAGTGTGGCTATGCGGATTGTAGATCTGCTGAGTCCTATCGGAAAGGGACAGAGAGGTATGATTGTATCTCCGCCGAAGGCAGGTAAAACAACTCTTTTGAAGGACGTAGCCAAGTCCATACTGAGAAATAATTCGGAGATGCATCTGATTATCCTTCTGATAGACGAACGGCCTGAGGAAGTGACAGATATTAAGGAAAACATACAGGGAAAGAATGTAGAAGTGATATATTCTACATTCGATGAGCTTCCGGATCACCATAAAAGAGTGTCCGAGATGGTAATTGAACGGGCAAAGCGTTTGGTAGAGCATAAAAAAGACGTCACCATTCTTCTGGACAGTATTACTCGTCTGGCCAGGGCCTATAACCTTACCGTACCCCCAAGCGGCCGTACCTTGTCCGGAGGTCTGGATCCGGCTGCCCTTCATATGCCAAAACGCTTTTTCGGAGCTGCAAGAAATATGCGGGAAGGGGGGAGCCTTACTATTCTGGCTACAGCCCTCGTGGACACAGGAAGCAAGATGGATGACGTGATCTATGAGGAATTTAAAGGCACCGGTAATATGGAACTGGTACTGGACAGAAAACTCTCAGAAAAGAGGGTATTTCCTGCTATTGACATTCCTAAATCTGGCACAAGGAGAGAAGATCTCCTCCTATCCAGAGAGGAACAGGATGCTGTGGATTCCATGCGCAGGGCACTGAACGGAATGAAGACAGATGAAGCGGTAGAGAACATTTTGAATATGTTTGTCCGCACCAGGAATAACCAGGAATTTATACAGATGATTAAAAAGCAAAAAATTGTCTAAAGAACTTGCAATTTATAATGGATTATGATATAATTTGAAAGCTGTTTAAATATCAGAACACAAAGTAACAAGAATGAAATAGATTGATGAGGTGAAAAAAATGAGAGAAGGTATCCATCCAGAGTACCACCAGGCAACTGTAACTTGTAACTGTGGTAATACGTTTACAACAGGTTCTACCAAACCGGAGATTCACGTAGAAATCTGTTCCAAATGCCATCCATTCTATACAGGACAGCAGAAAGCTGCACAGGCTCGCGGACGTATTGATAAGTTTAACAAGAAATACGGTATCACAAAATAATAATTGGACTGGTGTACGCCGGCAGAAAGTCGTGCGACAGCATATAACAAAAGAATTACCCGTGCTTGCGCGAGTAGTTCTTTTGTTCATTTACAGGAAACTTAAGTGCGGTAAATGAACAATGAGCATAGGCAGAAAGGAATGTGCATGAAATCATCTAATATTGGCGGACAGGCTGTTATGGAAGGAATCATGATGCGGCACAAAGATAAGTACTCTATCGCCGTCCGTAAGCCTGACCAGGAGATTGAAGTAAAGGTCGAGGATTATAAAAGTTTTATAAAAAGTAAAAAGCTTCTTACAATTCCCATTGTCCGCGGTGTGCTTAATTTTATTGATTCTCTGGTCGTGGGAACCCGGTGCCTGATGTATTCCGCCTCATTTTTTGAAGAGGACGAGGAGGAAGAGCAGAAAAAACAGGAGTTTACCTGTGAAGAATTAAAGAAATATAAGGAGAAACAGGAAAAACAGAATAAAATATTAATGACAGTCACTGTAATACTATCCGTGGTGATTTCTGTCGGCCTGTTTATGATACTTCCCTACTTCATTGCCAGCCTGCTTCACAAGGTAAATGCGTCGGACACCGTGGTTGCCATTGCGGAGGCATTTGTGCGGATCGGTCTTTTCCTTTTATATCTGGTGGCAATCTCTAAAATGAAAGATATCCAGAGAGTATTTATGTATCACGGTGCAGAACATAAGTGTATCAACTGTGTGGAACACGGTATGGATCTGACGGTGGAGAATGTAATGAAAAGCTCCCGGCTTCATAAGCGCTGCGGAACCAGCTTTTTACTGATTGTTATGGTAGTCAGTATTATTTTCTTCCTGTTTATCAGAGTTCCTTCTCCCGTGATGCGTGTGGTAGTCCGCCTGCTGCTGGTTCCGGTGATTGCGGGTGTTTCCTATGAATTTATCAGATTGGCGGGCAGCAGTGAGAATCCGCTGGTTACCGCTTTAAGCAAACCAGGTATGGCCCTGCAGAAGCTCACAACCAGAGAACCGGATCCGGATATGGCTGAGGTGGCCATTGCCGCTGTGGAGGCTGTTTTTGACTGGAGGGCTTATCTGGAGGAAAATTTTACCCGTTCTGGGGAAAAAGCGAAGGAAGAATCGGCATGACTACGCTGAAAGAACTTCTGGATTACGGGAAGAAAGCGTTAACTGAGGGATGTATAGAAAACGGAGCTCATGATGCATGGCTGCTTATGGAGCATGTATGTAACATAGACAGAAGCTTCTATTATGTGCACCCTGAGAAGACGGTAACGGATGGAACGGCGGAAGAATACCGGCTGCTGGTAGAGAAGAGAAAAAGACATATTCCCCTGCAGCAGCTGACAGGAGAGGCATGGTTTATGGGGCTGCCGTTTTACGTGAATGAGAATGTATTGATTCCCCGCCAGGATACAGAATGTCTGGTAGAAGAGGTATTGAAACGGGGGAGTAAGGCTGAGCGTATCCTGGATCTCTGCACCGGCAGCGGATGTATTCTTCTGAGTATTCTCCATGAACTGCGTTCAGTGAGAGGAGGCTCTGTACGGGGAGTGGGCGCCGATCTTTCTGCCCCGGCTCTGGAAGTGGCGGAAAAGAACCGGGAGAGACTGGGAATTGAGGCTGAACTGGTACAAAGTGATTTGTTTGAAATGATTGAGGGAACCTTTGATATGATTGTTTCTAATCCCCCCTATATACCTTCCGGCGTTATAGATGGCCTAATGGAAGAGGTGCGTGCTCATGAGCCGGCAATGGCTCTGGATGGTGGAGAGGATGGGTATGATTTCTATCGAAAAATTATCCGCAGGGCTCCGGCATATTTGCGCGGGGGAGGATGGCTTTGCTTTGAGATTGGATATGATCAGGGAAAGGGGCTGGAAGATCTTCTCAAAGAGGAAGGGTTTCAGGAGATTCAGATTATACAAGATCTGGCCGGACTTGACCGGGTTGCGGTAGGCCAGTGGAAGAGTTAGAGGAGGAAAACCTGTGTTTGATAAATTAGAAGATATTTTAATTCGCTTTGAGGAAATACTGGGGGAATTAAATGAGCCTACAGTGGCCAATGATCAGAGCCGTTTCCAGAAGCTTATGAAGGAGCAGAGCGATCTGCAGCCTATTGTGGATGCCTACAAGGAGTACAAGGAGAGCAGACAGACCGCGGAGGACAGTGTTTCCATGCTGGAGGAAGAGTCGGACGCTGAAATGAGAGAGATGCTGAAGGAGGAACTGTCCCTTGCAAAAAAGAGAATTGAGGAGCTGGAGCATGAGCTGAAGATACTTTTGCTTCCCAAGGATCCCAATGACAGCAAAAACGTAATTGTGGAGATACGGGCAGGAGCCGGGGGAGATGAGGCTGCCCTCTTTGCTGCTGAAATTTACCGGATGTATGTAAAGTATGCAGAGACTAACCGCTGGAAAACAGAGATGATGAGTCTGAACGAGAACGGGATCGGGGGATTTAAAGAAGTTACCTTTATGATCAACGGCAGCGGTGCATACTCCAAATTAAAATACGAAAGCGGTGTGCACCGGGTTCAGAGAGTACCGGAGACAGAGTCCGGGGGACGGATTCACACTTCTACAATTACCGTAGCCATTATGCCGGAGGCTGAGGAGATAGATTTCCATCTGGATATGAATGACTGTAAATTCGATGTGTTCCGGGCATCCGGAAACGGAGGCCAGTGTGTAAACACTACGGACTCAGCGGTCCGTCTGACCCATATTCCTACAGGAATTGTTATTTCCTGTCAGGATGAAAAGTCTCAGCTGAAAAATAAAGATAAGGCATTAAAGGTACTCCGTTCCCGCCTGTATGAGATGGAATTGGAGAAACAGCACGATGCGGAGGCGGAAGCGAGAAGAAGCCAGGTTGGAACAGGAGACCGATCCGAAAAGATACGAACTTATAATTTCCCTCAGGGCCGTGTAACAGATCACAGGATTAAATTGACGCTGCACCGTTTGGATAGTATAATGAACGGAGATTTGGAAGAAATTATAGACAGCCTGATCGCAGCAGACCAGGCGGCTAAGCTTAGCAATCTTCAGGAAGATTACTAAGAAATACTTTGAGAGGGTACAGGAGGAACAGATGAAAAAAACAGCTTTAGTTATCATGGCGGCAGGAATCGGAAGCAGATTTGGCGGCGGCGTTAAACAGCTGGCACCTGTGGGACCGAATGGTGAAATAATCATGGACTACTCCATCTATGACGCCTTAGAAGCGGGATTTAATAAAGTGGTATTTATTATCAGGAAAGATCTGGAGAAGGACTTTAAAGAGATTATCGGCCGGCGAATCGAAAAAATTGTTGAGGTAGAGTACGCATACCAGGAACTAGACCAGCTTCCGGAAGGCTTTAAAAAGCCGGAGGACCGCACAAAGCCCTGGGGAACCGGGCAGGCAGTGCTCAGTGCCAAAGAACTGATAAAAGAGCCTTTTGCAGTAATTAATGCAGATGATTACTATGGAAAAGAAGCGTTTGTCAAAGTGCATGATTACCTGGTAAAGGAACAGCCAAGACAGGAAGAGACTCTTTCCATCTGCATGGCTGGTTTTATTCTGGGAAATACCCTGAGTGATAACGGTTCGGTGACAAGAGGTGTATGTCAGGTAGACAAAGACAGTCATCTGGTCAAGGTAACGGAGACTCACAATATCGTAAAGACAGAAGACGGGGCAGGAGTGCTGCAGGAGGACGGCAGTATCCTTCCTCTGGATGCGGACAGTTATGTGTCTATGAACATGTGGGGGCTTACCCCGGAATTCCTCGAAGTTCTGGAAGCGGGGTTTGTGGAGTTTCTTTCAGAACTTACCCCGGAAGATAGTAAGAAGGAATATCTTCTTCCAACCATTGTGGACGGACTTATCAGAGAGAAGAGAGCAGAAGTGACTCTCCTGGAGACCAGAGACACCTGGTTTGGGGTGACCTACAAAGAGGATAAGCAGACAGTTGTGGATGCCTTTGCAGAGTTAATCCGCAAAGGGATCTATAAGGAAAAGCTTTTTGATAACTAGAAACCGCACACAGAAGATGTATTGATTGAATAAGTGAGGAGTAGAAGTATGGGCAAATATTTTGGAACAGACGGATTCAGAGGAGAAGCAAATGTTAATCTTACGGTAGAGCACGCGTATAAGGTAGGCAGATTTCTGGGTTGGTATTTTGGCCAGAACCACAAGGCACAGATCGTGATTGGAAAGGATACCAGAAGAAGCAGTTATATGTTTGAGTACTCACTGGTTGCCGGACTGACAGCGTCCGGGGCGGATGTATATCTCCTGCATGTGACAACAACCCCCAGTGTATCCTATGTGGTGCGCACTGAGAACTTTGACTGTGGAATTATGATCTCTGCCAGCCATAATCCTTTCTATGACAATGGGATCAAAATTATTAACGGACAGGGACAGAAGATGGAAGCCTCCGTGGAGGAGCAGATAGAGGCATATATTGATGGAAAGATCCCGGAGATACCTTTTGCGCTGAAGGAGAATATCGGTCGCACCGTAGATTTCTCCGCGGGCAGAAACCGCTATATCGGATACCTTATCTCCATTCCTACAAGAGCATTCAAGAATATGAGAGTGGGTCTTGACTGTGCCAACGGGAGTGCATCCGCTATCGCAAAAAGTGTATTTGATGCACTGGGAGCTAAGACCTATGTGATCAACAATGAGCCGGACGGCACCAATATAAATACCAACTGCGGCTCTACCCATATTGAAATTCTTCAGGAGTTTGTAAAGGAAAAACAGCTGGATGTTGGTTTTGCCTATGACGGAGACGCCGACAGGTGTATTGCAATTGACGATCAGGGAAATATTGTAGACGGCGATATTATCCTTTATGTCTGCGGCAAATATCTGAAGGAGCAGGGAAAACTGAACAACAATACTATTGTTACTACTGTTATGTCCAATCTGGGCTTATATAAGGCTTGTGACAGAGAAGGGATTTCTTATGAAAAGACAGCTGTAGGAGATAAGTATGTCTGCGAGAATATGATGGATAACGGTCATATGCTGGGAGGCGAACAGTCAGGACACATTATATTTGCACACCATGCCACTACGGGAGACGGAATCCTTACCTCTCTGAAGATTATGGAAGCTGTGCTGGAGAAAAAACTGCCGCTCAGCACTCTGGCCAGTGAAGTTAAAATCTATCCTCAGCTGTTAAAGAATGTAAGAGTCTTTAATAAGCAGGAAGCCAGAGAGAATGCGAAGGTAGTTGAGATTGTAGAACAGGTGGGAAAAGATTTGGGCGATGAAGGCCGTATCCTGGTAAGGGAGAGCGGAACAGAGCCGGTGGTCCGTGTTATGGTAGAGGCCGCCACGGATGACATCTGCAGGGAACAGGTTAACAGAGTCATTCAGGTAATGGAAAGAGAACAGTTGATCGCTGAATAATAAGAGGAACGCAGAATGATAAAATATAAGGGGATACTTATTATGAGCTGTGTTCTGTGCCTGACGGCAGGCTGTGGAAGCGATAAGCTCAGCCACTACGAAGAAGGCGTACAGGCGCTGGAGCAGGAAAGCTATGAGGATGCCATTGGGAGCTTTGAATTGTCTGTGGCAGATGACAAAAAGGTGGCAGAGTCCTATCGGGGAGAAGGGATCGCTTATCTCAAGCAG
The DNA here is from genome assembly GCF_042848515.1 of Lactonifactor longoviformis. GTDB lineage: Bacteria > Bacillota > Clostridia > Lachnospirales > Lachnospiraceae > Lactonifactor > Lactonifactor longoviformis. The sequence continues at coordinate 3,916,902 of NZ_AP031453.1, read as the reverse complement.
GGAAACTATGAGGAAGCAATTACGGCGTTCCAGAGTGCTCTGAAGAGTCTGGATGGCAAAAAAGAAGGGATGCAGAAGGATATCAGGTATTATCTGGCCACAGCCGAATACCAGGCCGGGATTCTGGATAACGCGCTGAATACCTGCAACGATATACTGGACATGGAGACAGATAAGGATGCTTACTTTCTGCGGGGCCAGATTTATCTGGCACAGGATGACTATGATAATGCCAAGTCGGATTTTCAGAAAGCAGTAGATAAATCAGAGGATTACGAGGATTTTCTTAATGTTTACCGTGCATATCGGGAAAAGGATATGAAAGCGGACGGGGAAGAATATCTGGAGGAAGCTCTGAAAATTGAAGCCAGGGACGAACAGGATGAATATGACAGAGGAAGAGTTTACTATTATCTGGAAGATTTTGAGAATGCCAAAGAAGAACTGATTCATTCCATGAATAACGGGAATCCGGATGCCGCACTTCTGCTGGGCAAGGTGTATGTGGCCATGGGGGATACCTCCAGCGGCAGACAAATGTATCAGCAGTATCTGGCGGATAAAGGGGAATCCGCCAAGGCATATAATGGCATGGCATACTGCGATATTGCGGACGGAGAATACGACAGTGCCCTGGAGAATATCCAGAAGGGTCTGGAACTCAACGATCCTCAGGAAAATCAAAGTCTGCTGTACAATGAAGTGGTGGTGTACGAGAAAAAGCAGGAGTATGGGACTGCAAAGGAAAAAATTGCTGCATATTTGGAAAAATATCCTTCAGATCAGGATGCGATCAAAGAAAGTACATTTCTGCAGACCAGATAAATATAGAAAAAGAGCCGGTTTAAGAACAACCAGGCTCTTTTTTAATATTGCAAAGCCCCTTGACAAATCTTGCGTGCATGGTATCATAATACATGCGAATGATTAGCATTTGCATAAGGAGTGATGGGATGAAAGAAAAACAGACAGAGAACATATGGGGACGGGGGTTTAAGCGCACCAAGCAGAGAGAAGAGGTATACGGGATTTTGGAAAAATCGGCGGTTCCCGTAACTGCCCAGGAGATTTATAAGATACTGCTGCTGGAAAAACCCAAAGAATGCCAATATGCATTGTCTACTGTATATCGAGTTCTGAATGCCTTCGAAGAACATCATTTGGTGAAGAAAAGTTTTCTTCCTGGGGAGGATATGGCCCGCTATGAGCTGGAGCGAAATATTCACGAGCATTATGCAGTCTGTCTGGTATGCCATAAAAGAGTGCCTATCAGCAAATGCCCTTTTGAGAGCGGAGGAATTCAGGTGGCTGAAGATGGATTTGATATTACCGGTCACCGCATCGAGCTCTACGGATATTGCAGAGCGTGCAGACAGAGAGTGGACAAGACAGGAGACAGATAAATGAAAAGAATACTAGGATTGTTTTTGACAGGTCTCATAGCTGTATGTATGTTATCAGCATGCAGACCAGAGGCTGGGGAAGAAAAGGACGGAAAATTAAAGGTTATGGCAAGCTTCTATACCATGGGGGACTTTGCGCAGAAAGCCGGAGGGGATGAGGTTGAGGTTACGACTATGGTTCCTGCAGGCACAGAGCCCCATGACTGGGAGCCGGGAGCTCAGGATATTGCTTCACTGGAGGAGGCTGATGTATTTATCTACAATGGTGCAGAGATGGAGCACTGGGTGAAAGACGTGCTTAACACTTTAGAAAATAAGGAGCTAATTGTAGTAGAAGCAGCAGAGGGCATAGAACTGCTGGGAAGCCATGGACATCAGGGGGAAGAGGGAGACTATGATCCCCATGTGTGGCTGGATCCCCGGAATGCCGAAAAGCAGATGGAGACGATAGGTAAAGCGCTGGAAAAGGCGGCGCCGGATAAGCAGGAGTATTTTCGGGAAAACTGCAGCAAATATAAAACAGAGTTTGAACAACTGGATCAAGAATTTCAACAACAGCTGGAATCTCTGCCGGGAAAAGATATTATTGTGGCGCACGAGGCATTCGGCTACCTGTGCCAGGCGTATGGACTGAACCAGATTGGTATAGAGGGGCTTTCCCCGGACTCGGAGCCGGATCCTGCCAGGATGGAAGAGATTATAGAATTTGCCAGGGATAATAAGGTGAAAACGATTTTTTTTGAGGAGCTGACCAGCCCTAAGGTGGCGAATACCATCGCAAAAGAAACAGGAGCAGACACAGCGGTGCTGAATCCTTTGGAGGGATTGACGGAGGAGGAGATAGAGGAAGGAAACGATTATTTTTCCGTTATGAGAGAGAATCTTCAGGCTTTGGTGAAAGCTTTACAGTGATAAAAGGAGAGCGAGAGACAGTATGAGTGTTATAACAATGAAGGACGCGGAATTCTCCTATGAAGGAGCCCCGGTTATCTGCAGGGGAAACCTGAAGATAGAAGAGGGAGATTTTGCTGTTCTGGTAGGAGAAAATGGTGCGGGTAAAAGCACCCTGCTTAGATTGATTTTGGGAGAACTCACCCCGTCCATGGGGGAGGTGCAGATCTTTGGGACAGATCCTGGGAAAGTATTTAAAAGCTGCCAGGTTGGATATATTCCCCAGAACAGCATTGCCCTGAATCAGGGATTTCCTGCCACCGTGGAGGAGATTGTGCTGACCGGGCTTTATGCTCAAATTGGAAGGTTTCATTTTCCCAAAGCCGTTCACAGGAAAAAGGCAGCAGAGATGCTGGGAAAGATGGGGATGGAGGAATATAGGAAGTGCAGGATCGGGGAGCTTTCGGGAGGCCAGCAGCAGAGGGTCATGCTGGCGAGGGCATTGGTAGGGGATCCTTCTCTGCTTATACTGGATGAGCCTACTACCGGTATGGACTCTAAGTCGATAGAAGAATTTTATGAGATCCTGTGCAGCTTTAACCGGGGATCCAGGCTTACGATACTAATGGTGACACACGGAGCGCTGCGGGAATGCCGGGGAATCAACCGGATTTTCCGTATAGAGGAAGGCAGGGTGGCAGAGGAATGAGTGTACTTCAATACGCTTTTATGCAGAAGGCCTTTATCGTAGGGATTCTTCTGGCAATTATAACGCCCTGTATAGGGATGACGATCGTATTAAAGCGAATGTCCATGATCGGGGATGCTCTGGCGCATTCCTCCCTGGCAGGAGTGGCATTTGGCCTCCTTCTGGGAATCAACCCTGTACTGGGAGCTACCGCATTCTGTATCTTCGCAGCCCTAGGCATTGAAGGGATTCGTAAGAAAACTCCCAGATATTCGGAGATGGCTATTGCTATTGTTATGTCTGCCGGGATCGGGCTGGCAGGGGTATTGTCCGGGTTTGTAAAAAACAGTGCCAATTTTAACAGCTTTTTGTTTGGAAGTATTGTGGCCATAAGCGACCTGGAGCTTTGGATGGTGATACTTGTAAGTGTTCTAGTATTGCTTGTCTTTTTACTTCTTTACAAAGAACTGTTCTATGTGGGGTTTGACGAAAGAGCAGCCAGAATATCCGGGGTTTCAGTAAAAACGGTTAATTTTGTTTTTACTCTGTTAACCGCTCTGACGGTTTCCATTGCCTCCCGGACTGTAGGGACTCTGATTGTTTCATCCATGCTGGTAGTGCCTGTAGCCTGCGGGATGCAGATTGGAAAGAGCTACCGTCATACGCTCCTCCTCTCTATAGTATTTGCTGTTGCATTTACAGTGACGGGGCTTACCGTGTCTTATTACGGGAAATTGAAACCGGGAGGGACAATTGTGCTGACAGGAGTGCTGGTCTTTGTCATAATTGTGATATTTAAATCAATCAGGATAAAATATAAAAAGCATAAGGCGGTCTAATGAGAGGCCCGAGCAGAAGATACAGACTCCCCTCAGGCATAGGAAATAGACTGACCGGACTCATGACAGTGCTGAGAATGCATTTTTTCTGTATGCACCCGGGGAGAGGCCGCATTCCCGGAGGAATACTTTATTAAAGTAAGTGACATTATCATATCCTACGGTGGTAGAAATATTGATAATCTTCTCATTTGTAACCAGCAATAATCTTTTGACTTCTTTTATGCGCAGAGCATTTATATATTCTGAGAATGTTTTTCCCATTACTCTTTTAAACAAACGGCAGAAACTGGCATCGCTGAGGAAAATCAGCTGTGCCATTTCTTTTTGTCTGATAGTTTTACGGTAATTCACTTCTATAAAGTCCAAGACCGGCTGGAGACGTATCAAATCTTTTAGCTGCGTTCCAAATATCTTCGGCTGCCTTATCTGGCAGTTCCGCAATAAATATACATATATTTTTTCAATATCAGCTTTCATACTCAACTCAAAAGCCACCTCTTTCTGAAAAAATTCATTTTTTAAATCCCCAAAAAGATGATAGAGCACGTCGTTTTCAGTGATTTGTATCTTTCGCTGGAAATTAGAAGGGCGGCTGTCAAAATAATGGTGATACCTTGACATCATTGATTCTGTAAATGTAAGAGAAAATGTATTGGATTCTACTTGTATGACCATGATTTCAGAATCCTGCTCCATGGCTTTTGTTGCATGTGGTTCTCTGGCATCAATAATAACAAAGTCTCCCGGCATGCATGGGATACAGGAATCATTGACCCATATTTGATAGACTCCTTTCAGACAATAGATGAGTTCTAGAAATTCATGCCAATGCCAGGAACTGTTTGTATGATAGAAAAAAACTGAAAAAGGCAGCTGAGAATCTTCGCTGTGCAATGAGTTTGTAATACTGTTTTCTAAGTACATAAATCCATCTCCTATACGGCACCATATGGCCAAAGCCATATACTCCGGAAAGGCATATATAAAAGGATGCCATTGGGTATAAACTAAAAAAACTTAAAGTGTTATTTTAATAATATAAAAGCACAAAGGGAAAGTCAACGATAATAGATGAAAATAATATAAATAATTAAAAAAGTATAATATTAAATGAAATATTTTGGACAAAAATTCTAAAATGATAAAATTGTTAAAGAAAACTACAGTATGGATGTAGATAAAACGCATAAGCGATTATATAATCAGGACATAAAGTAACTGCTGACAAGAGAGAAAGGGAGAAGATAATATGAAGATAGGATATCAATTGTATTCCTGCAGAAATTCAGCAATGAAAAATCTCTCAGCCGTCCTGCACAGTCTGGCCGAATTCGGCTGCGACGGGGTGGAATTAGCCGGATTTTGCGGACACAGGCCGGAAGAACTGCGGGAGATGATGGACCGTGAAGATTTAAGCCCCGTGTCCAGCCATATCCCTTTGACAGCATGGGAGAGGGATGTGGAGCAAGTAATCCGGGAACACAGAATACTCGGATGCGAATACCTTGCTATCCCATATCTGGATGAGGAGTATCGTCCAGGGAATCCGGCGTTTTCAAATATCATCTGCAGGCTGTTTGAATGGGGAGAGAGGTCCCGGGAGGCTGGGATGCAATTACTGTACCATAACCATGATTTTGAATTCAAAGAAGTTTCAGGAAAAAACGGACTGGATTTTTTGATGGACAGTATTCCTTCAAAGTTTCTGCTGCCGGAACTGGATACCTGTTGGATTAAATACGCGGGATATGACCCGGCTGCTTATATCCGCAGATATAAAGGAAAATGTCCGGTTGTACATTTGAAAGACTACATGAGCAGCGGTAAAGAAGGGGAAGTACCCTATGGACTGTTAAAGGAAGAGACAAAAGATGGCCCCCATAAGATACAAAATGGGTTTACCTATAGTCCCCTGGGATATGGCTGCCAGGATATAGAGCAATTAGTGAAAGCAGCAAAAGAAAGCGGTGCTCAGTGGCTGATTGTAGAACAGGATGAGCCGGATGGATATGACGAAATGGAGGCTGCGGCATTAAGCATTGAGACACTGAAAAAGTATTTGTAATATCATCCATAAAAGTGCGCTACTTAACCATATATGAAAGGAGAAAAAGGATGAAAAGAAAATTGGCATTATTGATGGCGTTAGCTTTAACAGTATCATTGGCAGCATGTGGTGATTCAGGTAAAGAAGGAAAAGCAGAGAAGGAGACAACAGACAGCAAAGCTGGGACTGAGGAAGAGGGGAAGGCAGAAGATAAGCCAGAAAAACTTGTCATGGTCACGACTACAGATCACGAAGACTTGTATTCTTATGTAGCGGATGAATTTTATGAAAAGTATGGGATTGATGTGGATATTATTTCACTGGCATATGCAGATGTACATGACAAAGAAGTAACCATGGCACTTGGGGGAAGCCAGCTGGATATTCTGACGGTTGACACTGTGTGGCCGGGGGAGTTTGCAAAGTCAGGGATTGCCAGACCCCTGAACGAATACTTTACAGAGGAAGAGATAGCACAGCTATACCCTGCATTTGTGGATGAAATGTCAGTGGGGGATGATATATATGCGATTCCTACAATGACCGAGGGAAAATGGCTTTTCTATAATAAAGAAATGCTGGAGGAAGCCGGATACAGCGCACCGCCCTCCACATATGATGAAATGCTGGAAATGAGCAGGAATATGATGGACAAGGGGATCTGCAAACATGGAACTGCATGGGCAGCATCCCAGGCAGAAGGGTTTGTATGTGACTTCAATGCCGCCTTATATGCTTATGGCGGAGAGTGGGTAAATGAAAACGGCGATTTTGTGTTTAACAGCAAAGAGGGAGTAGATGCCCTGAACATGTTTATTAACTCTATGAAGGATAACACAGCGGATCCGGCGTCTGTTTCTTACTCAGACAGGGATAATTTGGATCCGTTTATGGCGGGGGATACTGCTTTTGTGACCTGCTGGTCCTATGCTTATGATTTTACCAATGATCCTGCGAACAGTTCTGTGGCAGGGAAGGTAGAGGTGGCGATTGCGCCAGGCCAGGGGGAAGTAGAGTATTCTGCAACAACCGGAGGCGGCGGATTGGGAGTAACCTCCAGCTGCAAATATCCTGAATGGGCTGTGGAGTTTATAAAAATAGCTATCAGCTATGAGGTGCAAAAAGATGTACTCGACAAGTTCGGGAATATGCCCATCCTAAAAAGTGTTTTAGAGGATCCTGAGATTCTCAAGAACAACCCTGAATTTGAGATTATGGCGAAGCAATTTGATTATGCTCATGGACGGCCTACCATAGCAGATTACAGCTCATGGAGCAAAATGCTGCAGCTAAATCTGAGCAAAGCACTGGCTGGAGAGGTAACTGCGCAGGAAGCATTGGATGAAGCTGTCCGTATCTCTAACCAAGAATATAAGTAGATTATATTCTGAAACATAAATTAAGGGTGATACGTATGTGAAGTGAGTGATAGGAGAAAACATGAAAAGAATGGTTGACAATAAAAAATTGAATCGTCAAATGCCGGCATATAAATTGATCTGTCCTGCAATGCTCGTTATCTTCGCATTAAACATTTATCCTCTGCTCAACACATTTGTTATCAGCTTTCAATGGAAGAATATGCTGGATGCTTCCAAAAATGGGTTTGCAGGACTGGAACAGTACATAAGTGTGCTGACAAATTCTGAGTTTTGGAATTCTGTGAAGGTCACAGGGCAGTTTGTAATTATGTCGCTGACAATACAATCCGTTTTTGGAATGTTGATTGCACTTCTTCTTAATCAGAAGTTTAAAGGAAGAAGATTTGTCCGTGGAGCAATCCTTGCTCCATGGGCAGTCCCTACGCTGGTAAACGCAGTACTTTGGGGATGGATGCTAAATGCTAATTATGGATTGATAAACAGACTTTTAATGCAGTGGGGGAGAATATCGGAACCTGTGGCATGGCTGGGCGACGCGAAAATAGCTATGATTATGATAGTACTTGCGGATACCTGGAGGATGCTGCCTTTAACGGTATTAATGTTCTTGTCGGGGCTTCAGTCTGTATCTGCTGTAAGCCTGGAAGCTGGGAAAATTGACGGTGCAAACGTGTTTCAGAGATTTTTTCACATTATTCTGCCCCAGATGAAGCCGATTATTCTGGTGGTGCTTATTATGCGTACCACACAGACCATGAAGGTGTTTGATATTGTATATATGCTTACCAATGGAGGACCGGCCAATGGCACCATGGTAATTAGTTTCTATACCTATTACACAACATTTAAAAGCCTGAATTTTGGTTTGGGTGCAACACTGTCAATTGTTATAGCAGGGATTATTTTTTTGATAACTCTATTATATCTGAGGATTTTGAAGGAAGCTTAATCAAAGGTATGGTCTATGATGAAAAAAGGAAAAAGTATAAAAAGAAGTATTGGAAGGGTCGGAATCTATCTGGGGGTAATTCTGCTGCTGCTATGGACGTTTGCTCCGCTGCTTTGGATGTTTTATTCTTCCATTTGCGAGAAGAGCGAACTGTTGACGGGGGGGCCTGTGGTCTGGCCTGAGAATGTCACCTTTTACAGATACCGGGAGTTCTTTTCTTCGATAATAAAAGTATTCCGTGGAGGAAGAATCGCAAGCACGTCAGAAGTTTTTATTCATTCCATATTTAACAGCTTTAAAGTTGCTGCTGTTACCACAGGCATTTCTCTGCTTATCGGGGGGATGGCAGCATATGCCTTTGCAAGACTGAAGTTTAGAGGCAGTAATATACTGATGATTCTGGCGTTGTTTATTCAATTACTGCCAACTGTGTCATTGGTGATACCTCTGTATGAGACTGTCTCCAGATTCGGAATGATTGACAGGATTGTTACCCTTGTTGTTTTATATCTCGGAATGGTTATGGCGTATGCTATCTGGGTTCTGCACGGCTACTTTAAATCAATACCGCCTGATTTAGAGGATGCTGCCAGAATTGACGGGTGCAATTATTTTCAGGCATTCCTGCGGATTATTGTACCCTTGGCAAAACCGGGATATGTTGCAGTTGGGACATTGGTCTTTTTAATGTGCTGGGATGAATTTTTATATGCACTCATTTTTATGAACTCAAAAGAGACAACAACACTTACAGTCGCTTTATCGCAATTTAGTACCACTCATGGGGGGATAGACTACGGAATGCTGATGGCAGGCGGCTGCATTGCAACTTTGATTCCCCTGCTGTTAGCAATTTTTTTCCAGAAATATATTGTATTGGGACTAACTGCAGGAGGCGTTAAAGACTAGGAAGAGTGAAAGGAGATTTATGAAAGTAGGAGCAGCAGTAGGATGCTTTACACATCCTCATTATGAACCGCCGTATGAAGAGGCGGTAAAGATGATTGGAGAACTGGGATTTGATGGTATAGAATTAATTGCTTATACGGCAGAAGATTTAAGCCAGTATTATACAGATGAACGCTGCCGGGAACTGGACAGGATAATCAAGGGCTATAACATGGAACTGTCAGAGTTTATCTTATATGCACATGCCGTGGAAGATTTATTAGACAACGATAACAAAAAGAGGGATAAGGCATTAGAGTTTTTTGAACGAGGATTAGAGACCGCAGCCAAACTTGGTACGGAAACGATTAACGTAGTTTCTAACTGGCCTAAAGAACTGAAAGCACCTGTTCCGTATTTGCCGTCATCTATTCACCCGTATGCGCCCGGATTTGAACTTTTTGAGCCAAAACATATTATAGAGATGCCTCCAAACTTTGATGCAGGAGGAGTATGGGAGCGGTATGTGGAATCCTTAAGCAAAGCAGTGGAGCTGTGCGAAAAGTATAAAATCAGATTCGCTCTTGAGGGTCATGCAAATGTTGTGATTGGCACAACAGATGGTATGCTCAGGGCTTTTGACAGAATATCCAGTCCCTATTTCGGAACCAATTTTGATGCGGCATGGCAGTCAATGCAGCGAGAATATCTTCCGTGGTCTGTCTATAAACTGAGGGAAAAAATCTTTCATGTACATCTTAGAGATACAGATGGACTGCTCTGTTATACATACCCGGTAGGACTGGGGATAATTGACTGGAATGGATTTGTCAGAGCACTCAAGGAAACCGGGTATCAGGGATTTCTTTCCATGGAACTGGGAGGCTTGAAGAGACCAGAAAAATATATAAAAGAATCTTTAGAGTATATCCGCAGAATTTTAAAAGAAGAAGAGGCAGATGAATAATACAAGTAAGGAGAGGTTTATGAGAATTTTGAAATGCGCATTAGCAGGATGCGGCGATATAGCCAGAGGCAGGTATTTTTATTCTTTTGAGAGAATGAAAGACAAAACAGAATTAATTGGAGTGTATGATACGGACAGAGAACGGCTTCATAAAACCGCCGAAGAACTCCAGGTAAAAGAATACACAGATTGGCAGGAACTGCTGCAAGACAAAGAGGTGGAGGCAGTTATCATAACCTCCTACCACACGACCCATGCCCGTTTGGTTATTGAGGCATTAAACGCAGGAAAGCATGTGTTGTGTGAAAAGCCGGTTGCAACTAATTTAAAGGACGCTCTGATGATCAAAGAAGCAGCTGATAAGACCAGTAAAATATTTATGGCACTCCCTAACGATGCATATACACATATCAGAGAGGTGAAGAAGATGATCCTCCAGGGAATCATAGGCGATGTTTGCGCAGTAGACGGAGTCTTTGCTCACCAGGGACCACTGCACGCACCATGGTTTTTTGATAAATCAGTGGCAGAATGGGGGGTACTGGCAGATTTGGGCATATACCCAATCAGCATGCTTACTTATCTGTTCGGTCCAGTGGACGAGGTATATGGAAAGACAAATATAATGCAAAAAGAGAGGACCAGTCTGAAAGGCGAAAAGTTCCAGCCGACGGTGGAAGACAATGCGGTGGTGGTCATGAACTGGAAGGACGGAAAAATGGCCAGTATACGTGCAAACTGGTGTACGGCAGCAGATAAGGATCTCTGTGTATGGGAATTTAGAATCTATGGGAACAAAGGAATTATTTATATCAATATGAATGACCCTGAACATAGGGTAATTGTATATTCCCCATATCAGAAAATAAGCGATTCGAAAATCACTTATGCCGGGTTCAAAGATTGCTATAAAATCCATGTGGATATGTCAGATTTAAATATAGATATTTTGGAAGAGTTTGCAGAGGCAGTGAGTAAGAATCAGAAATTTCCGGAGGATGGATGTTCAATTACAAGGCAGGTCCATGTGGTCGAAATTATCGAAGGCATTTATGCCTCCTCGGAAAAGGGAAGTGCAGTTAAGATACATTCAACATTTAGACATTGAGGTGATTATATGATACATAAACCGAGTTATCATTTCAGGCCGGAGCAGAATTGGATCAACGATCCCAATGGCCCCATATATTTTGATGGGAAGTATCATCTTTTTTATCAGTATAATCCTTCAGAATATCAATGGGGCAACCTTCACTGGGGGCATGCTGTCAGCGAGGATATGGTCCATTGGGATCATCTGGAGCCTGCATTATATCCGGAAAAGGATAGAGGAGAAAATTTTTGTTTTTCCGGCTGCGCATATGAACACGACGGTCGCTTAGAGCTTTTCTACACAAGTGTGGGATCTTATGGACATGGAGAGCGGGGGCATATTGAGGGGGCAGAGCAGTGGATAGCCGTCACGGAGGATATGAAGACCTGGAAACAGATAAATGAGAATCCTATTTTATCCCCGGAACAGAACAGAAGGCAGGGAAAATTTCTGACCCATTGGAGAGACCCCTTTGTATTTCAGTATAGGGGAAAGACATTAATGGTAATCTCAGGAATTGTAAATGGCTGGATGGCCGCATTTCATATCTACCAATCAAAAGATTACCGTAATTGGGAATACAAGAATTGCTTTTACACAGAATGCAGGACAACAATTTATGAGTGTCCCAATGTGATGGTCTTTGGCGATAAGATTGTATTTGTGTACACTTGTTTTCAGGAAAATGCACAGTATGTTGTGGGAACTTTAAATGAAGACTATTCACTTAATGTGATTCGGCACGGGGAAATTATAGACAGCGGCTGCTTTTGCGCCTCTAATGTATTCAAAGATCCCCAGGGGCGTTATATTATGTGGGGGTGGCTGCGGGAGGATGACAGAAATGATCTAATCACCGACGGCCCCTGGTCCGGTGCCATCTCTCTCCCCAGAGAAGTTAAATTGGAGGACGGAGACATGGTACAGTTCTCCTGCGCAGAAGAGGTTAAATTACTGAGAAAACTTAAAGAGACACACCAGCTTTGTGGATTTTCAGGCACAAAAAAGATGTCCTGCCATTCTATGGCGGCAGAAGTAGAATGTTTCTTAAAGACAGACGGGGATATCAGAATTCGGGTACTGGACTCGGAGGATGGGACAGAATATACGGATATCTGGATCCTGTCCAGGGCAAAAACAATTTGGATATACCGAGAAAGATCTTCAGTGATTCCTGATGTTGTGAAGGACTCTCTTTATGAGCGGTACCGGGGAGATGAGCATCAAGTGTCTATACGTGCATTTATTGACAATTCCGTTTTAGAAGTTTTTGTAAATGACAGCACTGTTCTGTCTGGCAGAGTCTACCCTGTAAATGAGAGGGGTGGCATCTCTATTACAGTAGAGAACGGAACAGCAGACGGCTGTGTGAATCTATATCAGATGACAGATAACTGATATAGATTCGTGAAGCCTTTCCGCAGAAAGCTGCGGGTATGGTATTTTAATGTTCTAAAGTGTCAATTTCCTTTTTCTTTGTATGCCGCAGGAAAATAACGCACAGTACGAAAGAGAACAACTCTGCTATAGGAAATGCCCACCATACCGCTGACAGGCCCCCAATTTTGGAGAGGATATAAGCCGCAGGCAGGAGTACAACCAGCTGCCGGATGACAGATACCCACAGACTCAGCATTCCGTGTCCCAGAGACTGGAAAACGGAAGAGGATATGATACAGAAACCTGCCAGCAGGTAACTCAGACTAATGATTTTTAGAGCCGGTACTCCAATCGCGTTCATGTTGTCAGAAGCATTGAAAATATTCAAAAGCTGCGACGGAATGAGTTGGAAAAGTGCCAGCCCTAGGAGCATAATACTCACTGCAGCAATGACACTGGCGAGGACTGCCTGTTTAATTCGAGCGCTCTTTCTTGCCCCGTAGTTATAGGCGACGATTGGGACTAATCCGTTATTCAGACCAAATATAGGCATGAAAACAAAGCTCTGAAGCTTAAAATAGACACCAAATACAGCCGTGGCTGTAGAGGTAAAAGCGATCAGGATTTTATTCATGCCAAAGGTCATAATGGAACCAATGGATGCCATTATAATAGAAGGAATACCCACGGAGTAAATCCCCTTAATAATTTTACCGGACCACTGAAAGCCCCGGAGTGTGATATGTAATTCTTTATTCTTTTTCAGGTTAAACCAGACAGCCAGGATGGCGGCTATGATCTGGCCGGTTACAGTTGCTATGGCAGCTCCTGCAACACCCAGCTTAGGAAAGCCGAGAAGCCCGAAGATCATAATGGGATCCAAAATAATATTGATAATTGCCCCCAGTCCCTGTGTAATCATAGTATAGAATGTTTTTCCGGTGGACTGCAGAAGGCGTTCAAAGGTTATCTGAAGAGACATGCCAAAGGAAAAAATGCAGCAGATTTTCATGTAGGATGTTCCGTATGATACAATCTGGGCATCCTGGGTCTGAATGGTATAAAATATTTTAGAAAAAAAGATACCTATTAAAATGAATACGGCAAAGCTGATAATGGTGAGGATGATTCCGTGGTTGGCCACCTTATTCGCCCGCTCAAATTTCTTTTCACCAAGGCTTCTGGAAAGAAGCGCGTTAATGCCCACGCCAGTACCGGTGAGAATAGAAATCATTAGGTTCTGTACCGGAAAGGCCAAAGATACTGCCGTCAGGGCATTCTCATTCAATTGTGCTACAAACATACTGTCTACAACGTTATATAAAGCCTGTACCAGCATAGAAATAATCATAGGCAGTGACATGGTAAGCAGCAGTTTTGGGACGGGCATAACACCCATCTTGTTCTCTGCCTGCGGTGTACGTGTATTTTCCATATTTTACCTCCATAAATTAAAAATTATTAGTTGAGTCACCAACTAATAAATGCGCTACTGATAAGTATAAAGCTTTCTGATTTTAATGTCAATCTTTTTCATATTTGTCCTTTGAACCGGGAATCAGAGGTGGACAGTCTGCCTTTCTTGTGGTAGCCTGTGATTACAGAACGATTTCCCAAAGCGCTGAGTGAGATACAATAGAAGCCGGCGGGAATATCAATTGGGAAAAAGACTTATAATAATATTTATGAAAAACCCAAGGGAAAGGAAGAATAAGACTATACCATGCAGTTATACGATATGAGTCAGATTGAAGAGAGAGTCATCTTGGTGGGAGTGCAGGAGAACGACAGGGAGAATACAGAGGAATCTCTGGAGGAGCTGGGGGAACTCGCAAGAACCGCCGGGGCACAGGTGGCTGGCACGCTAATCCAGAACAGGGAAGCTATCCATCCCGCCACATATGTAGGAAAAGGAAAGCTGGATGAACTGAAGGGGCTGGTTTATGCACTGGATGCCACAGGGATTATCTGTGATGATGAACTGTCGGCCGTGCAGCTGAGAAATCTGGAGCAGAGTCTGGAATGTAAGATCATGGACAGAACTTTGCTGATTTTAGATATCTTTGCTGCCAGAGCTACCAGCAGCGAAGGTAAGATTCAGGTAGAGCTTGCCCAGCTTAGATACAGGGCTGCAAGGCTGGTGGGACTGCGCAATTCCCTCTCACGCCTTGGGGGCGGAATAGGAACGAGAGGACCCGGCGAGAAGAAATTAGAGATGGACAGACGGCTGATTCACACCCGGATTGGTTTGCTGAAACGGGATCTGGAGGATGTGAAGCAGCACCGGGAGCTCATAAGAAAGCAGAGAATAAAGACGAATAAAAAGGTGGCAGCATTAGTGGGGTATACGTCGGCAGGGAAAAGCAGTATGCTGAACGCTCTTACAGATGCCGGCATCTTTGAAGATGAGATGCTGTTCTCAACGCTTGATACTACCACAAGGGCACTGACGCTCTCCGGCAGGCAGGAGATCCTGCTTACAGATACCGTAGGCTTTATTCAAAAGCTGCCCCATCACCTCATTGAGGCATTTAAGAGCACTCTGGAGGAAGCCAGGTACGCGGATATTATTATACACGTAGTGGATGCTTCCAATCCCCGCATGGATACACAGATGCATGTAGTGTATGAGACACTCCGCCAGCTGCAGGTTGAGAATAAACCCATAGTTACCTTGTTCAACAAGCAGGACAGACTGTGTGCAGCGGGAGGTTTCCGGGATTTCCGGGCAGATTATTCTATCCTGACGTCGGCAAAAACAGGACAGGGGCTGGAAGAACTGAGGGAGGTACTGGCAGAGATTCTCAGGGAAGGCCAGATTTATATTGAAAGGCTCTATCCTTATGAAAAAGCAGGGCTTCTTCAGCTCATCAGGCAGGGAGGAGAGTTGTTAGAGGAGGAATATCTTCCGGAAGGAATTTCTGTTAAGGCATTTGTCTCGAAGGAAATTTACCCTAAGATTTAGACGCCTTGTGAATGTTGCACAAAGAAAATGGTAATTATTACCATAAACAAAAAAGGGTGATTCGTAAATGCGGACAACTTTTTGAAGACAGAGATCTGAGGTGGGGGAAGGCAGTAAATGTCCGGCAGTATCTGATATTTACGGAAAAATCTCTTGTTCAGCAACAGCTTTTACAAAATTGAAGATAGAAAATAATAGTCAAAATTACACCATATATTGTTTCTTCTTAAAAGCAGACACAATATATGGTGCTTTTTGCTCTTGACTCTCCTATATGTCTCTGATACAATGTTACGTACAGGAACCTGCCTTGGAAGGGAACAGATAAGCAAAAGCAGGTGCCGGGGAATGATAATTAAGGGAAAACACTACATAGATCGAGGAGGAAATACAATGTTTCAGGTAGTAAAAAGAGATGGAGAAATAGCAGAATTTAAGATGAACAAAATTACCCGTGCCATCGGAAAAGCCTTTGCTGCTAATGAGAAACATTTCAGCGATGATATGCTGGAATTATTAGGACTGCGCGTAACCTCAGACTTTCAGAAAAAGATCAGAGACAACCAGATAACGGTGGAGGATATCCAGGACAGTGTTGAGAATGTTCTGATCCAAACAGGTTATTCTGAGGTGGCAAAAGCATATATTCTTTACAGAAAACAGAGAGAAAAAGTCCGCAATATGAAATCTACCATTGTAGACTACAAGGATATTGTAAACAGCTATGTAAAGATAGAAGACTGGAGGGTAAAAGAAAACTCTACCGTAACCTATTCTGTAGGTGGGCTGATTCTCAGCAACTCCGGTGCTGTCACAGCTAATTACTGGCTGTCCGAGATTTATGATGATGAGGTTGCTGAGGCACACCGGAATGCGGATATTCATATTCATGACTTATCTATGCTTACCGGGTACTGTGCAGGGTGGTCTCTGAAACAACTGATTCAGGAAGGCCTGGGAGGCATTGAGGGCAAGATAACATCTGCTCCGGCTAAACATTTGAGTGTACTCTGCAATCAGATGGTCAACTTCCTTGGCATTATGCAGAACGAATGGGCAGGGGCCCAGGCATTCTCCTCTTTTGACACTTATCTGGCACCTTTTGTAAAGACAGATGATTTGAGCTATCAGC
The DNA here is from genome assembly GCF_042848515.1 of Lactonifactor longoviformis. GTDB lineage: Bacteria > Bacillota > Clostridia > Lachnospirales > Lachnospiraceae > Lactonifactor > Lactonifactor longoviformis. The sequence goes on along the minus strand of NZ_AP031453.1, from coordinate 3,900,275 downwards.
AGGTAAAGAAATGCATTGAATCTTTTATATATGGAGTGAACACACCAAGCCGCTGGGGGACCCAGGCGCCATTTTCCAATATTACTCTGGACTGGACAGTTCCCGACGATTTGGCCGAGCTTCCTGCAATTGTAGGCGGAAAAGAGATGGATTTTAAATATAAAGACTGTAAAAAAGAGATGGATATGATCAACAAAGCATTTATTGAAACCATGATCGAGGGTGATGCCAACGGCAGGGGATTCCAGTATCCCATTCCAACCTATTCCATTACCTCTGACTTTGACTGGTCAGATACAGAAAATAACCGTCTGCTGTTTGAAATGACATCCAAATACGGAACCCCGTATTTCTCCAACTATATTAACAGTGACATGGAACCCAGCGATGTGCGCAGCATGTGCTGCCGTCTGAGACTTGATCTGAGAGAACTCAGAAAGAAAACCGGGGGATACTTCGGCTCAGGGGAAAGTACAGGTTCTGTAGGTGTTGTTACTATTAATATGCCAAGGCTGGCATACCGCTCCAATACTGCAGAAGAATTCTACAGGCATCTGGATCACATGATGGATATATCGGCACGCTCTCTGCATATTAAGAGAACGGTTATCACAAAGCTTCTGAACGAGGGACTTTATCCATATACTAAGAGATATCTGGGAAGCTTTGACAATCATTTCTCTACCATTGGCTTAATTGGCATGAATGAAGTTGGGCTGAATGCAAGATGGCTGGGAAAAGATATGACAGATGAAAAGACGCAGGAATTTTCAAAAGAGGTGCTGAACTATATGCGAAACCGTCTTTCCGATTATCAGGAGGAATACGGCGAACTCTACAATCTGGAGGCAACTCCTGCAGAATCCACTACCTACCGTCTGGCAAAGCATGACAGAGAACAGTGGCCGGATATTAAAACCGCAGGCGCCGAAGGGGATACACCATACTATACTAATAGTTCCCACCTGCCTGTTGAGTACACGGAAGATATATTCGATGCCCTGGATATCCAGGATGAACTTCAGACACTGTATACTTCAGGAACCGTATTTCATGCGTTCCTGGGAGAAAAGCTTCCAGACTGGAAAGCAGCGGCATCCCTGGTTCGCAAGATTGCGGAAAATTATAAACTGCCCTACTATACACTGTCTCCAACATATTCTGTATGCAAGGAACATGGGTATATTGCAGGGGAACATTTTATCTGTCCCACCTGCGGCAAATCCGCGGAGGTATACAGCCGTATTACCGGATATTACCGTCCTGTTCAAAATTGGAATGACGGTAAGAGTCAGGAATATAAAAATAGAAAACTGTACAATGTGTCTCACTCCCAAATGAAGCCTGCTCATAAGAGCATGGTTAAGATAACCCAGGAAACTGTGGAGGTGACACCGGTAGCTGATGATAAGAAATTATTGTTTACGACAAGCACCTGCCCCAACTGCCGGATAGCGAAACAGATGCTGGAAGGGGAAGAGTTTAAGATTATTGACGCGGAGCAGCACCCGGATCTGGCTCAGAAATATGGAATTATGCAGGCTCCCACATTGGTGGTTGTAAGTCAGGGAGAAGCCACAAAGTATGTAAATGCTTCTAATATTCAGAGATATGTGGAGAATAGATGCTAGAAGGGAAGATGGATAACTAAAGAGGTATGCCGCTATTCACGCGGCATACCTCTTTGATATATAGAAATTGAGGGCGTAATTTTTTCTGTGTCTGAAAATGTGTTGGATTTCTTGAATTGAGTTAGATATGTATGGGTTTTCCTGTCGGAAACAAACTTTTTATAATGTCGAATTACTTCTTCACTTACAGTATGTCCAATTTAATAAATCTTATACTATTTTATTTATTTTTTTGCACACCAACTAAGGTACCCATAAATCATTTTTTTATGTGGGCTCTGCCCACACCCGCCCTCTGGAATAAGAAGGAAAAAAACGTCTATACTATAGGTACCGACGGAAAAAGAATAGAGGATACCGGCTGATTCGGCTTACGAACTGTCAGCCGGTATTTTTCTGTCCTTTAGAGATATTGGTTGATACGGTCGCCATAAAGGATTACTAGCTGGCCTAAGACCAAATCCCAATTTCGGTACCGCTGTGTCCATTTCTTTTTGACATTCTGTGTGGTCAGATAGAGCATCTTTTCCAAAGAGCTGTCCGTCGGAAAAGAACTTTTCGTTTTTGTTGCTTTCCGGAATTGCCGGTTCACCCCTTCAATTATATTTGTCGTGTACATAATTCTGCGGATATCATCACTGAACTGGAAGAACGGGCTTACCACATCCCAATTCTGTTCCCAGCTGCTAATGGCATAAGGGTATTTTTTGCCCCAGACTTCTTTCACCCCTTCGAGTTCTGAGAGTGCTGCTTCTTCGGTTGAGGCTTTATAGACCGCCTTAAAATCGGATGCAAATTTTTTGATGTCTTTATAGGATACATACTTAAATGAATTACGCAGCATATGAATGATGCAGCGCTGCACCTGTGCATCCGGATATACGGCATTTATGGCTTCCTTAAAGCCAGCAAGGCCATCTACGCAGAAGAACAGCACCTCTCTTACTCCCCGGTTCTTTAAGTCGTTAAGCATTCCGAGCCAGAACTTGGAGGACTCATTGGCTCCGATGGTAATACTTAGAATATCCTTATTCCCATCCAGTGTCACGCCAAGGACAACATAGGCGGCCCGGTTGATAATTCTCCCATCCTCCCGTATTTTATAGTGGATTGCGTCCATAAAGATAAAGGGATAGACGGGCTCAAGCGGCCTGGACTGCCATTCCTTCACTTCCGGCAAAACCTTGTCAGTAATTTTACTGACCATGTCTGCGGACAATTCAATTCCATACAAGTCCTGTAACTGGTCATGGATATCCCGGGTGGTCATTCCCCTGGCATAAAGTGAGATGACTTTTTCTTCTATACCGGAAATATCCCGTTGGTATTTGGGTATGATTTTTGGCTCAAACTCCCCCGTCCGGTCACGGGGGATATCCACTGGGAACTCACCATACTGGCTTTTGACCGTCTTTGGGGAATACCCATTCCGTTTGTTTTCGGATGCCATATCCTGCTTATTATTTTTGGTGTAGCCGATGGAGGCATCCATCTCAGCCTCTAAAAGCTCCTGCAGCATATCTTTGAAGCTGTCTTTGAAGAGGGTGTAGATGTCCCCCACACTGTTAATGTCATTCTCTGCAATAATTTGTCGTAATTGTTCCTTTGCTATAGCCATAAAAAGCTCCTTCCTGAAAAAGAATTATTTTATCTAATTCTTTCCAAGAAAGAGCCATTTGTTTCCATAGACACAACTTATATTACATTACCTCACAAACAGGAAATCTTCTTGCCTCAGCGAAAAATTTCCCGGCCAGGATGATTACGAAGTTTGCTGAACTTGCCCCTGAAGAAGTTCGCTCCATGTTTATTGAGCTCTTTGACGAGAGCAGGGATACATACGAGCGTGTTGCGAACTTTAAGAAGAAGTCTGATTTTCTGTTGGAGAGATACGGGAATGGTGCAGCACAGCACTATCAGCATGAGAACGCAATTTCTGTCTATATGTGGCTGCGGTATCCTGACAAGTATTACATTTATAAGCTGGGTGAGATTAGTGCAGCAGCAGAACTGCTGGAAAGTGATTATCATTTTAAAAGGGGAGCGTTTGCAGAGAATATCCGTAATTTCCTTGCCTTCTATGATGAAATCTGTGAGGAATTGAAGCAGGACAGTGAGCTAAAGGCTCTCCTGAATTCCCAATTGAGCGGGACCTGTTATTCAGACCCGGAGCTTCACACCCTTACCATCGATGTTGGGTTTTATATAAGCAGACATTTTGGAAAACAGGATTCCAAGCCGGATGCGGATGAATGGTGGCCATTGGATTATACGCCGGCGCTTTCTGCCGATGAATGGGAAGCACTTCTTGAAGATGACGAGGTTTTTACACCCAGCAGTCTGGAGATAATGAAGAGAATGCTTGCTTATGGCGGGAAGGCCACGTGTACACAGTTATCCATCAAATATGGAGAGAGCAAGAACTTTTATAATGCAGGCTCATCTGCATTGGCTAAGCGGATAGTGCAAAAAACAGGATGCCCGGTTATGCAGAGGGAGGATGAAAATTCACGCTGGTGGCCGGTGCTTTATGTTGGAAAAAATGCCAAAAAGGACGAGGAAGGCTCTTATGTGTGGAAGCTACGTGAGGAATTGGCAGAGGCATTAAAAAGAATTGATTTGTCCGAGGTGGATTTGTATGCGAACCTTTCGCCTGCAATCTGGAAAATCAGCCATGGCCTGGACTGTATTACCGATGAAGAAGCAGCCGCTTTTCTAAAAAAACACGTGGTTGTGGTACATAAGGACACAGCGGCAAAGGCAAGGAGCAAAACTGCCCAGGGGGAAAGCTTTATGGCCAACATGAAAAAGGGTGACTATTTTTACCTGTGCCGCGGCAACAGCATCCGCCTGCTCGGAAGAATTGATTCTGATGAAGCAGAACTGAACTCTGAGAAACAGAATGGATGGTATCAGCGCTCCTATACGGCTATAGCTGAGTCTTGTGATACCAAACCTTATACGGGAAAGCAAAAATGGTGGACACCGAATGATAACTCCACCTGTATAGAGGTGGGGGATGCAGATAAGCACTTGTTTGAAGAAGTGATTTTGAAGCCGTATTTCGATATAACCGTTGGACAGCTGCTTACGAATGATACTTCGGGCCGGCATTACTGGTTTTTAAATGCCAATCCTAAAATCTGGAGTATCTCAGGCATGCCTGTGGGCGGGGTACAGGATTATACGCTTTATAATGATAACGGGAATAAACGAAGGATTTTTCAGAACTTTTTGGATGCGAAGGCCGGTGATATGGTGATTGGGTATGAGTCTACGCCGGTGAAGCAGATTGTAGCAATTGCCAGAGTTACCGCAGAGCAGGATGGAGAGAAGATATACTTCGAAAAAATAGAAGGCTTATCATCACCGATTGATTACGCAGCGCTTAAAGCCTGCCAGGAGCTGGAACGCATGGAGTATTTTTCTATGCAGCAGGGCAGCCTGTTTAAGCTGACAAAGGGCGAATATGAATTTATCCTGGATATGATTCGTGAGGAGAATCCGGCGCCTGTTCCGGCAGATACCTTACCTAAATATTCCAGGGAGAAATTTCTTGACCAAGTATATATGACAGAGAAGCAGTACGAGCGTTTGGTTTCTGTTCTTGGCAGGAAAAAGAATATTATTCTGCAGGGAGCTCCGGGTGTGGGAAAGACATATGCAGCGAAGCGCCTGGCTTACGCAATGATGGGTGAGAAGGACGATGACCGCATTGCATTCGTGCAGTTCCATCAAAATTACTCATACGAAGACTTTATGATGGGGTATAAACCTGTCGGCAGCGGTTTCGAATTGAAATATGGAATTTTTTATGGCTTCTGTAAAAAAGCCGCAAATCATCCGGATAAAGATTATTACTTTATTATAGATGAGATCAACCGCGGCAATATGAGTAAGATATTCGGTGAACTGCTTATGCTGATTGAGTGCGGTTATCGCGGAACAAGCGTCACTTTAGCTTATAACGGACTGAGTTTTTCAGTGCCCAAACGTCTCCATATCATTGGCTTGATGAATACGGCGGATAGAAGCCTGGCAATGATTGATTACGCGCTGCGCCGCCGGTTTAGCTTTTTCGATATGGAGCCGGGATTCACGTCTAAGGGGTTCATCAAGTATCAGAAAAGCCTTGCGAATGATACCTTTGATGCACTCATCGAAAAAATCAAAATGCTAAATGATGAAATTAGTGCAGATACCTCACTGGGGAAGGGATTCTGCATAGGGCACAGTTATTTTTGCAATATTTCGGAATGTACGGATGAATGGCTGAAGGACATTGTTGATTTTGATATTCTGCCAATGCTGAGCGAATATTGGTTCGACGATAAGACCACATATCAGCGCTGGGAAAATATTCTGCAGGGAGTATTTCAATGAGGAAGGATAAAGGCATAGTAATAAAAAATATATACTATATGCTGTCCTATGCATTTAAAATACTGAACCAGTCTGTTTATGAAGAGGTGGCGGCGGAGGAGTTTGAAGACATGTATAATCTCTTTTCGGCAATATTGTCAAAGGGGATTGGCCTGCAGCTTAAGCAGGGACTGTATCGGGAATATAAGAACTGTCAGGATGAACTGCCGGTCATGCGCGGAAAAATTAATATGCCGGGCACGATTCGAAACCGGCTGGGGCATCAAGGGGTGCTGACTTGTGAATTTGATGAGCTGTCAGAGAACAATACTCTCAACCAGATTATAAAAACAACGGTCATGCTTTTACTTAGAAACCGCGATGTGAAATCAAATTACAAAGATGAACTGAAGAAAAAAATGCTGTTTTTTTCCGGGGTGGATACCCTCGAGCCGTCAGCCATACAGTGGACATCAATACGTTTTCAGAGAAATAATCAGACATACAGAGTGCTGACAGGTATCTGCCGGCTGGTCCTGGAAGGAATGCTAATTACCACCGAGAAGGGTAAGTATAAACTTGCGTCATTTATTGATGAACAGAGAATGTGCCGTTTGTATGAAAAATTTATATTAGCATATTATTCTCAGCATTTTCCCTCATTGTCAGTAAACGCATCTCAAATTGCGTGGGCGGTGGATGATGACATCAGAACGATGCTGCCCCAAATGCGGAGTGATATACATCTTCAAAAGGGCAATACTGTGCTCATCATCGATGCCAAGTACTATGCCCGCACAACGCAGGAACAGTATAATAAGCATACACTGCATTCAAACAACCTGTATCAGATTTTTACCTATGTAAAAAACCGGCATTATGCATTTGGGGATGAGCCCAATGAGGTATCAGGTATGCTGCTGTATGCAAAAACAGAGGAAGAGATTCAGCCCAATAATGTCTATCGGATGCATGGAAATAAAGTCAGTGTAAAAACACTGGATTTGAATTTGCCGTTTACAGATCTTTCAGCGCAGCTGGATGCAATCGTAAGGGAACATTTTGGTGATACACTTGTCCGCAGATAGAGGGCTGTACTCTGGTATGTAAATATAAAAGCAGGGGTTTTGCCGGGTGGTGATAAGCCCCAGGACAAAACCCCGATTAGTTGGCAAACGGAATGCGTTAAAGCAAAGGGTTTATTTATGGGATATTATGGCTTTAGGATTACTTTAATACAGCCATCCTCTTTTTTATCAAAAATGCTGTATGCGTGGCTGCCTTCTTCTAAGGAAAGCTTATGGGTGATGATATCTGTCGCGTCAAATTCACCTTTTTGAATCTTTTGCAGTATCAAATCTACATATCTGGTGGCAGGGCACTGGCCCATTTTCAAGGAGATATTCTTGGAAAAAAAGTTTCCAAGAGGGAAATTATTATATTTATTGCCATAGACGCCTACCAGGGCTACGGTTCCCGTTTTTCTGATACACTGGGAAGCTGTTTCTATGGCTGACTTTGATCCGCCCTGCAGTTTTAGCGCAGTTTCGATTTTTTCCACAACAGAAGTTTTGCCATCCAGTCCGACACAGTCAATGACGGAGTGAGCTCCTCCGTGAGTGATTTCTTTTATATATTCTCCTACTTGTTCATATTCTTCAAAATTTATTGCTTCCACGCCATAGCTTCTTGCATGGTTCAGGCGATATCCCACACTATCCACTGCAATGATCCTGCCGGCTCCTTTTTGAATACACCATTTGATCGTCATCAGTCCTATAGGACCGCAGCCTAGTACAACTACGGTATCTCCGGCTTTCACATTTGCTATTTCAGTACCCCAATAAGAAGTCGGCAGGACGTCTGTTACAAATAAAACCTGCTCATCTGTCAATTCTTCCGGAACTTTTTTAGGACCTACATTGGCATATGGTACCCTGATATATTCTGCTTGTCCGCCGGCGTAATTTCCATGATATTTACTATAACCAAATAATCCGCCCGATTCAGCGTAATCATTTGAATTATCGCACTGGCTGTACTCTCCTTTATTACAGAATTCACAATGTCCGCAGGCAACCGGAAAAGGGATTACCACCCTGTCGCCTTTCTTCAGATTTTTAACTTCCTTTCCGGCTTCTTCTACGATACCCATTGTCTCATGGCCTAACACGTATCCGTCATACATTCCTTTTACTAAGCCGTGCACTAAATGTAAATCCGATCCGCAGATAGCCGTAGAAGTAACTTTTACGATGACATCATCCTCTTTTTCTAATTTGGGATCCTCCACGGACCTGCATTCCACTTTCTGCAGCCCGTCATATACGATAGCTTTCATTGCAATACCTCCCTGTTATAATTTAAAAATATTATCTGTAGATGAAGAAAATCTATACCGGTTATTTACATATGTGACTTTTTTCAATATGGCGTTGATAATGTTAAGTGAGTGTTATCTTTCTTAGGAAAACGTAGGATATAAGTTGACGGCATCCTATAGGATGAAGTATGGTAAAAGGAGTGTCTACTGGACCGGCAGAGTTAAGCCTGTGAAAATCAGCGATCGTACCAAGTATATAAGGATACAGGATAGGAAGTAAAAAGGAGGTGCCAACCATAACCGTATACAAAACCAACGACATTGCCCGTATTATAGGCATCCATGTGAACACCGTCCGTCTGTATGAAGCCTGCGGACTGATCCCCAGGCCTGAACGCCGATCTAACGGCTACCGTGTATTCACGGATCTTCACATTGAGCAATTCAGGCTGGCCCGTGCTGCCCTGAAAGTAGAGGTTCTTCAAAACGGTCTCCGCAAAAAAGCTGTGGATATCATTAAAACCTCCGCTGCCGGCGAGTACGAAGCTGCTGCAGAAAAGACAGCACAGTATATCAGACAAGTTGACAGAGAAATAAAGAATGCGGAAGAAGCAATAAGGATTACACAGCATATTCTCTCCGGGAACAGCGAATGTGCTCCTGATCCCTCTCTGTCCTTTACAAGAAAGGAGGCAGCGGAGTGTCTTCACGTAACGATAGATACGCTCCGCAACTGGGAACTAAATGGACTGTTTACTGCAAAACGCAGAAAAAACGGATACCGGATTTATACGGGCCAGGATATGGAGCGACTGAAGCTCATCCGTTCTCTTCGATGTGCAAATTATTCTCTTTCCTCTATTCTGCGAATGCTTCATGTATTGTCCGCGGATCCTGCGGCTGATATCAGAGAGGCTATTGATACACCGGGAACAGATGACGATATTATCACTGCCTGTGACAAACTTCTCACCTCTCTGCATGAGGCGAAGGAAAATGCATATTTTGTGGGCGGTCAGATCGAAAAAATGAAAAATATGACCGCGGAAACCCTACAGTAAAACACCATACTTTCGGAAGATGATACTCTTGATACACTTCAAATAAAGGAGGTAAAAAGAGATGGATGAAACAATCCGGATTTCCGGCCTGAGCAAATCTTATGCCGGAAATAAAGTACTTACAGACATCAGTTTATCTGTAGCGGCAGGGGAGGTATACGGTCTGCTGGGGGCAAACGGAGCGGGCAAAAGCACTATGATTGAGTGCATTCTGGGTACCCGCAGGGCGGATTCCGGGTCTGTCCGTATTATGGGATTAGATCCGTGGAAAAACAGAAAGCAGCTGTTTGAAGAGGTAGGAGTACAGTTTCAGGAGGCACATTACCCGGAAAAGATGAAAGTGAGGGAGCTGTGCAAAGAAACCGCCTGTCTCTATGAGAAGGCGGCAGACTGGGAAATGCTGCTGGAGCAGTTTGCGCTTGGAGATAAGAAGCATGCGTTTATCCAGGAATTGTCTGGAGGGCAGAAACAGCGGCTTTTTATAATTCTGGCTCTGATTCCGGAGCCTAAGGTAGTGTTTCTGGATGAACTTACCACTGGTCTGGACACGAAGGCCCGGCGCAGCGTATGGAAAAGTCTGCTGAGGCTGAAGGAACAGGGGCTGACAATTTTTCTCTCCTCTCATTTTATGGATGAAGTAGAGGTACTATGTGACAGAATCGGCATTTTAAAAGACGGTGGATTCATATTCACCGGTACGGCGGAGGAGGCCATGGCCCAGAGCGGCTGCGGCCGGTTGGAGGATGCCTATCTTTGGTTTACCGGGGAGGAGGGGACAGAGGATGCATAAGTTTATTACTATGCTTAAAACGGAGTTTACGCTATCCATCCGGGGGATGGATATGGTTATTTTCGCTCTCTGCATGCCGGTGGCGGTGACTGTAATTCTGGGATGCATGTATGGGAGTAAGCCTGCCTTTGAAGGGGCGGAATATACCTTTTTGGAACAGTCCTTTGGGGCAATATCTACCATTGCGGTCTGCGCAGGAGGTGTGATGGGGCTGCCGCTGGTCATCTCAGATTACCGGCAGAAGAAGATCCTGAAGCGTTACCAGGTAACTCCCACAAGCCCAGTGCTTCTTCTGGCGGTGCAGGCGGCCGTCTATGGAGTATATTCTCTGCTGTCCCTTATTTTGGTTTTTCTCGTCTCTGCTTTGTTTTTTGGAATGCACTTGCCGGGATCCTGGGGGATGTTTCTGGCGGCTTATCTCTTGGTCATGATGTCTATGTTCAGCATCGGTGTGATGGTGGGCGGGGTTTCCAGGGATATGAAAACAGCCAGCATTGCGGCCAGCATTCTCTATTTCCCAATGTTGATTTTTTCAGGGGCAACCCTTCCCTATGAAGTAATGCCTGAGGCCCTCCAGAGGGCAGTGAACCTTCTGCCTTTAACCCAGGGGATTAAGCTGCTGAAAGCGGCATCCCTTGGTCTTCCAATAAAATCTGCGGGAATTCCGGTGATTATTATGTGCGCGTGTGCAGTGATCTGCGGAGGGATTGCTGTCCGGTTCTTTCGCTGGGAGTAGAAACTGCATCCAGACGATACGCAGTTCCGGCTGTTGTTTTTTTATTGCTTTTTCCGGTGTATACTAGATCAGAGGTGATGATATCATGGAGTACAAAATTTTGATGGTAGATGACGATAAAGAGCTGCTGAAAATGCTGAGGAATTATTTTGAAATAAAAGGCTATTCCGTCATTACCGCTGAGAACGGCTGGGAGGCAGTGGAGAGAATACGGCTGCAGCCGGATATTCTGCTGCTGGATGTAAACATGCCGAAGATGGACGGACTGGAAGTGTGCCGGCAGATCCGGGACAAAATCTCCTGTCCGATCATCTTTCTTACGGCTAAGGCAGAAGAGCAGGATCGGGTAAATGGACTGCTGTCCGGGGGCGATGACTATATCCTGAAGCCCTTCAGCTTAAGAGAACTGGAAGCCAGAATTACAGCTCATCTTAAGCGTGAAGAAAGGCATAAGGCAAAACCAGATTACCGGTTCAGAGATGGCCTGCTGATTGACTACACGGCCAAGAGGGTGCAGATCGGAGAAACGTATCTGGAGCTTACAAAGCTGGAGTACGATATTATGGAATTCCTTTCCATGAATCCGGGGCAGGTATTTGACAAGGAGCGGATCTATGAAAAGGTCTGCGGATATGACGGCGAGGGGGACAGCCGGGTGGTTACAGAACTGGTGCGGCGTATCCGGAAGAAGACCGGGCAGTATACAGAGACAGAATATATAGAAACAGTCTGGGGGATGGGCTACCGATGGAAACAATAAGAAACTTATCTATAAGGAAAACGATTGTACTGTACCTGACGGTAAGCCTAATCCTGGGATTTCTCGCCGGAGCAGCTGTTATGGGGATTGCAGAACAAGCCCAGCGGCAGATATGGATAAAGTATATTGATGAAGATGCATATGTGAAGGCCATACAAAAAGAGGAAGGAAATTTTACCGTTGATGTGGCCAGAGTCAGCAGAGACAGAATGACAAAAACAGACGGATTTTACTCCGAGCTGTGTGACTTTCTGGAAACCTACAGTATCCTGGCAGCCTGCTTTTTTAGTATGATTGGAGCTGTCATACTGTTTTACAGGGATAAGATAAAGGTACCCCTGGGAGAACTGACAGACGCATCAGAGCTGATAGGAAAGAACGAACTGGATTTTCGGATCACCTATGCCAGCAGGGATGAACTGGGGAGGCTGTGCCTGGAGTTTGAAAAAATGCGTGCGTCCTTGGCAGAAAACAACAGGAATATGTGGAATATGGTGGAGGAGGAGAAGGCGCTCCGTGCTGCCATTGCTCATGATATCCGTTCTCCCCTGACTGTTCTCAGAGGATATCAGGAAATGATGCTGGAATTCATTCCCGAGGGTATTCTCGAACAGAAGAAAATTTTGGAGATGCTGCAGGGGGGAATGGAACAGATCGAGCGCATGGATAAGTTTATCGGAACCATGCAGAAGCTGTCCAGACTTGAGGCGCGCAGGATAGAATGCAGGGAGTTCGCGCTCTCCTCCCTTACAGATGAAATTCTCAGAATTGCACAGATACTTCAAAAGGAGGCAGGCAGGGAGAGCCATATCATACAAACGTCAGCAGACAAAAAAATAACAGCTGATCGGGAAGTGATACTGGAGGTGACAGATAATCTTTTATCCAATGCATTCCGATATGCTGAGAGATTGGTCCAGGTGGAAATCCGGGCAGAGGGGAGAGAACTGGTAATTTCTGTATCAGATGACGGAAGTGGATTTACAGAGAGCCAGGAGCAGGTCACAAAGGCATACTATCACTCCAATCCACAGGACGATCTCCAGCACTTCGGCATGGGAATGTATATCAGCCGGGTGTACTGCGAGAAGCATGGGGGAAGGCTTTTGACAGGGAATCAGAGAGACGGAGGTGCAGTGGTAAAAGCTGTTTTCAGAACAGGAGAGTAGAGCGGAATGTTGTGTGCAGGAGAATCAGAAGAGATTTTCCTGCATTGTTTTTTTGTTGGGAAATTCCCGTTATTCTATAAGTAACAAAAGGAAAGGCGGGGAAATATGAAAGCAATAATCAATCGAGAACTGAAAAATTATTTTAAAAATCCTGTTTTATGGATTGGCCTGGCATTTATTATCTTTCAACTGTATCAGATACTGAATCCATATTTGGGAATCCATTATTACCAAACGGAAAAAGACATTGAGGCACAGAAACCGGAAAACATTGGAGACGCTGATATCACAGATGGCTATGTGCTTTCGTCCAAAGAAGAGCAGATGGCACTGGCCTGCGAAAAGATAAAAAAAGATTTGGCGGAGACAAAAGGCATTACGGAACAGGAGGCTGACGGGATTCTGGAGGATATGAGACAAAGAGGATTGTCCATAGAGGAGATGGAGGCAGAACTGTCAGAAAAGTATGAGTTTTACGGAAAATACGGAGTGAAATATTATTATGAGACCTCAGAATACCACAAAGCTGGATATGAGGAGGCCAATGCATATATAGCCTCCAACCTGGAGGAACATTCCTTCTCCTATTATTTTTCACGAAAGTTTGCAGATTTCTGCGGGCTGTTTATGGGCTTTTTTTCCTCTGTGCTTTTAGCGTTCTTATTTATCCGTGATTCAAAGAAGGATACCTATGAACTGCTCCACACAAAGCCTATTAGTCCTGCGGCTTATGTGTGCGGAAAAATCGGAGGAGGATTCCTCACTATGCTTGCTGTATGGGGGATTCTCACAATACTTTTTGGGGGACTCTGTGAATTCTTCGGGAGAAGGGCGGGCTTCCCGGTAAGCATGGCAGATTTTATAAAAACAGCGTCTGTTTACATTCTGCCCAATATGCTGATGATTGCCAGCATTTATGGGGCAGCTGCCCTGATCTTTAAAAACCCGCTTCCGGCAGTCCCTCTTTTGTTTCTGTATTTGATTTATTCCAATATGGGCAGCATAGGGCCGGACGGAGAATATGGGTATTATGGAAGACCTCTGGCCATTATGGTACGTTTTCCGGGAAAGTTTTTTGAGACAGCGCCGCCGCCTATGGCACTTTTAAATCAGACTTTTTTAGTTGCTGCCGCTGTACTCCTTATCGTACTGGGGGCAGAGATATGGAGAAGGAGGCGGTTCTATTGAAACAGGAGATCAAAATATGTATACCTCCCTATAAAATCGTGTATTCGATTATGTTTTTTGTGATTTTAAGCTTAATCAGGGGGATTACCCTGGTGGATGAAATCGGCGGGGCCCTGGATGCCAATGCAGCGCTTCTGGGAGTTGTATTCTGTGCCGAGACTTATGTAATGGAGCGCGGCTCCGGACGGGGGGAGATCTTTGTCCTGTTTCCCCAAAGAAACAGGACAAAGGCAGTCATGAGAAGGCTGCTGATACAGAACGTATACCTCTGTATGCTTTCCTATATTGGCTTTTTCTTCTTTTTCTGGCAGAAGCCCATGCTTTTGCCAGATAATTCCCTGTTCTTCCAGTATGGGATGTATATGCTTGCCGTAACCGGCACAATTTTGTTCTGGAGTACCCTGTCCATGACAATATCCAATCTGACGGGCAGCCAATGGGGAGGAATCGGTATCTGTCTTGCGGTGTGGATGATGCTCAACTCCACCTTTGGAGATAAAACTCTGGGGGTATTCAATATTTTTGCCTATGGCTTCCGGGAAACAGAGGAGCTCCTGGATCTGGGCTGGCTATGGGGAAAGGCACTGGGAATACTACTGGCAGCAGTAATGATTGGAATGACACCATATATCATAAAGAAAAGAGGCTGAGGAAATGAGTATAAAAATGAAAGATGTAACAGTCACATTCAAAAACGGAGTCACGGCAGTAAACCATGCAAGTCTGGAGATTCCCAGAGGAATTTACGGTCTCCTGGGAGAAAACGGAGCCGGAAAAACCACCTTGATGCGTGTTTTGGTCACGGTCTTGAAGCCCTCAGAGGGCAGAATAACTATGAATGGGATCCTGTATGGGGAACAAAATTACAGAAAAATACAGGAGAAAATCGGTTATCTTCCCCAGGAACTAAACCTGTATCCGAACCTGACGGTGAGGGAATGCCTGGAGTATATGGGGGAATTATCCGGAATTGATAAGAAAGAATGCAGGAAACGGATAGACTACTATTTAGAAAAAACAAGCTTAACGGAGCACCAGAAAAAGAAAAACCGCCAGCTGTCCGGTGGAATGAAACGCCGTGTGGGGCTTATCCAGGCCTTATTAAATGAACCGGAGTTTTTGATTGTTGATGAACCTACCACAGGATTGGACCCGGAGGAAAGGATCCGCATCCGCAATCTTCTTGTGGATTTCTCCCTGGACAGAACGGTCTTGTTTTCCACCCATGTAGTGGAGGATCTGGCCGCTACCTGCAGTGAGCTGGCAGTGATGAAGAAAGGAACCTTTCTTTACAGCGGAACGGTGCAGGAACTGGTGAACAGTGCCAGAGGGCATGTCTGGAACTGCCGGGTAAAAGATGGAGTCCAGGCAGCAGAAATAGAGAAAAAGTACCATGTTTCTGCAAAACAGTATGTGAATGACGGGCTGCAGATGAAGATACTTGCAAAAGAAAAACCGGAGACAGAGTGTACACCGGCTGAGACAACACTGGAGGACGCGTACCTTTATATGGGAGCTTCCCGGAAGGATTGAGTCCTGAACGGATAGAGGAGTATGGGGTTCCCCCCCTGCGGCTGAGAACCTACTCCGCAGGATTGCCCTGCCGCAGGGGGGATTCCGGGCACAATGCAGCATTATGTGAGAGAGAATCTTTTCTTATTATATTTCTCAATCTCTTCACATACTGCGTCATAGACGCCAGGATAAGAGCAGTCTGGTCCTCCCATGCTGGTACACGGCAGGAAATATTTAGGAGGGATTTCGTCGCAGACCTTTTTGATTTGAGCCGCAATACTTTCATGGGTCCAGTCTTCTCTGTCAACGATACTATTATCAATACCGCCCATGAAGGAGATCTGTCCTCCGTAGGTTTTAACCAGTTCCGGAAGGTTATTGGTATGGATGGTTCCCTGGTGAATATCAATACCCATTTCTATCATGGAAGGAATCAGATTTGCCACATAACTGTCTGAATGGTGTACAATGAGACATCCCTGTTCTTTGAAGTAGCCGTAAACTTTTTTATAAACCGGAACGAAAAATTCCTGGAACATCTCAGGGGAGAAGAAAGAGGAGTACTGTGTTCCGAAGTCATCATGGTGGAAGACAAGGTCCGGTTTTATATATTTCATCAATTCTTTGGCATATGCCAGTTCCCAATCAGCCATAAAATCAAATAATTCATGCATAGCCTCCGGCTCTTCGTAAAAAGCGACCATTGCCGGTTCCATTCCCATTAAATAATTTATTTTTTCAAAGATCCCCGGAGCCATAAAAGCGGCCACGAACTGCTCTTTACGATCAACTGCGTCTGCCTGCGCCTTGGCTGTTGCCCATACTTCTGGGGGATAGACAATCCTGGGAGCTCTGACGGTTTCTCTCCACTTGGTAATATCCTTTAGCGCTGCCAGTCCATTGCTGTGTATAGGGAGGGGGCCGGCACATCCCTTTGGAAAGGTTACGGTGACGCCCCACTGGTTCATAACGGTTTCCCCCGGCTTCATGGTATAGGCAAAGCCGCCTATGTGTGTAAGGATGGGGTCAATAATAAAAGCAAAGGCTTCGTGGCAGTTTACATAGCGGTCGGGATGCCCTCCCTGAATGGTTTCCAGCAGATTTTGTCGTTTTGTTAGCATAAGCAAATCCTCCTTTAATAAATTTCGTACATTTTTTATCTGGCCCCATTATAAGGGGAAAGCGGAAGAAAAGTAAATTCTACAAAGAAATTGACTTTACTGTGAAAAGTTCCTATACTTTATACAGAACATATATTCGCGGGGAGGCGGGGCAATGAGAATAAGTATGGAAATTATATATGAGAATCTGGCAGAGTTCAGACCGTCTGGAAGAAGAGGGAGGGGATGGAACGAAATGAGATATCTGGGGTTTACACCCATGGGAAAAAAGATGGGAACTCTGGCTGAGGAATTTGTGATTCTGGGGCGGGCAGCGGAGCTGGAAGCGGCTGCTCTGCCTGAAAGAAGCGGTATTATATGCCTGGGTACTCCCCAGGGAACTTTGGATAAAGCGCAAAGATGGATCCTTCTTCCGGAGACAGCCCAGTGGGAGGAAGTATGCTGTGCTCTTTTAATGGCCTTCCGCAAGTACCAGCTGTGGGAAGAAGCGCTGACGGAGGCACTGCGGAGGAACGAAGGAATTGAGAGCTACTGTCAGGCCAGTGTGGATATTTTTGAGAACCCGATTTTTGTGCATGACGGTGACTTTGAGATTATAGCCAGTGTAAATGAGATGCCTGAGCAGGTGAAGTGGAATTATGAATCCCAGACAGGGAAGAAAACCGTTCAGATGGAAACTATGAATGAGTTTAAGGTCTCCAGAGAGTATCAGGACAGCCTGAAAACACGGGGAGCCCAGATTTTCCCGAGGCAGCAGTTTGGATACCGGGGACTGTATGTGAATTTTTGGATGGAGGAAACCTTTCTGGGAAGGATATGCGTAAATGAACTCGGAAGAGAGTTCAGAGAGAGCGATTATCCTCTGTTGGAATATCTGGCAGGGCATGTGCAGACAGCCCTGGAGAGGGGCTGCCTTCTGCAGTCAGACGATCCCAGGGACCTGGAACAATCTTTCTATGAACTGCTCCAGCACGGACACACGGAGGAGAATGCCCTGAAGAGGCGTCTGGAATATCAGAAGTGGAAGCCAGGTGACCGTTTCCTGTGTATCCGCCTGCTGGTAAGCAGCAGGGATTTTTCCACACATGCGGTTTATTTTACCTGCCGGAGATTGGAAAATATGTTTGCCGGTATCTATGCATTTCACTATCATGAGGGTATTTTTATCGTCTTAAACATTGAAAAAACAAATGGCGATATAACTGAATTTTTTCAGCGGTTTGCGGTATTTATGAGGGAAGGCCTATTTAAGGCAGGAATCAGCTGCCTGGGGAATGACTTTATGGAGCTGCGGTTCTACTATCAGCAATGTCTGGCGGCACTGGAGATGGGAGAAAAGGAAAACCCTATGTTTTGGATGTACAAGTTTGAAGATTATGTACTTTCCTACTTGTTTTATCAGGGCAGCAGGAAACTTCTTCCCCAGATGTACTGTGAGCCCGGACTGCTGAAACTGAAATTATATGATGAAGAGCACAGTACAGAGTTCTTTAAAACCCTTTATAGTTACCTTGTTAATGACAGGAATATCGCTCATACTTCGGGCAGCTTGTATATTCACAGAAGTACGTTACTATACCGTCTGGAAAAGATTAGGAAGATATTGGGACTGAACTTGGATGAGCACAAAGTCCGTTTCCGTCTTCTTCTTTCCTACGAGATATTAGAATGGATGCAGAATGAATAAGTTCCGCAGGTTTACTTGAGTTTTTTCCTATAATAACGTATTATTAGTATAATAGGCAAAGAGCGGAAAGGCGGATTTCAAATGGATTACATAGGGGAGTGCTGCCTGGCATTTACGGCAAACAATATTAATTTTCTTATCCCGGTTTCCGGCGTAAAGCGGGTATGTGATGCAAGACAGGGGACAGCGGCAGAAGAGGATATGCGGGTTCTTAATTTTCCTGTTATAGCAGGCAGAACGGAAGAAAGACAATGGGATTATATACTGATTCTTGAGACGGGCCGGACAGTGTTCGGACTTTTAGCAGAAGAGATCCTGGGGCTCCGTGTACTGGAAGAGGAGGAACTGCTCTCGTTACATCCCCCGGTGCTAAACGAAAGAAATCAATATCTGCAGGCCGTGGCAAAGCTGCGGGGGGATGACGGAATAGCTGTGCTGGGATATCTGCTGAACCCCGAACAGCTGTATCAAAGGATTATAAATTACAGCGGCAGTCCGCCGGGCGGGGCGTAGAAAAGGATGGGGTATGGACTATATAACGGTAAATACAGGTACAAGGATTTTCTATATTGAAAAGAAAATGACGGAAGCAATTGTCAGAGATCCTGAAATTCTTACAGTTCCGGAAGGAGAGGAGAATCTTCTGGGACTTTCCGTATATCATGGCCGTCTGGTAGTCTACTATCAGTTGGGAGACAAAAAGTCTTACTCTTGCGGGATTATCATAAAGGCAGGGGGAGAAATGCTGCCTGGAATACCAGCAGATACAGTTGGAGAGGAAGAGGCAGATCCCTCGTGTTTAACTATGCTGATGGAGGGAGTCTGGGGAAAGAAAAGTGATTAGGCTAAATGAAAAAGAATTTACAGAGATTGTTGCATATATGCGGGAATTCTATGGAATAAATCTGAATAAAAAAAAGACTCTGATTGAGTGCCGTCTGACAAAGGAACTGCAGAGACGCGGGCTTTCTTCCTTCGGAGAGTATCTGGAACTGCTGAAAGGAGACCGGACGGGAAAGACGGCAGAGGGGATCGTGAATCAGCTGACCACTAATTATACATATTTTATGCGTGAACCGGTACATTTTACTATCCTAAAAGAGAAAATCTTTCCGGAGCTGTTCCGGGAGATTCAGCATGGAATCTGTAATATATGGTGTGCGGGGTGCTCCACAGGAGAGGAATGCTATACACTGGCCATGCTGCTTCAGGACTATAAGGAAGAGGCAGGGCAGATTCCAAGCGTAAGGATGCAGGCAACAGACATTTCCAGAGAAGTGCTGGAAAAGGCACAGAAGGGAGTGTATCCCTTGAGAGAGCTGGAGCGTCTCCCGGCTGTGTGGCAGAAAAAGTACTGCAGAGTTGCAGATAAGAAGGTCTTTCAGGTAAATGAGTCACTGAAATATAATATTATGTTCCGGTATCAGAATCTGATGCAGACATTTCCGGCATCTGAAAAATATCATGTGATATTGTGCAGAAATGTTATGATCTATTTTGATAAGGATGCCAGAAAGGCACTCATAGAAAAATTGGAAAACAGCCTCCATCCAGGGGGATACCTGCTGATTGGTCATGCTGAATTATTAAGCAGAGATGAGACACGGCTGGAGCAGACGGCTCCTGCGGTTTACAGAAAGCAAAGGAGAGGAAATGGGGAAAAAAATATTAATTGTTGACGACGCAATGTTTATGAGAAAGGTTATCCGCAGGTATCTGGAGCATGGAGGCTATACGGATATTCTGGAGGCAGAGGATGGCGAGCAGGGCCATGAGCTTTACAGGAAGCATAAACCTGACTTAGTGCTTCTGGACATTACGATGCCCGGGAAATCGGGAATAGAGGTGCTGGAGGATATTTTAGAGGAAGATCCCCAGGGAAAAATTGTCATGTGTTCAGCTGTGGGTCAGGAAATGATGATTCAGAAAGCACTGGTCAGCGGAGCGGCTGATTTTATAGTAAAGCCCTTTAAAGAGGAAGAGTTTATCAGGGTAGTCAATGCAAGTCTGCAGAATTAAGAAACGGCGAAGAGGAAAAGAACATGAAGGAAAAATTCAGAAATCTTAAAATAGGAAAAAAATTGCTTCTGGCTTTCGGGGCAATCATTATTATGTATGTTTTGACGGTGGTCATTGCTTTATTTAACATAAGAACCCTGGCAGAACGGATGGATCGGTTATACAATGAGCCCTTTGCCAATGTGCAGACATCACAGAATGCCATGGCAAATCTGCAGAAGGTGTCCAAGAATCTGTCGCTGCTGGCAGGCACAGAGAATCTGGTGGATAAGGATACCTATCTTCAGGATACCAAGGAAACAGTGAAAGAGGTAGAAGCAGGCATGGAGGCGCTGGCTACCGGGTATGTAAGCGGTCCTGAAAAGGTGGAGGAACTCAAGGGCCTGTTTTCCCAGCTGAAATCCCCCAGGGATGCTATGCTCGCAGCGATTGAAGAGAACAGAAGAGAGGATGCCCTGAACATATATACCGGTGAGTATGCGCCTCAGGTCGCAAAGGTAATGACGTGTCTGGGAGAGGTTGTGGATCTGTCAGCAGAGGATGCACACAAAAGCCTCTTAGAAGCAAAAAGGATAAGCAGACAGATTCTGACGCTCCTTATAATCATGGCAGCTGTTATTTTGCTTATCACAGTCGTTCTCTGGCTTACGATTACAAAGAGTATTCAAAGGCCCGTCAACGAGATAAAAAAAGCGGCAAACACCATTGCCAACGGGCAGCTGAAAACAGAGCTGACATATCAGTCGAAGGATGAACTTGGCCAGCTGGCAGATGATATCAGAGATACTGCCTCTGCTTTAAACTTATATGTATCGGAGATAAGAAAGGGATTAGTGGAACTGGGCAGCGGACGTCTGAATTACCGGCCGCCTATCAGCTTTAAGGGTGATTTTATAGCTATAAGCGAAGGGATGAATGAGATCGGAGAACTGCTGCGGGAGTCTATCGTGCAGATTGGAAATAGTGCAGAGCAGGTATTTGGGGGTGCGGAACAGATCGCCAACGGGGCGCAGGTGCTGGCCCAGGGGGCATCAGAGCAGGCCAGCTCCATTGAAGAACTTGCGGTCAGCATCAACGATATCGCAGACGGGGTGAGGGATAATGCAGACGGCGCGGTCAAATCCAGCGAACTGGCCGACTCTGTGGGGAATTACCTTATGGAGAGCAATGAACAGATGATGAATCTGATGGAGTATAACCGGCAGATTAAAAAGAATTCTGTTGAGATCACAGGAATTGTAAAGGAAATCGAAGATATAGCATTCCAGACGAATATTTTGGCGCTCAACGCTGCTGTGGAAGCGGCAAGGGCAGGAGAGGCAGGGAAGGGATTTTCTGTGGTGGCAGGGGAAGTGAGAAGACTGGCCTCTAAGACATCCAGTGCTTCCAGGCTTACCTCAGAGCTGAGCGAGAAGAATAAAGAGGCGGTGGATGCAGGGATGGAGGCAGCCAACGACACAGCCAAAACGCTGAAAAAGTCAGTGGACGGAGCGCAGGAGGTAAATAGGATGGTCAGTAAAATCTCCCAGGCATCCGTGCAGCAGGCGGAGGCAATCTCCCAGATCCGGAAAACAGTGGAGCTTATTTCAGATATTGTGCAGGGCAACTCCGCTACCTCTGAGGAGAGTGCGGCAGCAAGTGAGGAGCTCTCTGCCCAGGCTCAGATTCTAAAAGAGCTGGTGGAAAGGTTTGAGGTATAGCATATGAGGGGCATAGATGAATAATTACAGAGAACTGGATGAATACGACAAAGACATTTTAAGGGAACTGGGAAATATAGGAACCGGCAATGCGGTTACCTCCCTGTCCCAGATGATGAATCATTCCCTGGAGATAGATACCCCCAGCATTAAGATTATAAAGTACCAGGAGATAGCCGGTATTCTTCAGAGAGAAGAGGAGATACAGACAGGAATACTGGTAGAAGTGCACGGAGAACTGCAGGGCATCTTTTTGTTTCTTCTGGATGAGGACTTCACCTTTTCAATATTGAATACTATTCTGGGGGAGAAGGAAAGGCAATTGATGAACCTTGATGAGATAGAGCGCTCCCTTATCTGTGAATTGGGGAATATTATGTGCAGTTCTTACATAAGAGCACTGTCACAGCTTTTGAACCTGAAGATTGATGTAGATGTGCCTAATCTGTGCATCGATATGGGCGGAGCAATTCTGAATATTCCCCTGTCGCATTTCCTTGTATTCAGCGACGAGCTGCTTATGATTGAAAATATATTTCATATGGGCAGCTGCTCTTTTAAGGGGCATATCTTATTTCTTCCGGAGATGGAATCTCTGAGAGCAATCATTGGAACACTCAGGGAGTGAAGCTATGGATAAAATTATCGTAGGAATTGGTGAGGGAAAGCTTGCCCAGGGGGAACAGATTCTTGTGTCCTATGCACTTGGATCTTGTGTGGGGATTTGTTTATACGACAGAGCAAGGCGGCTTGCCGGTATGGCACACGTTGTTCTTCCCTGCAAAAAGGACTCTCTGAATCAGGACAATGCGTATAAATTTGCAGATGAAGGGGTAAGGGCGCTGATTCGTCTTATGACCTCACACGGGGCAGACAAGAGGCGGCTTACGGCAAAGCTTGCCGGGGGTGCCAAAATGTTTGAGACAAAAAACAGCAAGTGGGAGATCGGCAGCCGGAATACAGAAACGGTAAAGCGGGTTCTCAAGGAAGAAGGAATCCGAGTGGCCGGCGAGGATATCGGTAAAAACTACGGGAGAACGATTACATTTTATGCAGAAAACGGACAGCTGAGGGTGCGAACGGTACGCCATAAAGAGATTCTGCTGTAGATAACAATGGAGGTTTTAAAATGGAGAAAGAAAGCAGAGAGATAGTGCTGGTTGTGGACGATAGCCTGCTAATCTGCAAACAGATTGAAATAGCGTTAAAAGAGGAGCCTGTTTTCCTCTGTGAGGCCCACAGCGGACAGGAGGCGCTGGAAATGGCGGCACAGTATCAGCCGGATCTGATTCTTTTGGATGTGGTGCTTCCGGATACAGATGGTTATGAGTTATTTGAGCAGTTAAAGGAAACCGACAATAATGATGCGGCGATACTATTTCTGACGTCTAAGGATAAGGATGAGGATGTGGTAAAAGGCTTTGCCATGGGAGCCTGTGACTATATTAAAAAACCATTTGTCCAGGGAGAGCTTTTGTCCAGAGTACGCACGCATCTGCAGCTCAAGCGGCAGAAGGATGAGCTCAACAGACAGAATATGGAACTGCGCTCAAGTATGGAAAAGCTGAATTATATGGCATTTAGAGACGGACTTACCGGCTTATATAACCGAAGATATGTCGTAGGAGACCTTATGGAAGATATGAGGTGCTGCCAGTTGGGAGAACGCCATAATGTGATGATTCTGGCAGATATTGACGACTTTAAGGTGATTAACGATACCTATGGGCATGATGCCGGGGATATGGCCTTGGTGTGCATTGCAAATATCCTGGAGGGAATCTGCGGCCGGCACAGGGTGGTGCGCTGGGGAGGAGAGGAGTTCCTGGTCGTTCTATTTGAAGTCACAGAAGACGAGGCATATGAGATCAGTGAACAGATCCGCACAGAGGTAGAAAAATTTAAAATCTTTCATGAAGAAGGGGAATTTTCCTGTACTTTGACCCTTGGACTCCATGCGTACCATGAGAGTGAAGGCATTGAGGAAAGCATCAACTGTGCGGACAGAGCGCTCTATGAAGGAAAGCGAAACGGGAAGAACCGCAGTGTCTGGTATGAGAGAAAAGAATAAGTGGTGAATATATGGGATATTTTGATGACGACACCAAAGAAATGCTTGAGGTATATCTGGCAGAGGCCGGACAGCTGGCAAAGCAGCTGAGCGGGGTACTGTTTTCCGCTGAGGATAAGAATGAATTTTCCGGGGAGGACATTCATGCCGTATTTCGTATCATGCATACCATTAAAGGTTCCTCGGCTATGATGGGACTGAACAGTTTATCCTCATTGGCTCACACTCTGGAGGATCTTTTTGGATACTACCGGGAGGTGTACGGAAAGATAGAAGAGGCAGAACCGGAACTGTACGATTTGCTGTTTGCTGTTTCTGACTATATAGAAGGAGAGCTCTCCAGAATGCAGGAAGATGACTATGCACCCGGGAGCACGGATGAGCTGCAAAATTGGGCGGAGACATATCTGCGAAGGGTGTCCGCCGGGGAGGAAGTATCTGAAGCAGCTTGTGAAACCGTCAGTGAGGTATCTGTTCCCGGAGAGCTGAAGCAAAAGGCTGGTACGGTAGTACGCATTCTGTTCGAATCAGGGTGCAGAATGGAAAATGTACGGGCCTTTATGCTGGTGAGACAGATAAAGGGGCTTTGCTCCGATCTGGAAACGTATCCTGCTGATCTGGAGACATCGAAGGACAGTGCGGGGTATATCGGGGATAACGGAGTATTTATCCGTTTCCAGAGCAGCAGGAAGGATGAAGTAATTCAGGTCCTCAGCAAAGGATTGTTTGTCGCTGAATGCCGGGTGATGTGGGAATGCTCCCGGGAGGAAGCGGCAAAGGGGACAGCAAAAGCTGGCGGAAAAAAGGAAGGGGAGGCGAAAGAGCCGGATTTCCTTAATGTAAAGACAGACCGTTTAGACAAACTTCAGAATTTATCCGGAGAATTATTAATCCAGATGCAGGCGCTGGACAGTTACCTGGGAGAAAAAGGGCTGGATGAACTCAGAGAGGGAACGGCCCATCAAATCAACCGGCTGATCAGCGAAGTGGAACATACGGTCATGCAGATGCGGATGGTGCCTGTGGCCAGAATTGTGCCCAGCTTACGTAAGATTCTTCGGGATATATGCAAAGACACCCAAAAAGAGGCAGAACTTATCATCAACTGCGGGGATATCGAGGCGGATAAAAGTGTAGTGGACTATATAGCTGAGGCACTCCTCCATTTAATCCGCAATGCTGTGGACCATGGGATTGAATCACCGGAAGAGCGCACAGAAGCCGGGAAAAGCAGAAAAGGAAAGATTATTTTTACAGTTGGGAATACGGTAGGAGAACTGCGTATTTCCGTCAGTGATGACGGCAGGGGTCTGGATGAAGAGAAGATAAAGGCGAGAGCCAGGGAGAGAGGCCTCTTTCATAGGCCCGAGGAAGAATACTCGGCGCAGGAGATTCAGAGCTTTATCCTTCACCCCGGATTTACCACGAATGCTCAGGTTACAGAATATTCAGGCAGAGGTGTGGGCCTGGATGTGGTGAAAAAGATTATGGAGGACGCCGGAGGTCACCTGTATATAAACAGCGAAGCCGGGAAGGGGTGTACATTTACCATCACAGTGCCTTTGACACTTGCGACAATGGAATGCACCAGGTTCCGGGTGGGCGATTACCGTTTTTCTCTGCCGGCCCGCCACGTATTTCACTTTTTGGATTACGGGGACAGCAAAAAGAATATTCAGAAGGCAAATGGTCTGGAATATATTTTATTTCAGGACAGAATGCTTCCTTTTCTGGACCTGCACAAGGTTTACGACATTGCAGGAGAGACCCCTGCCACGGGGATTATTATTTATGTCAGAGGCACGGAGAGAGAGGGATGCATTCTCGTAGATTCCATGTATCAGCAGAAGCGTATTGTGATAAAGCAGCTGCCTCAGCTGTTCGGGAGCGGGTTCCGTCAGCATACGGGAATCAATGGGTGCAGTATTATGGGAAACGGAAAGATCTGTACAGCCCTTGACACAGAGATCCTGATCGGCAACTATATACATGCGGGAACCGTGAAAACCGAAGAAAAGAAGACGCTTTAATAAAAACAGGAAGGAGACTGTGTATGGAATCCGGACACAGCGATGAGATACTTTGTATCCCGGGAGACAGGAGGAATTATGGGATAGAGCTTTTCCAGGTAGTAGAGATATGTTCTTCCCTGCAGATTTCCAAGGTTCCGTGTTTACCTGATTATTATGCAGGAGTGTGCAATTATAAGGGGACAATTATCCCGGTAGTCAGACTTTGGGAAGAGGGAGAAGCAGAATCCGGGGACAGGGATATGATGATAATCGTTAGAGAACAGAATTTTCAGATGGGAATCCCTATAGGAAGGTCTCCCTTTATCATAAAGGCAGCCCAGTCAGAGCGGATAGAGAATGTCCGTACATTTATTGAGTCAGAGGTGTGGGCTGTGAAGGAAATCTATAAAAAGGACGGAGAACTCTATCTGACAATTGATATGGAGCGTACCATGGAAAATCTGGTTATTTATCCTGTATAATCCAGAGGGAATGTGAGGGCAGAAGATTGAATCAACAAAATTTCAAGAAGCAGATTGTGATTCCCGGTATTCTGGTTGCCTTGATAAGCGTGATCCTGATTGGTATCAGCATATTTATTTATTCCAGTATTCAGGAGACCCAAAAGCAGGAAATAAAGCAGAACCTGAAA
Source organism: Lactonifactor longoviformis (assembly GCF_042848515.1). Classification (GTDB taxonomy): domain Bacteria; phylum Bacillota; class Clostridia; order Lachnospirales; family Lachnospiraceae; genus Lactonifactor; species Lactonifactor longoviformis. The sequence goes on along the minus strand of NZ_AP031453.1, from coordinate 3,873,478 downwards.
GAGATTGTCTCACAGTACAGTAATATTATAACTACTAAAATTGACGGAGACTTCCAGACGCTGGAGGCAGTCTCTATATTTGTAGGAGAAACGGATATTTCAGATCTGGATCAGGTAATGGGATATCTGGAGGCTGAAAGCAGGAGGAACAGCTTTCTGAGGATGGGATACGTAACTCCTGACGGAATTGGTTATTTTGTAGATACAGATGGAACGAAGCATTACAGCCAATATGTGGGAGACGAAGAATTTGTCCGGGAGGCGTTTACAGGCAGCAAGGCAGTGTCCGATACAATGAAGGACAGATTCTCAGATAACTCTATTAACTGCTACGGAGTTCCGGTTTATCACAACGGGGAGATAACGGGCGTCCTGACGGCTACGAGTCTCTCTTCTAAATTTTCCGAAATAATTGAACAGAAGATATTTGAGGGAATTGCATATGTGCATGTCATTGATGAGGATGGGAACTTCATTATCCGTTCTCATCATGTGGTGATCCAGGAGGAGATATCTAATATTTTTGAAAAAGGGGAATTTCCCGGGGATATCAAAAAAGAGATGCTGGCAGATATGCGGGCGGGGAAAGAGGCTTTTGGGAATATTGGATATGGGGGAACAGACTATTGGATGGCGGTAGTGCCTGTAGGAATTAAGGACTGGCAGATCTACTGCGTGGTACCTCAAAAGTTCTTGAATAGTAACTTTAACACCCTGCTATGGGTATTCCTCAGCGTTATGCTCTGTATGGTTCTGCTGTTTGCCGTACTGTTTTTCTATATTTACCGTTTGATACGAAGAAGCAGAGAAACGATGGAACAGCTGGCATATACCGATACTCTGACTGGTGCAGATAACCGGAACCGGTTTACTGCCGATCTGCCGGGGCTGCTGAGAGGGTCTGCAGACTATGCCCTGGTCCTGTTTAATATCAGTGGATTTAAATTCATCAACGAATTCTTTGGCTACGAGACAGGTGACAGGCTGCTGAAGCATATTGCCGATGTTTTGAAATCCAGCATGAAGGAGGGGGAGCGGTATTACAGAGACAGTGCGGATCGCTTTGGGATCTTTATGTATTATAAAGGCAGAGAGGAAGCTGTAAAACGTCTGGAGCAGATTCAGAAGCAGATTAGTGATTTCAGTCTGAGCCAGAACCAGAGTTATCACATTATCTGCAACTTTGGAGTGAAAGTCATTGAGGAAAAGGACTGCGGGAGGAACGCAGATATTGATACCATAATGAACCGTGCTATGCTGGCTCTTAACAGCGTAAAGGGAAATGACTATAACGCCATCGCTTTTTATGATGAGGTGCTTCACCAAAAAGCAAGAAAGAAAAGTGAAGTTGAGAATAAAATGTATACTGCTCTGGAGAACAGGGAATTCTGCATGGTGCTGCAGCCCAAATATGCTCTGGGCACCGGTAAGGTACACAGCGCAGAGGCCCTGGTGCGGTGGTATGCTAAGGACGGAACGGTATACTATCCGGATGAATTTATACCAATATTCGAAGAGAATGGGTTTATTACAAAACTGGATATGTATATGCTGGAGGAAGCGTGCAGATACCTCAGCAGCTGGCTTGAAAAAGGCTATCCTGCAGTGCCCGTATCAGTCAACCAGTCCAGGCTGTTTTTCTATGATTCTGAATACATGGATAAATTCCATGAGATTGTAGATAAATATCATCTGGACCCCTCTCTGATTATTCTTGAGGTAACGGAGAGTGTTACCATGAATCATCTGGAACAGATTAAAGAGGCAATGGAACGGCTTCACACCATGGGATTTCGTGTATCTATGGACGATTTTGGCAGCGGGTATTCATCCCTGAATATTCTAAATGAGCTGTACATTGACGAGCTTAAGCTGGATAAGGAATTCCTGTCGAATCAGGAGGACAGCTGCCGGGGCGAGGTGATTATGAAGAATATTATGAAGCTGGCACGGGATCTGTCCATCACTACAGTGGTAGAGGGGGTAGAGACCAAACAGCAGGTAGAATTCCTGAAATCCATATCCTGTGATATTGCTCAGGGGTATTATTTCGCTAAACCGATGCCTGCGGAAGAGTTTGAGGAAAGGTATCTGAAAAGCAGAGGCTCTCAAAACTGAACAGAAAAAGAGAGGACGCGTAATTTATAAATCTGTATACTAACGGTAAGGAGTTGAGCTTATGGAGTGGATCGAGAGATGGAACGGGGCAATGAAATATATAGAAGAACATCTGGCGGGCGAGATTGATTATGAAGAAGCTGCGAAGGCAGCCTGCTGTTCGGTCTATCATTTTCAGAGGATGTTTGGGTATATGGCAGACGTATCTCTTGGAGAATACATCCGGCGCAGACGTATGTCCCTGGCGGCAGTGGATCTGAGGAACAGAGAAGAGAAGATTATAGATGTGGCTCTGAAATACGGCTACAGTTCGCCGACGGCCTTCAACCGTGCGTTTCAGAGTATACATGGGATTCCCCCTTCTATGGCCAAAGAAGACGGCGTCTCTCTAAAATCCTACCCTCCGCTCAGCTTCAAAATCACAGTAAAAGGAGCAGATGAGATGAATTACAGAATTGAGCAGAAAGAGGCATTTCGTGTAGTGGGAGTATCACAGCCCATGTACAAAGAGATTGAGAAGAACTTTGCGTCTATTCCCAGGATGTGGAATCAGGCTGCTGAGGACGGTACTATCCCCAGACTGGTGGGGCTTATGAACACTTCTCTGAAAGGTGTGCTGGGGATCAGTGCCTGCTGCACAGAGGATAACTGGAGATACTATATCGGAGTGCCAAGTACCGCTCCGGTTCCGGAGGGAATGGAAGAGTATACGGTAGAGGCCTTTACCTGGGCAGTATTCCCCGGGACAGGAGATATGCCCCAGTCCATCCAGAGGCTGGAGCAGAGAATTGCCACAGAATGGCTTCCCACCTCCGGGTATGAGTACGCCAACGGGCCGGATATAGAGTTCTATATCAGCCCGGATCCCCAGAATGCCAGCTATGAGGTATGGGTACCAGTGGTGAAAAAGGATTAACAGGAAAAAGAGGATGTGCCTTGACTGCAGCACATCCTCTTTTATTCAGGGTTTTTGGAAACTTATAAAGTGATAGCTTTCTAATATCTGAAAATATTTGGCCAGCCGCTCATAGAGAGGGGCGGCCTCATGTCCGAATTCTTCATCTACCTTCTCTCCCAGTCTTATAATATCGGTTTCTCCGTCGATAAGAGGCCATACAAAGCTTCCCAGCTTATCCAGGTGAATCTGCGTTACCTTTGGTTTGGCCAGGAGCTTTTGTGCCGCACGGTTAAAAAAACCAGTGTTTTCTACCAATAAGGTGATCGTGCCTTTCGAATCCTCTTCCCATTGAATAGCGTTGTTTTTCACAGGAATATATTCCAGATAATTCTGATTTATCACTTTTTCTTTCTTTTTCATAATCTATTTTCTCTCTTTACGTTTTCTCCACAGCGAGAACTTCAGTACACTTAGAATTACCAGCGCAAATACAAGAAGGCTGCCGATATTGGCTGCAGCAGGGGGCAGGCCAAGCTTACCGGAGAGATCGATGACAGCATCCAGGTTGAAGACTGCCAGTATCGCGAGAATGATGCCTACCAGTCCTTCTCCGGCAATCATGCCGGAGCAGTACAGAATACCGTCGCTGATAACTGAAGCTTTCTTTTTCTCATCCTGCTCTTTCTTTTTATCCAGACCCAGACGGATTAATCCGCCCACCATAATACATGCATTTAACTGTACCGGCAGGTAGACTCCAATAGCAAAGGGAAGTACGGGAATTCCCAGTATCTCCACGGCAACAGCCAAAAACACTCCGATAAATACCAGGGTCCATGGGAGGTTATTTTCCATAACGCCTTCCACAATCATTTTCATTAACATAGCCTGGGGAGCACCCAGCTGATCAGAGCCAAAGCCCCACGCGGCGTTCAGAAGATACAGAACTCCCCCGATGGCAAGGGCTGCGGCAATCACCCCGATCAACTCACCAATCTGCTGCTTTTTCGGAGTGGCTCCAAGCAGATAACCCGTCTTCAGGTCCTGAGAGGTGTCCCCTGCAATCGCGGCTACGATACAGATAATGGAGCCGATGGCAATTGCCCCCTGCATCCCGTGAATGCCGCCGTCCCCTGTAAACTTCAGAATAATGGTAGCGATAAGAAGCGTAGCAATCGCCATACCGGATACCGGGTTATTGCTGCTTCCCACCAGACCTACCATACGGGAAGAAACGGTAGCAAAGAAGAAGCCAAATACTACTACAATCACAGCACCCAGAAGACTGACAGGAATAGGAGGTGCCAGCCAGATGGCCAGGGTAATCAGCGCTACGCCGCCCAGGATAATTCCAAAATTCAGATCCCTACCAGTACGGGTGGTATCCATGTTCTGACTTCCTTTCATCCCTTTGATGGCATCACGGAAGGTTCTTATAATCAGAGGAAGTGATTTGGCAAGGCTTATGATGCCTCCTGCAGCCAGGGCGCCTGCGCCGATGTATCGGATATAGCTTCCCCAGATACCGCTGGCACCCTTGGCAGCAAAGATTTCTTTGATGGGTTCCGTTCCAGGGTATAAGGTGAGGTCAGCCCCGAAGAGTACAATGGCAGGTATCAGCACCAGCCAGCTGACCAGACCGCCGGCAAACATGTAAGAAGAAATTCTGGGACCGCAGATATAGCCTACACTCATTACGGCAGGATAGATCTGAGTTCCGATCTCCCCTGCGAAACCTTTAACTTTTAAAGATACTTCGCTTGGGACGATTTTAAGGCCGTCAATAATAAACTTGAAAGCTGCTGCAATCCCCATACCTGCAAATACAGTGGAGGCGTTAGCGCCGCCTTCTTCCCCGGCCAGAAGTACTTCCGCACATGCAGTTCCTTCCGGGTAGGGTAAGATGCCGTGTTCCCTGACGATCAGCGCATTCCGCAGAGGTACCATAAACAGAACCCCCAAAAGTCCCCCTAAGAGAGCAATCAGAGTGATTTCTATAATACTGGGAGTCTCCATCTTACCCTCTGCGGCCCAGAGAAACAGAGCCGGCAGTGTGAAGATGGCTCCAGCGGCCAGAGACTCTCCCGCCGAACCAATGGTCTGCACAATGTTACTCTCCAAGATGGAATTTTTGCGCATAATTACGCGGATAACACCCATGGCCAAAACAGCGGCCGGAATGGACGCGGAGACAGTCATACCCACCCGCAGTCCGAGATATGCGTTGGCTGCACCAAAAACTACAGCCAGTATCACCCCCATAATAATCGAGGTGACAGTGAACTCCGGCGTGATGCGATCAGCCGGAATGTAAGGTTTAAAGTCTTTTTGTTTGTTCATATCTTTCTCTCCCTTTTTAGTCATACTGGACTATTATAGCGAAAGGTGTAGAAAACTGCAAGGAGAAATAAAACAATGTCTACAAAATTAGTATATATTAGACACTGATTTTGTTGGCAACTGCGGAAGATTATGAGAAATAAATGAAAAAAATTTAAAAATTATTGAAAGACCCGTAGTAATTCTATGTAAAAATATGTTAAAATATAAGTTTAAAGGAGGAAATAATGTGAAAAAGGAAATAAAAGTCAATAGTTTGGATTTAACCCAAGGCAGCATTATTAGGGGGATTCTCCTTTTTTCAGGTCCTTTAATCGTTGGTAATATCTTTCAGCAGCTATATAATACGGTAGACTCTGTTATTGCAGGTAACTATATAGGGAAACCGGCATTGGCAGCTATTGGTTCCAGCAACTCACTGATTAACCTTATTATAGGACTTTTTATGGGGATCGCAACAGGAGCTGGTGTAGTAATTGCCCAGTATTACGGTGCAAAAAATGAAGAGAAAATGCAGTGGGCTGTACATACCTCTATCGTTCTAAGCATAATAGGCGGAATTATTCTCACGCTAGTAGGCGTTACCATGACACCGCAGATACTTCGCTGGATGGGAACGCCTGACAGTGTTATGAAAGAGGCTGTAGTATATCTTCGGATTTTTTTTCTTGGTTCCGTGTTTAATATTGTTTATAACATGGGGGCAGGAATTCTTAGAGGGGTAGGGGACTCCAGACGCCCTCTTTACTACTTATGTGCTACATCAGTAGCAAATATTATTCTTGACCTGATATTTGTTATTTGCTTTGAGATGGGAGTTGCCGGGGCTGCGATAGCTACTATTATATCCCAGGGAATTTCTTCTGTTTTGGTAATAGTAACATTGATGAAGGATAAGGATATTTATACGCTTTGCTTCCGAAAGCTACGTCTGGACAAACGGATGACCATGCGCATTCTGGTTATGGGAGTACCTACAGGGATACAAACAGCAGTAATATCTTTATCAAATGTAATTGTACAAGCTTATATAAATAGTTTCGGACAGGATGCCATAGCTGGTTCCAGTTCTTACATGAAAATAGATGGTTTTATTGTGCTTCCTATCATGAGTTTTGGTATGGCAGCTATGACTTTCACAGGACAGAATATTGGGGCGGGAAAGCTGGAGAGAGTCAAGCAGGGAGCGGTAAAAACTTTACTGGTGGGATGTGTATACTGTTCTGTTATGTCTATCGTCCTGCTGGTGTTCGGAAGAGAGGCTATGAAAATTTTTTCAAGAGATATAGCTGTGATCGAGTACGGGTATCTCATGTGTAAGATCCTTGCTCCGTTTTATGTGGGCATTACGATAGCACAGGTAATGGGAGGTGTTTTTAGGGGAGCAGGAAAATCTTTGTCCACGATGCTGATTATGGTGGGTAGCATGGTTGGGATCAGGATTTTATGGATTCAGGTAATGACTAAAGTTTATCCTAGTTTGGATATTGTATTGTGGGGATATCCGGTATCCTGGTTCTTTGCCGTTTTGGGTATGGTTCTATATGCCTGGAAAGGAAAATGGCTGGTGGAACAGAGAGGATAGTGATATCAAATAACAGGCGGTAAACATAAAAAGAAGGTGATATAATGCAACTGCCATATACTGAGGCACTGAATATTCAATACTTCTCTCAATTATTTAGAAATACAAGTGAATGCTATAAGTTTTTTTGGTTTCAGTCTATTCTGACCAAAGTAGAAGAAGGAAGAACAGTATTTTCTTTTGATGAGTTAGTCGATGAAATGATAACCGAAGCATGGTATATGGTCTCAGAGTATCATTTAAATCTGGGTCCCAGAGACAATCTGGAGCTTATAGTCCAGCATATTCATGAAACAACGAAGTTAAAGCCCTCAGAAAAAAAGAGTGAGATATTAAAATATTTGAAAAGCAGCAGTGATAAAGAAGTAATGCGATTAAAAAGAGTATTGATAGCAAACGTTCCCTATCGGCTGCAGTCTCCGTTAATGCCAGAACTAAAAAGTAAAGATCTAGAGGGTGCTTCAGAGGCGAAGATTAGCAGAATTAATCAGCAAAGGCGGCTAATGTACTATTTTGGTATGTTTAGAGGATTAAATACTGAAATCTTCATGCAGCCAGAATGGATATCATATATTCGAAAAAACCAGGTGATTATAAGAGGATGGCTTCAATATCATATGATTAAATATTTACAGAAACGTAATCCAAGTGTACCAGGGATTTCTGACAAGCTGATGCCTCCGGCAGAGCGTAATTTGGAAAAAGTAAAAAAGTATTGGAGGACCATCGTAGAATTGCACCCTATTTACGATATTTATGGGGATACGAGACTTACATCAAAGGAAATCTCAATTGATCATTTTATTCCCTGGTCTTATGTAGCCCATGACGAGTTGTGGAACCTGCATCCTACGACAAGGAGTATTAACAGTAGTAAGAGCAATAATCTTCCCGACTGGAATACATATTTTCCGCTGTTTTGCAGACAGGAATACATATCGTATCAATTGATTTGGAAATATGATAAGATACATCAGGAATTTAATAAATGTAAAAAGGAACACCTAAATACAAATGAAATTCTGTATCGTTTATACAGGAAAGGAATAGGTGCTGATGAGTTTGAGAAACAGCTAGAAGAAATCATGCAGCCTGTTTATCAGTCGGCAAAAAACAGTGGATTTCGGAGATGGGTATATGGGAATGAGGAGGAAAAAGAAGTATTCAGCTGATTATCCGGCAGGTGAAAGTAGAATACGAGTAAAAGATTGGGCTGATAGGGTTAAAAACTATATCAGCCCGTTTTTTGCGCTTATTCTAAGAAGGAGTATTTGCCAAACGCTGTAACAGATATCCCGATAGAGTTGATATTGTTCCGATAATTAGGTATACTCGGTGGTAAAGCGAGGTGCAGATTTTAAGCTTATTGACATTTAGGCAGAGACTGAAACAGTAGATGGTTTAGAATATTATGATAATGGAGGAACAAGTATGGCGGTTACAAAAGATACAATTGTTAAAATACAATTATCAGAAGCAGATATGCATATTTGTACAGAGAATGCTCAAATTCTTTGTGAGACTATGACAGACCGCAGGGATTTGCATGCAAGAGGGTATATGGAGAGATTTATAGATATACTGATGGGAGAAGCAGCGGAAGCGGCTGTCATTAAATGGCTGCTCCAGAATAGGAAATATGCGGTCTCAGCAGTAAATAAAAGATCCGGAAATCCTGATTTGGGACATGACATTATCTTAAAAAATATATGGGGAACCGAAATAAAATGTTCGGTAAAATCTTCCTTGTCGGTGTATAAAAGCACAATTGATGATATATTAGATACTTTTACGGTGGCAACCAAGGCGAGCGAACTGCGGAAGGTAAATATTCAGGTATATTATTGGCTGAAGCTGAAAGGAGAACCTAGAATTACTGTACCGACAGAAAGGAATATGGCAATAATAGGCTGGATTGGGGAGAATGATGTGAAGGAATTTGGCACATACAGCACAGAGAATCGCCAGGCACCAAAGATGAAACTAAGGGATACACGTCCGATGCATAGTCTGCTGGAGTACCTGGTTTAGTGCTGTGGGAGAAGGAGCAGAGATTGAAGATGAAAACAAAACAAGTTGACAGGAATATAAATCATTTTCAAAAGGATAACCTTATAAAATTGGCGCAGATCTTTCCTTCCGCTGTCAAAGACGGTGAAGTAGACTTCCTTGCTTTAAGAGAAGAGCTGGGTCTTTTTACAGAGGTCAAAGAAGAAAAGTACGAATTCACATGGGCAGGTAAGCAGAACGCTAAAAAAGCGGCACAGGAGGATGTTTTTGGAAAGACATTAAAACTGGTTTTGCCTGAGAGCAAAGAGGCGGATAAAACCGAGAATATTTATATTGAAGGCGATAATCTGGAAGCGTTAAAGCTGCTTCGTCAGAACTATTACAATGCAGTAAAGATGATTTATATTGATCCCCCATATAATACGGGAAATGACTTTATTTATAATGATAATTATAAAATGCCGGCGGCAGATAGCCTGAAAGCAGAAGGCGATATGAGTGATTTGGGTGAGAGATATACAGTAAATACGAAATCTAATAACAGGTATCATGCAAATTGGCTGAACATGATGTATCCGCGGCTGCTGGTAGCAAAGGATTTATTGACAGATGACGGAGCTATTTTTATCAGCATCGATGATAACGAGCTGGAAAATGTAAAGAATCTCTGCAATATGGTTTTTGGTGAGAGTAATTATGTTGCAATATTTCCATGGAGAAAGAGAACCGCCAAATCAGACGTTCCATTTGGAATCTCTCAGGATTATGAGTGGATTGTATGCTATGCAAAGTCTTCCTTGTTCAAAGGAAGTATAGCAGGAAAAGAAAGAAAATACTATGAGAGTGATGATTACCCAAATCGTCCTTGGAGAATACATGATTTGACAAAGCAGACAACCGCAAGTGAGAGACCTAACAGTTACTTTACAATAATCAATCCTAAGACCGGCGCGGAATACCCTGCCAATCCCAACAGAACATGGGCAATTACGCAGGATACCTTTAAAAAATATTATGATGAGGGCAGAATTGTCTTCCCTGGGGATTATTCTTTTCTAAATATTAGCAAGCCGGCGCTGAGATATTGGAAGGAAGATGATATGGAGAAGGCCGGGGAGGACTTTGGACGGATCGCAGTAAGTACAAAACTCGGAGATGATATTGGAATGTCCCAGGATGGAACAAAAGAAATAACGAACTTGTTTGGGAGCAAAATATTTCCATTTCCCAAGCCCTCATCTTTAATTTGCTTTTTGTGTAAGATACACACCAGTGGACATGATATCATACTTGACTTTTTTTCAGGATCAGCAACCACTGCACATGCAGTCATGAAGCTGAACAGTGAGGATAAGGGCAAAAGAAGGTTTATCATGGTCCAGATTCCTGAAGTCTTAGAGGCGTCAAGTGAGGCATATAAGGCAGGCTTTTCTACGATATGTGAAATTGGCAGGGAGCGTATCCGTCGTGCCGGCGAGAGCATTGTGAGAGAGAATCCGGACTGTGAAGTGGATACGGGATTTAAAGTGTTCCGTATCGCGCCCACCAATATAAAATGGAACTCACTTATGGATGCAGGGCAGCTTGATTTCTCACAGATCGAAAGTGCTCCGGATCTTGCGGACTTTATGCCCGGGGCGAATGACGCAGATATTGTGTACGAATTAATGCTCAGACAGCGCAACGTAGCTTTATCCGAGTCTCTGGAACAGCTGTCTGACATTGGAAGACGCACATATCTCTATGGGGGCAGCTATCTGGTATGTCTGGAAACAGAGATAACCGTAGAATTGATAAATAAACTGGCAGAGCTTGTACCGCTGCCGATCAAGTTTATTTTCAGAGATTCTGCGTTCAGGGACGATATTGCATTGAAAGATGAGACATTTCGAAGATTGAAGGCACTTATCTCGAAGAATGCCGGAACTGATAAACCTGTATATACCGTAGAATTTATTTAAGGGGAAATGAATCATGGCAAGACGAGTAACATTTCAGTTCGATGACAGCCTTGACTATCAGCTGCAGGCGGTGAATTCTGCGGTAAAGTTGTTTCAGGGATTGCCCAGACGAGTGGATGGCATCTATGGCTCACAGCGTATTCGTAAGATTGGTGAAGGAGATCCCGTAAGAAATCATGATATTCCAGTAGAGTCCAGATTATTAGAGAATCTAAGAAGTGTACAGCTGCAGAATAATCTCTTTGCTGATTCTGCCTTGACAGAGGGCAACAACTTTACAATAGAGATGGAGACGGGTACAGGCAAAACTTACGTGTACCTTCGTACGATTCTGGAGTTATATAGAGAATATGGCTTTAAAAAGTTCATGGTAGTAGTACCTTCCATTGCAATCCGTAAAGGAGTTGAAAAGTCGATGGAACAGCTGCAGGAGCATTTTAAAAGATTGTATAATGTGGATATAGCTAGGCACAGCTTTGTCTATGACAGCAGCAATCCCAAGCAGGTCAGTTCTAAGCTGGTGGAGAGCAGTGATTTAAGCATTTGCGTAATGAACATACAGGCGTTCAATAAGAATACGAATAAGATTAGAACAGAAGATGAGTACGGGCAGATACTTTGGGAAGATATCAAATATATTAAGCCAATTATCATTATCGACGAGCCCCAGAAGCTGGAAGGCACAAAGAGGAATAAATCCCAGTCTCTGAAAGCCATAGAAGAGCTGCAGCCATTATTTACATTAAGATATTCTGCAACTCACAAACAGCTGTATAACCAAATCTACAAGCTGGATTCTTATGCCGCATATCAGAAGGATCTGGTAAAGAGAATTGCAGTAAAAACTGTACACGGGGTGATTCCTAAAGATTATCCATACATCCGATATGTATCCTTTACCTCTGATTTGAAGGCAAGAATAGAGATATTCTCACAGGAGCAGGGCAGCACAATCAGATTTAGGAGCTGTAATGCCCGGGGAGGTACTTCTATTGAAGAATTGTCAGGCGGTCTTTTGCAGTACAAAGACATGCGTGTTGCCGGGGAACCCCACAAACTTAAGCCCCTGGTAATAGCAACAAAAGAGAAAACGATTGTATTGGAACAAGGACACAGTACCTATGAAACTGAAAAAAATGAAGCTGTGCGTATTCAGATAAGGCTTGCGATTCAGAACCATTTTGAAAAACAGATAACAATTTTAAATACCGGAAAAAAAATTAAGGCACTGACGCTGTTCTTTATTGATTCTGTGGATAAAGTCAGGGACAATGCTGTGCCGGACGGCAGGGGAGAGTACTTAAGGATTTTTGACGAAGAGTATAAGCGGTATGTCTCTCAAAATAGGGCTGTGATTGAAAAATACCAAGCGTTCTTTCCGGGATATACGAATGTACAGTCGGTCAGAGAAGGCTACTTTGCCCTGGACGCAAAAAAAAATGCAGTAGAAATAGAGGGATGGGATTCAGGGGCTGACGAGGATACTATGAAAATCAAAGCAAAGTCCCGGGAAGACATCGACCGCGGCATCAGCCTGATTCTGGAGAAAAAGGACGAGTTAATATCCTTTGAAGAGCCTCTTGCATTCATTTTCTCTCATTCTGCCCTTCGTGAGGGCTGGGACAACCCGAATGTATTTACCTTGTGTACATTAAAGTCCGGGGGTTCTGAGACAGCGAAAAAGCAGGAGATTGGCAGAGGCTTAAGACTGCCGGTAGATATATTTGGCAACCGCTGCCTGGATCATACAATCAATGAACTTACAGTTATCGCAAATGATTACTATGATCACTTCGCAGCAGCATTACAAAAAGATTTTAATGATACTATGAATTATAATAAGAATGAAGTTACCGCTGAGATTCTTATTTCCACTCTAAAAGCCGCCGGGATACCACAGAGAAAAATCACGCCGGAATTGGCAGATACATTGAGACAGGAACTGATTTCCGCCGGTGTGATGAATCGGGACAACCTGTTACAGGGCACAACAGTTCAAGTTACGAAACTGATTGATACCATGACTTTTGCAGAGGACACGCTCTGCGAACACATGGAGAAGATCAAGAAGGAGTTTAAAGAGCTGATGGCACAGAAAGGCACGAAGAAGATTGCGATTCGCAATGGGGATAATGAGACTTGCGAAAATAAGGTAAGATCTTTTGTCACACAGGGGGAGTTTAAACAGATTTATTTTGCCCTAAGGGAAAACCTGGTAAAGCGGACGATATACAAATTCAGGATTGATAAAGATAAATTTATTCAAGACTGTGCATTTGAAATCAATCATTACCTCAGGTTTATAAAAGCAAGAAATGTGTACAAAATAGAGGCTGGCACGGCCGGATTTAATGAATCTGCAATGTTCGTTATGGAAGAGGTGTCCTGCAAAGCAAAGGAACTGGAGCGGGAAGCTGCTTTTGGGCCAAAGAGTGACTTTGAGATTGTAACTTATATCATGTACCATACGATGCTTCCAAGACTTGCCATATTTAAGATTATTCAGTCTGTTGAGAAAAGGGAGCTATTGAATAATCAGGATATTCTGGATACAGTGACACAGATGATTCTGAAGCGTTTAAACCATACGAAAGCTGCTAATCTGACTTCTTATGAAGTGATAAAGGGGTATGAACTGGATAGTAAGAATATCTTTGAGCTTGATACCATCAGCGAAGAGGACTTTAAGGTAGAATGGAGAGTTTTTCAGGCAAATGCCGCTCATAGTTCTGCAGTGAATGAATATTACAAAATGGACAGCAAAGGAGAGAAGGAGTTTGCGGAAAAGCTGGAAAACAATCAGAATGTATTGCTGTTTACAAAACTGAGAAAGGGAGGCTTTGTCATTGATACTCCTTATGGCAATTATACCCCTGACTGGGCTGTTGTGTGCAGAAAAAACAGTCTGCAGGCTCCGGATTTGGGGATCTACTTCATTGTTGAAACCAAGGCAGGTAAGCAGGATATCAATTTACAGGAAGTGGAGCAAAACAAGATTCAGTGCGGCAAACTGCATTTTCAGGCAGTAAGTGATCAGATACGGTTTGACTGGGTGAGCAGTTATGAGGACTTCCGAGATAAATTTGGGGTTGCAGAGAGTGAATAATCAGAAATCACCGCGTATCACAATGGGAGCATGGCCTAAATCTTTGGGATACCGCCGTTGTTTATGTAATGAGCGCTTCGGAGGAAATACTTGGATTGTACATGGAAGGCAGCCGTCTGACCCATGATCAGACCAGATATATTTTTGAAACCAATACTATTGGCGTGGAAAGTGAAGTTCTCAATGTGGACGAAGTGATTGAAACAGCAAATCATTTCCGTTGCATTGATATAATCATTGATCATGCAAAATCCGCTTTAACTGAGAAGTTTAGGCATAAATACATGAAAACTTTTGGATTCAAGGTGAATAACGATGCCTTTGAGAAGAACTCTTGGTACTTTCGCAATGCATTAGTAAGGGCAAACTATAACGACCTGCAAAATGGAGTCTACTCAACAACAAAGTTTTTGGAAATGTTCTTTAGCAATCTGATTTTAAGAACGGGCTATGAGCTGAAAAATAGATATATGCATGTGGCTTATGTTCCGGAGCAAAGTAATAATATCAGGCAAAGTGCAATAGGAAAAGGTTCAAAGGGCAAAATTTGCACTTTGAATTGCCCTTTGGATGAGTTGGCTATCCTACAGCTAATTATGGAAAAAGGATATATCCAAAGATTAAATGGTAAGCGAAGTGGGAAGTTTTAATAAATTAAGATTCGTATGAATGTTTGAATAATAAAGGTGAGGAGAGGTTATTTGAGAAGGTTACAATTGTAAGGGAAAATGTGTTGTGACCGATAAAAAGTAAAGGAGAAGTGATACCACTTACTACACCATTTGCCAGTGAATTTGCGTAGATTTATAAGGGATTGTGTAGATTCAGGGCAAAACACATAACATGAGAAAAGTGCCAAAAGCCCGAAATATCAAGGCTTGAAGGCTTATGAAGGGATATAAGAGATATGATAAAAATACTATTTATTTGCCACGGCAGTACACCGAATAAACTCCTAAAATGCTAGATTTAAAGGGGAAAATTTGAAGTTGGAAACGGAATTTACTACCAATTTACTACCTTTGAAAACATAGTTAAGCCTTGGCGGGATATTAAGAAAAGGGTTATATCAAAGTTTGTGAGGAACATCTCTCAAACTTTGGTATAACCCTTTTTGATGGATCAGCATGAAGCGATTGTGTAGAGAAGTCTCATTCTCTTATATCGGATTCATCCAAGATGATTTTTTGCTTTTCGTCAATTTCAAAAGCAAGTGTGCAGTTGAGAAAAGAGGATATTTTTATTAAGTCTTCTGCTGAAAAACTGCCTCGGCTAAATTTATTGCTTAGAGATTGTTTGCCCATACCGAGATATTCTGCTAACTCATTCATTTTCTTACCTTTGATTTTTAACAGTGCTTTTATTTTATCTGATATACCCATGAATAACCCACCTTTCTAAGAATAACATACAGGAAATAAGTTAGAAAGTCAATCAAAAAGAAATATTACTTAATCAAAAACATGTATTATGGTGTTGACAAAATAATCAAAATAGTGTACTATTTAATCAGAAACAAGAAAAACAAAAGAGAATCAATGGCAAAAAAGTATTGCAGCTAAAGCAACCATACCACCCAGCGGGGTGGTATTGAAGGTCCGAAGTCCTTATAAATGCTGACGGGTTGCAACGGGGCGTTGTAATGTTGGTTGACAAGTTTCGGCCGGGTTTAATGTGAACCGGGCGCCATGGGAGAGTTAAACCTGTGTTTTTGTACCATGTGCCATAAATGAGATTTAATTACTGAAAGTCAGGGACCTTACAATGCCCAATCTATTGCAATATGTAACTAAGAACCGATTAGTCTTACAGTATTGCGTCATACCTATAGAAGTTATCTAATGAGTTTTTGTCTATTGTGCATTTATCATGTTCAAATTTTTGTCTGAACAAATTTCCAGCAATACTGTGTTTTCATAAAGGATGGTAGAAAATATGAGGAAAAGTAAAAGATCGTTAAAGGTCATTGAGCAGTCTGGGTACAAATATAAGCCGACACCTGCGCTGATGCTGAAAGGGGCTTGGCTGGAGGAATGGGGATTCATGGCTAATATGCCGGTGACTGTCCAGTGCGAGGATGGGAAACTGGTTATTACTCCGAGGGAGGAAGTCAGCTATATTGACGCCTTTGAGGAAAGCCAAATGGTAGGTGCAATCGCAGAAAAGAAAGGCAGGTACTGCTGATGGGAAATATATATATGATTGGTTCACAAAAAGGAGGAACAGCCAAAACGACAACTACACTGAATCTTGCGTATTGTCTGCAGATGATGGGGAAAAAGGTGCTGGCTGTGGATTTTGACAGCCAGGCAAACCTGACTACCTGTTTTGGGATTGAGGATACGGGGGAACTGGAGAATACCATCGGTCATTTGATGATGGCGGAGATGGAGGATGCAAAGCGTCCTGCCGTGAAGCGATACATAAAGATGAAGGACGGGGTGGATTTTATCCCGTCTTCTATCTATCTGTCGGTGGTAGATGCAAAGCTGAGGCTGGAAATGGGGACGGAGAAGATACTGTCCGGGATATTGGAGCCATTGCGTGAGAAGTATGACTATATTTTGATTGATACCTGTCCGTCTCTAGGGACGCTGACCATCAATGCCCTGGCTGCGGCTGACGAAGTAATCATTACAGTGAACCCGCAGCTTCTGGCAATGATGGGGATGCAGGACTTTCTCCGGACGGTGGGGAAGATCCGGAAACGTATCAATCCGAAGTTGGGGATTGCGGGCATCCTGCTGACCATGTGTGAGACCAGGACGAAGCTGTGCAGGGTGCTGACAGAGGAAGTGGAGGAGAATTTTCAGGAGCAGATACGGGTGTTTGAAACGAAGATACCCAATACAGTGAAAGTCGGTGAGAGCATTTATTATAACCTGCCAGTGGTGCAGTACAGTCCGAAAGCAAGCGCAGGGGTGGCTTACCGGAGATTTGCAAAGGAGTTGATTTCTTATGAAGGCTAACGGGGCAAAGCGGAAGATTTTTAATGATGCCATGGATTTGCTGAATGGGGCAGGGGAGATGCCTGCCCCGGAGGGTGGGATACAGATGCTGCCCATTGACAGTATCCGTCCATTCCGGAATCATCCGTTCCGGCTGTATGAGGGGGAGCGGTTGGATGACATGGTGGACAGCATCCGGGAGTATGGTATTTTGAATCCGGTGATTGTTTGGCAGGATGGGGATGAATATGAGATGCTTGCCGGGCATAACCGTCAGAATGCGGGGAAACTGGTAGGATTGACGGAAATCCCTGCTATTGTGAAGACGGAACTGACGGAGGCGGATGCCTATGTGTATGTGATTGAGACTAATGTGATACAGAGGGGATTTGCGGAACTGCTGCCGTCTGAGAAAGCGGCTGTGCTGGCGGAACGGTATGAGAAGGTCAGCAATCAGGGGAAACGCAATGATATTTTGGAAGAGATTGAAAAGTTAAGCGGCACGGACACGGCGGAGACTTGTGGACATGATGTCCACAAGTCGAAAAGCCGGGATGCTCTTGGGGAGGAGTGTGGGATGACCGGGAGGAACATTGCCAGGTATATCCGGGTGAACCAGTTAGAACAGCCGTTAAAGGAGCGTCTGGATAATGGTACTCTTCCTTTGGTGGCTGCTGTGGACTTATCCTATCTTTCCGCAAAAGAGCAGGAGACGGTGGCTGGATTGGCGGGGCAGGGGAAGATTAAGCTGGATGTCAAGACAGCTAAGTGTCTAAAAGGTATGGTCGGAGAAGTGACGGAAAAACGTGTGTTGGAGCGTGTGGAGAACGGGAAAGGGAAGAAAGCAGCCCCAGGCAGGAGCATTAAACTTTCTTCGGATGTGTATGAGAAGTATTTTGCGGATGTAAAGGCAGGGGATGTGGCCGGGATTGTGGAGAAAGCCTTGGCGGCATGGTTTGAGAGAGAGGGAATGTCAGATGTTTCGTGAAAGGGATATCCAGCATCTGGATAAATCTTATTTTAATATTGTGCTGACTGGAGATTTTGATGTGACAGTACAGTCTAAGAATACGGGACATTTCTGGTATATACATTATCGGGAATGTCATGGGGAGGGTGACTGTGTTATTTTCCATAAGCACAGGGCATCCCATCCGTATCATCAGCATGGGAAGGCAAAAAACCTGCGGCAGGCGGTAAGAAAAATTAAGGGGCATGATGTGTTTCAGATGAATGGGAGAAGGTGATTGGGTATGAGAATACTATTGCTATGAATGGATTGAAGGAATATTCTGAAAAATAGAGTGATTTAGTTGACATTCTGCAAGTTCAAGTGAACTTGTAGAATGATTTTTTTGTAGGGAAACTTATAGGATAGGGATAATGGATTGTATTTAGCAACCATACGATTTATAATTGTATGTATAGACGAGTGGAAATGATGACATCTGATATGAATGGGAACTTTGCAAAAAAACAAATAATAATATATCAGAACTGGATCGGAGGACTGGACAGTTGCCGTAGGATTTCAATAAGAATTACGTCGAGGAACGATGAAAACTTAAGAGATGATGGAGATTGTAGAAAAATTTGGAATTGTGTTAGAGCAAAGATTTATTTTAAAGGGAAAAAGTAGCGCTAAAATAAAAAATTATGAGGTGTAAAATGAACAATAGGACAGCTGGAACTGGAACTCCATATTGGTTTGAATGGTCAGTAGGGTTGTTATATATGGTGAAAATGTTAAATCCTGATAGTGGTATTAAAAATGTTGTATTGCAGTCAGAGGATAGTCAGAGTCTGGATGATGTTGTTGTGTCCTATGAAGATGGGATGGTGGAATATATTCAAGTCAAGAATACTAGGGAGGATGACAAACTTACGTATTCTGACATGGTTGAAGGAGAACTTGAACAATCCTATTTATATAAATATTCATTAGAGTGGAAAGGCATGGAGACAAAAAATGCGGGAAAAAACAGAGTTATTCTATTTACAAATCGAAAAATGGGAAATAGGAAATACACACCGAAACAAAGTTGGGAAAGACCTTCATTAGCACAATTCTGGAATTGTATAAAAGGGCAGGCGGGAGTCTTAGACAAAAATTCGGATGAGCATGTAGACATTAATAAGATTGTTGTTAAGAAGGAGTGGGAAGAAGCATGGAGTACATGGAAAAATTGTATGAGAGAACTTAATGCAGAAGAACAACTGCTTTTCTTACAAAATTTTGAACTAATATCAGATCAGGAAGATTTGGATGAATTAATTATTTCCATAGCAAATGAGTTAGAGGTAAAATTTAAAACAACGCATGAAAAGGCTGTGAGTTTGCACCAAAAATTGTGTTATCAGTTGATGTGGTGGGCAACAACTATTGGAAAGAAAAAAGAAATAGAAAAAGAAGATGTAATGGAGGCTCTTTCATTAAGTGGAGACGATATAAAGGGAGAGCATTTTTTCCCTATTTGCGAACCATTTTTTCAATCGCGGGTTACATTTGTAACAGAATTAGAAAATAAAATTCTAAATGGAAAGTCAAGAGTAATATTTATAACTGGCAATCCAGGATGTGGGAAGACAAATATAGTAAGTTATTTGGCATGCAAGCCAAATAGCATTGTTACATTGAGGTTTCATACGTTTAAACCAATAATTCCGGGAGATTTGTATGTTTCTGCTGATCTAGGGATTAGTGACCCTAAGGATTTCTGGGGGAATTTATTGATTATGCTAAGAAAGCAATTTAAAGGAAGGCTTTATAAGTATAGCGTACCAATATCAATAGAATTAATAGATTCAGTTGATGTGCTTAGAAATGAGGTTTTGAGGTTAGCTTCTGCTTGGTCGGATATTTCAGGAAAACCAACAGTAATTGCTGTAGATGGCATTGATCATGCCGCGCGTAGTGGAAGTGCAAATACTTTTTTAAGAACATTGCCGACACCGGAAACGATTCCTGAAAATGTTCGCTTTATATTTGCCGGACAACCTACACACCAGTTTTCTGAATACCCTGATTTTTTATCTGATTTAGAACGGATTGAAGAAGTGCAGGTGCCGGATATTGATAAAGGGGACCTGGAACTATTATATGAAAAGAATAGTGTATTAATGAAATACGATGAGAATGATAAAAAATTGCTTATTGATTATATTGCGGAAATTGCGAAGGGCAGTACACTTTCAGCAGTATTTGCAATGCAAGAGGCTACTAAGTACAATGATTTTACCGATTTCGAGCAAAATAGTAACGTTAAGAGGCTGAATGCTGGTATCCAGTCATATTATGAGTATATTTGGAAAACTGCCATCCAGCAGGTGAGAAATATAGGATATACTATAGATATGTATTTGGCAGCAACTTTTTCAGTCATTAATAAAAGGGTTTCGGCTCAAGTGATGGCAGATATGTACGGAGAAGGAATTTCAGTATGGCAGTGGGAGGATATTCTACAAAGCTTATTTCCGATTGTTATATATGATTCTTTGGGATATAGTGTATTTCATAATGATGTTAGATTGTTTTTGGCTATTCATTATAAAAAAGCTAGGCAGTTGCATCCAACTATAAGTGCTAAAATCGCAAATTACTTATTGAATGTGGATTTTGATGAAAAAGTTAAGCATGAAGTGATTTTCAAGCTGTTAAAAGAGGCGAGACAAGAAGAAAAATATGTAGATGTTTTTACCTGTGAGTATGTAATGGAAGCTTACCTGATAAAAAGAGACTTGAGAGAGATTCGACAGCAGATGTTAGATACGCTGGCAATATTGCCTCGTATTGAAGATAAAAGGAAGATTGTGAAGTTTAGTTGTGCTGTTTCAACTATGCAACAGTATAGTGAATCATTACGTTGGCAGGATAGAGTATATCAATGTGATATTGAAATACCTTTTGCATTGGAATGTGAAAAAAAGCCTGTTGTAGAGGGCATTCTTTCTATAGAGGATTTTAAAGCGGTATTTAGAGATATAGATATTTTGGTTCGCAAAGGAGAAATTACTAGAGCTAAACAGATTTTGATTCGTTGGATGGATAAAAGAATACCAGGTAAGCTGTTTGGCGTTATGGAGGAAAACAATGAGAAGAGTATTCAAGTAAATGAGTTGTTGGAAAATTGGGGGAAGTATGCCCGGAAATTTGGGATTACACCAGAGAAAATGCATTATGAAGAAAAAGCGGAGGAAAGTGCAGCTGCCTATTTTTATAGAGGCTGGATTAAAGAGGCAGTTAATTATACAGGAAAAGATCAACTAAAATATACTTTTGAAAACATAAGTTGTTATTTTTGTACGGATATCGAAAATTTTGTGCAACAGGTAATAAAACGTGGTCGGATGGAAGATGTGGAATTTGTTTTAAACGGAAAAATGAGAATGGCTTTATCCGAAAGGAATAGAATATCTGCATGTGCATGGGCTGTAAAAAATAGTCAGCCTGATTTGTGCGAGGATTGGTTGATTGAAATCAATGATAAAAAGTTTGAATATATATCTGAGAAATGGTACGAGCAGACATATACAGAGATAGAAAAGAAAAAGGAAAGATTCAAAATAATTGCTGACCTTATGTATGTACTTACATATGTATCAAAAGAAAAATTTAATGAGTTACGGACAAAGGCCATAGAGAAGAGTGGATTTAGTAAGGGAAGAAATGATACTAATGTTGCTGGAAATCTATTAACAGCTGTGAATCAGATTGCCTATATTGAGCAATGTATTTTATTCAGATATACAGAAAAGGTAAAAAAGGATGATTTTGATGCATTGTTGGATGTCATTTTGGAAGACAGATATTATAATGGCTTTTTTGATATTGATACAATGTCTTTTAGGAAAAAAATATTAGCAAGCATTATCCGAATAATAAATGGGCTTCCTTCCATGCTTCAGAAATTACTGGAAGATAGGTTGTGTGCAAAGGCAGAAACATGTTCAGGGATAGCACTTTTGGAAACGTATTGGCGATTTCTGTATGTAAGGGGAAATGGGAATGTTATAGAAGAATTTTTTGATGCTTGGATGGGTCCTACTGGTATGATATGGAAGGAGGAGTTATCAGAGCGGAATTATATTTCAGATGTGCTATTAAAAATAGCAGAGGAAATGAACTGGACAGAAAGAATACAAAGAGCTAGAGAGTTACTGAATGCAAGAAGTATTGGTTATGTTGGTCGCAAAGATTATAGCCTTTTCAATCCATTACAGTGGTTTGAGAGAATAGCTGCGGAACGAAGCGAGGTATGGAAAGACCTTGGGAGTTTGTTGATGAATATTTCTGAATATGCGTCAAGCATTGGAGATAACAGAGCTTTTGTTCAAATACGAAGTACGGTATCCAACGCAGCGGCAAAAGTGGGGACTGATAGTTTCTTTCAGTTTATTCAAACAATAAAGAAAGCAAATCAGGATTGGGAGGAAATAGCATTTGATGGGCTTATATCTGTGCTGGAGAATGCCCTTTTTACAAAAGAAGAACTAATACAATTATGGGAAAAGACGGTTAATTACTTTCCTATAGATGAATATGCAAAACCGTATGATTCTCAAAATACAAGACATAAGATTTACTGTTCAGATGTTCATAGGGCAATCTCTTTATGTATTCATAGATTAGGATATACTGGATTGGAGAAACGTATGGAACAAATGGCACCTCGTGAGTATGCTCAAAGGAGATTGGAAAGGTCGGAGCATAGTTGTATCATTCCAGGAAGATGGTATGAATCAGAGTATTATGAGAACGTGTATCCATTTATTGATGTTGCAAAGGAATTGGATTGTGATGAAATGTTTAAATATATTGAGACACAATATGGACAAAGTGGATTTTCATGGGATTATATTAAATATTTTGTAGAGAAAGCTAAGAAGTGTAATCCACAAAGTATTTTAAAGTATAAGTTAAAAATCATACAGATGATTAAAGAGAGAGAAATTAATCCATTAGAGTATGATGGCTGTAACAGATTATACGAGGTATTATTTCCGTATCTTACAGATGAAGAAGTGGCAAATGTATTAGAGAATATAATTTGCACTTATTATCATTTAAGGGATAAAGGGTGGCAATCAAAAGATTTTGGACTGATGACAGATTTGGAACATTTTACGTTTGCCTTGTATTCTCGTTATGGTATTGAAGATAACATATGGGCATTGCAAGAAATTTTGAAAATGCATTGTTTATGGATAAATGGAACAGAAAAATTAGAAATAGAGAATATTTATCAGGTAAGAGAAGAGGAACATATTTTAGGGTGGTCAGATTTTTGGGATAAGCTAGACGTTACAGGAGCTGATTGAAAATGAAGATGCCAGAAAGAATAGAGCCGGTCATGTTTGCGCCCGGTGGGATGAACTGCCTGTTTGTTATAAGCATTGTTATCATTAAAAGCCATGCGTAGGTTGTTTGAAAAGTGACCAGGGAAAACCGGAGCATTGCAGGATAAAGGATTGTGTGACAAAGCGGCAGATTACATATTGTTTTGAATGTTATGAATATCCATGTAAGCAGATAAAACGGTTGGAAAAAAGTTATAATACCCGCTATCATACCAGCTTGATGGAAAACAGCCAAATGGTAAAAGAACAGGGAATGGCTAAATTTTTCACACAGCAAAAAGGGAAATATACTTGACCGGAATGTGGAGGAATAATTTCCATCCATGATGCAGAATGCAGTGAGTGTCAGTGGAAAATGCGATGAGGGGAAAATGCCTATGGAAAAGAAGAGGAGTTGTTGCGGTACCGTATGTTCAGATTGTGAGTATTACCTAGCGGATTGCCGAGGGTGCGGAGAGATAAAGGGCAAGGTGTTCTGGCTGGAATACACAGGAGAAAGCTGCTGTGATATTTATGAATGCTGTATCAATCAGAGAAAATATGGGCACTGCGGTCAATGTGAGGAATTGCCATGTAGTCACTTTGACCGTGAAGACCCTACCAAAACGAAGGAAGAAAATGAAGCCGACCATGCTAGACAGATGAAGAATTTAAAAGAATACAAGGGGTGAATTAAGATGAAAAGAGAATTGGGGATAGCGTGATGCGGACTTGCCTGCTGCTTATGTTCAGAAAATACAAGCTGAGCAGGCTGTAATTCCGGGGAATGTATTGGGAAAAGAAGTGATTTAATAAGCGTTGGAAGAGAAACAGTCGTGGTGAGATTGTTTCTTTTTTTATACAAAAACTCAGGAATATTTTTCAGGAATTCGGTACATAAAACATTTCGGTCAGAAGATACTATGGATATACATGGAAGTTCATGGAATTCCATTACCAGAATTTTACGGGTATAAATGGCACAGGTTACATCATTGTTGGACAGATTACGTTCAAAATAATTGTGAAAGGAGAGAAGTATGTGCAGAATCTTTTGCCCGCTGTGTGAGAGGCGTCTGTGTGAGATTACGGCAGATCCCCATAAAAGGGAAGTCCGTGTTATGGTGGAAATGAAATGCCCGCACTGTAAAAAGATTGTAAAGGTGGAATTTCCGATAGCTTCTATTGTAAAAACCAAATAATGTAACTACCGAGCGAGTGGGACCGCATCGTGTCGAGTCACCGAAAGGCCGGAGTAAAGCTAGTAACCTTAGCTTTCTCCGGTCTTTTTGCCGTTCTTAAAATTGTCCCACATCTGCTTGAAGTGTTCCTGGCTTTACGAAGGCGTAAAGAAAGGAATGCTTTATGTCTAAAAGGATCATCACGATTAAATCAGGTAAGGAAGAGTTTCAGATGGAGGTTACGGAGGAGGAATACAGGAATTATTATCGCCCATGGTGGCAGCAGAAGAAACGGGAGCAGAGGAAACGGGATGCTATGGAGGAGAATGGATATACAGAGGAATCTTATGATGGCTGGAAGGATGGGATGCTGGATGGACTGAATGAACTGGTGTCTCAGGAGGAAAGTGTGGAGGAATTTATTGAAAAACAGTGTATGCTGGGGATTTTAGAGGAGGCTTTGGAAAGTCTGATGCCGGAAGAAAGGGAACTGGCAGTGAAGCTGTTTGGGGAACAGGTTCCGATCAGTGAGTTTGCCAGAAGCCATGATCAGTGCCGGACAACGGTTTCTTCAAAAAAGACTTCTGTGCTTTTAAAACTGCGGCAGTTTTTCAGGGACAGGGGATTCGATATTTGAAAGCTGGATATTCGACAGGAAATGCTGTTTTGTCGAATGGTTTTTAAAAAACTTTTTATTTTTCTTCGTCACTTTGCAAAAAAGTGTCATTACGGTTTTTAGGAGGGTAAATATTCCCACCAAAAAATCGAGAAAGAGGTGAAACGGTTTATGGAGAATTCCAAAGAGTTGATCGGCATCCTGCAGGCAATCAGCATTGTGGCGAAGAACCTGGCGGAGAAGCTGATGCGGATTGACCGGGAGATCAAAGAGTATGAATCGTGCCAGACAGGGATGCCTGGGAAACGAAAAAAAGCGGAAAGGAAAGTAAGGATATGGGAGAAAGGAAAAAAGTTTTTATCTGCAGCCCTTTCCGTGGGGATGTGGAAGGGAACAGCGCAAAGGCGGCTGGGTACTGCCGGAGAGCTTATGAAGAAGGGCATCTTCCCATTGCTCCCCATCTGCTGTTTCCGCAGTTTTTGAATGAGGACAGTTTAAAGGAACGGGCAGACGGGATTGCAATGGGGTTGGAGCTGTTGCTTGGCTGTGACGAGATCTGGGTGTTCGGGGAGGCCACTGAGGGCATGGAGCAGGAAATCCGGTTTGCAGTGGAGCATGGCATCCACATCTGGTTCAAGGAAGACGTGGAAGGAGGCAGTGAGGTATGAAGCTGGTGATGGTTGTGACGAAGCTGACGGGAAATGAGAAGAATGACCGGGCGAGGGCGCAGGAGTATTGCCGTTATGCTGCCCACAAGGGAGTGATTCCGGTCAGTGCTTATCTGAACTTTCACGGAATGTTCCCGGATGAGCTTGGCGGGGCGGTGGAGCATGTGCTGGCTGTCCGGCTGGCAAAACGGGTGGATGAGATTTGGGTGTTTGGGAATGAGACGGATGAGGAGAAGCAAAAGCGGATTGAGGAAGCCTGCCGGGAGTACGGCGGCAGGGCGAAGTATTTTGACGCAAGGGAGATCGGGGAGGATTTGCTGCTCTGCACCATGTTCTCCGAGGAACTGATTGAAAAGCTGGAAGAAATGGAGGAGTTTTAGATGGGAAGCGAATTGTTGAAGATGGCGGACGGGTTTGCTTTGGTTGCGGAGAGCCTGCGGGAGTTGGCGGGACAAGCTGCGGAAGAAGCAAAGCCGGATGCGAAGCAGGAGAGCAGAACAGGGAAGGGTATGGCAGATAAGAACACAGCCGGAGCGAAGGCGGATAAGAAGAAAGAGGAACAGAAGGTGGCTGTGGAGGATATCCGTGGGGTGCTGGCAGAAAAGTCACAGGCTGGGAAGTCCAAGGAAATCAAGGAACTATTGGGGAAATACGGTGTGGCAAAGCTGTCCGCCGTGGAGGAAAAGGATTATCCGGCGCTGCTTGCGGAAGCGAAGGTGTTGTGATGGGGAGACATGCGCTGTTATCTGCTTCCTCCTCCAAGCGGTGGCTGAACTGTACACCGTCCGCAAGACTGGAGGAGCAGTTCAAGGGAGATACCGGGAGCGTGTATGCGGAGGAAGGCACTGCCGCCCATGCCCTGGCGGAGCATAAGCTGAAACGGATGCTGAAACGGCGTTCCAAGCGTCCGGTGTCGGATTACCAGTGTGATGAGATGGAAGAATGTACGGATGAGTATGTTTCCTATGCCATGGAGCAGATTGAACTGGCGAGGCAGAACTGCAAAGACCCGGTGGTGCTGATTGAGCAGCATCTGGATTATTCCGCCTATGTGCCGGAAGGGTTTGGAACCGGGGATCTGGTGATCGTTGCGGACGGGGCATTGACGGTCATTGACCTGAAATATGGGAAAGGCGTGGCTGTGGAGGCAGAGTGGAATCCACAGATGATGTTGTATGGACTGGGAGCTTTGGAGTTGTTTGATGCCATCTATGATATTGACACGGTGCGGATGACGATTTACCAGCCGAGACTGGAGAGTGTCAGCACCTGGGAGATTTCTGTTTCTGACCTGATGGACTGGGTGGAGACGGAACTAAAGCCGAAAGCACAGCTTGCCATCCATGGCGAGGGTGAGTTCCGGTGCGGCTCCTGGTGCCGGTTCTGCAAGGCGAAGGATATCTGCAGGGCGAGGGCGGAGGAATACCTGAGACTGGCGCAGATGGAGTTTCAGGCTCCGGCGCTTCTGTCGGATGAGGAGATTGCGGAGATTTTGAAGGTTGCGGATGACCTTGCGAAGTGGGCGGCGGATGTGTATGCTTTTGCCACGGATGAGGCAATCACCCACGGGAAGCAGTGGGCAGGCTTTAAGCTGGTGGAAGGCCGGAGCAACCGGAAGTATACGGATGAGGAGGAAGTGGCGGAGGCGGCGAAGGCTGCCGGGTACACGGATATTTATAAGAGCACGCTGGTGGGCATTACGGAGATGGAAAAATTGATGGGTAAGAAGAGGTTTTCGGAGGTGCTTGGGAAGCTGGTGTATAAGCCGCAGGGCAAGATTACCCTGGTGACGGAATCGGATAAGAGGGAAGCAGTGATGACAGCAACCGCAGAGGCGGATTTTAAGGAGGCAGAATAACATGGGAAATGAGAATGCGAATGTAAATGTAACAAAAGTGATTGTACCCTGCAGGTTTTCTTACCTGCATTGCTGGGAGCCGAATGCGGTGAACGGGGGAGACCCGAAGTATTCGGTATCAGCCATCATTCCAAAGTCGGATGTGGAGACTTTGGAGAAGATCAAGAGGGCTATTGAGCAGGCGAAGAAAGATTCGGTTTCCAAGTGGGGCGGGAAAGTTCCGGCGAACCTGAAACTGCCGCTCCGTGACGGGGATATTGACCGCCCGGAGGATGAAGCCTATGCGGACAGTTATTTCTTCAATGCAAATAGCAGGCAGGCTCCGCAGGTGGTGGATAAGAACGTGCAGCCCATTCTTGACCAGTCGGAGGTGTATTCCGGGTGCTACGGGAGGATCAGTGTGAACTTTTATGGGTTCAACAATAACGGAAACCGTGGGATTGCGGCAGGGTTAGGGAATATCCAGAAGCTGCGTGACGGGGAATCCCTGGGCGGCAGGAGCAGTGCGGAAGAAGATTTTGATGCTGTGGAGGACGAGGAAGATTTCCTTGGATAATGGAAGCAGGGCAGTGGGTGACCGCTGCCCGTTATCCAAAGTGAGGAGAAAAGGAGTCTGCCATGGAAAGGATTTTAGAAATAGATATTGAGACGTACAGCGATGTGGATTTGATAAAGTGCGGGGTTTACGCTTATGCGGACAGCCCTGCTTTTGAAGTGCTGCTGTTTGCCTATTCTTTTGAGGGAGGGGAAACGCAGGTGGTAGATCTGGCACAGGGTGAGGAACTGCCGGGAGAAGTGGCAGCGGCCATTTTTGATGATGATGTTATGAAAACGGCTTTCAATGCCAACTTTGAACGGACTTGTCTTTCTAAGCATTTCGGGAAACAGCTATCCCCGGAATCCTGGCATTGCAGCGCGGTACAGGCGGCCATGCTTGCACTGCCCCGGTCTTTGGAGGAAGTTGGGACTGTGCTTGGGCTGGAACAGCAGAAGATGAAGGAAGGGAAGGAGTTAATCCGGTATTTCTGTATGCCGTGCAAGCCTACGAAAGCCAATGGAGGAAGGACACGGAACCTGCCCTGCCATGCGCCGGATAAGTGGGAGCTGTTTAAGGCTTACTGTATCCGTGACGTGGATGTGGAGAAGGGGATACGGAGGAAACTGCAGCATTTTCCAATTCCTGAAAGTGAGATGGAACTGTACCGCCTGGATCAGAAAATCAATGACCGGGGTGTATTGGTGGACAGGGAGCTGGTGCGGCAGGCGGTGTCCTGCGATCTGCTGTATAAGGGTATTGTGACGAAGAGGGCGTATGAACTGACCGGGTTGGAGAACCCCAATTCTGTGGCACAGATAAAGTCATGGCTGGGAGAAAACGGCGTGGAGATGGAAAGCCTGTCCAAAAAGGTGGTGGCCGGGTTGATCGAGGAATCAGACGGGGAGGTGCAGGAGCTTTTAAGGCTCCGGCTTCTCATGGCGAAGACTTCCGTGAAAAAGTATGAAGCTATGGAACGGGCTGTCTGTTCAGACGGGAGGGTGCATGGCTTACTGCAGTTTTATGGAGCCAACAGAACAGGGCGATGGTGCCTGACAGGTGATCATGAGGTTCTAACTTTTGATGGCTGGAAGCGGCTTGATGAGTGGAAGGGCGGAGCGATTGCTTGTTGGCATCCGCATGGGGAGACTGTGAGTTTCCAGAAGGCGGGTCAGGTGGAGTTTGATTATGAAGGACAAGTGTATGAGTACAATGATAAAAGAATCAGTCAGGTTAGCACTCCGGATCATAAAATGTATGTCAAAAAGAGGTATGGTGGAGCATGGGTGGAAGATATTGTTGAGAATATGCAGACATACCGGCCAAGTATTCCATTTACGGGGGTGCGCAGGACGGCAGCCGGCATGGAGCATGAAAGACTCCGTGTCATGGTGATGGTCCAGGCAGACGGGCATTATACCGAAGACGGCACTATACGTTTTCATTTTAAGAAAAAAAGGAAGATTGACAGGTGTAAGTATTTATTACGCAGGGCATCTATCCCCTTTGTTGTAAGGAACAATGACCAAACGGGGGTTTGGACATTTACGGTTGCTTCCCGAGATGTGCCTTTATGGCTCCGGGTTTTTAAGGATAAGGTGTATGGAGCATGGCTTTTTGATGAAAGTGCAGATGTGTTTTTTGAAGAACTACCGCATTGGGACGGATACTACAGTGCGGAAAATAGCATCCAGTACAGCACCTGCTGTAAACAAAATGCTGATATGGTTCAGGCTTTTGCCCACATCAGCGGCAGGAGTGCAGTTATAAAAGTTAAAAAGCGTTCAGAGAAGCATTCGGGCTGGAAAGATTCATATGTAGTTGATATCTGGATGACACCTGGAAATTGCCATGAAATACGGAACAAGGCAGAAGTATCAGAATATTTTGGAAAGGTTTATTGCGCAGTCACCCAGACAGGATATTTTCTGGTCAGGAGAAATGGCAGAGTGTGGATAACAGGAAACTCAGGGCGTTTAGTACAGGTGCAAAATCTTCCCCAGAACCATATCCCGGACTTGGAAGTTGCCAGGAGTCTTGTGAAGCAGGGACGGTTTGAGGATGTGGAGCTGCTTTATGATTCCACGCCGAATGTGCTGTCGGAACTTATCCGCACCGCTTTTATTCCAAAGCCGGGATGCCGTTTTGTGGTGGCAGATTTTTCTGCCATTGAAGCGAGGGTGCTGGCATGGCTGTCCGGAGAGCAGTGGAGGCTGAATGTATTTGCTTCCCACGGGAAAATCTATGAGGCTTCGGCATCCGCCATGTTCCATGTGCCGATAGAGGAAGTGACGAAAGGCTCACCGCTCCGGCAGAAGGGGAAGATTTCAGAACTGGCTTTGGGTTACGGGGGCTCTGTAGGCGCACTGACTTCCATGGGTGCTTTAGATATGGGGCTGGCAGAGGAAGAACTTGCCCCGCTGGTATCTGCCTGGAGGAGTGCCAATCCCCATATCACGCAGTTCTGGTGGGATGTGGATGCGGCGGCGGTAAAGGCGGTCACGGAGAAAAAGAAAACGAGGGCGGGGAGAATCGTCTTTGAATATAAGAGCGGGATTCTGTTTGTGGAACTGCCGTCAGGAAGGAAGTTGTCCTATGTGAAGCCCAGGATGGCACTGAACAGGTTTGGCAGGAACGGACTGACCTATGAGGGGATTGCCGAGAATAAGAAATGGAGCCGGATTGAGACTTACGGTCCGAAGCTGGTGGAGAATATCGTGCAGGGGACAGCAAGGGATTTATTGGCGGAGGCCATGCTCCGGGTGGAGGAAATGGGCTACCCCATTGTCATGCACTGCCATGATGAGATCATAGCGGAAGTGCCGGAGGGAACCGGTTCCGTGGAGGAGATGTGTGCGGTCATGGCGGTGCAGCCAAAGTGGGCGGATGGTCTGCCGCTCCGGGCAGACGGCTATGAATGTACTTTTTATAAAAAGGAATAGGAGGCAGGGGTTTATGAAGCTGTTTATTTCAACAGGGAATTCACGGATGGAGAAGCGGTGGAACGGCAGGGAGATGGAACTGGAGGAATTTGTCGGGCGTATTTCCACGACAATACGGACTTCGGAGACAGTAGAGCAGTACCGGAAGCTGTCTAAGGCAAAGCAGGATGACATCAAGGATGTGGGAGGTTTTGTGCTGGGGAAGCTGAAAGGCGGCAGGAGGAAGAAGGACTGCGTGGTGTTCCGGTCTGCCCTGACGCTGGATATGGATTATGCCACGGCTGACATTCCGGAGCAGATAGAACTGTTCTTTGATTTCCGCTGCTTTATCTATTCCACCCATAAGCACACCCCAGAGAATCCCAGGCTCCGTCTCATTATCCCGCTGGCCAGGACGGTATCACCGGATGAGTATACGGCAGCGGCGAGGAAGGTGGCGGAGGATATCGGTATGGAGCTGTTTGACGATACCACCTATGAACCGTCCAGGCTGATGTACTGGCCGTCCACTTCTGCGGACGGGGAGTTTGTGTTCCGGGACATTGAGGGGGAAATCCTAGACCCGGATACAATACTGTCCCGTTACAAAGATTGGAAGGATTCTTCGGAGTGGCCGGTGAGTAGCCGCCAGAAGACTGTGGTGCAGAGGGAGATGAAGAAACAGGCAGACCCGCTGGAGAAAGACGGGGTG
This sequence comes from Lactonifactor longoviformis, assembly GCF_042848515.1. GTDB lineage: Bacteria > Bacillota > Clostridia > Lachnospirales > Lachnospiraceae > Lactonifactor > Lactonifactor longoviformis. The sequence continues at coordinate 3,841,685 of NZ_AP031453.1, read as the reverse complement.
ATCGGAGCATTCTGCCGGACCTACGGGATTGAGGAAGCGGTTGCCGCTTTTCTGCCGGAGGTGTACCAGCCAAGTGCCATGCCGGGAAGGTTTGACTATATCCCTGCGGATTCCCAGGCGGGCGTAGTGGTTTATGAGGGGAAGTTTGCCTATTCCCACCATGCCACGGACCCGGCCTGCGGGAAACTGATGAATGCTTTTGACATGGTAAGGATTCATAAATTCGGAGAACTGGATGCAAAGGCATCCGGGGATGCAGATGTGGCAAAGCTGCCATCTTTTAAGGCAATGAGCGAGTTTGCGGTGAATGATGAGAAGGTAAAACGCCAGTTGATGAAGGAACGGGAAGACGCAGCACAGGCGGAGTTTTCACAGGAAGAATGGCAGTCCGCCCTGGAACTGGACCGTCAGGGGATGGTAAAGGATACGCTGGACAATCTGGTGACAGCCATAAGGCATGACGGACAGTTACGATCCATTGCGTTCAATCTCCACCGGGACGGCATTGACGCGGGGAAGGGACTGCCCTGGAAGCAAATCAAGCCGGGCTGGAATGATTCTGATTTTGCATCCCTGAAAGTGTACCTGAATAAAGGCTATGGCGTGTATTCCCCATCCAAAACGAAGGATGCGCTGCTTGCGGTGGCTTCCGAACGGGCATATCATCCGGTGAAAGAATATCTGGATGGTCTTCCGGTCTGGGATGGGGTAAAACGGGTGGATACGCTGCTCACGGATTATCTGGGAGCAGAGGATTCCGAGTATACAAGGGCAGTCATAAGGAAGACACTGGCGGCAGCGGCAGCAAGGATTTACCAGCCGGGGGCAAAGTTTGACAGTGTGTTGATTCTGAACGGCCCCCAGGGGATTGGGAAGTCCACGCTGTTTGCAAAGCTGGCAGGAGCCTGGTTTTCCGACAGCCTGACGCTGACGGACATGCGGGATAAGTCCGGACCGGAGAAACTGCAGGGCTATTGGATTCTGGAGCTGGGAGAATTGGCAGGAATGAAGAAGACGGATGTGGAGACGGTGAAATCCTTTTTATCCCGTGTGGATGATAAGTACCGTGCCAGTTATGGGCTGAATGTAGAGAGCCATCCGAGACAGTGCGTGATCGTGGGAAGCACCAATACGGAGAGCGGATTTTTAAGGGATATCACAGGAAACCGGAGGTTCTGGCCGGTACGGGTGAACGGGCAGAGTGTGAAGAAACCATGGCAGATTTCGCAGGAAGAAGTAACGCAGATCTGGGCGGAGGCTGTGGCAGGTTATAAAGGCGGTGAAAAACTGTTCTTAGAAGGGGATGTGGCGGCAATGGCAGCATCCGAGCAGGCGGAAGCGATGGAGACGGATGACCGGGAGGGTTTGGTCAGGACGTATCTTGAAAAGCTCCTGCCGGAAAATTGGGATGCCATGAGCCTTTATGACCGCAGGAATTTCTTAAGCGGCAGTGAATTTGGAGGAGAAAGCCAGAAGGGAAATGTGCGGCGAAGGACAGTCTGCAACATGGAAATCTGGTGTGAATGTTTTGGAAGGGATTCCTCTGCACTGAAAAAGATAGATTCCTATGAGATCAGCGGAATCATGCGGAAGATTGAAGGCTGGGAAAAGTGTACGGATACAAAGAATGGTATGCTGGCATTCCCTATTTATGGAAAACAGCGGGCTTATGTCAGGGAACGAGAATGAAAATCCCGTGAAAGTTGTTCCGTTTCTTGTTCCAGAAGAAGACAGGTGATAACAGGAACAAGCGGAACAAGGTGAATCTTGTTTTTTAGGGATGTTCTGAAAGAAAAGTGCCTTAGAATCAAGGACTGTGGCATTTTGAGAACAAGGGAACAAGAAAATCATACTGAGGTACGAAGAATAAGTAAAAAAGCAGATTGTGTATATGTAATATGCGCGTATAGGGAATATAAGGATTGTCGTTCTTTGTTCCGGGAGTGGGAATAGAGGTGTTTGCGATATGCGGGAAAATGAGATTGAAAGACAGCTTGCCATGGCTGCAAAAAAGATGGGAGGCATGGCGGTGAAGTTCGTCTCTCCCGGTTTGGATGGGGTGCCGGACAGGATTGTCCTGCTGCCGGGGAGGAAAATTGCTTTTGTGGAGTTGAAGGCTCCGGGGAAGAAGCTGAGAGTATTACAGGAAAAAAGGAAGCGGCAGTTAGAGGCATTGGGATTTCCGGTTTATGTGATAGACGGGGTGGAGCAGATTGGAGGTGTGCTGGATGAAATATGTGCCACATGAGTATCAGGAGTATGCGAAGGAGTTTATTGTGAATCAGAATATCAGTGCTTTGTTTTTGGATTGCGGGCTTGGAAAAACGGTAATCACACTGACAGCCATATGGGAATTGGTATTGGACTATTTTGATGTCAGAAAAGTTCTTGTGATTGCACCCCTTCGGGTGGCAAGGGACACCTGGCCTGGGGAGCTGGAAAAGTGGGGGCACCTGCAGGGGATTGAGCTGTCAGCGGTGCTTGGTTCCGAGATGGAGAGAACAACGGCATTGAATCGAAAAGCCAACGTGTATGTCATCAACCGTGAAAATGTGGAGTGGCTGGTGGCACATGGCAAGTGGGATTTTGACATGGTGGTGATTGATGAACTGTCCTCTTTCAAATCTCACAGGGCGAAACGGTTTAAAGCGTTGAAGAAAGTCCGGCCGATAGTGAGGCGGATTGTGGGGCTGACCGGAACCCCGGCACCGAATGGATTGATTGACCTGTGGGCAGAGATTGGGATTCTTGATATGGGGCAGAGGCTGGGGCGGTTTATCGGTGGCTACCGGGAACGGTTCTTTGTGCCGGACAAGCGGAACAGGGAGATGGTTTACTCCTACAAGTTGAGAGATGGGGCGGAAGAAGCGATTTATGGTTTGGTTTCGGATATCTGCATCAGCATGAAGGCGGTGGATTATCTGGAAATGCCGGACTGCATTTATAACCGGGTGGAAGTCGCCATGAGTGAGAAGGAGATGGAATTATACCGGAGGCTAGAAAGGGATATGCTCCTTCCTTTTGCGGATGGTGACATAGATGCGGTGAACGCCGCCGGGCTGTCCAACAAGCTGATGCAGATGGCAAACGGGGCAGTCTACGATGAGAATGGAGCGGTAAAGCATATGCATGACCGGAAGCTGGAAGCATTAGAGGATTTGGTGGAAGCGGCGAATGGAAAGCCCGTATTGGTTGCTTACTGGTATCAGCATGACTTGGCAAGAATCCGTGAGCGGATTGGGGCGGTGGAGCTGGATACCACAGAGGATTTTCAGAAGTGGAATGCAGGGGAAATTCCGGTGGCGGTCATCCATCCGGCCTCTGCCGGACATGGGCTGAACCTGCAGGCCGGAGGCTCTACCCTTATCTGGTTTGGGCTGACCTGGTCCTTGGAGTTGTATCAGCAGATGAACGCAAGGCTGTGGCGGCAGGGGCAGAAGGAAATAGTGGTCATCCATCATCTGATCGCCAAAGGTACACTGGATGAGAGAGTAATGGCAGCGTTGGAGAAAAAGGACTGCGGGCAGTCGGCACTGGTGGAAGCAGTGAGAGCGAGGATTGGAGGTTGGAAGGATGGACATGGACGAACTGTTTAAGGAGTACCGGGGATGGAAGAAAGACATGGGGCTTTTGGAGTTTGAATTTTCCAGGTTTGAGGGCGTGCCATATGAAGATGTGATCCAGAGCCTGTGCCTGTCACAACCGCAGGAAGAACGTGTGCAGACTGGACGTACTTCTGACCGGACAGGACGGGCGGCTTTGATTTACCGTCAGGTAAAAGAACAGATGGATGACGAGTGGTTCGATTATCTGGTAGAAAAGTATAAAAACTGAAAGAAGAAAAAGAGTTTTTTGAGTACGCGCTGGGGCAGTTGAGCGGCAGGCTCCCGGAGGTGATGCAGGATATGCTGGTAAGGGAGATGACGTGGAGGGAACTGGCGGAGAAGTATAATGTCAGTGAAACGATGATAGCAAAGTACCGAAAAAAGGCTATGGCAGAGATGAAGGAACTGTACCTGATGCGTGAAAAAACAGCGTGCTGCTATCTTCTGGATTGATGTCCTGACGGGGAGGTTGGGTAATGGTTTAGTAAAGGTACAGTGATGGTTTATTGAAAGTTTATTGGAACTTATGATATTCTTAGAATGCGAAGAACTGTAAGGAGCTCTGTGGAAAAAATCCATGGGGCTTTTTCTTTTGCCTTCGCATGGGCAGCGGGCTTTATCCTTTCACCGCTGCCCGTACATAGGAAAGGAGGTGGCACTGTGCCAATGAAACCGAAGAAGCCCTGCAAGCATCCGGGATGCCCGAAGCTGACGGACGGGGGTTATTGTGAGGAACATGAGGCATTGCACCGGGGCGACCGTGCCACGTCATCCGGACGTGGGTATGACAGACGGTGGCGCAGGGCAAGGAGCAGGTTCCTGAAAGCACATCCGCTGTGTGTCCGGTGCAGAGAGCAGGGCAGGCTGGTGAAGGCTACTGTGGTGGACCATGTCGTGCCGCACCGTGGGGATGGGCAGCTGTTCTGGGACGAGTCCAACTGGCAGGCGCTTTGTAAGAACTGCCATGACAGCAAGACCATGACCGAGGACCGATATCAGGAGTATAAATATTGACTGTGCCGTGAAAATTTCCGTGGACTGTGCATATCACGGTATTTCCCGTGGATTTTTCCGCAGGGGAGGGGCGGTGTAAATCTCCAGGAGTCTGCTCCCTGGACACCGCCGCCCCCTCAAACGTGAAATTTCGCAGAAATTAGCAGGGGGGATAGGAAACGGGACATCCCATTGTACATAAACGCAGGATATTCAAGACTTCCGGCAGATAAGGTACTGTCAGGAAGCAATGAGAATCCTGCGTTTTTGGACTGGGAAAGTATCTGAAAAAGGTATTTTTCTGGTCTTTTTTATTGAGGAGGATGGAAAGATGACGCAGGCACAGGCAGCACAGATAAAGGCGCTGCGGGCGCAGGGAACGGGATATAAAGCCATTGCTTCTGCAGTCGGCTTGTCCCGTGACATTGTGCGCAATTACTGTAAGGCACACGGCATGGAAGGCTATGGGGAAGCAGCGGCGCTGAACCTGCAGGCGAGAAGGAATACCGGAGGGACTGGTGCATGAGGCAGGCAGAAAGGATAAGCTGTACGCTGCCTCTTTTTCCGGCGGGAAGGATTCCACGGCAATGGTGCTCCGGCTGATTGAGGAGAAGCAGCCGCTGGATTTGATTTTATTCTGTGACACGGGATTGGAATTCCCGCAGATGTATGACCATGTGCGGAAGGTGGAGCAGGAAATCCCTGTCCCGGTGGTGCGGCTGAAAGCGGAGCGCGGTTTTGAATATTATATGTTCGATTACACGCCGGACAGGAGGCCGGGTTCCACCTATATAGGGAAGACCGGCATGAGCTGGGCAGGGCCGAAAAACCGATGGTGTACCAAACGGCTGAAAACACAGGTGATTGACCAGTATCTTTCCGGTCTCAGGAAAGAGTATGAGATCGTGCAGTATATCGGGATTGCGTCAGACGAACCACAGAGGGTAAGGGAATTTTGCTATCCTCTTGTGGACTGGGGGATGACGGAGAAGGACTGCCTGGATTACTGCTATGAGAAGGGCTATGACTGGGGCGGATTGTATCATCTGTTTGAACGGGTATCCTGCTGGTGCTGTCCCCTGCAGGGGCTGGAAGAGCTGCGGACCCTGCGCCGGGAGTTCCCTGAACTGTGGGAGCAGCTTCTGGAATGGGAATCCAAAACATGGCGGAACTTCCGTAAGGACTTCTCCGTGGATGAACTGGAGATACGGTTCCGGTTTGAGGAGGAACGGCGCCGTGAAGGGAAACGCATCCGGGGGAAGGAGTTTTTCCGGGAATTGAAGAAGAGATTAGGCAGGCACGGGTGACCGTGTTTTTTTGATACCGGGATAATTATTGGGACGGGGGAGAAATGGATGTTCAGGATTGCGGTGATTGATGCAGATCTGATCGGCAGGAAGAAGCACAGGTTCCCGAACCTGGCCTGTATGAAGCTGTCGGGATACCACAAAGGATGTGGGGATGAAGTGGTATTGAAGACGGATTATGAAGGACTGGAGGATTTTGATCAGGTTTATCTGTCAAAAGTTTTTACGGATACCGCCGTCCCGGAAGGCATTCTGGAGAAACCGAATGTCTCCTATGGCGGCACCGGGTTTTTCTACGATAAATCACCAAAGCTGCCGGAAGAAGTGGAACACCATATGCCGGACTACCATCTTTATGACGGCTGGGTACGGGAAAAGCTGGATGACGGGGCAAAAAGGAATGGATATCGCTTCTATCTGGATTATTCCATCGGATACCTTACAAGAGGGTGCTTCCGGAGATGCGAGTTCTGCGTGAACCGGAATTATGACCGGGTATATCTGCACAGCCCGTTAAAAGAGTTTCTGAATCCGGAGCGTAAAAAGATTTGCCTTCTGGATGATAACTTTTTGGGGCATCCGGAATGGAAACGGATGCTGGACGGACTGAAAGATACCGGAAGGCCGTTCCAGTTCCGGCAGGGACTGGATGAGAGGCTTCTGGATGAGGGGAAGTGCAGGGAATTGTTCTCATGCCGCTATGATGATGTGTACACGTTTGCGTTTGATGATATCAAAGACGCCGAAATGATTGAAAAGAGGCTTATCCTTGCACGGAAATATACGGATGCACCTCTCCGGTTCTATTGTTTCTGCGGATTCGACAGGGACGGTGTATGGGATGGAGCGTTTTGGGCGGAAGATATCTTCGGGCTTTTGAAACGTATCGAAATCCTGATGAAGTACAAGTGCCTGCCTTATGTGATGCGGTTTGAAAGATATATGGAAAGCCCGTTCCGGGGTGTGTATGTTTCCATTGCGAGGTGGGCAAACCAGCCGGGGCTGTTTAAGAAAAAGAGCCTGCGGGAATTTGCAGGACTCAATGGGACAGGAAGTGCCTGTTACAGATATATGGATGATTTTGAGCGGCAGTATCCACAGGCCGCTTATTTTTATGACCTGAAATATGAGGCAGTAAGCAGGGGAGGGGAACGGATATGAAGCAGCTGACATTTTTGGATATCTGCGCAGGCATCGGCGGGTTCCGCCTGGGGCTGGAGTCTGCCGGGCATAAGTGCATTGGTTACTGCGAGTATGATAAGTTTGCCAGGGCTTCCTATGAGGCCATGTATGATACGGAGGGAGAGTGGAAGGCAGAGGATGTGACAAAGCTGGAGCCGGGAGATGTCCCTTATGCGGATGTGTGGTGTTTTGGTTTCCCATGCTTTGAGGCCGGAACTCTTGTGATGACGGAGCATGGGTATAAAAGGATCGAGGATATTAAAAAGGGAGATATGGTGCTCACACACAGGCAGCGTTTCCGCCCGGTAGTTACACCGATGAAGCATAAGGCGGGGGAGATTTATGAACTGGACATCTTTGGGGTGGACCGTCTCCGTGCCACCGGAGAGCATCCTTTTCTGGTAAAAGACGGGGATTTATCTGTCTGGAAGAAAGCGGAGGAGCTTGTGCCGGGAGATTTGATTGCGGTTCCGTTGAACAGGGAAGAAAGACTGCCAGCGTGGAACGGGATTGTCTTTGAACGCCGTGGCCGGGAGTATCGTCTGAACGGCCTTGATATGACAAACCCGGATTTCTGGTGGTTCGTGGGCTGTTATATGGGTGACGGCTGGTACCGGGTTACAGCCCGGAAGGACGCTGCTGATAATTACCGGGCAGTGGTTTCCTGTAATGAGGAGAAGCTGGGGCGGCTGGAATCCCATGTGGGCGGCATGTTCCATTACAGTGTGGCGAAGGAGCAGACGGCATGGAAAGCGCATTTTGTGAATAAGGAACTGACCATGTTCCTGATGCAGTTTGGAAAAGGGGCAGGAGGAAAGCGTCTGACGGAGGCAGTGCTGGACCTGCCGGTTGAACTGCTCCGGGCATTCCTGCGGGGATATTTTGAGACGGACGGGTGCAGGGTGGGTAAATACCATCAGGCATCCACCATTTCCAGGGAACTTGCCTACGGTATCCAGGCATGTGTGCATAAAGCCTACCGGAGGCCGTGCGCCGTTTACCGGAATGAGATGCCGGAAACCTGCGTAATTGACGGCAGGACAGTCCGGCAGCATGATTTCTATATTGTAAGGTTTAAGGAGGAGCGGTCAGAAAAGGACGGCTCTTTTTTCAGGGACGGATATCTCTGGAGCCGTTTCAACGGCAGCCGGAAGGTCCCGTTTGACGGTTATGTCTATAACATGGAGGTGGAAGATGACAACTCATACACAGCATACGGCCTTGCCGTCCACAACTGCCAGGATATCTCCATCGCAGGAAAGCAGAGAGGGCTCAGTGGAAAAAGAAGTGGGATCTATTACAGCATCATTGACCTTGTCAAAGGCAAAGAAGAAAGCGATAAGCCCACATACTTACTTGTTGAGAACGTTAAGAACCTGCTTTCAGTTAATGGAGGCTTCGATTTTGCCGCCGTTCTCTCTGAAATGGACGAAGCAGGGTATGACGTGCGCTGGCAGGTGCTCAACTCCAAGGATTTCGGAGTCCCCCAGAACCGGGAGCGGATATTCCTTATCGCAGTTCTTAGAAGCAGAGGCGGACGGGAAATACTACCTGTCACCGGAGAAGACGGAGGAACTCTTAAAGAGGTTATAGGAGGGATGCAGGGCTACCGGGTGTATGACCCGTCCGGCATCTCCGCCAGCCTTGGGGCAGGCGGAGGCGGAATGGGGGCAAAGACCGGCCTGTATTTCATGGGAAATGTGAACCCCAGCGGGAACGGCATGAGCGGAAAAGTGTATGATGCCAGGGGGATTGCCCCGACGATCACAACAAACAACGGGCAGGGCAGCAAGGTATTTGTTGACCAGACCCTGAACCACCCGAAGGTTACGGAAGTGACAAGGTGCCTGGTGTCACGGTATCATGCCGGTCTTACGAACTATGGGGATTCCGGCGTGCTGGTGGAGGCACAGGCAATGCTGACGCCGGAGCGGATAGAGAAGCGGCAGAACGGTAGACGGATGAAGGAAGCCGGGGAGCCGATGTTCACGCTGACTGCCCAGGACCAGCATGGGGTGTATCTGCCGGAGGAATCGTCTGCGGATACGAAGACGGCGCTGCCGGTCAGGAATGGGACGAAGCAGGGGTATGATATGGCATATCCGGGTGACGGTGTGTGCCTGTCCTATCCGAACAGTGATACGAGGAGGGGCAGGGTTGGGAAAGGCTGTTCCCAGACGCTGGATACGGGATGCAGGATGGGGACGGTGACAAAGTGCGGGAGGATACGCAGGCTGACTCCCCGTGAATGTTTCCGGCTGCAGGGATTCCCGGATGAACTGTATGAGAAGGCGGCGGCCGTCAATTCCGAGACGCAGCTTTACAAACAGGCCGGAAATGCGGTCACGGCAACCGTGGCGTATGCGGTGGCCATGTCCCTGCCGGAGAGCAGGGAAGATGAAACAGGAGAAATCGGGGAAACAGAAGATCAGTAAAGGCTGACTGAAAACCGTAAGGAAATTTGATTTTTTAACTGGGAGTATATGTTCCGTAGGAGGGAGGTGAAGGCGGTGGCTCAGAGAGGGAGGAAGCCGAAGCCTACGGCAGTGAAAGTGCTGGAGGGAAATCCGGGGAAGAGATGCCTGGGCAGCAGTGAACCAAAACCAGAGAAAAAAGCGCCGCGCTGTCCTTCCTGGCTGGAAGACGAGGCGAAGAAGGAATGGAAGCGGATGGCGAAGCAGCTGGAACAGCTTGGCATCCTGACGGAGATTGACATGGCCGCCTTTGCTGGGTACTGCCAGGCGTATGCCCGGTGGAAGGAAGCGGAGGAATATATTACGGAACATGGGACGATCATGAAGACGCCGTCCGGGTACTGCCAGCAGGTTCCACAGGTGTCCATTGCCCAGACCTATCTAAAAATCATGAACCGTTTCTGTGAGCAGTTCGGGCTGACCCCGTCTGCCAGGAGCCGGATTCTGGCGGACAACGGGGCGGATAAGGAAAGTGATGCCATGGAGCTTCTGCTGTTCAAAGGGGGAAGCGGATAGTGTTTGACGAGGCAAAGGCGCAGCGGACGGTGGATTTCATCAGCTGTTTAAAGCATACCAAAGGGCGGTGGAGAGGGCAGAACTTTGAACTGCTCCCATGGCAGGACAGCATCATCCGGGATGTGTTCGGTACGGTAAAGGAAAATGGGTATAGGCAGTATAATACGGCTTATGTGGAGATCCCGAAGAAGAACGGGAAGTCTGAATTGGCAGCAGGGGTGGCTCTTTACATGACTTGTGGAGACGGGGAGTGGGGAGCGGAGGTTTACGGCTGTGCTTCCGACCGGCAGCAGGCTTCCATTGTGTTTGACGTGGCGGTGGATATGGTGGACCAGTGTCCGGCTCTGAAAAAGAGGATAAAACCGGTCATGTCTGTGAAGCGGCTGGTGTATCAGCCGACTAACAGTTTTTATCAGGTGCTTTCGGCGGAGGCGTATACGAAGCACGGGCTGAATGTTCATGCGGTGATTTTTGACGAGCTGCACAGCCAGCCGAACCGGGAGCTGTTTGATGTTATGACGAAAGGCTCCGGGGATGCAAGGACGCAGCCACTGTTTTTCCTTATCACTACGGCAGGGACAGACCGCCATTCTGTGTGTTTTGAGCAGCATCAGAAGGCGGAGGATATTATCCTTGGGAGGAAGATTGACCATACTTTTTATCCGGTGATTTATGGTGCTTCTGATGATGCGGACTGGACTTCGGAGAGTGTGTGGTATCAGGCGAACCCGTCCCTTGGGCATACCATTGATATTGAGAAAGTGCGGAACGCATATCTGAGCGCAAGGGATAACCCGGCAGAGGAGAATATTTTCCGACAGCTCCGGCTGAACCAGTGGGTGAAACAGTCCACACGGTGGATGCAGATGGAGAAGTGGGATGCCTGTGCATTTCCGGTGGATGAGGATGAGTTAAGGGGCCGGGAGTGTTATGGGGGATTGGATCTGTCCAGTTCCATTGATATCACGGCTTTTGTATTGGTATTCCCTCCGAGGGATGATGTTGAGAAATATGTGATTCTGCCGTATTTCTGGATACCGGAGGAGAACATGAAACTTCGGGTGAGGCGTGACCATGTGCCATATGATGTGTGGGAGAAGCAGGGATGTCTGATGACTACAGAAGGGAATGTGATCCATTATGGTTTTATTGAGAATTTTATTGAGGAGCTGGGGAAGAAGTTTCATATCCGGGAGATTGCATTTGACCGCTGGGGAGCGGTGCAGATGGTGCAGAACCTGGAGGGGCTTGGATTTACGGTGGTTCCTTTCGGGCAGGGCTTTAAGGATATGTCACCGCCGAGTAAGCGTCTGATGGAACTGGTGCTGGAGAAGAAGCTGGCTCACGGCGGGCATCCGGTGCTGCGGTGGATGATGGATAATATCTTTGTGCGGACAGACCCGGCGGGGAATATCAAGCCGGATAAGGAGAAATCTACAGAGAAGATTGACGGGGCGGTGGCAACGGTGATGGCGCTTGACCGGGCAATCAGGAATGAAGGAAATTCTGGTGGAAGTGTGTATGATGACAGAGGAATTTTGGTATTTTAAGATGCGTGGATTCATGATATACTGAGAGCAGTAAATCGGAATTTGTTTTAATAGGAGATGTCTTTATGAAAGTTTTGTTTGCACCCGGATGTGCTTTAAGAGAATATAAACCAGAGTTAATATCAAAGGTTATTCAGTTTTTAACAGAAAATAATGTGATAGATGATACCTATTTAACATGCTGTAAAATAGAATCAATTCAAAATGAAAAGACAGTAATGATTAATTGTTGTCCTGGGTGTAGCCATAAGTTTGAAACCTTAGGTTCCGACATAACAACTGTTTCTCTTTGGAAGATATTACTGGATACAGAGTTCCCTTTTCCAGATTATCACGGAGAAAAAATGTCGATACAAGACGCATGTCATGCAAGGAATCGTAATTCTTCTGAGATGCAAGAATCCGCAAGGGCATTATGTGAAAGAATGAACATTAACATAATTGAACCTATGCATACACGGGATGGTGCAAGATGTTGTGGTGGGTGCGCACAAAATGATCTTGAAACAAGAAGGAAAATGGCACAGAAAAGAGCAGAAGATTTTCCAGAAAACAATGTTGTCGTATATTGTACAGGATGTACCCGTAGTTTGAGCATTACTAATGTTAAACCACGACATTTACTTGATTTATTGTTTGGTGAGTTTACAGAAGGATTGAAACCGAAAGGTTGGGCTGATTAGCAACTCCCAGGTTGTGGGGAAGAAAAGTTTCGGTTTTACGGAGTTGGAAATGGAATTCTCAAAAGACGAGTTAGTGGAAGCACAAAGGCAGATTGATTCAACGCTGCACAAATTAAGGGAAACAATAAAGACTTTTGAGGAAAAAGAAAATGTGGAACGGTACAAGTCACAGATTACCCTGGCAAAGAGGCGGGTGAAAGCTTTTGAAATTGCAGGTTATTTCATAAGCAATGAGATTGAGCGAGATAACTGATTTTCAGTTGTTTAGAAAGTGAAATCCTTAAGGTTATTTTGGAAAGACATCTCTTCGGAGGTGTTTTTCTTTTACTCATTTTTAGGAGGCGCATATGAAACTACCATCCATTTTAGGAATCCGGGGTGCGAGGGATAAGCCAAAGGACAGCTACGTAGGTTCCGCTTATTCCTTTTTCTTTGGGAGGAGTACTAGCGGAAAGACGGTGAATGAGCGGACGGCCATGCAGACTACGGCGGTGTATTCCTGTGTACGGATTCTTTCTGAGACGGTGGCATCCCTGCCGGTCCATCTGTACCGTTATACGGAGACAGGAAAGGAGCGGGTGTATGACCATCTGTTGTACCGTCTGCTCCATGATGAGCCGAACCCGGAGATGACTTCCTTTGTGTTCCGGGAGACGCTGATGAGCCATCTATTGATTTGGGGGAATGCCTATGCACAGATTATCCGGGACGGGAACGGCAGAGTAGTATCGCTGTATCCGCTTCTGCCCGACAAGATGGAGGTTGACCGGAATGAGAACGGGCAGCTTTATTATATCTATACCCGGAACAGTGACGAGAACCCGAACTTTGAGGAGTACGGCAGGGTGTATCTGCGGCAGCAGGATGTGCTGCATATCCCCGGGCTTGGGTTTGACGGACTGGTGGGGTATTCCCCCATTGCCATGGCGAAGAATGCGGTTGGGATGACGCTGGCTTGTGAAGAGTATGGAGCTTCTTTCTTTGAAAACGGGGCAAATCCCGGCGGTGTATTGGAGCATCCGGGGGTTTTGAAAGACCCGGCAAAAGTGCGGGAGAGCTGGCATTCAGTGTATGGGGGCAGCAGGAACGCAGGGAAAGTGGCTGTGCTGGAGGAAGGGATGAAGTACCAGCAGATCGGCATTCCGCCGGAGGAAGCGCAGTTTCTGGAGACGAGGAAGTTCCAGATTAACGAGATTGCAAGGCTGTACCGGATTCCGCCCCATATGGTGGGGGATTTGGAGAAGTCCAGTTTTTCAAATATTGAGCAGCAGTCACTGGAGTTTGTGAAGTATACACTGGACCCTTGGGTAATCCGGTGGGAACAGTCCCTGCAGAGGGCACTGCTTCTGCCCCAGGAGAAGAATGAGTATTTCATCAAGCTAAATGTGGACGGGCTGCTCCGTGGGGATTACCAGAGCCGGATGACCGGGTACTCCATCGGGCGGCAGAACGGATGGCTGTCAACTAATGATATCCGGGAAATGGAGGATATGAACCTGATTCCGGCAGAGGAAGGCGGAGATTTGTATCTGATCAACGGGAACATGACGAAGCTGAAAGATGCGGGGCTGTTTGCCGGAAGGAACAGTAGGGATGAGAGTGCCGGATAGAATCTGGATAGAGAATAGGTAGGGGATAGATAAGAAATAGAATTTAACAGAAAGCAGAATACAGGGAAAGAGCAGGAGCCAACAGGTGAAAGGGAATCATCTGCTGGCTTTTTCTATGTCCTGAAATGGAAAGTGAGGTTTGGTATGAAGCGGAAGTTTTGGAACTGGATTCGGAATGAGACGGATGGGGAGCGGACATTGGTTCTGAACGGGGAGATTTCGGATGAGACGTGGTATGGGGATGAAGTGACCCCGAAGCTGTTTGAAAAGGAACTAAATGCAGGAGCAGGGAATGTGACGGTCTGGATCAATTCTCCGGGAGGGGACGTGTTTGCGGCGGCGCAGATTTACAACATGCTGATGGAGTACAAGGGGGATGTGACGGTGAAGGTGGATGCACTGGCGGCTTCGGCGGCCTCTGTGATCGCCATGGCCGGAACTTCGGTGCTGATTTCCCCGGTGGGCATGATGATGATCCACAATCCCATGACAATCGCCATCGGGGATTCCAAGGAAATGCAGAAGGCGGGGGAGATGCTGGACGAGGTGAAGGAGAGCATTATGAACGCCTATGAGATCAAGACAGGGTTGAGCCGGGCAAGGATTTCACACCTGATGGATGCGGAGAGCTGGTTCAATGCGAAGAAAGCGGTGGAGCTTGGCTTTGCGGATGGGATACTGGGCGGCGGTGTGGAAAAGACAGAAGATACGGCAGTTGGAACGGCGGAGAGCATGATGTTCTCCCGGACAGCAGTGACAAATTCGTTGTTGGGTAAGCTGATTCCCAAGCCGGAGGAGAAAAGGACACCAGTGGAGCAGTTAGAGAAGAGGCTGAACCTTTTAACACATCAAATGTATGGAGGGATTTGATTATGAGTAAGATTCTTGAATTAAGGGAAAAGAGGGCAAAGGCGTGGGAGGCGGCAAAGGCGTTCCTGGATACCAAGCGGGGGAATGACGGGCTGTTATCTGCGGAGGATACGGAGACGTATGAGAAGATGGAGAAGGACGTGGTGGATTTGGGAAAGGAGATTGAGCGTCTGGAGCGTCAGGCTGCCATTGATGCGGAACTGAATAAACCTACTTCCACGCCGATCACCAATAAGCCTAATGGTGACCCGGACGGGAAGGAGAAAAAGGGCAGGGCATCAGACCTGTACAGGAAGACTTTCTGGAATGCTATGAGGAGGAAGAACTTCTTTGACGTGGACAATGCACTGCAGGTGGGGACGGATTCCGAGGGAGGCTATCTGGTGCCGGATGAGTTTGAGAGGACGCTGGTGGAGGCTCTGGAGGAGGAGAACTTTTTCCGCAGCATTGCCACGGTCATCAATACGTCCAGCGGTGACCGGAAGATTCCGGTGGTGGCAAGTAAGGGGGAGGCATCCTGGATTGACGAGGAAGGGGCGTTCCCGGAATCGGATGACGCTTTTGGGCAGGTGGCGATCAGCGCCTATAAGGTGGCGACCATGCTGAAAGTGTCGGATGAGCTGCTGAATGACAGTGCGTTTAATCTGGAGGCTTATATTTCTAAGGAGTTCGGGCGACGGATTGGCTCCAAAGAGGAGGAAGCCTTTTTTGTAGGAGATGGAACTGGGAAACCTACGGGCATCTTTCATGCCACGGGCGGTGCTTCGGATGGGGTGACCACCACAACGGCGAATATCACTTTTGATGACGTGATGGACCTGTTCTATTCCCTGAAATCCCCATACCGGAAGAAGGCGCATTGGGTGCTGAATGACACTACGGTGAAAGCACTGCGGAAACTGAAAGATAATAACGGAAATTATATCTGGCAGCCATCTGTGCAGGCGGGACAGCCGGATATGATTTTGAACCGCCCGTACCATACTTCTGCCTATGCGCCGGAGCTGGCGGCCGGTGCGAAGGTCATGGCTTTTGGAGATTTCTCTTATTACTGGATTGCGGACAGGCAGGGCAGGAGCTTTAAGCGTCTGAATGAGCTGTTTGCGGCGAACGGGCAGGTGGGATTCCTGGCAAGCCAGAGGGTGGACGGAAAGCTGATTTTGGCGGAGGCGGTGAAGACACTGACCATGAAGGCAGGTTCCGGGGCGTAAGGAGGCGCTGCCTGTTAAATTAAGAAATTGCCGATGGATGTAGGAGGTGATGCTGGATGGCGGTTGTGACGCTGGAGGAGGCGAAGCAGTATCTACGGGTGGACAGCGGGGATGAGGACGATTTTATCTCCGGGCTTCTGGAGACCGGGGAGCGGATGTGCCGGGATGTGGCGCGGCTGGAAGCGGAGGAACTGGAAGAACATCTTCCCATGGCACGGGTTGGCATCCTCTATGTGGCCGCCTATCTCTATGAACACCGGGAACTGGCTGACCATAGGGATTTGGTGCAGACCCTGCGTTCCCTGCTGTTCGGCATCCGCCGGGAGGTGTTCTGATGGCAGAGGGCTGGGACGGCAGGAACAGAAATAGTAGTGCGGCTTTCCGGACAGTCCTTGGGGAGTGGAAGGAGCGGATTGTCATTCAGAAGAGCCGCACCGGAACGGACAAAGCCGGGAACCATGTGCTGTTTTGGGAGGACTATTATTTCTGTGCTGCCTGTGTGAACAATCTTTCCGGGAAGGAATATTGGGAGGCGGCGCAGGTGAGCGCACAGACGGAGGTTTACTTCCTTATCCGGTATTGTTCGGAAGTGGCTGCCATGGATACGGAGCATTACCGGGTTTTATTTCGGGGGCAGGTGTATAACATTACATTTCTGGATAATGTGAAGTACCGGAATAAGATTTTGAAGCTGCGGGCTTCCCTGATGAAACGGTGACGGGATGGAAATAGTGGATTTGGCGGAGGAAAGGAACGATGGCTGACAGGCGTGTGATGGTGGACCAGATGGCGGATGCCGTTATGGAAGGGCTTTTGGAGTATGCGGAGCTTGCCACGGATGTGATGAAGGACTGTGTGAAGAAGGCCGGGAACACGGTAAAGAAGGAGACACAGGCGAATGCCCCGGTGAAATCAAAAAGGTATCAGAAGAGCTGGGCGGTGAAGAGGCAGAAGGAGAGCAGCAATGCCCTGGAAGTCGTGGTCCACAGCAGGAACCGTTACCAGCTTACCCACCTGCTGGAGAAAGGCCATGCGAAGCGCGGCGGAGGCCGGGTGCGCGCCATTCCCCATATCGCCCCGGCGGAGGAAAAGGGCATCCGGGAACTGGAAGAGGGCATCAGAAGGGGGCTTTCAAAATGAGCCATGAGGATGTATTGGAGATGATGGAGGAAATGGGGCTTCCCTTTGCCTATGACCACTTTGTGGAAGGAGAAGCGCCAATGCCTCCGTTCCTTGTGTTTTTATATCCGAAGGCCGTGAATTTTGCGGCGGACGGGATTGCGTATTTCAAAGTGAACCAGCTTGACATAGAGCTGTATACGGATTTGAAACAGCCGGAAGTGGAAGAGCGGATTGAAGCGGTGCTGCTGAAACACGGGATATTCTATGGAAAGCGTGAAGTGTGGATTGAATCGGAGCGGCTTTATGAGGTGCTGTATGAGATGGAGGTATAGGAGCGAATGAATAATAAAGTGAAGTTTAACATCTGCAACTGCCATTATGCATTGCAGAAAATATCGGAGGCAGGGGAACTGACTTTTGAAACTCCGGTGGCGATGCCCGGCGCGGTGTCTTTGGCTTTGGACCCCAACGGGGAACCGGAGTCTTTTTATGCGGACGGGATTGAGTATTATATCATTGCCAACAACATGGGCTATGACGGGGACCTGGAACTGGCGCTGATCCCGGAGAGTTTCCGGACGGATGTTCTGAAGGAGGAGGCGGACTCCAATGAGGTGCTGGTGGAGAATGCCAATGTGGAGACCGGGGCTTTTGCCCTGCTGTTTGAGTTTGACGGGGATGCAAGGAAGATCCGGCATGTGCTGTATAACTGTTCTGCCAGCCGCCCGAAGATTGAGGGCAAGACCAATGAGGAGAGCCGTGAGGTGCAGACGGAGATACTGACAGTGAAGGCGAGGCCCATGGCGGACGGGTATGTGAAGGCGAAGACCGGAAACCAGACAGCGAAAGCAACTTATGAGGACTGGTATAAGACAGTGTACCTGCCTACTCCGAAGACGGTAACCCCGGCAGTGGAAGAAGGACAGGGTTAAAGGAGGATGAAGGGATATGAGCATTGTAAAGAAGGTTGGGATTGACGGGAAAGAGGTGCTGTTTAAGGCATCGGCGGCGATTCCGAGGATTTACCGTTTGAAGTTCCAGAGGGATATTTATAAGGATTTACGGGTGCTGGAGCAGAGCATCGGGGAAGGGGATGAGGAGCAGTCCAACCTGGATCTGTTTTCCCTGGAGATGTTTGAGAATATCGCCTATACCATGGCGAAGCACGCAGATCCGGCAATCCCGGATGACGTGGAGGAGTGGCTGGACGGATTTAATACGTTTTCCATTTATCAGGTTCTGCCGCAGCTGATTGAACTGTGGGGGCTGAATGTGAAGACAGAGGTGGAGGCTAAAAAAAACTTCGCCCGACAGAGCGTGAGATGACCACGCCGCTGTTCCTGCTCCGGTGCGTACAGCTGGGGATTTCTATGGGGGATATGGAACTGCTGTCTATTGGATTGATTAATGACATGTACAGTGAGAGCAGAAATGACGAGTGGAAGTATGCGGAGGTGGCTACGCAGGAGGATATGGACAGGTTTTGACAGGCAAAAAGAAACGGCAAAGCATCTGCCGTTTCTTTTTACAGATCATGTTTAAGGATGCGTTTTTGTGCAATCTCATAGACTTCGTCATCTTCCCGTGCGCCGATTACAACAATCAGCATATCGTCATTACGGCGGATGAGCTGGTAGACGATACGCAGTCCGGCACCACGGAGTTTGACTTTTAAAAAGCCGGAAAGATTGGTGTTGTTTTTGTTTCCCAGGAGTTTTCCATAGCCGCCTTCGTTTTCTGGTAATGGATTCTGGCAGACTTTCTGAATCGCTTTCCGAATCAGGATTTTCTGGCTGCCATCCAGTTTGCGGAGGTCTTCAAGGGCTTCCGGAAGGTATTTGACATCCCAGCTCATTCAAATTCAATGCCGTCCGTTTCTTCATAGTCTGCGGGGCTGAATCCAAATTCCCGGTCCACCTGTTCCTGGGAGATAACGGTGGAGGGGTTAAAAGCAGTCATGCGCTGTGTGGCAGTGGCTAAGAGTCTTGCATCATTTATCTCATCCAGAAGGTGGATATATTCTTCCGGGGAAAGAAGGACACACTCTGGGGAGTTGTTTTTCATGACAACCTTGGCACCATGACGCTTTACTTCTTCAAAGATTTTCCCGGCTAATCCACGGTTGAACTGGGAAATGGGGATTGTGTTTTCAATCGCACTTCTGATACTCATAATCATCACCTCTTTACTATAGTATATGAAATATCAGTTGAAAAGTCAATGGATTTACTGATAAAATTACTGCTTAAATATATTTTATGCAATTCTACATATTTTATGAAAAAAAATAAATCAGCCTTTTACATAGCATCTTGGAAATAAGGGGGATGCGTATCATCACATGGTTTGGGAGCCGGCAATGGCTCCTTTTTTCGTGTCGGAAAGGCGGTGGGGAGCGTGGCATCCAGGATTCAGGGCATTACAGTTGAAATCGGCGGGGACACCACGAAGCTGTCCACCGCTTTGTCCAAAGTGAATAAGGAAATCCGGGATACACAGTCGCAGTTAAAGGACGTGAACAAGCTCCTGAAGCTGGACCCCGGCAATGCGGAGCTGATGGCGCAGAAGCAGAAGCTGCTGGCCCAGGCTGTCAGTGAGACGAAGGAGAAGCTGGATGCCCTGAAGCTGGCGGGGCAGCAGGCCAATGACGCACTGGCGAGAGGGGAGATTTCCCAGAGCCAATATGATGCCCTGCAGCGGGAGATTGTGGAGACGGAGAAAGCACTGGAGGGACTGGAGCAGCAGGCGGACAAGTCTGCGGTGGCACTGCAGAAGATTGGGGCTGCGGGGGAGAAGCTGAAAAGCGTGGGTTCTTCCATTGAGGGCGTGGGGAAAAAGCTGATGCCTGTGACGGCTGCGGTCGGCGGGCTTGGGGCGGCGGCTGTGAAGATCGCTTCGGATTTTGACTCCGGCATGAGTAAGGTGGCGGCTGTATCAGGGGCCACGGGGACGGAGCTGGATAAGCTGCGGGAGAAGGCCCGTGAGATGGGGGCTAAGACGAAGTTTTCCGCTTCCGAGGCGGCGGAGGCTATGAATTACATGGCCATGGCCGGATGGAAGACAGGGGATATGCTGGACGGCATTGAGGGAGTCATGAACCTTGCGGCTGCGTCCGGGGAGGATCTGGCAACCACCTCTGATATTGTGACGGATGCTCTGACTGCCATGGGGATGACAGCTTCGGAGTCCGGGCATTTTGCGGATATCCTGGCGGCGGCTTCCTCCAATGCGAACACGAACGTTGCCATGATGGGGGAGACGTTTAAGTATTGTGCGCCTGTGGCCGGGGCTTTGGGATTTTCGGCAGCGGACACGGCGGAGGCCATCGGGCTGATGGCAAATGCAGGCATCAAGTCTTCCCAGGCCGGTACTGCCATGCGCACCATGCTGACCAGCCTCACCGGGGATGTGACCTTTGTAGGGGATTCTTTCGGGGAGCTGACGGTGCAGACGGTGAAAACGGACGGCAGCATGAGGAGTCTGGGGGATATCATGAAGGACTGCCGGGCGGCATTTTCCCAGATGACGGATTCGGAGAAAGCGGCCAATGCGGAGGCTCTGGTAGGGAAAAATGCCATGAGCGGGTTCCTGGCTGTGATGAATGCGGCTCCGAAGGATATTGAGAAGCTGAACGGGGCAATCAGCAGCTGTGACGGCACGGCGGAGAAGATGGCGGCTACCATGCAGGACAACCTGGCGGGGCAGCTTACCATTCTAAAAAGCCAGCTGGAGGAGCTTGCTATTTCCGTGGGGGAAATCCTCATGCCTTCCATCCGGCAGATTGTGGGATGGATCCAGGGGCTGGTGGACTGGCTGAACGGGCTGGATGAGGGGACGAAGAAGATTATCGTGACTATCGCGCTGGTAGCTGCTGCTGTGGCTCCGGTGCTGATCATCATTGGCAAGGTGGTGGGAGCAGTCGGGACCATTATGACGGTGATTCCGCAGATTGCGGCTGCCATTTCCGGGGTGATCGCCTTTGTTTCCGGCACAGTGATCCCGGCTATCGGGGCTGTGGTGGCGGCTATCGGGTGGATTCCCCTTGCCATTGCTGCGGTGGTTGCCATTATCGTGGTGCTGTGGAATAAATGTGACTGGTTCCGGGAGGCGGTCATTGCGGTGTGGGAGGCCATTAAGTCGGCTACCATTGCAGCATGGAATGCAGTGAAGGAATTTCTGGTAAACCTGTGGAATGGGATTGTGGAGACGGGGAAGACAGTCTGGAACGGGCTTGCTTCCTTTTTTACATCCTGCTGGCAGGGGATCCAGACTATGTTCACTGCGGTGCTGACTGCCATTTCTACGTTTTTCAGCACCATCTGGACGGGTATCCAGACAGTGGTGGTTACCATTGGTACGGCAATCCAGACATTCCTCACTACGGCATGGAATACGATAAAAACGGTGATCACCACGATTCTTACAGCGATCCAGACGGTGTTTACTACGGTGTGGAATGCTATTAAGAATGTGGTCACTGCGGTAGTCGGGGCAATCCAGTCCTTTATCACGGCGGCATGGAACGGTATCAGGTCAGTGGTGCAGACGGTGATGAACACCATCCAGTCGGTGGTGTCCGGGGTATGGAACAGCGTGAGGTTCGTGACTGCTTCGGTATTGAATGCGGTCAGGTCTGCGGTGTCCAATGTGTTCAGTAACGTGGTTTCCAGTATCCGGAACGCCATGGGAAATGTTTATAATACCATTGTTTCCGGATTTAACCAGGCGGTTGGGTTTATCACGGGGCTGGCTTCCAGTGCGTTCCGGTGGGGAGCGGATTTGATCAACGGCATTGTGAACGGCATCCGGAGCTGTATTGGAAATGTGGTAAATGCGATTTCAGATGTGGCAAATACCATCCGGTCTTATATCCATTTCTCTGTGCCGGATGTAGGACCGCTGACGGATTATGAGTCCTGGATGCCGGATTTTATGGGTGGACTGGCGAAAGGGATTGAGCGTAGTAAAGGTCTGGTGCGTAAGGCGGTGGACGGCGTGGCTGTGGATATGGTCATCAGTCCGGGGGTGTCCGCTATGCAGTCAGCACAGGTGCAGACGGCTTCGGTGGACTCCATGAGGCAGATGATATCCGGTATTCAGGAGATGTTTGCAGGGATGCAGAATAGGGATAACGTGGAAACCATCTGTATTCCGGTATATGTGGGCGGTACACTGCTGGATGAAGTTGTGGTGAATGCGCAGGCGAGGCAGAACCTGCGGTCAGGAGGGAGATAAGGCATGGCGTTTATTCAGTATCTGGTGTTTGACGGGATGCCGCTCCCTCTGCCGGACTCCTATGAGGTGAGCATGGAGGACGTGGAAGCGGATTCCGGAGGGGAGACGGAGGCCGGGACCGTGCAGAGGGATGTAGTGCGGCTTGGGATTGTGAGTATTTCCGTGAGTTTTTCGGTGAGCTCTAAGTGGCTGAAACTGCTGACCGGGTTTAAGCAGAAAGATAAGATTGGCGTGGAGTATTTTGATACGGAGACACTGGAGAGTAAGAAGGCGGAGATGTTTATTGATGGGTATAAGGCAGGGCTGGTGAAGGATACGTCTTATAAGGGGCTGTGGAAGGTATCGTTTATGCTGCGTGAGTTTTGAGAACTGGTTGCCGGATAGAGCGCGGACATGATATACTTTGAACAGGAAAATTAGAATTTGGTTAAGAGGTAAATCTATGGATGACAATAAATCTGCGTTTAGTTCAAGTGAATATGACAGAAAAATAAAACAAACACTTCCGTATTATGATGAGTTTTATAAGCAAGTCATAGATTTCGTAAAAATTTTTCTGAATTCTGCAGTAAGATGGCTTGATATTGGCTGTGGTACGGGAAAAATGGGAAGTTTTGCTTTTGAAAATATAGAACTCAAAGAATTTGTTTTTTGCGATTCTTCTGATGAAATGATTAGAATTGCAAAGGAACGCTTTCGTTACTCTAATGCTAAATTTTCTGTTTGTGATGTTCAGAATCTGGAGTATATTAATGATTTCGATGTTATTACAGCGATACAGGTAAATCACTATTTACAGATAGATGAACGCAAAATAGCCCTGAAAAGGTGCTATGAGGCATTAAAAGAGAATGGTTTATTTATTAGTTTTGAAAATTTTTGCCCATTTACTGATATAGGAAAATCAGTTTACTTAGAAAAGTGGAAAAGATACCAGATGAAACAAGGAAAAAGCCTTGAGGAGAGCGAAAAGCATATAGAACGATACGGTAAAGATTACTTTCCGATTACATTAGATGAGCATTTGAAGCTAATGCAGAATTGTGGATTTAAAGCTGTTGAGATATTATGGCTTTCCAATATGCAGGTAGGTTTTTGGGGAATGAAATAACATTCGATTTGTTAAACTGGAAAATTAGTTGACCGAGCAGAGCGAGGGATACTTCTTGAATGTAAGTTCAAGAAGATGGATTTTGTGAAAACTCAAAAACTGAAGGGAAGGATTTTGATGGATGGGATAGAATTTAGGCAAACTCTTTTAAAGCAAATCCAAGATTACCTTGAAGAAAAGATTACAAAGGAAGAATACTATAATACTGCAGAGCCCTTTTATACAAAATATGCCAATAGTTATATAAATCCAGAGTTCCATGAAGTGTTTTTATCTACAATGGCAGATGCGTGCTTGATTTACATTGATGAACCGGGTTTAACACCGGAAATTAAAGAGGAATTGTTTTACAAAACAGCAAATGAAGCATATAAGCGGTTAAATTTGATAGAATAGGGTCAACTTAGAAGTTGTAGGGGTGGGTGAATGAACGCGCAAGCATTTTGGAATGTCATTGGAAATTACAATAGACAAACATGGATAATCCAAATAGTATTACTTATAGTGGTGATGTCTGCAATTATGTTGTCTTATAATCAAAAGGTAAAATGGGCAGCAAAATTTATGCTGGGAATTGCGAACCTTTTTATAGGAATTGTTTTTTTTGCGTTATATGGAACAGAACCTATCCAGAAATTTTTCGCTTTGCCATTATATCTTATTTGTGGCGGTTTATTTTTATACGAAAGTTGGAGAAATAAAGATGATATATTAGACAAACCCAATGCAATTCAGAAACTATTACTATTGCTCTTTGGTATTTATCCTGTCGTATCTATAGCCCTAGGGAACTCATTTCCACAAATGGTAACATACATTATGCCTTGCCCTATTATTAGTTTGAGTATAGCTGTCTATACAGGGTACAAAAGAAAAAACAAGGCGCTTCTTGTTTTGATGACTATTTGGGGATTAACGGGAATAAAATCAGTAATTTTTAATGCTTATGAAGATATAATACTTTTGATTTGTGGAATTTATGGAATTATACTTTTTGTAGATGAGATGAGGAAATCCAAGATGATACGATGAACAATGCTTCATTCATTTAGTAAATTAGGATAATTACAATTTCCAGTTTGCAGTAGTAGAAATGTAGGTGAATAATAGAGGTTACTGTTATTTAAAGGAAACCATGGCAAAGCATCAGCCAGAAAAAGGTTGGTGCTTTTTGTGTGTCCGAAAACGGAGGGAGGTGGTGCTTTTGTATCCGGTGAGTGAGGCGTTCCTGCAGGCGGTGCAGGAGAACACCCGGAGGTTTTTCTGGACCGGGCGGATTACTACGAAGGCCGGGGCAGTTCATACGTTTGGGAATGAAGATATCGTAAAGGGTTCCGGGTATATCTCCAGCCAGTGCTGCGGCAGTACGGAGATTGAGATTGGCACGGTGTATGCGGCGGAGATGGGAATCACGCTGTTTTCGGAGATTGACCGTTATACACTGGAGGATGCGAAGGTGGAGCTGTTTTATCACCTGCGGCTGGGGGACGGGAGTTTTGAGGAAGTCCCCATGGGGATTTTTGAGGTGAGCGAGGCGAATCGGACGCTGCACTGTCTGGAGCTTAAGGCTTATGATTATATGCTCCGGTTTGAGCGGAGCTTCAATGGGTTTGAGACGGTAGGGAATGCTTATGATTTCCTTGCCCTGTGCTGTAAAGCCTGTAAGGTGGAGCTTGCCCATAGCCGGGCGGAGATTGAGGTCATGCCCAATGGTTCGGAGCTGCTGTCGGTGTATACGGAGAATGACATTGAGACGTACCGGGATGTGCTGTTTTATGTGGGGCAGGTGCTGGGCGGGTTTTTCTGCATCAACCGGGCGGGGAAGCTGGAACTGCGGAAGTATGGGAATGTGCCGGTGATGACGGTGTCGGACAGGCAGAGGTTCTCCGGCAGCTTTTCGGATTTCATCACCCGGTATACGGCGGTCAGCTCTACCAATATCAGGACGCAGACGGCGGAGTATTATGCCTTGGAGCCGGATGACGGGCTGACCATGAATCTGGGAGTGAATCCGTTGTTACAGTTTGGCCTGGAAGAAACAAGGAAAGCATTGTTGGAAAATATTCTTGGGGATTTGGCTGTGATTAAGTATGTGCCGTTTGATTCGGATACCATCGGGAATCCGGCACTGGATCTGGGGGATGTGCTGGTGTTTTCCGGCGGTCATGCGGATGAAAGCCAGATGGCCTGTATGACTGGGTATCAGATTAAGATTAATGGAAAGCATTCTTTGAAATGCGTGGGGAAGAACCCAAGGCTGGCGCAGGCGAAGTCCAAGAATGATAAAAACATTTCCGGCCTGCTGAACCAGATTGAGGCGGGAAAGATAGGAATCCACACGTTTACCAATGCATCAGCCTATACAGTGAATGAGACGGATGTGAAGATCATCAGCATTGAGTTTGCGGCGGCAGAAGAAACCCATGTACAGTTCTTTGCCATTGTGGTGGTGGATGTATCGGCGGATACCGTGGAGATGAAGGGCACTGCGGCAGGGACGGTTGTGGTTCCTGTTCCGGCGGTGGCGGAGGACGGGACGGAGACCACGCAGGAGGTCAGCGTGGAGGCGGAGCTTCCGGTAACATTTTCTGCGGATGGAAATGCGCTTGCTTTGGTGAGGTATGAGTTCAATGATGAGGAGATCCTGACCCACTACCCGGCAGAGACCTGGGGGAGCGGAAAGCATGTGCTGCCTTTGTATTATCCCGTTGAAAACCTGATCCCAAACTTTACGAATACATTTAACGTGTATCTGCGGCTGACAGGAGGGAGCGGTTCTATTGAGACGGGCGGATGTATTGCTTCCATCAGCGGTCAGGGTATGGCGGCGGCTCCTGCATGGGACGGGAAGATCACACTGGAGGAGACAGTCAGCAGGTTCCTTCTGGGGAGCGGGCTGGCGGTGAAAGGGTTTGCGGAGACCGTTGGGATTGGGACT
This sequence comes from Lactonifactor longoviformis, assembly GCF_042848515.1. Lineage (GTDB taxonomy): Bacteria > Bacillota > Clostridia > Lachnospirales > Lachnospiraceae > Lactonifactor > Lactonifactor longoviformis. Next base: position 3,815,278 of record NZ_AP031453.1, on the reverse strand, counting down.
ATGGAACTGGTGCAGAGGCAGATGACGGACCGCATGGGAAGGGTTGCTGTCGGGGCATTTGGCGTGGTAATGGATAACGGTTAAGGAGGCTGTGATGAGACTAAAAGGGACAATGACAATGGAACTGATGGATGTGAATACGGGAGAGGTGGAAACCGTGGTGGAGGAGAACCTGGTGACCAATGCGGTGAACCATATCTTCGGGCTGAACCCCATGGGAGTGTTTTATGAGATCGGGGACAGCATTGACGGCATCAAGTGGCAGAGCGGATTATTGCCCATCTGTCCCAATGCCATCGGCGGCATCCTGTTGTTTTCCAAGGCGCTGGAGGAGAACGTGGACAACATCTATTCCCTGTCGGACAACTTGCCTGTGGCTTATGCGTCCAACAATGTGAATTCCACGGCAAACGTGGCGAGGGGAAGCATGAACCTGACGGAGAGCAAGGCACTGGATAATGGGTATAAGTTCGTCTGGGAGTTTACACCCAGCCAGGGGAACGGGACCATTGCGGCTGCTGCCCTGACCAGTGCCCAGGGCGGGGCAAATGCTTATGGGAGCCAGGTGAATGACAGCAGCACGTTTTTGCAGTTGAAGAGCATCAAGCTGGACGGCCTTTCCATGGCAAAACAGCTGGTGCTGTTTGAGGCGGTGGAGGTGGATTTTGAAAAAGACCTTCTGTATTCTATTACCTATCAGGATACCGGGGTGCGCATCCGTAAGGTGCGGATTCCCATATTCAGCATTGGGTTGAATGAGAAGCTGGACGATACCACGTATACGGTGCTGGATGACCAGGTAATCCAGACTTCCACGTTTAAGTTCCTGGGGGATTATACGCTGTACGGGGAATTCCTGGACGGCGGGGACGGGTACTGGTATGGGGTTTCCAATGAGGGCAATTCTTCCGGCAATGCTGCTATGGTGTGGGTGAAGATTAAGAAAGAGGATTACACCATGACGGAGGGGGAGTGGACGCTGTCCAATGCGAAATTAATGGATGTTGGGAATCGGGATGAGGGCAGTTCGTTTCCGGAGCGGGTGTTGAAATGCTGTGTTCGTAAAGGGTATCTGTATGTGATGGCTTATAACAAGAAGGGAATTTATAAGATCAACCTTGCCAATTCTTCGGATGTGACGTTGATTGACTTTGGATTTACTTCCAAGTGGAAGCCTCTGTGCGAGACAGGGACTTGTGAGGTGTATATGACGCTGATTGGGGATTTGATTGTAGGCGGGGATTTCCAGGTTACGGTTGAGGATAAAGTCATCCCTACTCAGGGGAGTTTCCGGCTGAATGATGCGGCAACGCCGCTGTTCCAGTATAAGAACTTCTTATTGGGATGGGGAGGGAGTTATGGAAATGAGTACCGGACCATGTACCTGCTGACTCCCTATCTGGCATCCATTAACAACCTGTCTTCGGCGGTGGTAAAGACAGTGGACAAGACGATGAAGATCACGTATACATTGACAGAGGAGGCCGTGCCATAAAAGTGCAGGGAAAAGAAAAATTCATGACATCAGGAAGAACTGGCAGTCCAGAACGGGCTGTTTTTTTGTGCGAAAAAATAAGGAGGGATTTGTGATGAGGGAAGTAACAAACACGATGCAGTATGTATTTGCCGCCATGGGCGGTGCTTTGGGGGCAGTGATGGGCGGTTTTGACGGGTTTTTGTATGCGCTGATTGTTTTTGTAGTGGTGGACTATGTGACCGGGGTGATGGTTGGAATTTTGAACAAGGAGCTTTCCAGCCAGACTGGGTTCCGGGGGATTTTCAAGAAAGTAGTGATTTTTTCTCTGGTTGCCGTGGCGCATATCATCGACACCCATGTGATCGGGAACGGGAGCGTGCTGCGGACGGCGGTGATTTTTTTCTATCTGTCCAATGAGGGGATTTCTATTTTGGAGAATGCGGTGGAGATCGGGCTGCCTGTCCCGGAGAAGCTGAAAAATGTATTGGAGCAGTTGAAGGAGGGGAACGGACATGAAGGTAAATAAGAGTTATGTTTCTGATAATAACACGTATGAGAGCAACGATCCACAGTATATCGTGGTGCATAACACGGATAACTTTGCGGCGGGGGCAGATGCCAGCGCCCATGCAAGGGCGCAGTATAATGGAAATTTAAGCACGTCTGTCCATTATTATACGGATGATAAGGATACGGTGTACCAGACGGCTCCCCATGGACGGGGTTGCTGGCATGTGGGTGTGAATTACGGGGGACGGCTGTTTGGTACGGTGAATAACAAAAACAGTATCGGCGTGGAGATGTGTGTGCAGGCAGGATATGACTTTGACCGGGCTTTTTCCAATACGGTGGAATTTGTCCGGCAGTTGATGGCGGAGACGGGGATCCCGGCTGAACGGGTGGTGCAGCATTATGATGTCTGCGCGAAGAACTGTCCGTCCCAGATCCGGGCAAAAGGGATGTGGGAGGAGTTTAAGCGGCAGATTGGGAGCAGCGGCTCCGGGCAGGGGGAGGATGTTTCTTCCTATACAAAGATCATGGGGAAGGCTGTGGCTGCGGTGGAGCAGATGCGGGTGTATATTAAAGGGAAGAATCCGCAAGTGGCGCAGTCGGTGCTGGATATGATCCCGCTGTATCTGTCTGAAGGGGAGACAGAGGGCGTGCGAGGGGATATCGCTTTTGCCCAGTCCTGTCTGGAGACGGGGAATTTTGGGTTTTCCGGTTCGGCGGTGACGCTGGAGCAGAATAATTTCTGCGGCATGGGCGTGACTTCCAATGGGAAAAAGGGGAATTCCTTTGATACACCGCAGATGGGAATCCGGGCACAGACACAGCATTTGAAAGCCTATGCCAGTACGGAGGGACTGGTGAATCCGAAGGTTGACCCACGGTTCCGGTATGTGACAAGAGGGTGTGCGCCTTATGTGGAATGGCTGGGGATTCCGGAGAATCCACAGGGAAAGGGCTGGGCCGCCGGGGCTGGGTATGGCAGGAAGATTCTGGATATTTTGAGGGGAATTATTGGAGACAGCGGAGGTGCAGGGGGCAGTATGGAGGACTCCGGGAATCCAAACCAGCCTGTCAATCCGCTGTCCGGTTTTGTGAAAGTGTTTTATAAAGGGAAAGATGGGGTGAATGTAAGGAAAGCACCGTGTATGGGGGATAACGTGGACCAGGTGGTGTTTGACGGCGTGTATACGGTGGTAGGTGTCAGCGAGGATGGGCTGTGGTATCAGCTGAAATCCGGGCTGTTTCTGACTTCGGATAAGCGGTATGTGCAGTTCATGGAGAGACTGCCGGAGGCATCTTCCTATATGGTGAAAGTGAATATCCCGGATCTGAATATCCGGAAGGGACCGGGGACTGATTATGCGAGGACGGGGAAGTTTACCGGAGCCGGAGTGTTTACCATTGTGGAGGAAACGGACGGAGCCGGGGCTTCTAAGTGGGGGCTGCTGAAATCTTACCAGAAGAAGAGGGACGGGTGGATTGCGTTGGATTTTGTGACGAGGATATAGGCAGAGGAAGGAAGACAATGGAGGAGAAAAACTTTGTACCAGTAAGTGAAAAATTTTGTCTTACGCTGCAGGAGGCTTCAGGTTATTTTAATATTGGTGAAAAGAAGATGAGGCAGATTAGTAATGAACATCTGGATGACGGTTTTGTACTTCAAAATGGGGTGAAGATTTTGATAAAGAGAAAGCAGTTTGAAAAATTTTTAGAGAGTGTGACTTCTATTTGATAAAAACTAAACTGGTGATCGGGCTTTAGCTGTGATATAGTATGTATATATCGCGCCAAGGCTCTTTTTTATTGGAAAGGAGCGGGAATCTGTGAGTGAGAAAAGACGAGACAGTAAGAATCGTATTCTTCGCAATGGAGAGAGCCAACGTAAAGATGGACGGTATGCGTATAAATATGTTGATGGCAATGGTCAGAAGTGTTTCCTTTATAGCTGGAAACTGGAGAAGACTGATAAACTGCCAACCGGAAAGAGGGATGACCTTTCATTAAGGGAAAAGATTAAGTTGCTGCAAAAGGATCTTGATGATGAAATCGTACCACGCGGCGGTGAGATGACAGTGTATCAGTTAGCCAAGAAGTATATTTCCCAGAAGACAGGGGTAAAGCATAATACAGAGGCGAATTATAATTTTGTCCTTAATATCATTAAGAAGGAAAAGTTTGGAGCTTGTAGGATTGACAGAGTGAAACTTTCTGACGCAAAAGCGTGGTTGATTAAGCTGCAGAAGGATGGCCGGGGATACAGTTCCATCCACTCCATAAGAGGAGTGATAAGACCGGCGTTTCAGATGGCAGTGGATGATGATTTAATACGCAAAAATCCATTTGAATTTATGCTTGCCACAGTTGTTGTAAATGACAGTGTGACAAGAGAAGCAATTACCAGAAAGCAGGAGAGGGAATTTCTGGAGTTTGTTAAGAATGACAGACACTTCTCAAAATATTATGAAGGTATCTACATTTTGTTTAAGACAGGTCTTCGTATTTCTGAATTTACGGGGCTGACTCTTTCGGATATTGATTTGGAAAAACGTACCATTAATATTAACCATCAGTTACAGAGGAAGAGGAATATGGAGTATACCATCGAGGATACTAAGACTTCAAGCGGTACAAGGGTACTTCCCATGACAGATGATGTGTACGCCTGCTTTAAGCATATCATTGAGAACCGGAAGAAACCAAAGGTTGAACCGCTGATTCAGGGAAAGGCAGGATTTCTTTATCTTGATAAGAATGGTATGCCGATGGTTGCTATGCATTGGGAGAAGTATTTCCAGCATATCTGTGAGAAGTATAACAGTATCTATAAGGTACAGATGCCGAAGATTACCCCTCATGTATGCAGACATACCTATTGTTCTAATATGGCTAAGAGTGGTATGAATCCGAAAACCTTACAGTATCTGATGGGACACAGTGATATTGGTGTTACATTAAATACTTATACGCATCTGGGCTTTGAGGATGCAAGGGAGGAGTTAAGGAGAGTGTCTGGTAATGACAGTGAGTAGAAGTTTTTCTTTTTGCCCTGAGAATGGGGCGGTAGTAAATTCGTAGATGGTTTAAACAGGATTTGATTCAGATGAAGTGGAAAACGGCATAAAATTTTGTGGTCGATGCTGTGAATGTCGTATTTTAGGGGGAATTGTAGAAAATTCTGCTATGAGAAAACGGCAAATACATGAGGTAGTAAATTCAAAAAAGAAGGCTTAATTTACTACCTTTTGTACTACTTTTGAAGGTAAAGATATACCAAGTTATGCCGGAATATGCTAAAATGAAGTGAATCCGGTATGCAGGGAAATCCCTGAATATCGTATAAATACAGTGTTTATAAGGAGTTTAAGGAAATGATAAAAGTATTATTCGTCTGCCATGGAAATATCTGCCGCTCCCCCATGGCCGAATTCATCTTAAAAGATATGGTTAAGAAAAGAGGAATCAGCGGTGATTTCATCATTGCTTCCTGTGCTACCAGCAGGGAGGAAATAGGCAATCCGGTGCACCATGGGGCCAGAAAGAAGCTGATGGAACATGGTATATCTGTGGATGGAAAGCGGGCAGTTCAGCTTGCCAAAGAAGATTATAACAGGTATGATTATCTATTGGCCATGGACAGCAGGAACATATCGAATATGATGCGGATGCTGGGCAAAGATCCCGGGAAGAAGATATACCGCCTTCTGGACTTTACAGCCCGTCCGGGAGATATTGCAGATCCCTGGTACACCGGGGATTTTGATGAAACCTACAGGGATATCTGTGAAGGCTGCGAAGGATTTCTGGAACAGGTACTCTCTGTTCACGGCGACACGCCCGGGAGTGCGAACAAAATGCAGTAAGCTGCGTACCTGGGAATTGCAATAGCCGGATAATGGTGGTAAAATATGGGTAATCAAATAGGAAAGAAGGGTGTTAATTATGGGCAGAGAGGCAGTAGATTACGTAGTTGAGAAAACACGTGAATTAATGAATGCAGCCACATGCAGCAGCGAGGCAAAGGAAGCAGCGCAGGCCTGGCTGGATGCTGTTGGAACTGAAAGGGAGGCCGCTGAGACAAAGAAATACATAGAAGAGCTGGAAGCGGATATTATGCCGATTGATAACTTAATCGGGTTTGCGGAATCTGAGGCTGGAGCCCAGGTTTTTGGGGCCGATAAAGCAAAAAGTGTTGCAGAGCATGCTAAGGAAATCAAGGCTGCAGGAGCAAAATACTGTGACTGTCCCGCCTGCGCCGCAGTAGAAGCGATTCTGGAAAAGAAGGACAGTCTTTTAGAGCAGTAAAAGGAGCTGCCCCTTGAGATACAGGGCAGGGCATCAGTCAGAAATGATTGGTGCCTTTTCTTTTACTCCTGTTTTCTCAGTACCGGTATCCCCATTTCCATATATTTTGCAGATGACAGAGGCCATGGATTCTGCAGGATCCGCTGTACTCCTGAGGATCCAGGCAATGTAAAGATTAAATAGGGAACCGGCAAAGGCATGAAGGGTATAATAGAAGGCAGTATCTTCTCTGTCTTCCCAATAAGTCTCCAGCACATAGTCGGTTAAAGCCTGCAGGAGGAGATTGCCCATGCCGCTTCTTAACAGGCACTTGATAAATTCCTTGTGTTTGTAAAAGTATTGGAAGCAGTGGAGCATATTGTTATAGCTGTTATAATTTCCTTTGTCTTCCCAGGAAGCTACATCCTTTCGGTAGGAGTCTACAATATCATCCAGGTAGGTAATAAAAATCTCATCCTTTGAGCGGTAGTTTCTGTAATATGTCATCCGGGAGACTCCCGCTTTTTTAGTGAGCTCTGTGACTGAAACGGACGATAATGGCTTTTCTTCCAAGAGCAGCATGAGAGCAGATACCATGCATTCTCTGGCAAAGACATTAGACGCATTTTTTTCTCCTTTTTTCATAAACAAAACCTTCCTTTTTGTAACAGTTAATCCGCCATATCTTGCCTGCGGTCCAAAGGTAATGTTACAATATGTAACACATAAATAGTATAACAGAGAAATGGGTGATTGCAAGATGAACAGGTTGGCAAAAGCAATAAGAAGCGTTACTCTGGCCCCGGTTATGGCCGGTATTATGCTGACGCTTGTCTATGTTACAAAGCCTCAGGTTATGGGAAGGGCGAACAGTTTCTGGTGGGGAATCTTTTTTCTGACGGTACTTCCTATCCTGGCATATCCTCTGCAGCCGTATATCCCCGGCTATAGAGAAAAAGGAAGAGAAGGGCAGAGAGGTCTGGCTATGGTATTTGCAGTAGCTGGCTATCTTATGGGTGTGATTGCGAATTTCGTATTAAAGGCGCCCAGAGGAATGTGGATGATCTATCTGGAGTACCTGCTGTCCGGCCTTTTGATTTTACTTTTCAACAAATGTCTGGGGCTGCGGGCCAGCGGCCATGCCTGCGGAGTTGCAGGACCTGCAGCACTGCTGGTATATTTTAGAATTCCTGCCCTTATTCCCGGTCTGATAATCCTTGCGCTTACCTGGTGGGCCAGCCTGAGAATGAAACGACATACAGCCGGCCAGCTGCTGGGGGGGACGGCAATCCCGGTGGCTGTTATTCTAGTGTTAACTCTTCTGGAGAAAATAACTCTGTAATACAGGGTGCCTTTATGATAGAATAGGGGTATCCAATGTACAGGAGGTTAGTTTAATGAGATATCGAATCGTAGGAAGTATCATGCCGGCGGTGGAGATGCAGCTGCAGGCCGGAGAATCTATCTACACCCAAACCGGGGGAATGTCCTGGATGAGCGACGGGATCCTTATGAATACCAATGCCAGAGGAGGATTTATGAAAGGCCTGGGAAGAATGTTTACCGGTGAATCCTTTTTTATGACAACGTATACCTCTCAGAGGGAGAATGCTGAGATCGCATTTTCTTCCACGGTACCCGGGGAGATACTCCCATTAGATCTGCGGAAGTATGGAAGCATGATATGTCAGAAGGGGGCATTTCTTTGTGCCCAGGAGCAGGTGACCGCAGATGCAGTATTTACGAAAAAATTGTCTTCCGGACTTTTCGGGGGTGAGGGATTTATACTTCAGGAGTTGCGGGGAAATGGCATGGCGTTTCTGGAAATCGACGGGAATAAGGTAGAAAAGGATCTGGCTCCCGGAGAGGTGATAAAAGTGGACACAGGGAATGTGGCAGCCTTTGAAACCAGCGTGAGCTATGATATAGAGATGGTTAAGGGAGGTATGAACATGTTTCTGGGAGGCGAAGGCCTGTTTATGACAAAACTGACAGGTCCGGGACATGTCATTCTCCAGACACAGAATTTTTCCGAGTTTGTGGGGAGAATTAAGCAGTACATACCGACGAGAAATGATTAGAAAACATAGTGTATCGGTACTCTGACATGCAGCTTTTCCGTATGTCATTGCGGCTTCATAAAAAATACACGGAGATGAAACTCCGTGTATTTTTTATGGAAACAGTATGAAGTATTTACTAAAAATCCAGTCCCTCCAATCCCTCTTCTTTTATAATATTCTTATAATAGTGAAGTTCATCTCCGATAATCTCGTCAATCACCTGCATCCCCAAGACTTCCACAGGTGCCTTATCATCCGTGAGAATCAAAGAACCCTGGCGGACGGGCTGAAGGGATTCTTCTACCTTCTCCATCATTTGCTTCAAATCGGGTGTTCCAATGGCAGAGAGCTGCTCAGAAAATACAGTAAGCATATCCCCGTTTTGGGATGCAAACAGCTCCATATTTGTGCCGGACCCTACCTTGGCAGTATAGGCATAGGGAAATACTGAGGCAATGGTATCACAGAGATAATCATTGATGGATCCTTCTTTGCTGGAATGCATATTCATATTAACGACCATTACCCCGTCTTCCTTTAAATGATCCTTTACCATAGTAAAAAATTCAACGGTAGACATCTGAAAGGGAATGGTAATGTCCTGATAGGCATCTACCATAATGACATCATATTTCTCAGAGTTCGAGAGAAAAATCCGTCCGTCTTCCACATGCACATTTACAGATTCCGGAAGATCAAAGTACTGACTGGACAGGCGGGCTATTTTTTCGTCAATTTCTACCCCGTCTATGTTTGGGGAGTCCAGATAAGAAGTGCACATGGAGGCAAATGTGCCTGTACCCAGTCCAAGAATAAGAATGTCACTGCCGGCCTGCTGTCCCGCACCGGCCATATAGGGGGCGGCCAGGGCATAGTCGTAATACATGCCCGTAAATTCTTTATGTTTCATTTTAATGGACTGTACCCCTGCCAGCACATTGGTGGAGAGGATTACGCTCTCATCATTTTCTTTTACCTGCAGATAGTTGTAAATGGATTCTCCCTCATATACAAGATCGTTTTCCCAGAAAGCAAAGCTGTACTTTACAGAGGATATGCTGAAAAGACCAATCAGCAGAAAGGAAACAGCACAGGCGGCAGCTTTTTTCCGGACTGATATAAAATACAGAAGGCTCAGCAGCGCCAGCAGGACAGAGAATATGATAAATGTTGCCGCAGTCCCCACAGTTGGAATGGTTACAAATGTGGGAAGGAAAGTACCCAGGATGCTTCCGATGGTATTCAGTGCGCCAAGTCTGCCTACGATCTCTCCGTTGTTTTCTAAGTCTTCCACGGTATATTTAACAAGAGAAGGGGTCACCGTTCCCAGGAGCATCAGCGGAAAGACGAAGATAATCAGACAGCTGAGAAAGGAGGCAATTACCAGGAAGTTCTTTTCCGTTAGCAAAGCCACGCCCAGGGAGATTGCCGCGATCAGGTATTTGCCCAGAAACGGAATGGCGGCGATCCATACGGCGGCAAGAAGCAGGCGTTTGTACAGGCGTGCTGGATCCGGGTTCTTGTCAGCTACCCTTCCTCCCCAGATATTTCCCAGAGCCATGGCAATCATGATTGTGCCTATGATAATCGTCCAGATTACCTGGGAAGAACTGAAATAAGGGGCCAGAAGGCGGCTTGCCCCCAATTCTACAGCCATTACCGACATACCGGAAAAGAATTCGGTGGCATAGAGAAAGTACTTATTCTTTAATAGATTAATATGTGTCATAGTCTTCCTTTCTTTCAGCAAACAGCTGATCGTAGTATTTAATGGTATTATACAGGAGCGGGAAATATGGCGCAAGGAGGGATGGAGTTTTGCAGATATGTTTTTTAGAATACAACTTGTCAACACATCCATACAAGTTATATAATATGTCTTGTAAGAAATGCCATTTGAATAACAATACCTTTACAAGTGAGCTTGTAGAAGTTGCACATTTAACATTGAGATGATTTTACCATCTGCCTGGATAAAATCAGCACATTCTACCACCATTGTAACGATACGTTTTGATTCACTTACTACAAGCTTACTTGCAAGGATATTGGCCATAGGGGTAATGGAGGGTTTGATATGGCAGGAGAAAGCGGTAAAACAAAGTATTATCTGTTAATGGAACAGCTGAAGGATGACATTTTGTCCGGCAGAGTAAAGCCCGGAGAAAAGCTGCCTTCTGAGAATGAATTGTCGTCTACATACCAGATCAGCAGGCATACAGTGCGCAAAGCCCTGGCGATTCTGGAAAATGAGGGATTTGTGGTTGCAGAGCATGGGCGGGGTACCTTTTGCTCTGAAAGGATGCGCCACAGAAAGAATTCCAGAAATATTGCAGTGATTACGACGTACATATCGGATTATATCTTTCCCCGTCTGATCCAGGGGATTGACCGGGTGCTTACCTCCAACGGGTACAGCATTATTCTGAAAAATACAGGCAACAGCAGAACCAATGAGGCCAGGGCCCTGGAGGATATTCTGACCAAGGATATTGATGGACTGATCATAGAGCCCAGCAAGAGCCAGATTCTGTGCAATAATATGAACTTGTATGCAATGCTGGATGAATATGAGATTCCTTATATCTTCATCCAGGGGACTTATGCCCAGATGAAGCATAAGCCTCACATACTTATGGATGACAGTCAGGGGGGCTATCTTCTCACAAAGCATCTTCTGGATACCGGGCGGGAAAAAATCGCCGGGGTATTCAAGGCAGATGACAGCCAGGGCAGAGAGCGCCACAAAGGGTATGTAAGAGCTCTTCAGGAAGCTGGAAAGTTGTACGATCCTGATATGGTTGTATGGTTCCATACGGAAGACCGAAAGAAAAAACCGGCACTTGCGATCCGTCAGATGATGGAATATGGCATGGATATGGATTCTGTAGTATGCTACAACGATCAGATTGCCCTGGAGGTGATGAAAACACTGCAGAAATGCGGCAGAAGAATACCGGAAGATATTGCTGTGGCAGGGTACGACAATTCTCTGATTGCTGAAAATGGGATTGTACCTCTAACTACTATCGCCCACCCCCAGGAAAAGCTGGGAGAGATGGCAGCGGAGCTGCTGTTGGAGCAGATCCAGAAGATACCCGAGGAAAAAAGCAAGGTGGAACGGCTGATTCAGCCGGAATTAATTGTCAGGGCATCAACGAAACCCCAAATATAAAAGTATATAAATTTATTTTAAGGAGGATTTTTCAATGAAAGCAGCAAAGAAGTATCAGTTTTGGTTCGCAACAGGTTCACAGGATTTATACGGAGACGAATGTCTGGCAAAAGTGGCGGAGCATTCTAAAATTATCGTAGAGTCTTTAAATAAGTCTGGCATGCTCCCCTATGAGGTTGTGTGGAAACCAACGTTAATCACAAATGAATTGATCCGTAAGACATTTAATGAGGCCAACTCTGATGAGAACTGCGCCGGTGTGATAACCTGGATGCATACATTTTCACCTGCTAAGTCTTGGATCTTAGGGCTTCAGGAATACAGAAAGCCATTGATGCATTTACATACACAGTTTAACCAGGAGATTCCATACGACAGCATTGACATGGATTTCATGAATGAAAATCAGTCTGCGCACGGTGACAGAGAATACGGTCATATTGTATCCAGGATGGGAATCGAGAGAAAGGTCATCGTTGGATTCTGGGATGATAAAGAAGTACAGAAGAGAATCGCCCAGTGGATGCGCACAGCTGTGGGAATCATGGAAAGCAGCCATATCCGTGTGTGCCGTGTGGCTGACAATATGAGAAATGTTGCAGTGACTGAGGGAGATAAAGTAGAGGCACAGATTAAATTCGGCTGGGAAATTGACGCATATCCGGTAAATGAGATCGCCGAGTATGTAGAGCAGGTATCCCAGGGTGATATCGATACACTGGTAGAAGAATACTATGATAAATATGAAATCTTACTGGAGGGCAGAGATCCGGAAGAATTCAAAAGACATGTGGCAGTACAGGCCGGAATCGAAATCGGATTTGAGAAATTCCTGGAGGAAAAGGACTATCAGGCAATCGTAACCCATTTCGGAGATCTGGGATCCTTAAAACAGCTTCCGGGTCTGGCAATCCAGAGATTAATGGAAAAAGGCTATGGATTCGGCGGAGAAGGTGACTGGAAGACAGCGGCTATGGTACGCCTGATGAAGATTATGACTCAGGGGATCGAGAACGCAAAAGGAACCTCTTTCATGGAAGATTACACTTATAACCTTGTGCCTGGAAAAGAGGGAATTCTGCAGGCTCATATGCTGGAAGTCTGCCCGACCATTTGTGACGGTCCTATCAGCATTAAAGTGAATCCATTGTCCATGGGTGACAGAGAGGATCCTGCCCGCCTTGTATTTACGGCAAAGGAAGGACACGGCATCGCAACATCCTTAATCGATCTGGGCAACCGCTTCCGACTGATTATCAATGATGTAGACTGCAAGAAGACAGAAAAGGCAATGCCGAAGCTTCCCGTAGCAACCGCATTCTGGACACCGGAGCCGAACCTGGCAACCGGAGCCGAAGCATGGATTTACGCCGGTGGAGCACATCATACGGCATTCTCTTATGACCTTACCACAGAGCAGATGTGTGACTGGGCTGCAGCTATGGGAATTGAGAGTGTTGTGATTGATAAGGATACAAAGATCCGCAGTTTCAGAAATGAGTTAATGTGGAATTCTGTCCTTTTTAAATAAAATATGATATAATCAGGCAAAATACACGGGAGGTTTTTAGCATGGATGTGAATAGTATTAAAAATGCTGTAGAGAGCGGAAAAACAGCACTTGGAATCGAGTTCGGCTCTACCAGGATCAAAGCGGTTCTGGTGGGAGAGGATAATGCCCCCATTGCTTCTGGAAGTTATGAGTGGGAAAACAGCTACTTAGACGGTATCTGGACGTATTCCCTGGAGGATATCTGGAAAGGCCTACAGGCAAGTTATGCCCAGATGGCTGCAGACGTGAAAGAAACATACGGTACAGTTCTAACAAAGATCGGGGCCATTGGCTTCAGCGGTATGATGCACGGTTATATGGCGTTCGACAAAGAAGATAATCTTTTGGTTCCTTTTCGTACCTGGAGAAACAATATTACCGGGGAGGCTTCAGAAAAACTGACAGAGCTGTTTCATTACCATATTCCCCAGAGATGGAGCATCGCTCACCTGTATCAGGCAATTCTCAATGGAGAAGAGCATGTCTCACAGATCCGCTTTCTCACAACCCTTGCAGGTTATGTGCACTGGAAACTGACCGGCCGGAAAGTTCTGGGAGTGGGGGAAGCTTCCGGGGCCTTTCCCATTGATGTGGAGACAAAGGACTTTCATGCAGATATGATGCGGCAGTTTAATGAGCTGGTTGCAGATAAGAATTACGGCTGGAAGCTGGAGGAAATCCTTCCAAAGGTATTAGTCGCCGGCGAAAAAGCCGGTGAACTGACAGAAGAAGGGGCAAAGCTATTGGACGTATCCGGAAACCTGCAGCCTGGAATCCCATTCTGTCCTCCGGAAGGAGATGCGGGGACCGGTATGGCCGCTACGAACAGTGTGGCAAAGAGAACCGGAAATGTATCCGCCGGAACCTCAGTGTTTGCCATGATTGTTCTTGAAAAGGAACTCTCGAAAGCATATCCGGAGATCGACCTGGTAACCACTCCCACTGGTAATCTGGTAGCCATGGTTCATTCCAATAACTGCACATCGGATCTGAACGCGTGGGTAGGAATCTTCAGGGAATTCGCAGAATCCTTTGGAATGAAGGTAGATATGAATCAGCTGTTTGGCACTTTATATCATAAAGCGCTGGAGGGCGACCCAGACTGCGGGGGATTGTTATCCTACTGCTACTTCTCAGGAGAACATATTACAAACTTTGAAGAGGGACGCCCGTTGTTTGTCCGTACACCGGAGAGCCGGTTTAATCTGGCAAACTTTATGAGAACACATCTGTATACCGCACTGGGAGCGCTGAAAGTAGGACTTGACATTCTGTTAAAAGAAGAAGACGTCCAGATCGACAAGATTCTGGGGCACGGAGGACTCTTCAAGACAAAAGGCGTAGGACAGAAAGTAATGGCAGCTGCCATGAATTCTCCGGTATCTGTGATGGAGACCGCAGGAGAGGGCGGCGCATGGGGAATTGCGCTTCTTGCCTCCTATATGATAAACAAAGACGCCGGGGAAAGCCTTGACGAATACCTGGCTCAAAAAGTATTTGCAGGTGACGAGGGAGAGCGGATGGAGCCGGATCCTGCAGATGTGGCAGGATTTGAAGTATTTATTGAAAGGTATAAAAAAGGACTGCCTATTGAACGGGCGGCTGTGGATAACTTGAAGTGATGAAGAAAAGGGGACGTGTTCCTTCGCAGAAGAACACGTCCCAAAATGAGTTTGCCCTGTCCCCAAATGGGTATGGGGTGTCCCTTTTTACAGTATGGAGGTTGTTATGTTAGAAGAACTGAAAAAAGAAATATATGAGGCCAATATGCTGCTTCCCAAGTATGGACTGGTTACTTTTACATGGGGAAATGTAAGCGGCATTGACAGAGATAAAGGGTTGTTTGTCATAAAACCCAGCGGTGTGGACTATGATAAGCTTACGCCGGAGGACATGGTGGTCATGGATCTGGACGGGAACCGTGTGGAGGGGGAATATAATCCTTCTTCTGATACGCCTACCCACCTGGAGCTGTACAAGGCATTTCCTAAGATTGGGGGGATTGTTCATACCCATTCTGCATGGGCTACCAGCTGGGCGCAGGCGGGAAGGGGCATCCCCTGCTATGGGACCACACATGCGGACTATATGTATGGGGAGATTCCCTGTGCCCGCTGTCTGAATGCAGAGGAGATTAACGGAGCTTATGAAAAAAATACGGGGCTTCTGATTGCTGAACTGTTTACAGACAGGGATTACGAGGCGGTTCCAGCTGTTTTATGTAAGAACCACGGCCCATTTACCTGGGGAAAGGATGGCCATGAGGCTGTGCACAATGCTGTAGTGCTGGAGGAAGTGGCCAAGATGGCTGCCCGCTGTGAGATGCTGAATCCACAGGTAGAACCGGCGCCCCAGTCACTTCAGGATAAAC
Source organism: Lactonifactor longoviformis (assembly GCF_042848515.1). GTDB lineage: Bacteria > Bacillota > Clostridia > Lachnospirales > Lachnospiraceae > Lactonifactor > Lactonifactor longoviformis. Next base: position 3,799,849 of record NZ_AP031453.1, on the reverse strand, counting down.
ATTATTACAGAAAACACGGTGCAAATGCTTATTACGGACAAAGTAAATAATTTTTGATGATAACAGCGGTTATTTCCAGGGAAAGGAAGTAATCCGCTGTTTTTTGTTGGATTTCTTTTGGTTGTATGTAAATGGTTCAACATGTCTGTAAAAAAACAAACATGTTTCCAATAAAAACGTACCAAATAATTTTCCATGTAAAATATTCCACTTTTTCCAAATGGTTGTTCGTAGAGGAAAACCTGTACAGATGCTATGATTTTGGCAGTGAATTTGTCAAGTATGACCGCAGAAGGTCTATACAAGCAAACATTAATTATGAATGGAGGAGAATTCATGAAAGAAAGAATGAGAAGACTGGCTGTGCTTTTCCTTACGGGAACAGTGGTGATTACATCCACTCCTACGTCGGCAATGGCTTCCGCTCTGCAGAATGACAGTGCAGCAGAACTAAGCACAGAGGATCAGCAGCAGGATGAGGACACAGACGAGCCAGCCGTGGAAAACGGGGAGACGCAGGAAGAAAGTGAGACGGAAGAGAACGACCTGAGTGCTGCTCCCGCTGCAGTAAGTCTGGAAGACGAAGCGCAGCCTGCTGCTGCGGCAGAGGAGGATCAGGAGATTGTACATTACAGCATGGAGGTTCAGGACGGCCTGCTGAAGAACAATGCCCAGGAAGGCATGGACGGAACTCTTGAAAATCTTTCTGAAAAGAATGTAAATACATATAATGGAGTAAGCACTCTGAAACTGGACGGCAACGGATATGTAAAGCTTCCGGCAGGTATCCTCACAGACAATACTATGACGGTGTCGGTAACAGTTGCGAACACCAGAGCAGCCGATCAGATGCTGTGGGCCTTGGGAAAAGACAGCTGGAATTATACTTTCTTTACTCCGGCAAACGGCAGTAAAAAGATGAAGCTGTCTGTTGCACAGCAGGAACCGTATAACTCTACAGGTGCCTGGGCAAAAGAAAATAATATTATTCCTGACACAGGGGCTTTCCTTGACGGAAGTTATCAGACGTATACGATTGTCTACGATGGAGAGACAACAGCTATGTATTTGAACGGAGAAAAAGTAGGAACCGGCAACAATCCTTTTGACCTCTCTACCTTTGTGGACGCAGACGGCTCCAGCGGTTATATTGGAAAATCCGTATACAGCGCGGATGGTTTGTTCCAGGGACAGATCGCCGATTTTGCTATTGCTAATTATGCTATGTCAGAAGAAGAGGTAAAGGCAAATGCTGTCACAGACTTTAGTGATTACATAAAAGCGGATATACACAGTGCTATGCTGAATGGGAATGCGGGCGCAGATGCTATTTCTACCAAGCTGGCATTTCCCGCTAAAGTAGACGGAGTGGAATTGTCATGGGGCACTCCGTCCAATACCGATGTAATTGCAGCTGACGGTACTGTAAAACCTCCCACAGATGAAGACGCTGTGGTAGAGATTCCGGTATCCTTTGTAACGAATGGCGAGACTGTGAATGAAACCTTTCAGGTGACTGTGACTGCGGTAAATCCTTCCGAGAGACTGCAGGAAGCAGCTGATGCCCTGGAGCTTCCCTATGAGGAAGTGTACGGCAACATAACACTGCCTACCGCTTCTACCTACGATACAACAGTAACATGGGAAACTGACCATGAAGAAATTGTAGATGTAAAGGAACATGAAAATGAGGGCTATGACCCTACACCTGCAGGACAGGTGACACGTCCCGCAGAGGATACAAAAGTTACCATGACAGCTATTATCAGTGATGGTACACTAAGTATAGAGAAAGACTTTACATTTACAGTAAAGGCTGCACCGGAAGAAATTAAAGAGTCAGATTATACAGACTATTTCTTTACTTACTTTGCCGGTGAAAAATATTCTAATGGCGAGCAGGTGTATTTTGCTGCCAGCCAGGACGGATTAAACTGGACTGACTTAAACAATAACGATCCTGTACTCACATCAAAGTTAGGGGAGCAGGGCGTGAGAGATCCTTATATCCTCCGCTCTCCGGAAGGCGATAAGTTCTATATGATCGCCACAGATTTAAAAATTTATGGAAATAACGACTGGAACCGTGCACAGAGAGCAGGAAGCAAATCCTTAATGGTATGGGAATCCACGGACCTGGTAAACTGGTCTGAGCAGCGTATGGTTGAGGTTGCAAGGGATGACGCAGGCTGTACCTGGGCCCCGGAGGCGACCTACGATGAGAAGACAGGTGAATACATTGTATACTGGGCGTCCAGAGTTGCTGAGGATGGCTACGGAAAACAGAGGGTATATTATGCAAAAACAAGAGATTTCTATACCTTTACTGAGCCGGAAGTAATGATTGAGAAGAGCAATGATGTCATTGACACCACGATTCTCAAGGAAAACGGCAGCTATTACAGATACTCCAAAGATGAATCCAAGAAATGCATTAAAGCGGATAAAGTAGATACACTGCTCCATGCAAACCCGGTTGATTTGAACACCCCGGTGCTGAACAATCAGGGCGGTGTGGAAGGCCCGACCATCTTTAAATTAAATGAGGATGACAACAGTGAATGGAAATACTGTCTGTTGGTGGATAACTACGGGGGAATAGGTTACTATCCTCTGGTATCCAATGATTTGGACGGCGACTTCACGAAATTAACCGAAGGCTTCCGTATGCCTTCCAGAGCAAGACACGGGACACCTATGAGAATCACTGCTGAGGAATATAAGAATGTAGTGGAGGCTTACGGCGTACCGGCAAAAGAAGAGGAAGAATCTAAGGAACCTGTGCTGGAATACAACTTTGAATCCGATGCCGGAAACAGCATTGCGGATACCGGCAAAGGTGACAATCACGCGGACGACGGTACCGCATACGGCAATGCGAAATTTGCAGTGGACGGGGAAACCGGAAGCCGGGTTCTGCAGCTTGACGGAAGCAGCAATACCTATGCAGCCTTCCCGCAAGGCTTTATGGACGGAAGAAATGTAATGACAATTTCCATGGATGTGAAATCTCAGATGAGCAGCGGAAGTTTCTTTACATTCACATACGGATTGAACAACAGCAAGTATAACTTCCTGAAAGTCAGCGGCAAAAACGTCCGCTATGCGATCACCCAGGACAGCTACTCGAAAGAAAATGAAGTAAAGACTGCAGACGGGGCAGACCTCGGCAAATGGCAGAACGTAACTCTTGTTGTAGATGGAACGAAGCTGGATATGTATCTGGACGGTGTATTGGTTGACTCAAACGAAAATGCAAAGGTTCTGACTTCAGACCTTGGGAAAAATCTGAGCGCTTACCTGGGCAAATCCTTCTACAGCGGGGATGGCTACTTTAAAGGAAGCTTTGACAATGTTAAAGTATATAACAGGGCGCTGACTGCCGATGAGATTAATGATGAAATTTCTGAGGCAGCAATTGTAAAGGTTGCGGCAGAGGGATATACCATCAGCAATCAGTCCATTGACAAAAACACAAAGAAGATTCATCTGGATATCAGCAGGAATAACAGCGAAAAGGCTGATCTTACAAAGGTTCCGCTGGATATTACCGTATCTCCAAATGCGGTTTTGGAACAGGAGAATAAAAAGGAATTAAATCTGACAAAACCTGCAGAGGTTAAGGTGACAGTAAACGGCCGGGAAGAAGTATGGACCGTGGAAGCAGCTTTGGCTAATAATACAGTACTTCCAGGAGAATATGCGGATCCTGATATTGATGTCTTAGACGGAAAGTTTTATATCTATCCCACCACGGACGGCTTCAGCGGATGGTCAGGAACTCAGTTCCATGCATTTTCATCTGAGGATATGATTAACTGGGTAGATGAAGGCGTTATCGTAGATGTGGCAAGCAATGATGCAGTAGCCGGAACCAACGAAAACGGCGTTGATATTGCAGGAGTTCCCTGGGCAGTGGGCAGTGCATGGGCACCTACCATTGAAGAGAAAAACGGAAGCTATTACTTCTATTTCTGTGCAAAAGAGAGCAACGGGAAATCAGCAATCGGTGTGGCAGTATCCGACAGCCCCAACGGTCCATTCGTAGCAGAGGAAACTCCGCTGGTAACGATGGATCTCTGCAGCCAGAATGGTGTGAGCATGGGACAGACCATTGATCCATCCATTTTCACGGATCCGGACACTGGAAAATCCTATATGCTGTTCGGAAACGGCAGTGCGGCAATCGTAGAGCTGGGTGAAGATATGATAAGTCTGGTGCCGGATACGATGCAGAATCTGGAGGGTGCGAAAGACTTCAGAGAAGCGATTACAGTGACTAAGAGAGACGGAATATACCATTTTACCTGGTCCTGCGACGATACAGGCAGTGCAAATTACCATGTGAATTACGGTACCTCGGATTCCCTGTACGGACCAATTACATTCCAGAAAACCATTTTATCCAAAGATGCATCTGAAAGTATTCTGGGAACCGGACATCACTCAATCCTCCAGATTCCCGGCAAAGATGAGTACTATATTGCATACCACAGATTCGCAACACCTCTGGGACAGTATGATTCCGGGTTGGGATATCACAGAGAAACCTGTATTGACAAACTGGAATTTGACGCTGAGACAGGTCTTATGAAAGAAGTAACACCTACACAGGAAGGGATCACAGAGCCAGTGTCTCTGATTGTAGAAGGCTGGGAGCAGGATGGTGACAGATGGAGCTATGTAAATCCTGACGGTTCCTATGTGGTAAATGACTGGAAGCTGATTGACGGCAAATGGTATCATTTTGATAAGAGCGGGTATATGCAGACTGGATGGCTGCAGTTAGGAAACACCTGGTATTACCTGAATGCTGACGGGGCAATGGCGACGGGTTGGTTATTAGACGGGAAGACCTGGTATTACCTGAAATCCAGCGGAGCAATGGCAACCGGATGGCTGCAGTTAGGAAGCACCTGGTACTATCTGAAGTCCAGCGGGGCAATGGCAACCGGGTGGCTGCAGTTAGGAAGCACCTGGTACTATCTGAAATCCAGCGGAGCAATGGCAACCGGATGGCTGCAGTTAGGAAAGACTTGGTATTACCTGAAATCCAGCGGAGCAATGGCAACCGGGTGGTTATTAGACGGAAAGACCTGGTACTATCTGAAATCCAGCGGAGCAATGGCAACCGGGTGGTTATTAGACGGAAAAACCTGGTATTACTTAAAATCTAACGGAGCAATGGTAACCGGGTGGTTATTAGACGGAAAGACCTGGTACTATCTGAAGTCCAACGGAGCAATGGCTACCGGCTGGGTAAAGGTAAGCGGCAAATGGTACTACCTGTACAACAGCGGAGCTATGGCATCCAATACATGGGTGGGAAGATATTATGTAAATGCTTCCGGAGTATGGACAAAAACAAGATAAAAGTGCATAATTAAATAAAGCAAAGGAAATAGGGAATATGTGAAGCAGGCATATTCCCTATTTGCCATACTGGGAGGAGGAATTTCGGATGAGAAGAAAAGGGTTTTGGAAAAAGGGGTTGGTTATGATACTCGCAGCGGCGGTCTGGGCCGGCAGCTTAGGACCTGGAGTATCTGTTTATGCCAAAGGAGATGCAAACCCGCCCCGGGGGCCGGAAGAGGGCGGTGGAGAGGGCGACTTTGAACCTGAGGTTGGAGAGATGCAGATCCTGGAAATGAAACAGGTTTTAAGAATGAATGAAGTCAGTCATGTCAGGCTTACAGAATTCGGCAGTCCGGAGAAAGAGACCTTCTATAATCTTCAGTCAGAACGCTCGGAAGCTGAACTGGCCATAGAGGGCAGGCCCGGCCGCAAAGCCTGGGAGGATGGATGGTTCAGCTATACTCTTCCGGTAAAGGCGGTTGATAAAAACTATCTGACCACTGTATATTATGGGGAGGAGAACCAAGAGCCCTATAACATACTGATTAATGGTGACATAGAAGCTTTAGAGGAGACGATGTCTGACGCGGAACGCACCGTTTACTCGGACGGCTTTTATTCGGTGAGGTGTGAGATCCCTCAAAAGTATCTGTCAGCATCGTCTATTACAGTGAAGTTCGTACCCAAAGATAATTCCGGCAGCGCCCTGTATGGGCTTTATCTGGGAATCGGCTATGACAAATCCCCGGAGCTGCAGGACTTATCGTTTGACATTGGTGAGGTGGATCCGGTATTCCAGGCAGAAAACAGTGTATATACAGTAAGAGTTCCCCGAAATACGGATAAGATACATATGACAGCAGTACCTCATAAACAGGACGGCCTTGTAAAGCTATATGATACCGGCCTAGAACGGTATGTGCTGGTGGACGATGAGAAGGCCGTCTCTCTCCTTTTAACCGGCGAGAAAACAGAGTTCCGGCTGAAGGGAAGTGCGGAAGACCACAGTACCGAGAGGCTTTATACGGTCACTGTAGTAAAAACAGGGGATAAGTCACAGCTGGAAGGTCTGGTTCAGACAGCAGAACGCAAGGTGGAAAAGGAATATACCAAAGAAACCTGGTCAGCGATGGCTGGCGAATTAAAAGCAGCGAGATCCCTCCTAAGCAATAAAAATGCAACGCAGACAGAGATAAACAGCCAGGCAGAAAAACTGAGGAGAACCATAGAAAATCTGAAAAAGGCTCCAGCGGCAGATACCGGCAGGTGGATTACTGACAGCAAGGGAAGCTGGTATCGTTATCCTGACGGGACATATCCGAAAAAAGCCTGGAAGGTAATAGAGGGCAAATGGTATTATTTTGATGATAGTGGGTATGTGAAAACTGGATGGTTCCAGCAGGGAAAGATCTGGTATTACAGCAACTCAAAGGGGGTAATGCAAACCAATTGGCAGAAAGTCGGAGGAACCTGGTATTACTTCAATGGAAGCGGAGCCATGGTAACTGGCTGGCAGCTGATTGGAGGAACCTGGTATTACTTTAATGGAAGCGGGGCTATGCTGACAAACTGGCAGAAGATAGGCGGTATCTGGTACTATTTCAATGGAAGCGGAGCTATGGCAGCCGGGTGGCAGAAGATAGGCGGAACCTGGTATTATTTCAATGAGAGCGGAGCCATGAAAACCGGGTGGCAATGGATAGGCGGCCGATGGTATTATATGAATGGAAGCGGAGCCATGCTGACCGGGTGGCAGAAGCTGGGAGGCATCTGGTATTATTTCAGCGGAAGCGGCAGTATGGCAACCGGCTGGCAGAAAATCGGGAATGTCTGGTATTATTTTAACGGAAGCGGGGCTATGCTGACCGGGTGGCAGAAGCTGGGAGGTAGCTGGTATTATATGAATGGAAGCGGAGCTATGCTGACCGGGTGGCAGAAACTGGGAGGCAAATGGTACTTTTTCAATGCTTCCGGGGCTATGCAGACTGGATGGATCTATCTTGGAGGGGCCTGGTATTATTTGTATGAAAGTGGTCAGATGGCGGTCAATACCTGGATTGGCAATTCCTATGTCAATGCCTCTGGTGTATGGATAAAATAGAATAGCAGAAAAAGGGAAGGATCCCATACAGCTGTATTAAAAAATCGGGCTGTATGGGATTTTTTGTTTCTTTTCTAACTTTATTTGTAAAAAAACGAACCAATATCATAAGAAAATGTAAAGTGAATATCATATCCCACTTAATTCCAATCGTCCTCTGTGGAAGTGTAAATTCTATTTTTATACAATGAAATCACTGAAAAATGAGAAAAGGAGCGTGCATTATGAGAAAAAAGAAAAGGATTGCAACACAATCTACTGCATTTGTTCTCACAGGGGTAATGTTGGCCGGAAGTATTCTTCCATCGCTGCCGGTCTATGCGGAAACGGACAGTCTGGCCTTGCTGAATGAGAGTAAGACTCTGGAGATGTCCTTTGACGGAACCCTGGAGGATAAGGTGCTTACGGACAGAAGTGTCCTGGCCAGAGGCCGGGACGGCGGCGAGAAGGAAGCTGTCTACACAGAAGGGGTGAGCGGAGAAGCCTTGCAGCTGGACGGCGCCACCTACATCGATCTGGGAACGGAACAGGATATACAGCCTGAGAATCTGACTGCCTCTGTATGGGTAAAGGCAAATGCAGTGTTGTCAGGGGAACAGCTGATTACCTGGAACAAGGGGGCATATAATGAAGACGGCTGGTATCTGAACACTACAGACAATAATCCGCTGTTTTTATCTGTGGGAACGGCAGTCAGCGGCAGCCAGCCACAGGAGTATTATGTGGAAGGCAAACGCTCCGAGTTTTTCCCAGCTGGTGAGTGGGTACATGTGGCAGTGACTTATAACGCAGAAACCCAGGAAGCAGCTATGTACAGAAACGGAGAAAAACTGACGGTAAAGGCAAAATACAATTCCAGCAGCGGAATTCATGGATCTGACTGTACGAAAACCCTGGGCAACAATGGCACGGTTCACAACGGCGGCTGTTCCAATATCAGTCTGGATGAGTATTCCGTATACAGTACAGTGGCTGACGATGCTCAGGTACAGGAGCTTTATAAGCTGTATGCAGACCCATCAGGGGGAGGAGAAGATCCAGATCCTTCCTTTACAGAGGAAAGGGTTCTGAACTTGGCCTTTGACGGAGATACCACAGATACGTCTGAGAAAAATCACCCCGTTACGATTGTTGGGGAGAACTATGGGTATATCCAGGGCGCTGCCGAGGGAACCCAGGCGCTGGAGCTGAAAGGAAAGACTTATGTTGATTTGGGAACCGACGCTTCTTTAAATCCGTCCAGCCTTACCTTCTCTTTCTGGGTAAATCCAACCCAGGATATGGGAGGCGGGGAGCATCTTTTTGTGTGGAATAAAGAAGCCTACTATTCAGACGGCTGGTATCTGTCTTCTGAAAACAAAGATAAACCGCTGAGTATATCCATTGGATCTTCCAATGATTGGAAACAGCCATATAAGGTTGGGGTAGAGGCAGACAGAAGCGAGTTTTTCCCGGTGGGAGAGTGGACGCACATAGCTGTCAGCTTTGACGATACGACCAAGGAAGTTACCATGTACCGGAATGGAATCCGGCAGAAGGTAACCGTATTTAGCCCTATTGGAACAGACGGGGCGGACGGAACCATTGATCAGGGAAATGAGATGAAAAAGCGTTGGGATACAATGGTCCCGTGCATAACAGTACTTATGGCATCTTTGCCATGGATAATGTGGCTCTTTTGAACTGTGCATCTACCCAGGACGAGGTATTGGAGCTGTTTGAGGAAACACAGGCATTTGACAGGCAGACGCTGGTCGACGCGGACGCAGAGGCTTTATCTCTTCCGGCATATACCAGAAAGGATCTGGATCTGCCCGATAAAGGGACAAACGGCAGCACCATTACCTGGGAATCTAACCGCAAAGACATTATCACAGATGACGGAAAGGTAACACTTCCGGAGGATGCGGATGCGGAGGTTATTATGACAGCCCATCTTGCCTACGGCAAGGACTATACGGCTGTAAAAGAGTGCAAAGTAGTGGTATCTGCCGCTAATTGGAATCTTACCAACAACGGGATGGATAAGGTGACTCTGTCGGACAGCTACCTTGTGAATGCACAGCAGAAAGAGTATGACTATCTGCTTTCCATGTCCTCCAACAAGTTCTTATATGAATTCTACAAGGTAGCCGGCCTGGAGCCGCTGACGGACAGCGGCTATGGCGGATGGGAGAGAAGCAATGCTACAAACTTCCGTGGACATACCTTCGGACATTACATGTCGGCACTGTCTCAGGCTTACCTTGGCTGTAAAGATGAGGCTACGAAGACTGCCCTTTTGGAGCAGATGTCTGACGCGGTAGCCGGTTTAAAAGAGTGCCAGGACAGCTATGGCAGTACACATCCGGACAGCAAGGGGTATATATCCGCGTTCAGAGAGAGCGCCCTGGATGCTGTGCAGGGAAGCGGCGGCACAGATGAGAATGTACTGGTGCCCTGGTATAACCTGCATAAGGTGCTGGCCGGTCTGATTGACATTGCGAAGAATGTGGACGGACAGGTTGGAGAAGACGCTTTGGAAGTCGCTATGGGCTTTGGAGATTATATCTATACATCCAGAACCAGCACATGGACGGACGCCCAGAAGAAAAAAATGCTGACGATTGAATACGGCGGTATGAACGAGGCGCTGTACGAGCTGTATAATATTACCGGAAACCCGGACTACAAGTCAGCGGCAGAATGCTTTGACGAGACAGAGTTGTTTGTACAGCTGAGTCAGGGAAAGGATGTGTTAAACGGCAAGCATGCCAACACTACCATACCGAAGTTTATCGGCGCCTTAAAACGCTATACCGTACTGACACAGGATCGCTACTATGGAGAACTGACACAGGACGAAAAAGATAATCTGGAAATGTATCTGACAGCTGCAGAGAACTTCTGGGATATTGTTGTAAAAGACCACACCTATATTACAGGAGGCAACAGTGAATCCGAACATTTTCACGCCGCAGGCAGTTTGGGACAGTACGCAAATAACAGAACCTGTGAAACCTGCAATACGTATAACATGCTGAAATTATCCAGGGCCCTCTTCCAGGTAACTGGGGATGTGAAGTATATGGATTATTATGAAAATACATATATTAACGCAATCTTATCCTCCCAGAATCCTGAGACCGGAATGAGTATGTATTTCCAGCCTATGGCTCCGGGGTATTACAAACTCTACAGTTCTCCCTATGACAGCTTCTGGTGCTGTACGGGAACCGGCATGGAGAACTTTACCAAACTGGGAGATACCATCTATCTGAAAAATGGGAATCAGCTTTTTGTGAATATGTTCTTCCGTTCTGCGTATGCAGACAGCGAATTCCAGGTTTCCCAGGAAGCCAATATACCGAACAGTGACAAAGTGAGCTTTACCGTTGGCGCCGTACCGGAGGGCGGATCTGTAATGGTGAGAAAGCCTGACTGGCTGGCAGGCAAGGCAGCTATAACCATTAACGGGACAGCTTCCGAATGTAAAGTGACGGATAATTATTACCAGCTGGATGGCCTGAAAGCGGGAGATAAGGTTGAGATTACCCTGCCCATGGAAGTACAGGTATATGAAATGCCTGATGACAGCTCCATGGTGGCTTTCCGATATGGTCCCGTTGCTTTGAGCACAGGTCTTGGCACCAATAATATGGATCAAAGAGAGGGGGCAGGCATCATTGTATATGCGCCTGTTCTGGATAAATCAGCCACTGACACCATCACCATGACAGATGAGAAGGTGGAGGACTGGAAGGCAGGCATCAAGGAGAATCTGGTCCGCATCGAAGATACAGAGGACGGACAGGTGCAGTTTGCGCTGAGAGGAACGGATCAGGATGATAAGCTGTTCTACACGCCTCATTATCTGCGGCATAACGAAAGATATGGATTATATATGAATCTCTCAGAGCCTGATTCCGGGGAATACCAGCAAAAGCTGCTGGAAAGCAAAGAGACATTGAGAGAAAAGGAAAGCAGCTCTGCCTACCTAACAAACTTTGACAATAATAACTCCGAGTTCTCCCTTGGATTGAAACATTCTGATAATTCTGAGGTGGGTACCTATGGAGGAAGACAGTACCGGCATGCAGAAAAGGGCGGCTGGTTCAGCTATGATTTGCCTGTGAATAAAGAGGCTGAGAAGAATTACCTGTTTACTACCTATTATGGCGGAGATAAGGGAAGAAGCTTTGATATCTATATAAACGGAGAAAAATTTGTCACAGAAACATTATCCAATACGGAATATCCTTTGACATCGGATGGATTCTATACCGTGAAAAGAGAAATACCTGAGAAATATCTGACGGGAGACAGTATTACAGTGAAGTTCCAGTCTACGGGAGGTCTTGTGGGAGGTCTGTATGGCATCAGTGTGGGAACAGATTATGATACTAACGCTGAATTACAGCAGCTTTCCTTCGATATAGGTGAACTTTCACCTGAATTTAAGGGGGATGTCAAAGAATACACTTTAACCGTTCCCAAAGACACAGAGGCTGTAAGGATGACGGCTGTTCCCATGAAGGCCAGCGGTTTGGTATACGATGGAGATGTGCTGTTTGATGATACAAAAGCACGTCTGGTAAAACTGGATGGAGACGCAACAGAAATCCTCCTTACAAGCAAAGCACAGGATCACAAGAGCTCAATCCAGTATACGATCCATGTGGTGGAAGGAGATATAGAAGAAAAGAAAGAAGGATGGCAGCAGGACGGCGACAGATGGCTGTACATGATGGAAGACGGCACTTATGTGGAAGACGACTGGAAATTGCTCGACGGCAAGTGGTATCATTTTGATGAGAGCGGTTATATGCAGACAGGCTGGCTGCAGCTTGGAAGCACCTGGTACTATCTGAAATCCAGCGGGGCAATGGCAACAGGCTGGCTGCTGGATGGAAAGACCTGGTACTACCTGAAATCCAGCGGGGCAATGGCAACAGGCTGGCTGCTGGATGGAAAGACCTGGTACTACCTGAAATCCAGCGGGGCAATGGCAACAGGCTGGCTGCTGGACGGAAAGACCTGGTACTACCTGAAATCCAGCGGGGCAATGGCAACAGGCTGGCTGCTGGACGGAAAGACCTGGTACTACCTGAAATCCAGCGGGGCAATGGCAACAGGCTGGCTGTTGGACGGAAAGACCTGGTACTATCTGAAATCCAGCGGGGCAATGGCGACAGGCTGGCTGCTGGACGGAAAGACCTGGTACTATCTGAAGTCTAACGGGGCAATGGCAACGGGCTGGCTGAAAGACGGCAGCAGATGGTATTATCTGAGAGACAACGGAGCAATGGCTTCCAACACGTGGATTGGAAAATATTATGTAAATAAGTCCGGTGTATGGACCAGAACAAGATAGAGTAAAAGTATTACAGCGAGGGATGTGTTCCGGATGGAACATATCCCTCGTATTGCGATAAAAACGTAAGAAATCAAACCAAAATCATATGAAAACGTACAAGAAAAATAAATTTCCAAAAAAATCCACCTTTTTAGTAAATGCGTGGAGAGACAGAATCTGTGAAATCTGTTATAATCCTCCATGAAGCTATATAGGTAATATGAGGCAGAAGACTTCAATTAATTCCTTGGAGATTTCTGCCTTTAATATACAGTGGAACTTAGGGGCATGCAGAAAGCACCCCTTACTACATACGCTGCGGGCGGGCATACCGCAGGTTTCTGCGGTTGTTCATATCTCATTTACGTTCACAGAAATGGGAAAGGCTGGAGGAGGAGAAAAACGTGTTAAAAGTGTTTTTAGTGGAAGACGAAGTAGTTATGCGCAAAGGGATTAAGAATAATATACCCTGGGAAAAAGAAGGCTTTGTTTTTGTGGGGGAGGCCAGCGACGGGGAGCTGGCGTATCCGCTGATCAAGAAGACGAAGCCGGATATCCTGATCACAGATATTAAAATGCCTTTTATGGATGGATTGGAATTGAGCAGCATTGTGAAAAAAGAAATGCCTAATACCAAGATTATTATTCTCAGCGGGTACGGAGAATTCGACTATGCAAAACAGGCTATCAGCATTGGGGTTACCGATTACCTGCTGAAGCCTATCAGCTCCGCTAAACTTCTGGAATCAATCAAGGAGGTTGCGGCTGTGATTGAAAAGGAGCAGGAACAGCTGAAAATGATGGAGCAGTACGAAAATGAGATGAAAGAAAATATTACCATCAAACGCCAGAATCTGTTCCAGAAAATACTTGCAGGTCAAAGCTCTGCTATGGAACTTATGGAGGAGGCCCAGGATCTGGGCCTGGAGCTCACCGCGCCGGCCTATCTGGTAATGATGTTTAAGACTGTCATATACGGAGACTCCAGCTGCTATTCCGAGGCGCTGGTGAAAGCATCAAAGGAGATTATGGATCTGGCAGCCTCCTACGAACAGGTGCTGACCTTCGACAGAGGACTGGAAGGTCTGGCATTTGTCATTAAAGGAGACGGTGAAGAGGAACTGCAGGATTTTACAGCAGAGTTTGTAAGAGCACTGAAAGCTGTGATGGACGGGTACCACAGCGTGGAATATTTTGGGGGGATCGGCAGCGTAGTACAGCGCCTGAGAGACCTGAGCCAGTCCTATGATGCGGCCAGCAAGGCATTTTCCAGCAGATTCTTTACGGAGTGGAATAAAATAGTCAGCTATAAAGACGTGAGCAAAATGCATCACCTGAACGAGGATAAAATTGATCTCAATGCCATTCAGTCCTCCCAGATGGACCGAAAAGAAGTAGAAGATTTTCTGAAAAACGGTACGACTGAGGAAGTAGACAACTTTATTGAAGAGTATTTCCTGCGGGTGGGGGAAAGCAACTATAAATCCTTGATGTTCCGGCAGTATATAGTCATGGATCTATTTGCCTGTGTGCTTGGATTTCTGGAGGGGCTGGGTGTGAATCCGGACAAATTGCCGGAGGAGCTGCAGAATATTAATGAGACGGCCACAAAGATTCTTTCCATAGAAAATCTGAAGTTCCGTCTTCGAAAGCTTTTCTCCGAAGCGATCCAGCTCAGAGACAATGCGTCCAAGGGAAAGTTCCATCTGCTTCTGGAGGAAGCCAAACATTATATAAAGGAAAATTATTACCACAATGATATCTCCCTGAATACCGTAGCCACCAATGTCAATATCAGCCCCAGCTATTTCAGCAGTATCTTCAGCCAGGAGACTGGTCAGACATTTACCGAATATCTCACCGAGGTGAGGATCGAAAAAGCAAAGGAGCTTCTTATGTGCACAAATCTCCGGGCTTCAGAGATTGGATATCAGGTAGGATATAAAGACTCCCATTATTTTAGTTACATATTTAAAAAGAAAACAGGCTGTACCCCAAAAGAATACCGGATGAGAGGCAGGTAGTTCTATGATGATGAAATTATCTCTGAGAAAGCGGCTTACTGTGCTCACCTGCAGCATCTTGGTTCCCTTGTGTATCCTGGTGCTCTCTCTGACTTTTATGCTGCTTTCTTATGGACAGAAGTATGACAGTGTCGTAAATAATATTTCGGTGGTCAACCGGTATAATACTACATTTAAAGACTGTGTGGACTATACTGCGTACCGCATGGTAATCGGGGGGAAGACTGCAGATGAACTGGTGGCAGCCAAGGATCCCAGGGATCAGTATGAAGGGCAGAGGATCCAAAACCCCAGGGAATTGATCGGCAATGCCAGAAAGGATTTCCAGTATCTGCTTACGGTGACAAAGGATCAAAAAAATGCCAGAAGAATTCGTTGGATATTGAAGTGCCTGAACACCCTGGATGACAGCATAAACAAGATGGAAAAGCAGGTAAAGCTTAGCGGGTACTACGCGGATAATATGAATATCCTGATCAACGGAATCTATATTATTACAGAAGATGTCCAGGAAAATATACAGGAATATGTATACTATGAAACTTTAGGATTTGAGGAAATCCGCCAGGATCTTTCCAGCAGCATCAGTCACTCGGTACAGATAAGCACAGCCGCTCTGATTGGGATATTGGGTGTCAGTATACTGATTTCCAGAAAAATTGCAAACAGTGTAACCAACCCCATCCGGGAATTATGTGCCGCTACAGAGCTGGTTGCCCACGGGGATTTTACTTCTCCTACGGAAATTGACTCCGGCAATGAACTCCAGGTACTGACGAACAGCTTTAATCATATGAAGGGTGCCATCGCAGTCCTGGTGGAGGATATTAAGAAAGAGCAGAAAAAACTGCGGGTAACGGAGCTGCGCCTTCTCCAGGCCCAGATTAATCCCCATTTCCTGTACAATACGCTGGATACGATTATGTGGCTGGCAGAAGGCGGGGATACAAAACAAGTAGTGCAGATGGTATCTGCCTTGTCAGACTTTTTCAGAACTGTGCTCAGCGAGGGCAAGGAAATGATTACCATACAGGAGGAGGAAGCACATATCCGCAGCTATCTGATTATCCAGCAGTTCCGCTACCAGGATATTATGGAATATGAGATTGACATTGAACCTTCCTTATATACAAACCTGATTTTAAAGCTCACCCTGCAGCCGCTGGTGGAAAATGCGCTGTATCATGGAATTAAAAACAAACGAGGGGGAGGGAAAATCTGGGTAAAAGGATATAAGGTGGAAAACATAATTATATTTAAGGTTTCAGATAACGGGATTGGAATGGATGAGGAAGAACTTAAGGCCCTGGAAGACCATGTAAAAGAGCGGAAAGGAAAAAAAGGCGGCAGTTTTGGGCTTAGAAATGTAAATGAGAGGATTCAGATTACCTATGGGGAGGAGTACGGTCTGTCTTTTGAGAGTAAAAAGGCCTGTGGTACCACAGTGACAGTCACCTTGCCCGCGCTGGGTTAAAAGAAATTATACCTTTTTCGAAAAATATCTAACAAACAGCCAAAAACTAAAAAAATCGTAAGATAAAATACAAAATAGAGGAAGTTTTCGGTTTTTTTTATTTTCAAACTTGGTAGAATTAGATACATCAGAAGGATGTAAGAAACATCTGAATGGATACTATTAAACTATAATTAAGGAGGAACTAAAGTATGAAAAGAAAGGTATTAAGCGCGTTATTATGTGCAACAATGATGGCAGGGATGCTGGCAGGCTGTGGAAACGACTCCTCAGAATCCACCTCCACTGACACAGAGACAAAAACAGAGAGCACAGATGCTGCAGGAGCTGAGGACGAGGCCGATGCCAGTGACGCGAAAGCAGGAGATGACGATTTAATCGTAGTTGGTTATGCACAGGTTGGTGCAGAGTCTGACTGGAGAACTGCTAATACAGAATCCTTCAAATCTACTTTTACAGAAGAAAACGGATACAAGCTCATCTTTGATGATGCACAGCAGAAACAGGAAAACCAGATTAAAGCAATCAGAAGCTTTATTCAGCAGGATGTAGATTACATAGTAGTAGCACCTGTAGTAGAAACCGGATGGGAGACAGTACTTCAGGAAGCAAAAGAAGCAGGAATCCCTGTTATTCTTTCTGACAGACAGATGGATCTTTCCGATGACTCTCTGTATACCTGCTGGGTAGGCGGAAACTTCGTAAAAGAGGGTGAGGACGCAGGAGACTGGCTGGCACAGTATCTGGAGTCTAAAGGAAAAGGCGAAGAAGAAATCAATATCGTAACTTTACAGGGAACTATCGGAGCATCTGCTCAGGTTGGACGTACCGAAGGTTTTGGAAACAAACTGAAAGAACACAGCAACTGGAAGATGTTAGATATGCAGACCGGAGAATTTACACAGGCAAAGGGCCAGGAAGTTATGGAATCCTTCCTGAAATCCTATGATGACATTGATGTAGTAATCGCAGAGAATGACAACATGGCATTCGGAGCAATCGACGCTATCAAAGCAGCAGGAAAGACCTGCGGACCAGAAGGCGACATCACAATCATCTCCTTTGACGCAGTAAAAGCAGCATTCGAAGCAATGATCGCAGGCGACTTAAACTGTGCAGTAGAGTGTAACCCATTACACGGACCTCGTGTAGCTGAAATTATCCAGAAATTAGAGGCTGGCGAAGAAGTAGAGAAGATTCAGTATGTGGATGAAAGTGTATTCCCGGCTGACACAGCAGCTGAGTTCATCGACGGACGTGCATACTAATCAGAATATGTAAGCAAATGAAATCATAATTACGGGTCCCCGGAGTTTTTCAACAACTTCGGGGACCTGTTTGTTTTCAGGCAGAAATTCTATGATTGCAGAGGGAAAAGATGAACAAGTTGTAAAAGATTATACAAGCATGAAAAAAACAGGAGTGGAATTGTATTTCCAGGAATACAAAAAATAACACACTTTTTTCCAATTAAATTGTACAAAACTTCTTTTTCACAAAAAAATCAAAAAATATATTACAAAACAGCGGAGCCTCTCCGTTGTTTTTTATATGGAAATTGATAGAATTAATACTGTAATCAGGGTGCAGAGTGCACCGGAAGATAAAGAATAATAAAAATGTATATAAGGAGGAACAACATGAAAAGAAAGGTATTAAGCGCGTTATTATGTGCAACCATGATGGCAGGGATGCTGGCAGGCTGCGGAAATGATTCTTCTGAATCCAGCTCCGCTGACACAGAGACAAAAACAGAGA
Source organism: Lactonifactor longoviformis (assembly GCF_042848515.1). Taxonomy (GTDB): domain Bacteria; phylum Bacillota; class Clostridia; order Lachnospirales; family Lachnospiraceae; genus Lactonifactor; species Lactonifactor longoviformis. Next base: position 3,781,802 of record NZ_AP031453.1, on the reverse strand, counting down.
GTACAGACACAGCGGAAGCTGGGGACGAGGCTGATGCAGCAGATACAAAGGGAGACGATGATTTAATCGTAGTTGGTTATGCACAGGTTGGTGCAGAGTCTGACTGGAGAACTGCGAATACAGAATCCTTCAAATCTACTTTTACAGAAGAAAACGGATACAAGCTCATCTTTGATGATGCACAGCAGAAACAGGAAAACCAGATTAAAGCAATCAGAAGCTTTATTCAGCAGGATGTAGATTACATAGTAGTAGCACCTGTAGTAGAAACCGGATGGGAGACAGTACTTCAGGAAGCAAAAGAAGCAGGAATCCCTGTTATTCTTTCTGACAGACAGATGGATCTTTCCGATGACTCTCTGTATACCTGCTGGGTAGGCGGAAACTTCGTAAAAGAGGGTGAGGACGCAGGAGACTGGCTGGCACAGTATCTGGAGTCTAAAGGTAAAGGCGAAGAAGATGTAAACATTGTAACCTTACAGGGAACCATCGGAGCATCTGCTCAGGTTGGACGTACCGAAGGCTTTGGAAACAAACTGAAAGAACACAGCAACTGGCATATGTTAGATATGCAAACCGGAGAATTTACACAGGCAAAGGGCCAGGAAGTTATGGAGTCCTTCCTGAAATCCTATGATGATATTGATGTAGTAATCGCAGAGAATGATAATATGGCATTCGGGGCAATCGACGCTATCAAAGCAGCAGGAAAGACCTGCGGACCTGACGGGGACATCACAATCATCTCCTTTGACGCAGTAAAAGCAGCATTCGAAGCAATGATCGCAGGCGACTTAAACTGTGCAGTAGAGTGCAACCCGTTACACGGACCCCGTGTTGAGGAGATTATTCAGAAGTTAGAAGCCGGCGAAGAAGTAGAGAAGATTCAGTATGTGGATGAAAGCGTATTCCCGGCAGATACAGCAGCTGATTTCATTGACGGACGTGCTTATTAATCTTTAAAAAGCATTCGCAACGATAGAAGGCCAAGGGCGATGAGGCAGGGGAGCCTTATGTAAGGCTCCCCTCTCACGCCTTAGAATAACAGTGATGAAAACAGGAAAGGCGGAGATGATATGGAGCAGGATATCGTATTAACCATGCGAAATATTGATAAAAACTTCCCAGGCGTAAAAGCTCTGCAGAATGTGGATTTTACTCTTAGAAGGGGTGAGATTCATGCACTTATGGGAGAAAACGGAGCAGGTAAATCTACTCTGATTAAAGTATTAACAGGCGTTGAAGAATTCGAAACAGGTGAAATAAAGATTGAGGGCATTGACCATCCCATCATCAACAAATCCCCCCAGGAGGCTCAGATTCATGGAATCAGTACTGTATATCAGGAAGTTAACTTATGTCCGAATCTGTCAGTAGCTGAGAACCTGTTTATCGGCAGGGAGCCCAAAAAGGGAGGCATGATTGACTGGAGAACTATGAACAAGAAGTCTAAGGCTTTACTGGAAGGTCTGGATATTCATATTGATGTAACTGCGGCACTTGAAAATTATTCCTTAGCCCTTCAGCAGATGATTGCTATTGCCAGAGCGGTGGATATGTCGGCTAAGGTTTTAATACTGGATGAACCGACGTCATCTCTTGACGACGGTGAAGTGGAAAAGCTCTTCCACCTGATGAACCGTCTGAAAGAACAGGGCGTTGGAATTATCTTTGTTACCCATTTCCTGGAACAGGTATATGCGGTATGTGACAGAATTACTGTACTCAGAAACGGTACGCTTGTCGGTGAATATAAGATTGAAGATCTGCCGAGAGTACAGCTGGTTGCAAAAATGATGGGTAAAGATTTTGATGATTTGGCAGCTATTAAGAAAGAAGGGGCATCAAGCGTTAAAGATGAAGTCATTATAGATGCCAGACAGCTGGGTCATAAGGGTACTATTAAACCATTCGACCTGAAGATTAATAAGGGAGAGGTGATCGGTCTTACCGGTCTGCTTGGCTCCGGGCGTTCCGAGCTTGCCAGAAGTATCTACGGAGCGGATAAGCCAGACTCCGGAGAATTGTATGTAAAAGGAAGCAAGTTCCATGCAAATACACCGCTGGATGCTATGATGCAGGGAATGGCATATCTGCCGGAGGACAGAAAGGCAGAGGGAATCATTGCAGATCTTTCTGTGAGGGAGAATATCATCATTGCCCTTCAGGCTAAGCGCGGTATGTTCAAATTGCTGAGCAAAAAGGAGCAGGAAGAATTTACCGACAAATACATAGATCTACTGCAGATTAAGACTGCTGACCGGGAAACCCCTATTAAACAGCTCAGCGGCGGTAACCAGCAGAAGGTAATCCTGGGCAGATGGCTTTTGACCAATCCGGATTTCCTGATTCTGGATGAGCCTACCCGCGGTATTGATATCGGTACTAAGACCGAGATTCAGAAGCTGGTGCTTCAGCTGGCAGACGAGGGTATGTCTGTGATGTTCATTTCTTCCGAGATAGAAGAAATGCTTCGTACCTGCAGCCGTATGGCTGTACTTCGTGACGGCTCCAAGGTTGGAGAACTCAAAGAAGAGGAACTCTCTCAGGATTCCATCATGAAAGCAATCGCAGGAGGTGCAAATTAATGGAAAAATTAAAGAAGATTACAAGCTATCGCCTGTTTCTTCCACTGCTGTGTCTGGCTATTGTGTTAATGATTAATATTATTACAACACCTACCTTTTTCCAGATCAGTGTGAAAAACGGGGTATTATATGGTTATATTATTGACGTTATCAACCGTGCCAGCGAGCTGGTAATTCTGGCCGTAGGTATGACACTGGTTGTATCCTCATCCGCAGGAACCGACATTTCTGTGGGTGCGGTTATGGCTGTGGCGGGAGCTGTATGCTGTTTTGTTCTGGCCGGAGGCCAGCAGGCAGTAAACGCTTACTCTAATCCTTACATTCTGGGATTTTTGGCGGCTCTTGTTGTGGGTGTTATCTGCGGATGCTTTAACGGCTTTCTGGTAGCCAAGATGAAGATACAGCCTATGGTTGCCACGCTGATTTTATTTACCGCCGGCCGCGGGATTGCACAGCTGGTAACAAAGGGACAGATTACATACATCCGTGTTGACAGCTTTAAGTTACTGGGCGCTAATATTCCGGGACTGCCTCTGCCTACTCCGATATTCATCGCAATCGCAGTTGTAATTATTACCGTAATAATTTTGAAGAAGACGGCTCTTGGCATGTATATACAGTCTGTAGGTATTAACTCCAGGGCATCCCGCCTGGTGGGCCTGAAATCCACTATGATTATCTTCCTTACCTATGCATTCTGCGGATTATGTGCAGGTATCGCAGGTATGATTGCAACCTCCCGTATCTATTCAGCGGACGCGAATAATATCGGACTGAACATGGAGCTGGATGCCATCCTGGCTGTTGCCTTAGGCGGCAATTCACTGGGTGGCGGTAAGTTCTCTCTGATGGGAAGTGTTATCGGAGCTTACACCATTCAGGCACTGACCACAACATTATATGCCATGAGTGTATCTGCAGACCAGATTCCGGTATATAAGGCAATCGTAGTTATCGTAATCGTAGCACTGCAGTCACCGGAATTTGCTAAGATTAGAAAGAAAATTGCAGGTAAATTCCACTCAGAAAAAGCAGAATCCAAAAAGGAGGTGGCATAATGGGTAATAAGAAAATGAAAAGCAAGAAGAATATAGACGGTAATGCATTCTTACTGCTGATTACCATCGTGCTGTTCTTCGCTATGTACATCATTGGAGTCATTGCATTCCATCAGCAGGGATTCGGTAAAACCCAGAACTTTTTAAATCTGTTTATATCCAATGCCGGTCTGATTGTCATTGCTGCTGGTATGACGGTAGTCATGATAACAGGAGGAATTGATATTTCTGTTGGTTCCGTGGTTGCTCTGACTTGTATGATGCTGGCCTGGATGATGGAGAATAAAGGCATGGGAGCAATCCCGGCGGCCGTCATTGTACTGGTAATGGGACTGGTATTCGGTTTTGTACAGGGATGGCTGGTGGCCTATCTGAAGCTGCAGCCCTTTATCGTAACACTGGCGGGAATGTTCTTTGCCAGAGGTATGACGGCTATTATCAGCCAGGACATGATCAGTATCAAAAATGAAATGTTCCTAAGCTGGGCAAAGTATAAAATATACCTTCCCTTTGGAGGATATGTTAACAGAAAAGGGGTAATGATATATCCTTATATTTATCCAAGCGTTATCATCGCACTGTTAGTGCTGGTAGTCGTGTTTATCATGCTGAAATACACCAAGTTCGGACGTTCCATCTACGCTGTGGGCGGTAATGAGCAGTCTGCTCTTCTCATGGGTCTGAACGTAAGAAAAACAAAACTGAAAGCTTATATACTGGCCGGATTCCTCACAGGCCTGGGCGGATTCCTGTTCTGCCTGAATACCTGTTCCGGATTCGTAGAGCAGGCAAAAGGATTCGAGATGGACGCCATTGCATCTGCCGTAATCGGCGGTACACTGCTGACCGGCGGTGTCGGTAATGTCTTCGGAAGTCTCTTTGGGGTATTAATCAAGGGTACCATCGAGGCATTTATTACCTTCCAGGGTACACTTTCCTCCTGGTGGACGAAGATTACCATTGCAGCGCTGCTGTGCTTCTTCATTATTCTGCAGAGTATCTTTGCATCTGCAAAAGCAAAGAAGAAAAAATAAATGTTAAAAAGGGGACGTGTTCTTTCTAAAAGGAACACGTCCCAAAATCGATCAGGGGTGTCCCCAATTGAGGTAAATTAAAATTGTCCGGTTACGCTTGACAGTTTTATTTTTTTGTTTTATAGTATGACTATACCCCCGGGGGGTGTATAAGGGCGATGCAAATGGGGAAAGGAGTTTGGATATGCAGGCTGATAAGAAAAAAATCACCCGTCTGTTAAAAACTGCACGGGGTCAGATGGACGGTATCTTAAAAATGGTGGAAGAGGACAGGTATTGTATTGACATTTCACAGCAGCTGATGGCCACAGAGGCTATTTTAAATAAAGCGAATAAGGAGATACTAACGGCACATCTGAAGTGCTGTGTGGCGGACGCGAAGAGCGATGAGGAAAAAGAGGCTAAAATTGATGAATTAGTCTCTATGCTTGGTAAGATACTAAAGTAGTAGAATACGATGTAACGAAAGGAGAACGCAGATGAAAGAAAAATTTGATGTAACTGGCATGACCTGTTCTGCATGTTCCTCCAGGGTAGAAAAAAGTGTGGCAAAGTTAGAGGGGGTCCAGTCTGTGAGTGTCAATCTGCTCACTAACAGTATGCAGGTTGAATTTGATGACGGCAGACTGTCTCCGGGCGGTATCGCGGAGGCAGTGGTAAAAGCAGGTTATGGCGCCAGCGTGCATGAGGAAAAAGCAGGCAGTGTCCGGAAGACTGAAAAAACAGAGGCAGGGGAGAATCCTGTTGAGGCACAGCTGAAGAATATGAAGTTTCGCCTGTGGGTCTCTTTTGGATTTCTGATCCCGCTGATGTATGTATCCATGGGACATATGGCAGGACTGCCCCTGCCTCCCTTCCTGGCCGGACTGGAGAATGCGGTGGGATTTGCGCTGACCCAGTTTCTGCTGTGCCTGCCGATTGTCTATGTGAACCGGGTATATTATATCAAGGGCTACAAGACGTTATTCCACATGGCTCCTAACATGGACAGCTTAATCGCCATTGGATCCACGGCTGCCCTGGTTTACGGCATTTTTGCTATCTATCGGATGGGGTACGGTCTGGGCAGCGGGGATATGGAGCTGGTAGGACAGTACCATATGGACCTATACTTTGAATCGGCGGCTATGATTCTTGCACTGATCACCCTGGGCAAATATCTGGAAACCAGATCCAAGGGAAGAACCAGCGAGGCCATTACCAAGCTGATGGATCTGGCACCTAAGACAGCTGTTGTGCAGCGGGAGAGCGGTCCGGTGGAGATCCCTGTTGAGGAAGTTGTGGTGGGTGACACGGTTCTTGTGAAACCAGGTCAGAGCATCCCTGTGGACGGGGTGATTCTTGAGGGAAATACCAGTGTTGACGAGGCAGCCATTACAGGAGAAAGCATCCCTGTGCAGAAGTCGGAAAAGGATGCTGTCATAGGGGCAACGATTAATAAAACTGGTTTTATCAGTATCCGGGCTTCGAAGGTAGGGGACGATACGACCTTCTCCCAGATTATCCGGCTGGTGGAAGAGGCCAGTTCCAGCAAGGCCCCCATTGCTAAGATAGCTGACAAAATTGCGGGGGTATTTGTCCCGGTTGTTATGGGGATCGCTCTGCTTACTGCAATTGTCTGGCTGGCATCCGGGGCGACCTTTGAATTCGCCCTGTCTTCAGCCATCTGTGTGCTGGTTATATCCTGCCCCTGCGCACTGGGTCTTGCAACCCCGGTGGCGATCATGGTGGGAACCGGCAAAGGTGCGGAGAACGGTATTCTGATTAAGTCCGGAGAGGCGTTGGAGACAGCACACAGCATACAGAGTGTGGTGATGGATAAGACGGGTACCATTACCCAGGGCAAACCAGTGGTTACCGATATTGTTCTCTTATCCGGGGACAAGGACAGACTTCTTCAGGCAGCTGCAGGTCTGGAAGCAAAGAGTGAGCATCCTCTGGCTGAGGCGATTATGGAATATGCTTCCCGGGAAGGGATTGCGGTTCCTGGGGTTACAGAGTTCCAGTCCCTGCCCGGAATGGGAGTGGAAGGCAAGGTGGAGGGAGAGCTTTACTACGCGGGGAATCTTCGGATGATGCAGGAAAAGGGAATCAACATCCAAAAGTGTGAGGAGCAGCTGTCCAAACTGGCCGACGAAGGAAAGACCCCTCTTCTGTTTGCAGACAGTAAAAAGGCAGTTGGAATTATTGGTGTGGCAGATGTTGTGAAGCCAACCAGCAAAGAGGCGATCCGCCGGTTTACGGAGATGGGAATCGAGGTTGTAATGCTTACCGGTGATAATAAGAGAACAGCTCAGGCTATTCAAAAGCAGCTGGGAATCCAGAAGGTTATCGCCGAAGTACTTCCCCAGGATAAGGAGAGGGAGATTGCCAGACTCCAGGAGGAAGGCAAGACAGTGGCAATGATCGGGGACGGCGTGAATGATGCCCCTGCCCTGGCAAGGGCTGATGTAGGGATGGCAATCGGTGCGGGTACCGATGTGGCTATTGAAAGTGCTGATGTAGTGTTGATGAAAAATGATTTATTAGACGCGGTAACGGCAGTCCGTCTCAGCAAGGCTGTAATCCGGAATATAAAGCAAAACCTGTTCTGGGCCTTTTTCTATAACAGCCTGGGAATTCCTCTGGCAGCGGGAGTCTTCTACCACTGGCTGGGCTGGAAGCTGAATCCCATGTTTGGAGCTGCGGCGATGAGCTTAAGCAGCGTGTTTGTAGTATCCAATGCCCTTCGTCTGAAGCTGTTTAAAAGCAGCAGCAAAACTTGGGAGTCTGCGGGGCAGCCGGCAGAGGAAGGGACGGAAATAATAGAGAATGAAAAGGAGAGTAAGGTCATGAAAAAAACAATTAAGATTGAGGGAATGATGTGTCAGCACTGCAGAGGTGCTGTAGAGAAAGCGCTGAATGCCATGGATGGAGTCAATGCGCAGGTAAGTCTGGAGGATAAGGCGGCTTATGCGGAGATCTCAGGTGACGTCACTGATGAAATGCTGAAACAGGCAGTCACAGAGGCCGGCTACGAGGTAGTGGAGATTTCAGACTAAAATCAACTTGACAAATACAGATATAGACTGTATACTATAAAAAATCAAATAAAATAAATGCGATGACAAGGAGGAGTACATACTCGCCAAAGTCCCAGAGAGAAGATGGATGGTGTGAATCTTCACGGAGGAAGTATGGAAGTAGCCTTTGAGCAGTGAGACGAACAGGCGGCAGGCCCAAGTAGCACTCAACGTATCTTTCCTACGTTACAGGGAAAACGGTATCGATAGCAATGTCCGTACTGATAAGTGTGAAACTGTCAGGAGGTATACTATCCGTACTGGCAGAGTGCGGGAAGCAGCAGTCTTCCTGAATTTAGGTGGTAACACGGATGAGATATTCGCCCTAAGCTTTTCAAAGCTTAGGGCTTTTTTATTACTTAGGAAACTTTGTTCCTTATGTAATAAAAAAACCTCCGGGGGATCACACTGCGGCGGAAAGGAGGATGCTGTCCGCGACAGCCCGCCGCAGGCGGAGATTGCGCTTTCGCGCAATCTTTCTTGTTGCAGTTATCAAGAAAAAACACATAAAAGGAGGGTCATTTTAAATGAAAGGAACAGAATTATTTGTAAAAGCATTGCAAAAAGAAGGTGTTGATTATCTGTTTGGCTACCCGGGCGGTTATGCCATTGATATCTTTGATGAACTCTATAAGCAGGACTCCATTCAGATGATCCTGCCCAGACATGAGCAGGGGTTGATACATGCAGCAGACGGGTATGCCCGGGCCACAGGCAGGGTAGGCGTCTGTCTGGTAACCAGCGGGCCGGGGGCTACCAATCTGGTAACCGGAATAGCTACAGCAAATTATGACAGTGTTCCTCTTGTGTGCTTCACTGGACAGGTACCCACCAATCTGATTGGAAATGACGCTTTTCAGGAAGTTGACATTGTAGGGATTACCAGAAGTATCTGTAAATATGCAGTGACAGTACGACGGAGAGAGGATCTGGGGCGGATTATCAAAGAGGCCTTTTATATTGCCAATACTGGGAAAAAGGGTCCTGTAGTAGTAGACCTTCCAAAGGATATTATGCTGGAAGAGGGAGACAGCTTATATCCGAAGCAAGTATCCATCAGAGGCTACAAACCCAGTCAGGGGGTTCACATCGGTCAGATAAAAAAGGCTACGGATCTTCTGAAAAAAGCAGAGCGTCCTCTGTTTTTAATGGGCGGAGGCGTTACGATCGCCAGGGGACAGGCGGAAGCAAGAAAGCTGGCAGAGCACACAGGGATCCCTGTCATCACAACTATAATGGGACGTGGGTCATTGCCTACGGACCATGAGCTGTACTTTGGAAATGTGGGAATGCACGGGTGCTATGCGGCGAATAAAGCCATCTCTGACTGTGACCTGCTGTTTTCCATCGGAACCCGGTTTAATGACCGCATCACTGGTAAGCTGGGAGAATTTGCCCCCCATGCAAAAATCATTCACGTAGACATTGATACGGCTTCTATCTCCAGAAACATACAGGTAGATATCCCTATTGTGGCAGATGCCCGGGATGCTATGGAGGCTATACTTAAAAATATGCCGGAGGGTGAGCACAGGGAGTGGGTTGCGCAGCTGAAGGAATGGGATCGGAAGCATCCCATTGATATGCCGGATGGGGAAGGCATCAATCCTCAGAAGATTATCCGTGAGATGAACCGGCAGTTTGAGGAGGCGATTGTAGTAACCGATGTAGGCCAGCATCAGATGTGGGTAACCCAGTATCTGGAGATGACAGAAAAGAAACAGCTGCTCACATCAGGCGGTCTGGGGACTATGGGGTATGGCCTTCCGGCTGCCCTGGGGGCCCAGCTGGGTTCTCCGGACACACCGGTCATCTGTGTGGCCGGAGACGGGGGCGTTCAGATGACCATCCAGGAAATGGCCATGGCGGCGGCCTATGAACTTCCCGTGATTCTCTGTATATTTAATAACAGTTATCTGGGAATGGTACGTCAGTGGCAGCAGCTGTTCTACGATAAAAGGTATTCCTCTACCTGCACTCGGAGAAGAAAGTCCTGTGAGGGCAAGTGCAAAGGGCCGGGAACTCAGTGTCCTCCTTATGCTCCGGATTTTATGAAGCTGGCAGAGGGATATGGCGCGAAAGGGATGCGCATTGAGTGTGAAGAGGATATCAGCAGAGCATTTGCATTTGCCAGAGAGAACAGGCAGGGACCGACCGTATTAGAGTTTATAATACAGAGTGATGAGCTTGTGCTTCCCATGGTACAGGGAGGCCAGCCATTAAGCAATATGATACTGGAATGTTAGGAGGGTGAGAGAGATGAAAAAAAGATGGATTTCATTATATGTTGAAAATCAGGTAGGTGTATTGGCTAAAATATGTGGACTGTTCTCCGGAAAATCCTATAATTTGACAAGTCTCACGGTGGGAGAGACTGCAGACAAGACCGTTTCCAGGATGACCATCAGTGTGGACAGCGATGATGCAACCTTTGAACAGATAAAAAAACAGCTGAACCGCTGCGTTGAGGTTATCAAGGTCATAGACTTTACAAACATTCCTATCCACAGAAAAGAAGTGCTGTATATCAAAGTAAAGGATTGTGATGAGAGAGCGAAAACAGAGATTTTCCGGATCGCAGAGGTTTTTGGACTCAATATTGCAGATTACGGCAAAAACGCTGTATTGCTGGAATGCCTGCAGACGGAAACTAAAAATGATGACATTATCCGCCTGATTTCGGCAAATTTCCAGAGTATAGAAGTGGTTCGGGGGGGCAGTGTCGCCATTGAATCTGTTAGTATTCAGGAGAAATAGACAAATTTACTCAGAGAATTGAAATGAAGTGTTGCTTTTTGTGAATAATGTATAGTAAAATGAGAAAGACAAAACTATACACGGGAAGTGCTCCGGGGGGAAAGGGGCACTTCCTGAAAAACAAAAAGGAGTGTTAAAGGTATGGAACAAGTGGTGTATGTAGCAGTGGTTGCTGGTATACTGGCTCTAGTGTTTGCTTTCTATCTGGCCAGCAACGTAAGCCGACAGGAGGACGGCAACGACAAAATGAAAGAAATTGCAAAGGCAATAAGTGAAGGTGCCAGCGCATTTCTCTTCTCCGAATACCGGATACTGGTTATCTTTGTCGCGGTATTATTTGTTGTAATTGGATTTGGAATCGGGAACTGGGTGACAGCGGTCTGCTTTCTGGTAGGCGCGGGTTTTTCAGTTCTGGCCGGCTACTTCGGCATGAATGTGGCTACAAAGGCAAATGTGCGTACGGCCAATGCTGCCAGGACAGGCGGCATGAACAAGGCTCTGACAGTGGCTTTCCACGGCGGAGCAGTTATGGGAATGTGCGTAGTTGGTCTGGGACTGTTAGGATGCAGTCTGATTTACGTGATTACGGGAAATGTGGATGTACTCTCAGGCTTCAGCCTGGGCGCGTCATCCATTGCATTATTCGCCCGTGTGGGCGGAGGTATCTATACAAAGGCTGCCGACGTAGGCGCAGACCTGGTTGGTAAGGTGGAAGCAGGGATCCCTGAGGATGATCCCAGAAATCCTGCGGTTATCGCAGACAATGTAGGCGATAATGTAGGCGATGTGGCAGGCATGGGCGCTGATTTGTTTGAATCTTATGTAGGCTCCCTGGTATCAGCGGTTACTCTCGGGATTGTTGTATATCAGGCGAAAGGTGCTGTGTTCCCTCTGGTACTTGCCGCAATCGGTATTATTGCATCCATCATCGGAAGCTTCTTTGTCAGGGGCGGAGAGAACAGCAAGCCCCATCAGGCTCTGAAAATGGGAAGTTACGTATCCGGCGGTCTGGTACTTATCTGTTCTCTGGTTATGAGCAAGGTGTTTTTTAATGATTTTAAGGCAGCTGCGGCCATTATCGCGGGTCTGCTGGTTGGAATTGTAATTGGTATTGTGACAGAGGTTTATACCTCTGATGAGTACAAGTCGGTGAAGAAGATTGCCCAGCAGTCAGAGACAGGGCCGGCAACCACGATTATCAGTGGACTGGCAGTAGGTATGCTTTCTACCTGTGTCCCTATCCTTCTAATCTGTATCGGCATCTTTGTGTCCTATAAAGTATGCGGGCTGTACGGAATTGCTCTTGCGGCAGTGGGAATGCTTTCCACCACAGGTATTACGGTTGCGGTGGATGCCTATGGACCTATCGCAGATAATGCCGGGGGAATTGCTGAAATGTCCGGTCTGGATCACAAGGTCAGAGAGATCACCGACAAGCTGGACTCAGTGGGAAATACTACAGCCGCCATGGGAAAAGGATTTGCCATCGGCTCCGCGGCGTTAACGGCTCTGGCTTTGTTCGCCTCCTATTCTCAGGCTGTGCAGCTTCAGGTAATTGATATTCTGAACTCCAATGTAATTATCGGACTGTTAATCGGCGGTATGCTTCCGTTCTTATTCTCAGCTTTGACCATGGAATCTGTTTCCAAGGCAGCTTATAAGATGATTGAGGAAGTCAGAAGACAGTTCCGGGAGATTCCCGGCATTATGGAGGGGACAGGAAAACCGGATTATAAGTCTTGTGTGTCTATCTCCACCACAGCTGCACTCAGGGAGATGCTGATTCCCGGCGTAATGGCAGTACTGGCTCCTCTTGCAGTGGGAATTATTCTGGGTACAGAAGCCCTGGGAGGCCTTCTGGCAGGGTCACTGGTGACAGGTGTGCTGATGGCAATCTTTATGAGCAATGCGGGCGGAGCCTGGGACAATGCTAAGAAGTATATTGAGGGCGGCAATCACGGCGGCAAAGGCAGTGAGGCCCACAAAGCGGCGGTTGTAGGCGACACTGTAGGAGATCCCTTTAAGGATACTTCAGGTCCGTCTATCAACATCCTGATTAAATTAATGACAGTTATTTCCCTGGTGTTCGCACCGCTGTTCCTGAGCATCGGAGGACTTTTGGGCTGATAGCCACAAAAAGTATAAAATGTCTTCACGAAACGTTCACAACTTTTACATGGGGAGGTCATAATTGGAAGGTATGATAAATGCATAGTAACAAAACGTTACTGCAATTAATTTTCTTTTTCATACTGCCTTGCAGCAATGTGAGGCATTCCTTCCACTAATAAGTATCATCATACTTTTTATAAAACTCCTCAAAAAGGGTCCTGTTCGAAAGAACAGGGCCTTTTTGTTGTAAAAATGTCCCAATAGAACGCAAGATTGGTAAAGAAAATGACAGTATTGGGGATATACATATATTTAAATATCTGTGATAATAAGACTATAATTAAAAAAGTTTAATAAATTGAGTATTTATTTTATAAAAGTCAGATTATAGTGAAAATTTATGTTGGTTTAAGAAGGTTATATTTTGAGGGATTAGGGGAAGGATACGCTATATGGATACTTGTATGGCACGGTAATGTATATGGAATATATAATCGGCAATAACTTTCTGCTAAGGGCGCCTTTGCAGGGGTTTAATCAATTTTCAAAAATTGAAATGTTAGGTGACAGCACAAACAGTATCCTAAGTCTTGTGAAGGAAGATCCTATCTTCTGTGAGGCTCTGGCGATTGCTAACCTGGAATTATGGATGAAAATAAAAAAAAGGAAATTAAATACTACACAGAGGGAAGCTATTATTAAATATTATATAAGATATCTTTCACGTCCAACGCCATATGGAATGTTTGCAGGTGTCCGGTGCGGCAATTTTGGGGAAATGACGAGCTGCGAAACAGGAAGTGAGGAAGATACAGACAAATATTGCTGCGTAGATATGGCTTGGTTTTATGGGGTCATCCAGACTTTAGAAAAGGATATTGATGTAGTATACAATACAAAAGTCAAGTTTAACTCCGAATGCTTTATACAGGGCGACAGAATTGTTAATCCTTATAATCATAATTATGGACAGCTAGAGCGCAAGGAAGAGTATTATAAAAATTCAAAGATAAGATTTACGAGACAGGTTAAATTTATTAAGGACAATACAAGTGATTGGATTCCGTTTCAAAAGCTTTTTGAAACTTTTGCAGATTATAATTTGAAGGTTCCTAAAGATAAACTAGAGAGTTTTTTACTTAGTCTTATAGAAAATGGGTTTTTAATCACCGATATTCGGGGAGGGCTGTCAGAGCGTGATCCGCTGCAGAATTTGCTGGACCAGATGAAGGATTATAGATTAAATATTCAAAACTGTAAATATTATGAAAAATTATTAAAAGTCAATGAGCTAAGACTTGCATACAGTTGTAAACCTTACGGAAAAGGGATAGATCTATATCAAAACTTATGTGAAAAAATGGAGGAAATACATAAAACTTCGAATTATATAAATGTGATTTGCCAACACAGTATAAAGAAAATCAGTCTGAATCAAAATATAAAAAAAGAATTAGAAAGATTTGCAAATTTTTTGACTGCAGTGTCGTCCCCAGATAATGAGCCAGCGTACTTAACCAGCTACAAAGAAAGGTTTCTTGATAAATATGGAGCTAATATTGAAGTGCCGCTCTTAGAGCTATTCAATCCGGTAGCTGGATTAGGAAATCCTTACGAAATCCCTATGCTTAAGACAGGAAACGAGTATAAAGGAAGTAAAAAAAGAGAATTAATAGAGAAATACTTCAAAGATAAGATCTTATTTTGCATTAAAAATCAAATAAGGGAGTGCGTAATAGATGATGAGGATATCAAAAACCTTAATCAAATTCAAATGTCCCATAAAGGAAGTAAAATATCATATGCCAGTTCCTTTGAATTAAATGTTGCTATTTTGGCAGAGAAGACGGAACAAATAGACAAGAATAATTATAAAATCATTTTGGGTCATTGTATTGGCGCGAACCGAATAGGAATGCTGACCAATCGTTTTTATAATGCTTTAAGTGCTGCATATAAAGAAGAGATTGCTGCATTTTATAAAAGAGAAATAGACAATGCTAAATATCTGTATGCAGAGTCCATACATTTGCCAAGAGAGGGAAGAGTCAACAATGTAAGTGGTGGTAAAAAAAATTATAAATATCAATTAAATTATAATCTTGCCCCAGAGAATTATCAGACAGAATTATCTATGCAGGATTTGGTTATTGGAATTAATGCAGAGCATGATAGATTCTATATAAAATCTAAAGCCTATAATAAAATTATAGCTGTTGTTTCCGACAGTATGATAACACGCTTGGATGATGATTGTTACATTAGGTTTCTGAGGGAAGTTACCTATGCATATCATATAGAGCCATTAGAAAATATTTATTATCTGCAGGCAAACGAAAGCAGGTATATTCCCCAGATAAGATATGGCAATGTTATTATACAGAGAGAGTGTTGGAAATTATATAGAGAAGATATGAGAACAATAGAAAATTATCGGGATTTTACTATTATGTTTTCTTCATTCATGCACAGATGGGGACTTCCAAGATGGATATACGTGGGTATAGATGATAAATATCTGATTCTTGATCTGTTCCATGATACAGGCATGCAATGTCTATACTCTGAAATTAAAAAAAGTCTGCGATCGGCAAATTGGGTTATTCTGGAATCCGCAGAGAGAGAAGCAGACAGCAATACCTGGTTAACGGATACCAGTCAAAAGATATTTTTTTCCGAGATAACTGTTGAATGTATCAAACAGAACATGATGAGCGCAGAAAATACAATAGAGGGTTTTAATGGCGCAATTAATTTACCTGATAAGAATAAGATTCTCTACCCCGGTCAGGAGGGCTGGTATTATTTTAAAATTTATCTTGAAGAGAGTCAGTGCAATGATTTTTTGAGGACTCGTTTAAGTGCTTTTGCAGAATATTTGTTAGAGAATCAAATAATAGAAAAGTTCTTTTTTATCAGATACTCTGATCCGGATTTTCATATCAGATTCCGAATACAAGTTTCAAAGCAATTTGATATCATACATATATTTAATCAATGGTTTGACAGAGACTGTATGAAAGGATTCAGCATTTACTATACCATTGATATCTATGAAAGGGAATCCGAACGCTACGGAGGATCAGCGCTGATAAATGAAGCAGAAGATTATTTTTATCAAGACAGCTTATTAGTATTAAATATTTTGCAATCAGAAGATGAGAGCATCGAAATATCCCTGGAGTACATTGCAGTTTCCGCAATATTTAATATTGCCAAACATATCATAAAAAATATGGAGAGCGCAGAGCTATATTTAAATAACCTAACTAATCCAGAGTTATTCCGGAATGAGTTCCAAAAAAACAGAGCAGAATATATGGGGATTCTGGAAAACAAAGAGAGGCTCCCCCTTCTGCTTCGGCAATCAATGCGCAAGGTGGAAGAGAGTCTGGATAATTACTTTATAAGGATGAATCAGATATCTGAAAGCAACCATCTTACAAACTATAGCGGGGACATTTTTTTATCTTTATGCCATATGTTTTGCAACAGACTTTGCGGTGACAGAAATTGGGAGACAAGGGTATTCTCAATTGCACGGCACACGTTACATGCCTGGAATGAAAAACAAAAGTATTATGTTTCAGCAGGGAAAATAGAATGAATGATGAGACTAAAATAAAAGATATTATTGTTAACTTAAAAAAATGTTTTTATCTTATTTTAAGGTATAGCAGATTATATATGTGCGTGACTTTGTGCTTCTCAATTTTACAGGGCATATTTCCAGCTTTATCTTTAGTAGTTATGCAGAAAATCTTGAATAAGCTGCAGTCCGGTGACAGAGTACTTTTACCTTTTATTTATCTGATAATAGTATATACATTAATAGATATGATTTCCTCCCTGCTCTCAGCAATTTATAACTATTATTATACAAAGTTTCTTTCTCATTTTAATAAGCACATAGAATTGTTAAGATTGAAAAAGGGTGTTGAATTATCCTTAAGGGATTATGAGAATACGGAAACATATGACGTTATAAACAGGGCTCAACAACAAAATGGACAAACTGTATTGAGCTTTTTTGGACAGTTTATGTCTATTCTGCAATTAGTTATTACAATATGCTCGTCCCTTATTATCCTGGCTAATTTCAGGACAGGATGGATTGTTATACTCATAATACTTATCTTCCCATTTTTGAAGTATTTATTTACGCTAAAGATAGCAAAAATGCAATATGATATGAGATCCAGAAGAACAAAGGATGAAAGAAATATCTGGTACATAGATTATCTGATAATGACAGGCGTTGCATTCAAAGAAATAAGAATATTTGGACTGAAAGAATATTTTATAAAAAAATATACTGCATTAATGGACAAGATTATCCAGCAGGATGTAAACCTGGCAAAAAAATCGATTTTAGTCCAGACGGGGCTGCTTCTATGCGATCAAATAGCAGCAGGAGGCGCATTTTTATACCTAGTTTTTTGCGGGATTAAACAAATTATTTTAATCGGGGATGTAGTTACATACACGAGATGCATATTCTCAATAAAAAATAATCTGGAAAGCATTTTTGAATACTTTAGCTCTATAGCAAATGAAGCTTTATTGATTGGCTGGCTTTTTGATTTTTTGGAGTTAAAAACGGCAGTTCCTTTAGTGGACTCTTCCGTTAATATTTCTGGGATAGACACCATTCAGATGATTCATGTATCTTATAAATATAAAGGTTCATCAGAGTATGCGTTAAGGGATATCAGCTTTACAATCAAAAAAAATGAAGTTTTAGGGATTGTGGGAAAAAACGGATCGGGTAAGTCTACCCTTATCAAGATAATCTTAGGATTATATGATGATTATGAAGGTGATATCTTAGTTAATGATATTAATTTGAAAGCAATTAATAAAGAATCCTATTACGAGTCTGTCAGCTGCGTGTTTCAGGATTATATGAAGTATGAGGCATCCTTAAAAGATAATATAGGATATGGGGATCTGGAACATATAGATAATACTATGGAAATTGAGAATATATTAAAATATGTAAAATTAAAAGAAAATATATGGCTAGAGGATGGGATAGATGTGCTCTTAGGGAATTGGTTTGGAAAGAAACAGCTTTCTATTGGAGAATGGCAGAGAGTGGCAATTGGAAGAGGAATCTTTAAAAAGAGTAAATTGTGCATCATGGATGAACCTGACGCATCTATTGATGCAGAGGCAGAACGACAATTAATACAAATGTATAAGAAGGTTTTTAGCCATAAGATAGGGATTTACGTCACGCATAAAATCAACCATGTCCGTTATCTTACGGATCAAATAGTAGTTTTAGATAATGGTAATGTGTCGGAATTTGGAACGCATACTGAACTGATGAAACATGAGGGAATATATTATAAACTCTTTAAATTACAGGAAGAAAGCAGATAGGAGGGGGATAGATTATAGATATAGAAAATAGAGTAAAGATGCTTGTTATAGAGGCTTTAAATAAATTGGAAAATGAAATTGCAGAGAATGAGTTAGAACCTGAAAGCTGTACAGGTGCTTTGGTGTTTCTGGGAGAAATATATCCATATCTTGATAATCAAGAAAAATGCATGGAATTTTCTTATAGTATTATGAACATATTAAAAAAGGAGATTCAGGAGAATACAGGAGTTTTTTCAGGACTGGGAGCCTTCGGAGGGCTGACAGAAATACTGTTTGCAACTAAAATATTTTACAAAAAGACAGGTGTATACGAAAAATTCCTGCATACGTTAGAGTCAATTGTCTGCCAGGAGGCTATAAGCTATACTGCTTATTGTAAAGATGAGATTGAACAGCTGAAGGTGATACATTATGATTTGATTAATGGTTTGACAGGCATCGCTATGTATTATTTATGGGATAGGAAGGTAAGTGAACAGGAAGATTTTCTCCTGAAAGAAATCCTTGATTATTTTGTAACAATATGCTGCGCAGAAAAAACTTCAATGCAGGGATGGCATATAAAAACAGAAAACCAATATCGGATACAAGACATAGAAGAGTATCCCCATGGAAGCATAGATTTTGGATTATCCCATGGCATGATGGGCCCGTTGATGGTTATGGCAGAAGCTTATAGTAAAAAAATAGTGGTGGAGGGACTGAAGGAAGCTATATGCCAGCTGATAGATTTATATATGAGATTCAAGAAGGATATACAGGGTGTATATCATTGGCCTTCACAGCTTGATTTCGCAGATTTCCAGAGATTGGAATGGGACACTGATAAAAGAAATAATAGAGTGAGCTGGTGCTATGGAAATATAGGGATAAGCAGAGCTCTCTATCTAGTAGGGAAGAATATATCGGATGGAGCTCTAATGGAGTTTGCCTATAAAAATATAATAGGAATAGCGGATCTCGATAGTAGTACCTATAAACTTGATTCAGCGATATTATGTCATGGATATGGTGGGATTTTATCCATTCTTAATGTTATGAACAGAGAAAACGATAATCGTTTACTGTATGAGAAAAAAATTTTACTAAGTGACATTGTTATTAATAGTATAGCAGGCCAGTCTGATGTTAAAGGAAATGAAGCTTTTCATAATTTCTTGTATAGCAGAATCGGTGAGCTTTTATCATTAATATCTTTGTTTGCCCGGGAAACTGTATGGGAGAGGTGGCTGTATCTTGTATAATAAATGGATAAATAAAGAGAGAGCAAACGGCAATATACCAATAGATCCTTTTATGTTTGAACAGGTAATAGAGATATTGGAAGCATACTTTTGCAAGCTGGATAAGGATATAAGAGAAGGTAATGTTAATGAAGGTATATTATCTGACTATATTCTTGTTATGAGCGAAGGGATGGAGCTGTTTAGCGAAAAAGAAAGATGGATTGACAATATATTTCTTTTAGTAAACAGAATAAAAAACAGCTTTGAGCAAAAGGGGATTCCCCAAACTGTCGGACTGTTTGGTGGGGGAACCTCTGATTTCGGATATAATTTAAATGTCATGAGTTTAGCTACTGAGACATTTAAGAAATTTACAAATACCTACAATGATATAGCTTATGAGGTTATTGACGGCTTCTGTGACTTTGTTTTGACTAAGATACATACCATAAAGGAATCTTATTACGATGTGATCAGCGGCTTGGCAGGCAGCATGATTTACTTGGCGAAATGTCCGGAAGATAAAAAGCGAAATATCACTATTATAAAAGTAGGCAATTGTTTAGAAACTATTATCACCGGTTTTCATCCGTTTGGCAATGCTGCCATAGAGAATTGGTTCATAAAAAATGATAATATTTATGATGAAGAGCTGCGGAAGAGATTTCCCAGAGGACTGTATAATTTTAGTGTATCACATGGGCTAATCGGTCCCGTCTTTGCGCTGGCCAAAGCATCCGATATAACAATGCCGAAACATGAATCCTTGAAAGTTGTGAAACAAGCACTTGAAACATACAGAGAATTCAGCTGCAGGAATGAGGATGGCGTTACATTTTGGCCGGGGCAGTTAGATTTTAACAGCTACACTGCTAAAAGAACAGATGGGTCTAATAAACGGCAGAGCTGGTGCTATGGATCTATCGGAATTACGGGAGCTCTCTATACAATTTCTAAATATATAAATGATAAATCATTACAGGAATTTGCCTTTCTAAACAGTGAACGTATTGCCGGATGCTCTATCGATGAATATGAACTGGAATCCCCAATCATTTGTCATGGATATGCAGGCATGCTTCTTATTTTAGTAAAGATTTATCGCGATAAGAAAAGTGAGCTGATATATTTGCAAATCATCAGGGTTCTGCAAAAAATGATTGAATTATATAATCCTGGATTGGGATATGGATTCAGAGATGTTCGCTGGGATATGAAAAAAAACAAAGTACAAAAGTCATTGGTAGATGACAATAGTTTTTTGGAAGGGAGTCTGGGAATTATTATAGCTCTACTAAGTTTAGTAAAATATGATATTTATGCATGGGACAGACTATTACTAAATTAATGTAAAAATATGCATATCTCCTGCAGTGTACGGGGGGACAATAGGAGGAAAGCATATGAGTAAATATGATGAATTTGATCTGGATATTAAACGTGATAAGAAAGATGCAGGAAAGATATCAAATGCCGCCGGGCAAAATGCAGCGGCTAATATTCCTTCACCGGCAGCTACCCAAGTTAGAACCTGTACAAGGTGTACCTCTAGCTATGTGGGAGTTGCAAGATGCTAAGCTGATATTGACAAGTAAAAGCAGCCAAAAGTAAATAATTAAGTTCCTCCTGTACACTGCGTTATATTCGTGGAGGCGTTCTCAGAATGCGGAAAGTACCGTTATATGTGAACGTCTCTTTTTAGCTCTATAAGGGGTAAAAATTGTTAAAAATTAAACGATAATATCTTTATTATATTCGAAGATTCTGTAAATCCAGCATTTATGTGAAGAATATTGGGCATAAGAAGTGTGAATATTACAAGAGTGCAAAATCGGTAAAGAAAATGTCGATATCAGGGATTTATTTTGCGTATGATTCTTGAGATAATATAAACATATTAAAGCTTTATAAAAACTTAATAAAGGATATCTTAAAAGCTAAGGAGGTTCTAATTGCAATGAAAGTAGGATGTGTGAGAGAAATCAAGAACAATGAGTTCCGCGTCGGTATGACTCCGGACAATGTAAAGAGCTATGTAAATGCCGGTCATGAGGTGTATATCGAAAAGGATGCCGGCGTAGGCTCTGGTTTCATGACAGACGAGTATGTTGCGGCAGGAGCAGTGATTCTTGACACAGCAAAAGAGGTTTGGGATACCGTAGAGATGATGATCAAGGTCAAAGAACCCCTGAAAGAAGAGTATCAGTACTTCCACAAAGATTTAATCCTTTATACCTATCTGCATCTGGCTGCTGACAGAGAGCTGATGGATGCTATGCTTGAGGCGGGAGTAAAAGGTGTTGCTTACGAGACATTGATTGAGCGGGACAGAAGCATTCCGCTGCTGGCACCTATGAGCCAGATCGCAGGAAGACTGAGTATTCAGGAAGGCGCGAAATATCTGGAAAAACCCTTTGGGGGATCGGGTGTGCTGCTTGCCGGCGTTCCTGGAACACCTAAGGCAAATGTTGTAATCTTGGGTGCTGGTACTGTGGGAACCAATGCATGTAAAGTTGCAGTAGGAATGGGAGCTAATGTTACGATTATTGACATCAGCCTTTCCAGACTGGCATATTTAGATGATATCTTCGGCGCAAGAATTCAGACATTGATGAGCACTGACGCTAACATTGAGAATGCAGTTGCACAGGCAGATCTGGTAATTGGTTCTGTATTGATTCCAGGAAAAGCAGCGCCTAAGCTGATGAAGAAAGCTTATCTCAAAAATATGCGTCCCGGCAGTGTAGTAGTGGATGTGGCTGTGGATCAGGGCGGATGCTGTGAGACAACAAAGGTTACATATCACGACGATCCTACCTTTGTAGTGGATGGTGTGGTTCATTACTGCGTTGGCAATATGCCTGGAGCAGTTCCAAGAACATCTACCATTGCACTGACAAATGCCACACTGAAATATGGTCTCCAGATTGCAGGAAGCGGACTGGAAGACGCCTGCAGAAAAAATGATGTATTGTATTCCGCAATTAATACCTATGAGGGTGAGATTACCTGCAAGAACGTGGCTGACAGCTTTGGTCTTCCCCATAAGGAGGCGAAAGAATTAGTTGGTTAAACCATGATGAAGGAGGTAGTATATGGATACTTTTGTAAAAATAGTTACTAAGATTAACGATTTGGTTTGGAGTTTGCCTCTGGTGCTTTTATGTTTGGGTGCAGGCATCTTCTTTACGATTATGCTGAAGGGATGCCAGTTCCGTTTGATAAAAGACATGTTCAGGCTCATACGTTCAAAGTCTGAAGCTGAGAAGGGCGAAGGTGGTATCTCCGCATTCCAGTCATTTGCAACAACCGTTGGTTCCCGTGTAGGAATGGGGAATATCGCAGGCGTTGCAACGGCCCTTTATTTTGGCGGCCCTGGTGCCATCTTCTGGATGTGGTTAATCGCTCTCATTGGTGCCAGTTCTTCTTTTGCAGAGTGTACATTGGCACAGGCTTATAAAGATAAGACCGGTAATGAGTACATAGGTGGTGCCCAGTTATTTATTACAAAGGGACTGAAATCAAAATCCATTGCAAAAGTTATGGCAGTTTTATTCGCCATTGCAGCTGTACTCGGGCCTGGTACTTTAATGCCTGGTCTCCAGATTTATCAGATTGCCTCTACGTTCCAGAGTGCTTTTGGCACACCTCAGATGGTAATTGGCATTATCAGTACGATTTGTATTGCTCTTGTAGTATGGGGAGGAATCAAACGTATAGGACGGGTGGCTGAGTTATTGGCACCTGTTATGTGTGTGATTTATCTTATCATGGCTATCGTTATTATTGGTATGAATATCACAGTACTTCCCTCTGTTCTTGCAACAATTGTTAAATCAGCATTTGGTGCAGAGCAGGCGTTTGCAGGTATCATTGGCGCCGCTGTTTCCAACGGTGTAAAGCGTGGTGTGTATTCTAATGAAGCTGGTCAGGGCTCAGGAGCAATTGTGTCCGCGGCAGCTGAGTGTTCTCATCCCGCAAAACAGGGCTTGATTCAGGCATTATCCGTATATATTGATACGATCGTTGTATGTACAGCATCTACCATGATCATCATGGTTACAGGCAACTACAATATCGTGGACAAAGCAGGCAACTTTATTGTAAACAATACAATGAGTGAAAAAGGTGCTCTTTGGGCCCAAGATGCGGTTAACCAGTCTTTAGGCGGCTGGGGCGGAAAGCTTTTGGCAATTATGATCGCTTTGTTTGTATTCACCAGTCTTATGGGTTACTATTATCAGGCAGAAAGTAATATGCGTTTTCTGTTTAAAGGAAAACCGGCAGGTACTTATCTGATGCGCGGCATCTTCCTTGTAGCAGTGTTCTCCGGCGTTATCGTAGACGGACAGACAATCTGGAGCATGGCAGATTTAGGCGTTGGTTTGATGGCTTGGGTTAACATTATAGGCGTTTTAATACTTTCGTCGAAGGTAAAAGCGATTCTAAAAGATTACGAGACACAAAAGAAAGCAGGACTTGATCCACTCTTCGATCCTGCAAAATTTGGAATTAAAGATGAATCAGGTGCCTGGGATAAATATGCAGGCTTACTGAAAAAGAGAGAAGCAGAATCAGGTAAATAAACAAAGAAAATGGAGGATATTTTATGTTAAAGTATACGAGACAATCTGACCCTGAAATTGCAGCATTGGTGGACGAGGAATTAAACCGTCAGGAGCACAACATTGAGATGATCGCTTCTGAAAGCACCGCGCCCTTAGAAGTTATGGAACTGAGCGGAAGTGTATTTACCAACAAGACCCTGGAGGGATATCCGGGAAGAAGATTCCAGGCTGGTTCTGAGATTGCTGATAAAGTAGAAAAACTGGCTTGGGAGAGAGCAAAAGAGCTGTTCGGTGCAGAGCATGTGAATATTCAGTCCTATTCCGGCTCAACGGCAAACTACAGCGTATTTGCATCCGTATTAAATCCTGGGGATAAGATTCTGGCTATGCGTCTTGATCAGGGCGGACATTTGACTCACGGTTCACCGGCAAACTGGGTTAGCAAGATTTACAACCATGTATTTTATGGGGTAGATAAAGAGACAGAGAGAATCGATTATGACGCGCTTGACAAACTGGCAAAAGAGGAAAAACCCAAAATGATTATCGCCGGTGCCAGCTCCTATCCACGTCTCATCGATTATGAAAGAATTGCAAAAATAGCTGAAGAAGTAGGCGCATACTTTATGGTAGATATGGCTCATATCGCAGGTCTGGTAGCTGCAAAGGTGATCCCGAGTCCTATTCCTTATGCAGACTTTGTAACTTCTTCTACAACGAAAACCTTCTGCAGCGCAAGAAGCGGTATGGTATTCTGTAAAGAGAAATATGCGAAAATCCTGGATAAAGGTACATTCCCCGGAAGCTTAGGCTCCCTGATGTTCCACACAATGGCTGCCAAGACATGGTCCTTCAAATATGCAGCTTCTCAGGAATTCCATGATATTATGCAGCAGGTAGTTGTAAATGCCCAGAAACTGGCAGAAGAACTGTCTGGCTATGGCTTCCGTATTGTCAGCGGCGGCACAGACAACCATCTTCTTGTGGTTGACTTAAGAGGAAAAGGAATTACAGGTACTGTGTTCCAGGATGCACTGGATGCTGTGGGAATTACAGTAAATAAAAATATGATTCCATTTGATCCTGAGAAACCGTCAGTGACAAGCGGTGTGCGTATTGGCCTTACATCCGTGACACAGAGAGGATTAAAAGAGCCTGAGATCGTAGAAATTGCCAGCATTATGAATCAGGTTGCCGAGGCACCTACAGATGAAGCAAACCTGGCAGCATGCAAGGAAAGGGCGGAGGCTCTTATCTCCAAATTCCCTCTGTATCCTGCAGGAGCATTTGAAGACTGATTTGAATCCCCATATAAAGCACCTCCGTTGTACCGGTAATTGCCCAGGCAGTTACAAAGGTTAATGTGCGAGGACATGAGCGCCGCAGCAAGGTGATATTCCCCTGTTGTGGCGCTTGTGCTTTTTGTGGAAGGCGGCTGGAAGGAGGTGTGGCCATGAAGATTCAGAAAACAGACTGGGGGTATATTGAGTGGATTCAAAGGTCTGAGAACCAGCCCTCTATGAATATCGGAAAAGTTGTCTGCTATCCGGGAAAACAGATGTACCCGCACATTCACTATGAAGAACAGTTTATCTATGTGCTGGAAGGATGCGGGACTGGCTGGGCAAACGGAACCCTACAGAAAATTGAACCCGGCGCCATGTATTTTATGGAGTGCGGGTGCGAGCATTCTATGAAAAATGAAGGGGACGGCCCTATTATTCACCTTTTGGTTTCCAACCCGGTACAGGTAGAGATGGACAGCTTTATTGACAAAGAGGAAACCTACAAAGGGCTAAGCAGCGAGGAACTCATAGTGGCCATAGAGGCGGTCAGAGGGCAGTTTTTGGACAATCTCCACTCAGCATACGTGATTTTTACAGAGAGTGGGAATCTGTTATATCAGGGCAGTTATTTTCCCACGTACTGCAGAAGAACATGCAGCCCGCAGGAGCACCCGGGGGAATGCCGGTGCATGAAGAACTGGATACATTTTCTGGAGACGACAGAACAAACCATAGAATGTCCCTATGGCCTGCTGGTCTACAGAATCCCTATCTTTTTTAATAAAAGAGTGGTAGGATATATACTGGGCGGTTACATCAGGATATCATCGGAGGAAGAAGCACCCATTGAAGGCGTTTATGATACCCCGGAAAGTACCGCGGAGGGTCTGAAAAGCCTTCTGCGGAAAGCCTCCAGAGCGATACGGACCTTCTGTGAATTCAACCAGTTCAAAAATGCACTGTTTGAAAAAGAGGCACTTCTGGAGGACAGTAAAAATTCCAGGGAAGCGCTACTGCATAATCTGAAGATGGCAGAGAATACCGTAACGGACCTGAAAATTAATCACCATTTTCTGTTCAATACCCTGAACCAGATGGCGTCTCTGGCGCTGGAGGGAGGAGGAGTTCCTCTGTACGAATCCATTATCCATCTGGCCAGAATGTTTCACTACTCGTCTCAGACGCAGGGAAGCCTGGTATCCTTAAGAAATGAACTAAAGTATGTGGACTCCTATCTGCAGCTTCAGAAGTTTCGATATAAAGATTCTCTGGATTTCCGTTACGATATAGATGATGAGGCCCAGGATACTATCGTCCCGTTTAATTTCCTTCAGCCTTTGGTTGAGAACGCTTTTGTCCATGGCTGTGATGAGGAGGAAAGTAAATATCTGGAGATAGAAATCAAAGCCAGAAAGGAATATGTTGACATATGGGTAAAAAACCGGGGGAAATGTCTTACTTCCCAGGACTGTTACCGGATTAATGTAGGTATGAGAGGAAATACAGCCCACGGACTGGGAATGATCTATCATAAGCTGGGGTCTATCTATAAGGGCGGATTTACTATGAAAATAGGCACCAGGGAGAATTCTACGGTTCTGTATGTCAGATTACCAAAATAATTAAGAAAAAGAGGCAGATACAAATGAAGGACAAAGAGCAGCAGCACAGAAGAGTATGCGCGTATGTGGATCTGGATGCCATTGTGTGGAATCTGGAGCAGATACATGCCAATGTAGCAGAGCAAACCCAGGTGGTTGCCGTGGTTAAGGCGGACGGGTACGGTCATGGAGCGGTTCCTATTGCCCGTAAAGTAGAGCATTTACCCTATATCTGGGGATTTGCCTGCGCCACGGTGGAGGAGGGAGTAAGCCTTCGCGAGGCAGGAATCCAGAAGCCTGTATTGATCCTGGGATATACTTTTGAAGAACATTATGATATTATGTGTAGCATGGACATTATTCCTGTGGTATTTGAGACGGATATGGCAAAAAAAATGTCAGATACTGCGGTAAAGCTTGGGAAAAAGATGGAGGTTCATCTGGCTGTGGATACCGGCATGGGAAGAATCGGTTTCCGGGATGATGAATCTTCCATTCCTGACTGTGTAGAGATCTCAAAAATGCCCGGAATACTCATATCAGGCTTGTTTACCCATTTTGCAAGGGCGGATGAGTGGGACAGCACCCCGGCCAAAAGACAGATGGAGCGGTATCTGCACTTTGTGGGACTTTTGGAGGCGGCAGGCATCCGGATTCCTTATAAGCACTGCTCTAACAGTGCAGGGATTATGAATCTGCCGGAGGCTAATATGGATCTGGTGCGGGCAGGCATTATCCTGTACGGTCTGTTTCCCTCAGATCAGGTGTATACAGATAAAATCAAGCTGAAACCGGCGATGTCACTGAAAAGCCATGTGGTTTATGTAAAGGACATAGAGCCGGGTACCCCGGTAAGCTATGGGGGGACCTATGTAGCTGAGAGACCCAGACGGGTTGCTACCATACCTGTGGGATATGGGGACGGATATCCCCGTTCTCTCTCGAACAAGGGATATGTATTGATCCATGGAAAGAGGGCAGACATTATAGGAAGAGTGTGTATGGATCAGTTTATGGTGGATGTCACAGATATTCCGGATGTTAAGACAGGAGATGAGGTTACTCTGATTGGCACTGACGGGGGAGAAACCATTACGATAGAAAATATGGGAGATATAAGCGGCAGATTTAATTATGAGTTTGCCTGCGATTTGGGAAAACGAATCCCCAGAGTATACTTATAAGAAGGGACGGAAGCGTGTGATTAGATCGGTTATCTGCGATGATGAGGCGGCAACAGTAAATATTATCCGGTATTATATAGAATCCAAGAATTTTCCCCTGGAGATCATTGGAACGGCGGAAAATGGCAGGGATGCATTGGCTTTGATTCAGAAAACCAAGCCCAATCTGGTCTTTATGGATATCCATATGCCGTATATGGACGGATTCCAGGTAATACAGAGTATAGAAAACTGTAAGGTGATCATCGTAACAGCGTATGATTCCTTTGAGTATGCCCAGAAGGCTCTCAGGGCGGGTGTCTGCGACATCATTGCGAAACCGATTGACTTCGAACAGCTGGAACAGGCGATTTACCGGGCGATTGGGTGGAGAGTGACACCCAATGAAAGCGTTAATGCTATCATAGAATTTATTAATTCTCACTATAAGGAAAAGATTGAGCTGGCGCAGCTGGCACAGCTGACCTTCAGTACCCAGAGCTACATTACAAGACTGTTTAAAAAGCATATGAATATGACAATAATTTCGTACGTGCACATGGTGAGAGTGGAAAAATCAATAGAATTGGTGGAAAGTAAGAAGATGAGTCTGCAGGAGGCTTCGGAGGAAGTGGGCTATGGGAATCTGAAAAATTATTATAAGTATTTTAAGCTGTACAAAGGGCAGACACCCGCGGCTTATTTTCGGGAGCTAAACAATAAGGGATTTGAAAAGTAACAAAAAAGGGTACGGGCAGAAGCGCGGGAGCGGCGCTGCTGTCCGTACCCTTTTCCTGTAATTCCCCTATTTTAAGGAAAAAGAATATGATATAATGAGTGTTAGCGAGCCATGGGGAGCTTTGCTCACTTTTGGCGAGCGGCGAATGGCGATCATGCCGAAGGCATGATCTAATGAACAGGATTTAAAATACAAGGAGGACATGTATGAAGTTTATTTCTTGGAATGTGAACGGGCTCAGAGCCTGTGTACAGAAAGGTTTCACAGAGTTTTTTAACGGGATAGATGCTGACTTTGTCTGTGTTCAGGAGACAAAGCTTCAGGAAGGACAGATCGATTTGTCTTTGGAAGGATATGAGCAGTACTGGAATTATGCAGTTAAGAAAGGATATTCCGGAACGGCAGTCTTTACCCGGCATACCCCCCTGGAGGTCCGCTATGGAATTGGAATCCGGGAGCATGATCAGGAGGGCAGAGTAATTACTCTGGAATATGAGAACTTTTATCTGGTGACGGTATATACCCCCAATTCCCAGAGCGAGCTGGCCCGCCTGGAATATCGAATGAAGTGGGAGGATGATTTCCGGGCATATCTGGCAGAACTGGATCAGAAGAAGCCTGTAGTGATGTGCGGAGATTTGAACGTTGCCCACAGGGAGATAGATTTGAAAAATCCCAAAACCAACAGAAGGAATGCGGGATTTACGGATGAGGAGAGAAATAAATTTACTGAACTGCTGGAGGCCGGGTTTACAGATACATTCCGCTACTTCTATCCGGAGGCAGAGGGGATTTATTCCTGGTGGTCCTACAGGTTCCGGGCCAGGGAAAAAAATGCAGGGTGGAGGATTGATTATTTCTGTGTGTCAAAGCGGCTGGAGGAGAAGCTGGTCTCTGCGGCAATTCATACCGAGGTTTTCGGATCGGACCACTGTCCTGTGGAAGTACAGATAGACTTGTAAATGGATTGTATTGAGGGACAAGATCTGATAGAATAGAACCATTGAGATGAGAAAGGAGGATCCCCATGAATGGAAAAGAAGATGTAAGACTGACGCAGATGACAAAAACAGCAGGGTGAGCGGCCAAGATAGGTCCTGAGACCCTTGCCCAGGTTTTGGGCAAGCTGCCTAAGTTTTACGATGAGAAGCTGCTGGTGGGGGTGGAAACCTCCGATGATGCGGCAGTGTATCAGATTACAGATGAGATTGCTATGATACAGACGGTAGATTTTTTTACGCCTGTAGCTGACGATCCCTTTATTTTTGGCCAGATTGCGGCGGCCAATTCCTTGAGTGATGTTTATGCTATGGGAGGTGAGCCCAGGATTGCTCTTAATATCGTAGGATTTCCCAATTGTCTGGATTCGGAGATTCTGGGAGAAATTCTGGCCGGCGGAGCCTCTAAGGTGCAGGAGGCCCAGGCTGTGCTTGTGGGCGGTCACTCGATTCAGGATGACGAGCCGAAATATGGTCTGTGTGTGACAGGATTTGTACATCCTGGCAAACTGTGGAAGAATTATGGAGCGATGCCAGGGGATGTGCTTATCCTGACAAAGCCTGTGGGAAGCGGTATCATCAACACTGCTGTAAAAGCGGGAATGGCTTCCGGAGAGGCGGAACAGGCAGTGATCAAGGTGATGACCACACTCAACAAAGCGGCGAAGGAGGTTCTGGAACGGTATCCGGTACATAGCTGTACAGATATTACCGGATTCGGTCTGGGGGGCCATTGCCTTGAGATGGCAAAAGCAAGTGAAGTTACATTGGAAATTGATACCCGGAAGATTCCTCTGATCCCGGAGGCAGATGTGTATGCCCGTATGGGGTTGGTACCCGCGGGGGCTTATCAGAACAGAAACTATGCAAAAGAGGATGTGATGCTGGCGGAACTGCCGGAATATCTGGCGGATCTTGTCTTTGATCCCCAGACTTCAGGGGGGCTTCTGGCATCTGTGGAGGAGAAGTATGCGGAGGATATCCTGCACGGATTTGCACAGCAGGGACTTGCTGCGCAGGCCGCTGTGATTGGACGGGTACTGCCGAAAGATGAAAAGTATCTTCATTTGTTATGACATGAGAGAACCGGACAGCTCCAGTAAGGGGGCGTCCGGTTTTTTAGGAAGTGAGTAAAAGTGTATGGATAAAGGTAAATATTTCCGAAGAATACCTAAAGTAGATATTCTGCTGGAAGAGGCAAAGACGGAAGGACTTTTGACTAAATATGACAGAAATCTGGTTGTGGCGGGTATTCGCCAGGTGACGGATGAACTGCGGAGCTTTCTCGGAGGTTGTGAAGATGAGCAAGCGGCGGCAGGAAGACTGGATACGGTTATGGAACAGTTGAAAGAGAGACTTGAGGAACAGGACAGATGCCGGGTACAGAGAGTAATCAATGGTACAGGAACGATCCTTCACACGAATCTGGGAAGGGCCCCTATCGGGGAAAGGCATGCAGAGTACCTGGGGCATGTGGTCACCGGGTACTCAAACCTGGAATATGATCTGGACACCGGGAGACGGGGGGAGCGGTACAGCCATTTTGAGGACTTAGTATGCCAGATTACCGGGGGAGAGGCGGCTGTGGCGGTGAATAACAACGCGGCAGCAGTTCTGCTGATACTAAGCGCTCTGGTAAAAGGAAAGGAAGCCATTGTTTCCAGGGGAGAGCTGGTAGAAATCGGCGGCAAATTCAGAATACCCGAGGTCATGGAGCAGAGCGGGGGAATACTGAGAGAGGTGGGAACCACCAATAAAACACGTCTGGAAGATTACAGAGCAGCCATGGGAGAGAATACAGGGGCGATTCTGAAAGTCCATACCAGCAATTACCGGATTACCGGGTTTACGGAGAGTGTGGGGATTGAGGAACTGGCGGGCCTCGGAGCGGAATTCGGGGTGCCTGTGATTGAAGATCTGGGAAGCGGCGTGATGGTGGACTTGAGCGCTTATGGGCTTTCTCATGAGCCGATGGTACAGGAATCTATACGGCGCGGCGCCGATATTGTCTGCTTCAGCGGTGATAAGCTGCTGGGAGGACCACAGGCGGGGATTATAACAGGAAAAAAAGAATATATTGATAAGATGAAGAGACATCCTCTGATGAGAGCCATGCGGATAGACAAGTTTACAGTGACTGTGCTGGAACAGATTTTCAGGGAATACCGTACTCCCTCAAGGCTGGAACAGAATCTTCCGGTATTTGCCATGCTGTCCCAGAGCGGGAAGCGGCTGAAGGAGAAGGCTGCCCGGCTGGCAGATTCTCTGCACATTCCCGAGAAGGATGCTGTGATACAGCTGGAGTCCTGCGATTCCCAGGTAGGAGGCGGAGCGCTGCCTGGAGAGGTGATTGAGAGCTGCGGGGTTACGGTACGGGGGAAAACTATTGCCTGTGAGGAACTGGAAGAAAAGCTGAGAAAAGGGAAACCTCCTGTCATCTGCCGTGTGGAGAAAGATAGGATTTGGCTTGACATGAGAACCATTCAGGACGAGGAGATTCCTCAGGTTGCTGAAAGGCTGAATAAAATATTTGGAGACATGCACATATGAAAAATATAATTATAGGGACTGCCGGACATATTGACCATGGAAAGACGACGCTGATCCGTGCGCTGACAGGGAGGGAAACGGATCGCCTGAAAGAGGAAAAAAAGCGGGGAATTACCATTGATTTGGGCTTCACATACTTTGACCTGCCGGATGGAAGCCGGGCAGGGATCATTGATGTGCCCGGCCATGAGAAGTTTGTCCATAATATGGTGGCCGGAGTGGCAGGGATGGATATGGTCCTTCTGGTCATTGCAGCTGACGAAGGAATTATGCCCCAGACAAGAGAACATCTGGATATTCTGGAACAGTTGGGAGTTGAGAACTATATTGTTGTCCTGAATAAATGTGACTTGGCGGAGCCTGACCGGATGAACGAAATAAAAAGTCAAATCCTGGAGGAACTGTCGGATTCCAGAGCTGCCAGTGCACCCATGGTGGAAGTATCGGCCGCCACAGGTTTCGGAATCCAGGAGCTGATCCAGGTGATTCAAAAGACGGCAGCCCTGCTTCCGGAGAGAGACAGAGACACGATCTTCAGGCTCCCCGCGGACCGCGTGTTTTCTGTGGCGGGCTTCGGAACTGTAGTGACAGGAACGGTTCTGTCAGGAACGCTCAGCAGAGGAGAACAGGTGGAATTGTTTCCCAGGGGGACGGTATGCCGGGTCAGAAGTATTCAGGTGCATGGAGAGGACTGCCAAAGCTGCAGTGCAGGGCAAAGGGCGGCCATTAATCTTTCAAATGTAAAGAGGGAAGATGTTGCCAGGGGTAACGTCCTGGCGGCCTGCGGGAGCATGAAGAAGACTATGATGCTGGATGTGCGTCTGCATATGCTGCCTTCCTCTTCGAGAGTTTTGAAAAACAGATCCAGGGTACATCTATTTACGGGAACCAGCCAGGTTCTATGCCGTGTTGTGCTGTTAGAGACAGAGGAACTAAAACCCGGCGAGTCCGCACTGGCGGAACTTCGGCTGGAAGAGGAAATCGCGGTGAGAAAGGAGGACCGGTTTATCATCCGTTTCTACTCACCTGTAGAGACGATAGGGGGCGGCATCGTCATTGAGGCAAATCCCAGAAAAAAGAAGCGGTTTGAAGAGAAGGGACTTGAGGAGCTGAGAGGAAGGGAGCACGGATCTCTGCCTCACATATTGGAGCTTCAGGTGAAAAGCCATTGGGATACGGGAATCACTCTTCAGGAGCTTGCACAGATAGCCGGAATATCGGAGGAGGAGGCTGAGGAGGGAATTTGTGTTCTGGAAAAACAGGGCAGTATCCTCCGGTTTCCTATGAAAAATCAGGTTTATTTGTGGCACAGAAGCTATGCACAAGAGCTTTTGGAGAGGATACAGGATAATTTGCAGGAATTTCACGAGAGGAATCCTTATAAACCAGGGGTGAATAAATCCCAGATAAAAATGAATACGGCTGCTTCTCAAAAAGCTGGAGTGTTTGACTTATTTATTGAGAGAATGGAAGGGGAGAAGCAGCTGGCAAGAGACAGAGAGTTTCTGCGTCTTTATGAGTTTCAGTTGGAAAAGGATTCCAGGTATCAGAGAGTCAGAAGGAAGATGGAGCGTGTTTTTCTAAAGGCACAGTTCGATCTTGTCCGGTTCTCCGAAATTGTGTTTACGGAGACAGATCCTGAGGTAATCGCAGATGTTCTGGCTCAGGAGATGGCAGAAGGGCGCATTGTAAAGGTGGCAGAGAATCTGTATACCTTGTCGGGAATTATGGAGAAGGCCAAGGCGGCAATTCTTGAAAAGCTGGACAGGGACGGAACAGTGACCATAGCGGAGGTCAGGGACCTTTTAAATACCAGCCGGAAAAGTGCTAAGCCTATCCTGGAATATATGGACGCACTTCACATTACAAGAAAAGAAGGCAGGGAAAGCGAGAGGGTGGCTTACTGATGAATCTTATACAACTGGAGGCTTTTATCCGGGTGGCTGACAGCGGCAGCTTTTCCCAGGCGGCAAGAGAACTCTTTCTTACACAGCCTACCATCAGTTCCCACATCTTGGGTTTGGAAAAGGAACTGAACGCCAGACTTTTTGTCAGAACAACAAAAAGTGTTTCTTTGACGGATCAGGGAAGGATTCTATACCGGTATGCATATAAGATATTGGAGCTGGAGAAGAAAATACTGCAGGAGTTTTCTTCCGATGAAGAAGAGAGCAATTCCCTGACCATTGCAGCGTCTACGATCCCGTCTCAGTACATACTGCCCCGGGTACTGCCGGCATTCAGCGCCAAATATCCCCAGGTACAGTTTTCTCTTCTGGAGAATGACAGCGAGGGAGTTGTCAAAAAGATTTTGGGAGATGAGGCGGAGATAGGGATCACGGGAACAAGGCTTCCCGGGTATCCCTGCCAGTATCAGATGCTGTGCCGGGACAGGCTGGTGATTATTACACCTGACACAGAAAAGTTCCGGGGATTGAAGGAAAAGGGGGTTTCTCTGGAAGAGCTGATGAGAGAGCCTGTGATTATGAGAGAAGAGGGATCCGGAACCAGGAAAGAAGCCGAGAACTATCTTGTATCCCAGGGGATCCCTCTTTCTGAAATCAGAGTGATCGCAAGCATCAGCAACCAGGAGACCATTAAGCAGTCTGTACGAAACGGACTTGGGATTTCTATTATTTCCAGCTGGGCAGCCCGAGAGGATGTACAGGAGAGGCGTATTCTGGAATTCAGTCCCAGAGAAGAGATGTACCGGGAACTTTACCTGGTTCGCAGGAAGGGACGCAATCTGCCCAAAAGTGCCAGGGCGTTCTGGGACTTTATCAGAGATTTTTTTCAAAGTAAAAGCGAATAGAGATATTTATCGATAAAATCTATAAGTGCAGGAGCCTTATAGATTTTATTGATTTTACAATAAATTTGTTTGTTGATATAGTTAGGGATAGAAAAATATTGTCAAATTTAGTAAGAGCAGGGAAGGAACTGTAAAATTATGATATATCTGGACAATGCAGCAACCACTCTTAATAAGCCGGATTGTGTTGTGGAAGCTGTCTGCGGTGCTATGAGCCATATGGGGAATTCCGGCAGAGGCAGCCACGGAGCTTCTCTGGACGCTTCCAGGACAATTTATGAAGCACGGGAGGCGGCAGCCCGTTTTTTTGGATTTGAAGATCCCACCCGCGTGGTGTTTACTTCCAATATAACAGAGAGCCTTAATACAGTGATCGGGGGACTCTTTCGGGCAGGCGATCATATCATTACCACAGCGCTTGAGCACAATTCTGTTCTCAGGCCTTTATACCGTTTGGAGGAGCAGGGACTGAATCTAACCATTGTGCCTGCCGGAAAGGACGGTACTATCTGCTGCGGGGATATTGAGAGGGCGGTACGCCCCGAGACAAAGGCGGTTATATGTACGCATGCCTCTAATCTTACAGGAAACCTTGTGGACATCCAAGAGGTGGGCAACATCTGCAGGAATCATGGCATTCTGTTTATTCTGGATTCTGCACAGACAGCGGGGGTTTTCCCCATTCATATGGAAAAAATGAAGATCGATGTTCTCTGTTTTACCGGGCATAAGGGACTGTACGGTCCCCAGGGTACAGGGGGGATCTGTGTTCGTGAAGGGATAGAGATATGTCCGCTGAAAGTAGGGGGAAGCGGTGTACATACGTATGACAGAAGACACCCCTCTGTGATGCCTACGGCACTGGAAGCGGGAACCTTAAACGGCCATGGAATTGCCGGACTGCTTGCGGCCATACGCTGGCTGGAAGAGACGGGGATAGACAATATCCGTAAAAAGGAAGATGCTCTGATGAGGCGTTTTTATGAGGGGGTACGCTCTATACCAGGCATTAAGATATATGGTGATTTTACGCAAAAAAACCGGGCAGCAATTGTAGCTCTGAATCTGGGGGACTATGATTCCGGGGAAGTGAGTGACGAGCTGTCCTGTCATTACGGAATCTTTACCAGACCGGGGGCCCATTGCGCGCCCCTGATGCATCAGGCCCTGGGGACCGTGGAACAGGGAGCTGTCAGATTCTCTTTTTCTTATTTTAATACAGAAGAAGAAACGGACAGAGCTGTGGAGGCGGTCAGGGAGTTGGCGTGCTAGATGAAGACGGGGATTCCCGATTCATATATATTTTATTTTTTGGAGGAGAAAGAAAATGAATGTATGCAGCTCAAAAAAAACATTGCTGCTCTCAGGAGTGATTCTGGGAGTGATCGCGGCGCTGCTGGCCTATTTTGGAAACCCTAAAAATATGGCTATCTGTGTAGCCTGCTTTATCAGGGACAGCGCCGGAGCTATGAAACTTCACCAGGCACCTATTGTCCAGTACTTTAGGCCTGAGATTGTAGGATTTGCAGGGGGCTCTTTTCTGATTGCCATAGCCACTAATGAATACCGATCGACAGCAGGATCCTCCCCTATGATACGCTTTTTGTTAGGGATTATTATGATGATTGGGTCTCTGGTGTTTTTAGGATGCCCTCTTCGCATGGTACTGCGTATGGCGGCTGGGGATCTCAATGCTTATGTAGCCCTGGTGGGATTCGTCCTTGGGGTGGCAACCGGAAGCCTGGCGCTGAAGAAGGGCTTTAGCCTGGGAAGAGCTTATGAGACAAAGGCGGCAAGCGGGGCAGTTTTACCCGTTGTTCTGGGGGGTCTGCTTATTCTCAGTGTTACCACCTCATTATTTGCAGCCAGTACAGAGGGGCCTGGAAGTATGCATGCTCCAATTCTGGTATCGCTTTTCGGGGCGCTGCTTTTCGGGGCTGTGGCCCAGAAGAGCAGGACATGTTTTGCCGGCAGCATCCGGGATATTGTCCTCATGAAGAACTTTGACTTACTTACAATTATCGCGGGTCTTTTTGTTGTCATGCTGCTGTACAATGCAGTCACAGGAAATTTTGTTCTGTCGTTTACCGGACAGCCGGTTGCACATTCCATGCATGTCTGGAATCTTCTGGGAATGTATGTTGTGGGCTTTGCCGCAGTTCTGGCTGGGGGCTGTCCTCTCAGGCAGCTGGTTTTAGCCGGCCAGGGTTCTTCGGATTCTGCCGTTACATTTCTGGGGATGCTTGTGGGTGCCGCCGTCTGCCACAACTTTAATCTGGCGGGAGCAGCGGCAAAGGCAGCCACAGAGACTGAGGCAGCGACAGCCGGAGGTCCGGCACTTCCCGGCAAGATTGCGGTCATTGGATGTATCGCCGTACTGCTGCTTCTGGGATTCTGCAAAAGAGAAAAACAGGAGTGAGAAGTCTAAGAATAGAAAAGAGGTATTGTTATGATAGAAGTTGATGCAAGAGGGCTATCCTGTCCGGAGCCTCTGATGATGACCCAGGCAGCCCTGAAAAAATGCAAAGGTGAGGCTGTTAAAGTACTGGTAAGTGAGGCGCACACCAAGAGCAATGTGGAAAAATACGGAAGGGCCCAGGGAAAAGAGGTAACGGTTACTTCCGTGGGGAATGAATTTGAGATCGTGCTGAAATAGGGCTGGGGTTTATTCTACAATTTCCCGGGTATAATCTACCTTTCGCTTTTCCTTTGAGATACCGCCGGCCATATGCTCTACCGGCTGCTGCAGGAATGAGGCACGCATCACGGCATCAGTTCCGAACTTTTTTCGTATCTCATCCACTGCCCGGTCCATTTTCTCCAGCTTTTCATAATCCGTATGATCAAACAGGGAGATCTGTCTTGCCGCATCATCTTTGGAGAGTTTTCCGGTATGAATGCCTAGATGACGGATAGGGGTGCCGTCCCACAGCTCATCGAACAGCCGGCAGGCAGCCTGATGTATTTCTGCGGTGATGTTGGTGGAAGAGGGGAGCACCATCTGATGAGATACTGTATTCAATTCAAAATCTTTAATAGCTACAGACACCAGTTCTGCCCGAATACTGTCTCTCCGAAGTCTGGCAGAAACTGTCTCTGCCAGAGAGAGGAGAATCATCCGGGCTGTGCCTCCGTCTGTAACATCAAAGGCTATGGTAGTGCTGTTGCCATAGCCTTTATTATCTTCAGGGACTGCCTCCACCACAGACATATCCCTTCCATTGGCAAAATTCCAGATAACTTCCCCATATTTTTTCAGATGGTGCCTCAGAATATCGGGATCTGTATTGGCCAGCTCTCCTATGGTGTAGATTCCCAGAGTATTTAACTTCCTTTCCGTGGCTCTGCCGATAGAAAACATTTCCTTTACCGGGAGGGGCCACATCTTTTGGGAAATCTCTTCCGGAAAGAGGGTGTGAACCAGATCAGGCTTCTTAAAATCAGATGCCATCTTAGCCAGCAATTTATTGGAGGAAACTCCGATATTCACAGTAAATCCCAGTTCCTCCCGTATACGGTCTTTTAATGCATGAGCAAATTCTGTTAAATCTCCCAGAAGTCCTTCCATTCCTGTCATATCCATGAATGCTTCGTCAATGCTATACTGTTCCACTGCCGGCGAGTATTCTCTCAGAATGTCCAAAAAGGCTTTGGAACATTTTTTATACAGTTCATAGTGCGGGGGAACCAGCTTCAGCTTTGGACACTTCTTAAGGGCATTCACCACAGGTTCGCCTGTTTTCACACCGTATGCCTTTGCGGGAATGGATTTGGCCAGTATGATCCCCCGGCGTTTTGCCATATCACCTCCTACCGCAGCAGGAATGGTCCGCAGATCCAGCGTCCCTTCCAGATTGCGCAGCCTGTATACTGCCTCCCAGGACAGAAATGCGCTGTTAACATCAATATGAAAAATAACTGTCTTCACTCATACCACCTCTGTTTTGCTCGTTCGATCCCGGAGGGAATTCTTTTAGCTGTTCACATACCATCCCACAGGTCCCGGATTCAGATTCATGTGAATCTGTTTTACCTCCTGATATTCTTCCAAACCGTAGATTCCCAGCTCACGCCCTGTACCGCTCATCTTGTAGCCGCCCCAGGGTGTCTGGTTATACCCCAGATTATAACAGTTGATCCATGTAATGCCGGCACGTATCTCTTTAATGACCCTCATTGCTTTTGCACTGTCGGAAGTGAATACGGCGCCTGCCAGCCCGTAACAGGTATCATTTGCCATGGCAACTGCCTCTTTTTCAGAAGAGAAGGACTGTACTGTGGCTACAGGACCAAAGATCTCTTCCCGTACGATACGCATATCGGGGGAACACTGATCAAAAATGGTGGGAAGGACAAAATATCCGTCTGCGCATTCCCCGTCGGTATACCGTTCCCCTCCGCATACTACCTTTGCACCCTCATCTCTTCCTATTTTAATGTATTCCAGAACACGGTCCATATGTTCTTTTGTCACAAGAGGCCCCATATCCGGATCCTTCATAGGATCACCTAAAGTCAGAGCTTTTGTTTTCTTTACAAACTTTTCCATAAATTCATCTTTCACGGAATCTTCCACAAAGATCCTGGAGCCGGAAGAACATACCTCCCCCTGATTATAAAAGATTCCCATCATGGCCCACTCTACGGCGCCGTCAATGTCAGCGTCGGCAAAAATAACATTGGGGGACTTGCCCCCCAGTTCGAACCCCAGCTTTTTCATATTCCCGGCGGCCAGCCGCTGAAGGCTCTGTCCTACTTTTGTACTCCCTGTAAAGGTCAGCATATCCACGTCCATACTTTCCCCAAGCTCACATCCTATCGCGGATCCGCCCAGAACCAGATTGGCCGTTCCTTTCGGAAGTCCTGCCTCCTCTAACAGCTCAAAGAGGCGGATGGTAGTCAGAGGGGTCTTGTGGCTGGGCTTAAACACAACCGTATTCCCCGCGGCGAGGGCGGGAGCCAGCTTCCAGGCAGCCATGGTAAAAGGATAATTCCATGGGGTGATCTGTGCACAGACGCCTACGGGCTCGCGGACAGTGATGGAATGAATCTCTCCCGAGCTGTTGCTGACACTGCAGACACCTCCCTGGGGGGCCTGGATAAGGCCGGCATAGTACCGGAAGGTTCCGGCGCCGTCTGCTATATCAATCAGGGACTCTCTCAGAGGCTTTCCCATGTTCTGTGTCTCCATGGCAGCCATTTCTTCCTGATTTTCCTCTATGAGCTGTGCAACCTTAAGCAGAACCCTGCTTCTTGCCTCCACATCCATATCCCGCCATTCACGGGTGGTGTAAAACGCGTTTTTGGCGGCTTTGATGGCCTCCCTGGTATCTTCAATACTGCTTTCCCAAATCCTGCACAGAATGTCTCCGTTAAACGGATTCACTACATCAGATGTGGTTCCCGGACTTCCCTGGGTCCACTGGCCGTTAATATACATTTTTTTGATCTCCATAAGAATAGTTCTCCTTTTTTACTAATAGTTTCTGTTTAAAAAACCCCGCTTCGTATCTTTTATTGTAACAGAACATCTGTTCCTTGTAAATATGTATTCATAACTAGACTGTATTCTAGACTAAAGTTCACTTTTTTGCCAAAATCTATTGTAATTCGTATGCGTTTCTGCTATAATCTTCAAAGAAACAGGGGATAGGACATTCCCCGGAACATAATTTGGCGAGGGATTTACGAGGATGTAAGTGAATAGTGTCTGAGAAGCGCTATACACTTTTTTTCATATCTAACAAAATACAAGGAGTGAAAAGAAATGAGCATGCAAACAATTTTGCTAAAGCAGCACATTGGCGCACCGTGTGAACCAGTGGTTGCGGCAGGGGATCAGGTGCAAAGAGGAACGCTGATTGCAAAGCCTGCGGGACTGGGAGCCAATATCCATGCAAGTGTGTCCGGAAAAGTAGCAGCTGTCACAGAGACAGCCATTCAGATTGAAGCGGATGCAGAACAGCCGGATGACTTTGTATCCATTGAAGGAGAAACGAATCTTGAACTGCTGAAAGCAGCAGGTCTGGTAGGCATGGGGGGAGCAGGATTTCCAACGGCTGTCAAGCTGAATGTAGATTTGAAAGGCGGCTATATTCTTGTGAATGCCGCAGAATGCGAGCCGGTTCTGGAACATAATATGCAGCAAATCCGGACAAAGGCTGATATGACAGTACGGGGCATCAAGTATATAATGGAGATCTGCAATGCAGATCACGGCGTCATTGCGATTAAAGCAAAACATGAGAAAGAAGTGGCAATCTTAAATGAGGCAATAAAGGGTGATGATAAATTATCCATTCACCTGCTTCCGGACTTATACCCCATGGGAGAAGAGCGTGCGGTTGTCCGGGAAGTCCTTGGAACCTTGTTAGATCCAACCCAGCTTCCGTCAGCCGCAGACGCAGTAGTTATTAATGTTGAGACTGTGCTCAGAGCGGCTGAGGCGATTGAGCTGCACAGACCTGCCATTACTAAAAATATTACGGTAATCGGCAAACTGAAGGGCGGTCCTCAGGCCCATGTGTTTATGGATGTCCCTGTGGGAACTACTGTTGGTGAATTGATTGAACGCGCAGGCGGTATCGACGGAGAGTATGGAGAAATTATTCTGGGCGGGCCGTTTACCGGTTCCGCAACTACACTGGATACGCCAATTACTAAAACCACAGGCGGTATTATTGTGACACAGCCCTTTGAAGATTTAAAGGGAAAGAAAGTTGGACTTCTTGTGTGTGCCTGCGGCGGCAATGAAAACAGAATGCGTGACATTGCAGCAAAAATGAACGGAGAAGTAATTTCCGTGCAGAAATGTAAGCAGGCTGCAGAGATTAAGGGCGCGCTGAAGTGTGAAAATCCAGGCAACTGCCCGGGACAAGCTCAGAAATGTATTAATTTCAAGAAGGACGGATGTGAAGATATTATTATCGGAAACTGCAGTGACTGTACCAATACGGTTATGGGATCTGCACCGAAGCTGGGTCTTGCCGTACATCATCAGACCGACCATGTACTTCAGACTGTGGGCAAGGAAGTGATGCGTTATCTCACTACTTCCAAAAAGCTGGAAGAAGCACCTGCAGAAGCTCCGGCACAGGAGTCTCCCGAGCCGCAGAAGGCAGAGGCGGAAAAGCCCGCTGTGAAGTATACAGCTACTGTTAACGATGGAATGTTAAGAATTCATATTGAAGAGGGAAAAGACATCAATATTGAATTTCCGTTCCATTGATATATAAAAAAGAAAAAGGAGGATTATCATTATGTCTATTACAGCCGAAACTGCGCAAGAGCATAAGAATGACCCGGCAGTCCTTTGCTGCCGTCTCGAGGCCGGGAATCAGATTCAGCCAGCTAACCTGGAAGATCCTGCTATCTTTGATGACCTGGTAGATTCCGGACTGTTAAATTTAGATGGATGCCTGAAAATTTCCCAGGTATTAGGGGCTACGCTCACCAAAACCTGTGATTCACTCTCACCGATTACCGCGGATGCTGTGGATAAGATACAGGAAGAGGAGGAAGAAGCTCCTGCTTTAGAAGCTGCACCGGAAGAAGCCCCGGCACCTGCGCCTGCTGTATCAGTAGCCGGCCCTGTGAGCGGCGGAACACTGAAAATCCATATCGGAGAGGGAAAAGAAATCAATATTGAAATCCCTATGGGTTTTAGCGGGGGAAATGGTGTGGCGGTGGCTCCTGTGGCGGCACCTGCAGAAATGAAGGATGAGCAAAATGCAGAAGAAC
The DNA here is from genome assembly GCF_042848515.1 of Lactonifactor longoviformis. Taxonomy (GTDB): domain Bacteria; phylum Bacillota; class Clostridia; order Lachnospirales; family Lachnospiraceae; genus Lactonifactor; species Lactonifactor longoviformis. Next base: position 3,739,117 of record NZ_AP031453.1, on the reverse strand, counting down.
CTGCAAAAGTAGTCCGCAGTGTAACAAGAAAGCATTATGCCATTTCCGAGGTAAAAAGAGGCCCTGAGACAAAGATTGACGGAACGGTCCTTTACATCCGGGAGGGAATCGAGGAGGAAGCGGTAGCTTCTCAGGAACTGGTACATGAGTTAAAACTGGATATTATCACCCCTGACAAATACAATACATATTCTGAAACGATTATGGATGTACAGCCCATTGCTGCAAAAGAAGGGGAGGATGAAATCGGAAGCGGTGTTACCCGCGTTCTGGACGGTGTCATTATGATGGTTACCGGTACGGACGATAATGGGGTACAGATCGGAGAGTTTGGTTCTTCAGAGGGTATTCTGGAAGAAAATATTATGTGGAACCGTCCCGGCGCTCCGGATAAAGGCGAAATTTTTATTAAAACAGAAGTTACTATTAAAGAGGGCACCAATATGGAACGTCCTGGTCCTCTGGCTGCACATGCTGCCACAGATGTGATCACACAGGAAATCCGTGAAGCTCTGAAGAAATTAGAAGACGACAGCCTTGTGGTGAATACGGAAACCTTTGAACAGGTACGCCGTCCCGGCAAAAAGAAGGTTGTCATTGTAAAGGAAATTATGGGACAGGGTGCTATGCACGATAATCTGATCCTTCCGGTTGAACCGGTGGGCGTTCTTGGAGCAAAGCCAAACGTTGACCTTGGCAATGTACCTGTTGTAGTATCTCCTGTTGAGGTGCTGGACGGATGTATCCATGCTTTAACCTGTATCGGACCCGCTTCCAAAGAAATGTCCCGTCATTATTGGAGAGAGCCTTTAGTGCTGGAAACACTGCACGATCCGGAAGTTGATTTATGCGGTGTTATCCTGGTGGGCAGTCCGCAGATTAATTCTGAAAAATTTTATGTGTCCAAACGTGTGGGTATGACCTGCGAGGCAATGGACGTAGACGGAGCATTTGTTACCACCGAAGGGTTCGGCAACAATCACATTGACTTTGCCAGCCATATTGAACAGATCGGCATGAGAGGAATCTCTGTGGTAGGAATGTCCTTCTGCGCAAAACAGGGCGCACTGGTAGTGGGAAATAAATACATGACAAATATGGTGGATAATAATAAATCTGAAGGCGGTATTGAAAACGAAGTGCTTGCCTGCAATACCTTATGTCATGAAGACGCTATCCGCGCGCTGAATATGCTGAAGGTGCAGATGAACGGCGGCAAAGTTAAAGCAGCCGAAAAGCAGTGGAACCCAAATGTAAAGGCCAATAACGTAGAATTAATTTCTAACGTGACAGGTAAGCCCATTGAATTGGTTCCCAATGAGACGTCTCTTCCCATGAGCAAGAAACGCAAAGAAAAATACAGCTAGAAGGTATATGCATGAAATATGATGATAAGCTAATAACTATGGAAGGTGTCATAGTAGAAGTACATGACGGCTGTGTAGGCATTGATCTGAAGGGCCGTCTGGGATATTTGAAGATTCCCATGCGTATGCTAATTACTGACTATGAGATTAAGGTGGGTCAGGAGGTTGGCTTTAAAATGAGTTTTGTAGAGCAGCTGGGACCTGAACCTAACCTTAAATATATCAGCAATCAACAGACTTATCAAAAAAGACAGGCAGAAAAACAGGCTGCCAAAGAAACTGGAAAGGAGGAAACAAAGTGAGTTTAACTGTAGTAGATGGATTACAATCCGAGATTTATGTACCCATCACTCCACCGCCGGTATGGGCTCCAGTGACAAAACCATTAAAGGATATGACAGTGGCAATCGCTACTGCTGCCGGAGTTCATCACAAAGAAGACAAGCGGTTCAATCTGGCTGGAGATTTTACCTTCCGTAAAATCTTAGATACTATGCCGTCTGATGAACTGATGGTGTCCCACGGTGGATATGACAACGGAGACGTTAATAAAGACATCAACTGTATGTTCCCAATTGACCGTCTTCACGAACTGGCTGCTGACGGAATTATCGGCAAAGTGGCCCCAGTACACATTGGTTTTATGGGAGGCGGCGGTAACCAGGAAAAGTTTAAAAACGAAACTGGTCCGGAAATCGCCCGTATATTAAAAGATGAGGGTGTAGATGCTGTCATCCTCACCGCTGGCTGAGGTACCTGTCACCGCTCTGCAGTTTTAGTGCAGAGAGCCATCGAAGCCGCAGGAATTCCGACTGTGATTATTGCTGCGCTTCCGCCTGTTGTGAAACAAACAGGCACCCCAAGAGCTGCTGCCCCATTGGTACCAATGGGAGCAAATGCCGGAGCTCCTAATGATAAAGAAATGCAGTATAATATTGTAAAAGAATCCTTAGAGCTCTTAGAAACCCTGGAATCACCTGGTAAGGTAATTCCATTAAACTACGAGTATGTAGCAAAGGTTTAAGGGAAATAAATTAGGGACGTGTTCTTTGCACAAAGAACACGTCCCTAATTGAGTTCAACCTGTCCCATTTTACGATAGGCCTGTCCCTAAATGGAGGTATTGCATGGAAGAGATTATATTACGGCGCCTTGTGATCAAGGCATTTCATATAAACCAGGTGATGTTTGGGGAAAGAACCCGGATGGATCCTGCGGGAACACTTATAATAGCCCGGGATTTTTTGCCATCCCTGACGGAATCGGAACCTTTGATTGAAAAGATTGACATGGAAATTATTTCTCCCGGCGATCGTGATCGCTGGACAAATACAATTATGGATGTTATTCCTGTCTCTGCAAAGGTGCTGGGAAAAATGGGGGAAGGCATTACCCATACACTCACGGGCGTTCGGGTGCTTCTGACCGGCGTGGACGCGGATGGTGTTCAGATTGCTGAGTTTGGCTCTTCAGAAGGCTGTTTAAAGGAACAGATCTTCTACGGCCGCCCCGGAACCCCTGAGAACAATGACATTTTAATTTCTTTTAATGTAACACTTGCTCCCAGAGCAGGCGCATCCCGTCCGGGGCCTACGGCTGCCCACCGGGCCTGTGATGTTTTCTGTCAGATCCTGAGAGATGAGTTAAAAAAGATGAATGGAAATTTATGCACAGAGCGGCATGAGTACTTTGACAAATCCAGGCCGGGAAAAAAACGAGTGGTTCTGATTAAGCAGGTAGCAGGGCAGGGAGCGATGTATGATACCTGCCTTTTTCCCCGGGAACCTTCTGGTTTTAAGGGCGGCCGTTCTATTATTGATATGGGAAATCTCCCTGTACTTATCACACCAAATGAATACCGTGACGGCGCCATCCGGGCCATGTATTAGCAGGAAAGGAGACACTTTTTATTATGGGAATCGGACCATCCACAAAAGAGACAACGCTTCACCACTTCAAGGATCCGCTGGTGGATATTCTTTCCGGGGAAGAGGAATTTGACTTTCTGGGAATTATTGTTGTAGGTACTCCCCAGGACAACGAGGATAAATTGTTTGTAGGTACAAGAGCAGCAGCCTGGGCCGAGGCTATGCGGGCGGACGGAGCAATTATTTCCGCAGACGGTTGGGGAAACAGTGACGTGGATTTTGCGAATACCATTGAACAGCTCTCTGTCAGAGGGATACCAACTGTTGGGGTAAATTTTGTCGGTACAGTAGCTGGATTTGTGGTAACCAATGAATATATGGACACAATTGTAGATATGAATAAAAGTGCGGAAGGCATTGAGACAGAGGTATTAGGGGAAAATAGCGTGACAGAACTGGATGCCAGGAAGGCGGCGGCGTTTTTGAAGCTGAAGATGAGAAGAAAATGATAGTTTTGTGTATGTGAAGTTCGGGGTGAAATAGTCGGCCAGCGGAGGGTCGCAGACGGACGGTAAAGGGAGGAGGTCTTGGGGCCAGAGGTACTGGGTGGATCTGCTTGCTGCTGCGTTTCTCCTCAGCTAACTGCCTGGCCGTTCACTAAGAAGCTCAGGAAAGCCTTCGCTCCGAAGTGACCGCCGGCAGTGGATCTTCGGACGCACTCCGCAGTCTGCGCAGATCCACCCAGTACCTCTGGCCCCAAGACCTCCTCCCTTTATCTGGCAGAGACTCACTTCACATTCACGGAAAACGGGCGGGGAAGGTCGGGCGTTGTACATTTTCATCTCATTTAGCACCATAATCGGCTAGATGTTATGGATAAACAACTAAACCTGTTTCTGTGAAGGATATCATTCCCCTTCTTAGCAATCTACTCCCCGTAACTTCCATATACTCAGGTGAGAGGAATCTTGCGGCGGCGGGCTGGTTCAGACAGGAGAGAGGCTTAAGTTCCGGGACACCTCCGTCGCGAAGAGAGTCTAAGACAAAACCGAAATCCCCGCTGGAGCACCGTTCGTATGGTCAAAGAATGCTTTAGATGCATTCTCTGCCCATTCTCACTTTTTTTCGGCCTGGACTGCCGAAAAAATCTCCAGCGGAAATCCCGGTTTTGCCTAAAACTCTCTAGTCGCTCCAGCGGAATCGTCCGCGGAACTTAAGCCTCTCTCCTGTCTGAACCAGCCCGCCACCTCAACTTTCCGACTTGGAGCACCTTGAGTCGAAGCTCAAGCGATTGCATTAAATCCCAATTTTGAAAAACAATTCTATATTACCCATACCCACGCACAACCTCCGCCATGGCGTTTGGTTTTTCTGTTTGGGATTGAACGGGGCTTTCTAGGCAAATGCAGCCACTGCGTCATGAAGAAACTGGGTACAGCCGCTTACTGTACGGTCGTAGTAAGCAGTGAAACGTGGATCGCTGACATACATGGCGGCCAGCCCTTTATGAGCCTCGGGAGTATAAGAGGGCCAGGTGTAAGAGAGCCATTCTTTGTGAAGGAGCGCTATTTCCCTGCCGGCTGTGCCGTTGGGGGACAGGCTGTTTGATACTGCTTCTTCCAGTTTGGAGAGAATTGTTTCACCGAGCTGCTCCATGGCCCGGTACTGCTCTTCTGTCAGGTTCATGAGTTTGGCATTGCTTGACTCTACGGTGTCTTTTCCGTATTTAGAGCGGATTTCTTCCCCGTACATATCTTCGTTTTTCTGTATCATTTCTCTTTTAAATCCTTCAAATTTTTCTTTATCAGTCATATGATATTCTCCTTTTTCTTTCTGAATTGTTTTTGTCACATTGGTTATTAGGAGATCCAGCTGCTCTCTGCGGTTCACCAGTTCCCTAAGATGAGAAGTGAGAACGGAAACGGAATCAAAGCCCGGGGAGAGAAGAAGCTGCCGGATGGTTTCCAGGGGAACATCCAGTTCCCGGTAAAAGAGGATATGCTGCAGCTTGTCGACTTCCTCTTCTGTGTAGATGCGGTATCCGCTTTCCGTGCAATGATGAGGGGGAAGCAGCCCGATCTCATCATAGTAGCGCAGGGTGCGGGTAGTTATTTGGGCCATCTGGGCCATCTGCCGGATCGTATATTCCATGATTTGCCTCCTGTCAGGTTACTCTGTATACAGTATTGTCTTATGCGCATTTTCTTAAGACAATTGTAGTATACAGGTTAACGCTGCGGCAAGGTCAATAGAAAAAATAAATTTTTGAATGCAACAGAATCTTATAAGATGTACACTGTAATAGATACGAAAGAGTACATAGGAAGAGGAGGCTGCTGTATATGATAGGAAAAATAGCAAAAACAGTTATTATGCTGTTGGCCGCGGGTATGCTGTGTCTTACCGGATGCTCCGGTGACAGGCAAGAGCCAGAGATGCCGGGGCCGGATTCCCAGGAGAATGTATACCAGGGAAAAATTATAGAAAGTAAGGGGGATATACTCCTGCTGTCCGGTGTGAGTGAAATCTCCGCCAGTCTGGTAACTCTGTCCGTGAAGGAGACTCTTGTTACGGATCAGAACGGAAAGAAGACAGAGGCCTCCGGGCTTAAAAACGGAATGGTGATTGATGTAGTAATGGGAGAAGATGCATCCATTGCCGAATCTTATCCGGGACAGATACACGGGCAGAAAGAGATTCGCATAGTGGATCAGGAGAATGATATTACAGGCATGTATCTGGAGGCATTAAAAGAAATTTACCAGATCGATCCTGGTTTGAACAGCGGAGTGAAGATTATGGTATTGGATCTGTCTATGTCTGTCAATATGAGTGAGGCAGAGAAGAGCGCCCTTGCGTATCGGTGGGACAGCTGGCTCAGAAGCCAGTCTCAGGATATGGATGTATATCAAAAGACATATGATGAATTAGTGGAAGAGGGGATGATTGATACGGAGAAGCTTTATTTTCCGGAGGGAATGCTGATAACTATAGAAGACAAAGAGATTAAAGGGGACAGCTTTGTATTTTCAATCTCCAAGTGGTGTTCCGGTTTGGGGGCTGATGGTCTGGATAACTGTAAGGCTGTATTCGAGGACGGTATTGGGACCTATACAAAGGGAACTGCCTGGATCTCCTGAGTGCGGAAAAAAATTCCAATTGGAGCCCGCTGATGGTATAATAAGGACAATACCAGAGGTTGGGGGGAATGCAGACAGATGAAGCCGGAAGATATTTTTTCTGCGGGGAGTGGTTTTCTGCTCTCGGTCCTGGCGGAAAAAGCGAATCGTGCAGTCGATTCAAAAAAAGCGGAAGCCAGGCTGAGGGAGATGGAAGCAAGGATAGACAAAAAACTTGCAGCAGTTACCCAGTCAGACATACGGGAACAAATGCAGAGTTATATACTGGAATATTTTAAATCCCATACGGACTCTTGCCTCTCAGGCAGTCAGGTGAAATTGAAGAATTTTCCTGAGGATTTTCGCAGAAAAAAGGGATGTTATCTAAATAGGGAAAATGCCGGAATTTTGGAAGAATGCCTGGAAGAGATAGAACAGGAATTCAAAAGTCTTTTGGATCCCGGGCACATGATTATGTACCAGGAGATTCAGGATATTAAGCAGATTGTTCAGGAGAGCAATGACAACAGTGAACGAATTTTGAAGCTGCTGAAGCATAAAGAGGGATTGGCCGCCGAGACCGGGGCTGCCGGGGAAAACGAGGGGCCGGTGCCGAAGAATTGTTCTGAGAACGCCATCTGTGAAGCACCGCAAATCCCTGAGAAGCCGCAGACTGTGGAGCAGCAGACGGAGGGGCGGCAGAGGAAGAAACGGAGAAGAAGCAGGATAGGAGCGGTTCTGTGCGCAGCCTGTGTGGCTGTGGGAATTTACGGGGTACTGATAACTGCCGGTACCCCCCGTTGGTTTATATGGGAGAAAAAAGAAGCTGCGGCACGGTCAGCCCAGGAGGAGCTGGCGTATCAGCAGATGGAGGAGATCTATAGGGGATGTCCGGTTAAGATGACTTATGTGCCGGAGGGCACAAAGTTTCTGGAGGCTGATGTGGACAGCTGCATTCAGACTGCGTGTCTCTCCTATTTGTACCAGGGCAGAAGTCTTACTTATAAAGCATTTTCCCAAAAGAGGGAAATGTTGTCTTACACCTTTGTATCAGGAGAAGAAATACAGGAGGAGCATACGGTCGACCTGCAGGCGGCTGAGGCAACGATCTGGAAACTCCAGTCTAAAGACAAAGAAGAAAGCGCCTATGCGGCCCGGATCCTGTATGACAATATCTGTTATTTGGTAGTGGGAACCATGGAACGGGACGAGTTCCAAAAGATTCTTAATGGTCTGGAATTTGCGTAGGATATTTGGAGGGAGACAGAGAATGAAAGGAAAAACAGCAGTCCTGCTGTGCATGGGGGTATTGTTAAGTGCTTCCCTCTGTATGGGGATGCCCCGGTCAGAAATAGAGGCTGCCCAGGAAGAGGAAGGGATGCCCTGGGAAGGCATGGTCCAGTATGGAGACGCAACGATTGCCAAGGATGAGAATGGACAGCTGCTGGCAGGGGGGATGACAACAGCTTCCCAGATCGCGGATGAGATCTCCGTAGAAGTGACAGTAGAAAAAGCAGATGAGAACAGTACGTGGACAGAGGTTTATTCCTGGAAGGCAGGCAGGGCGAATTCGGTGTATCTTTCTTCCAGCAAATCTATTGTTGCAGGGGCTGGATATTACAGAGTCCGGTGTGTCCACAGAGTGAACCAGGATGTACGGGAATCCTGTACAGATGCTGTATGGATAGACAAAGAGGGGGAGGGCAGATAAATGACCTCTCCTTTTATTTCAGAGGTATGAACACAGAGGCTTTAAAAACTTGATCTCCCGGTTCAAATAAAACCAAGCCGCCGTGAGCTTCCACAATGGATCTGACGGAATGTATCCCCAGACCGAACCCTTTTCTTTTAGAGGAAAAGTATCGGCCCTCCCGCTCTGTTATTATCCCGTCAAAGCTATTGTCTATCACAAGGCGAAGCTGCCGTCCTGTGGCTTCTCCCCGGAGATAGACAAAACGTTTCCCTGTGATCTGCCGTTCACAGGCCTCCACTGCATTTTCCAGAAGATTCCCAAGGAGAATGCACAGATCTGTGTCCGGGATATTCAGGGACTCAGGAAGCTGAAGGACGGCGCTGAACTCTGCATGGATACGCAGAGCAACTCCTGCATAATAGGAAAGAATGGCATCAGCCGCAGGATGATTGGAATAGGTTATGACATCCCGGGGTTCTGTATGAGGCTCGTATTCCTCCAGATATCTGCGGATATCCGGCAGCGAAGCTCTGTCTGCCAGTGTCCGCAGTGTGCGCATATGATGGCGCAGATCATGGGAAGCTGTTTTGGCAGCCTCTATCTGCTGCGTCAGCTGCCGGTAATGTTCCTTTTGCATGGAGAGCTGGCGTTCCATCAGACGGTATTCTTCCGCCAGGGTCAGGCTGCGCTTATAGGCCTCTCCCAAATCTCTGCAGAGAGCGCATGCCAGCCCCAGCATAAGCCCGGTACCTCCGATTTCTATAAACCAGCCGCCCCGTATAGGCTCAAAAAGGGGCATCACCCTGTCTGCGAGAAGAGAAACCGCAAAGAACTCTGAAGTGTACAGAAGCAGAAGGGAGAATCTTCTCCGGTTTCGGACTGCTACCCCTGAAACGATCAAAAGGTAGACAGCAGATCCATATTTGAGTACGGCGGACAGCAGAGAGAAAGAGTAAAAGGCAGTAAGCCCCAGGCGAGAGGCGCAGATGCCGGTGAGGAAGGCTGCGACTGTCCCCGCTGCGCAGATAAAGGGCCAGATACCGGCGATTTTTCCTCTTATCTGACACAGGCTGTTCTGCAGCAATACGGCCATGAGCAGCATGGCATAGAAACAGAAAAGCTGCAGGGCGTACCAGGGATTTACATCTGTGGCAAAAAAGCGGTGCAGAAGGGGAAAGGCAGTATATCCAAGATAAAAAATGCACTGCAAAGCATATAGCAGTCCTTTTTTCCAGTGGGCCCTGAAGCCAAGGTACAGAGATAATATAAGACCCAGAAAACCTAAAAGCAGGGCTGCCATACGGATGAGCAGATAGTTTTCCCGGGCATTTATGACGGCATCTGCCAAACCAAAGGCGGGGGGATAGGTGAGCCCGCTGTAGATCCAGGAAAAATCAGATACGGCCAGAAGAAGGTTTACAGTGCCTTCCCCCTGGAAGACCACCGTTTTCTCTTTTATACAGGGGGTATAGGATTCTGGATTGGGATCTCCGGATTGTGCCTTCAATTCCTGGTTTATATAGAAGGCATAGGCAGAAAAGATTTCCGGCAGTTCCAGTGCATACGTGCGCATTCCCTTTGGAAGCTGTATTGTCAGGCGGTATGTGCCGATGCCGTGAGGAGAACGATGAATATTTCCTGCTTCCATGCCTCCGTACTGCCCTACAGAAATATACTGCCGGTAAGTACCGGGCTTTTTATCAGCAAAAGTCTGTGGAGTAAAAAGGACATCCGGATAAAACTCCCATTCGCGAATAAGATATCGCAGGGGAGCTTGTCTGAGGTCCTTTTCCGAAAGGGAAAGGATTCCGCATATAGGCTGTGAGGCTTTTTGGGTATATTTATTGTCTGTCTGATAAAGAAAGGCAAACAACAGCCAGGAAGACAGAAGGATAGCCAGAGGGACTGCACCTGTGAGCAGAATTCTCTTAATTCGTTTCATGCATTCTCCTCCTTCGAACAAGGATAAGTACAGTTACAGCAGCAGCAGTCAGAAGAATGGACAGGCTCCCAGCGACGGGATTCATTGCAGCCGTTCCCGTTTTCTCCGTATCCGTAATAGAGTATTCTCTTAGAGTAAAAATGCCGGTTGTGTATATTTTAGATGAGGCAATTTTGTGTTTTTCACTGTATGTCACTGGTTCCGCTGCCCCTGATCCTGCATGGACAAGGGTCAAATGACTGTGATCTGTCCCTTGGGAGGGGGTGTATGAAAGGGAAACGGATGTTTCGGGCAGTGCTGCAATCTCCTGCCCGTCCGCCGTAACAGACAGCTGAAAAGAAAGCTCGTCTATCTTGCGGAGGTCTATTTCAAGCAGCCCCCTATTGCTAAGAGAAAGGGAGGCCAGAAAAGTAGAGGGAATTTCCACAGATAACCCATTCTTTTCAAAGAGAACAGTGTCCGGATTGATTTCCAGAAGCTGTCTTAATCTGGCACCTGAGACTGCTGTTATGGAGTCTGTGCTTTCTTCCCTGACAGGGGAGCTTTCTTTCTCCTTGGGAGCTATATTTTCTGCAGATGGTGCTTTAGTGTCTACAGGCACAGAGGGTTCCACTCTGTCCGGTGTTTGGGAGGAACTGTATGTTTCCTCGTGAGGGTATATCTCTTGCGGTGAAGTTACCGGAGGGGAAGGGATGGCTGCTTCAGGAACAGCCTGGGAAACAGGAGGCAATTTTTGCTCTGTGCGATCCCCTCCATCGTTGTCTCCGCCTCCGAAAGGATCCGGATCTCCGAAGGTAAAGGGCAGAACATTCGAGATCCCTTCTATAGTGCCCCCTGTTACGGCAAGGCAGAACAGATAGGACTTATCTTCCTTTAAACCGTATACCTGGGCGCCATAACAATCAAGATAGCTTCCGGGCAATTCCAGAATATCATTCCAGGATGCCCCATTGTCATCGGAATAGTACATGTGCATCTCAGCTGCATCTGTTATTTCAGTGAAGAACTGGATTCCTACGGAGTCCATCAGCTGATAAGCTGCCATTAAAAACGGCCAATCCGGATCCACAATATGAACCGGGATATCCAGGGAAGGCAGAGCCGCAGGAAACCATTCGGGTACCTGAGGGACAAGGGAAACCAGATAAGTCCCTGGAAGATTATAATCGACCAGGCTGTCTTCCCAGAGAAAACTGGTCAGATAGGAAATTTCATAAACCCCTTCCTCCTCACAGAGCAGCCGGTATGTTAGTGCAGTCTCATAAACTGTTTCCCTGGAAACGCCCTGAGGAAAGCACAGGCCGCTCTCCTGAATTCTTTCTTCAGAGATTACGGCATGGCGGCTGATCACCTCCGCATCTGGCAGTGAAGGAGTAACAAGGCATTGATCCAGGCGGACAGGTTCCGACGCCTTCAATGCCTGTCCGCCGTCACTGGATATATTGCAGAGGACCAGCTGAAGAGGACGATGAGAATCGATACCCACAGAGCCGTTTCCCTCAGCCTGTACCCTGGCGGCGGTTATTTCTGATTCTAATCCACTTTCAAAGTATACCCCTGTAGAGTTAGGGCCTTCCACAAAAACAGAGGAGAGATCTGAGTACCAAAAACCGTTTTCGCCGATAAAAATAGCTGTGGCAGAATCCCCCCGGGCTGTAATCTCAACATGATTCTCCGTAGAAAGAGAGCCCTCAACTACAAACAGGGGCCGGTCGGCCGCACTGCCTTCAAAGTGTAAGGGGCCCTGAATGTAAAGTTCATAATCTTCCGGAACTAAAATACTAAAGTCACCCATATTAATTTTGGTGGGAGCAGATACCTGAGGCAGAGGAGTCCAAGTATCCCATATTATATCGTCTGTAAGGGAGATGGTGCTGCCCGGATGATTCAGCAGAAGTTCATAAAGCTCCCTGGCAGAAGAACAGTCATACTGCGGGGAAGCTGCCTGGACAGCGGCGGGGAAAAAGCAGAAACAGAGAAGCACGGACAGAAGCCAAATCAGAAATAGTGCCCTGTTTTTCACGAAAACTCCCCCTTTCGAAGTTCCTTCAGGGTGTATTCCAGAAATGCCTTTTTGACGGCACCCCGTCCCCGCTGACGGATAGGCACGTGCTCCTGATTCTTCATAATAAATTCCTCCTGGGGAATGCATTCTACCCAGTCCATATTCACCAGAACATTCCGATTGCAGGAAAGGAACCGCTCATCTTCAGACAGAATCTCCAAAACGGAGGCAATGGAATTGTCAATAACCAGTTGTGTATTCTCAAGGTGTATATGGGTTTTCCGGGCCAGACAGTCCACAAATAAAATATCCTTCAACAGCAGCTTCATATGCAGATGGCCTTTTACGGATACTGTGAGATATCGATTGGCTTTTGTCAGGCGGGAGCATACACGGTCCATGGCTTGGAGGAAAGCAGTTTCTTCCAGAGGCTTTGTCAGATAGTAGACAGCCTGTACCTCATAGCTTTCCACAGCATGCATACGGCTGGCTGAGATAAAAAACAGAGGGCAGGAGCTGTCTGTCCTGCGTACTGCTCTTGCAGTGTCCATGCCGCTGATGCCGTCCATATAAATATCCAGGAAAACTAGATCGTAGCTGCCGGGATGAAATGCCTTCAGAAACTCTTCCCCTGCTGCATAGGTATCATAGGTGTACAGGGTATTCATTTTTCGGAAATATGCATGAAGCATCTGAAGCAGTTCATGCCGTTCCTTTTCATTATCTTCTACAATTGCAATGTGCATGTCCCCATCTCTCCCTTCTTTGAACCTATTTTATCATATCCCATTTTGTTTTACATGTACTTGCCATGATTTTGGGTAGCAAAAATGGATTTTCGGCAGTAATACGGCCTGCTTTACAGTTGGCTAAAATGTCTTTGGGAATAAAACGGCTTTTTTTTGTTCTCCTCATGCTATGATAAACAATATATTCTCATTTTCAGAGTATTCTGTGGGAAACATGTATGGGGCAGTTCTGCAGATTGCCCCGGGCTGTGTTTTGGAAGCGAAAAAGGAGGAGATACGAAAATGGAAGAAAAAGAAAAGATATATATTACGATATCCGGACGGAATTATTATTCCTGGCAGGGCAGTGTTGCATATAATGGGAAGGTTTCAGCGTTTTGCAGTGAACTGGAATTGATAAAGATACTGGAAAGCTATCTCCCCCCTGTCTCTGTAATAATGGAGTTCAGGGGGGAAGAGGAGAATAAGTAATTATAAGATTACGGTAAAGGTGGCCCCGCCTCCCGGGGTATCTGTTATAAAAAGCTTACCCTTGTGAAGCCGAACAATCTCTTTTGCGATGGACAGACCCAGGCCAAAATGTTCCTTACAGGTACGTGCCTGATCCCGGCGGTAGAACCGCTGAAAAATTCGCTTTTTTTCCTCATTGGGGATTCCCGGGCCGTTATCGGCCACGGAGAGGTGAATTTTGCTGCCGGTACGGCAGAGGGAGAGACGGATTTTTCCTCCCGAAGGAGTGTAGCTTATGGCATTATCCATAAGAATAGAGAGAATCTGGGAGACTCTTTCCTCGTCGCAGAGTATCGGAGGAACTTCCTCATCCGGCAGGCTGACGGTAAGCGCCAGGCCCTTCTCTCTGGCCAGAAGTTCATATTTCTCGTATACCGTGAGTACTAAGGTATCTATGGCAGCGGGGGCAAGATGAAGATTCCAGGAATGGCTGTCTGCATTTGCCAGCTGCAGCATCTCATCGATAAGATGGGACATCCTTTTTCCCTCTGTACGTATAATTTCCGTAAAATGCCGGGATTCTTCAGGTGAAACATTCTGAGATGCCGTCAGACAGGAAAGGATGACTGCCAGAGGAGAACGAAGCTCATGGGAGGCAGATGCTATAAAGCTTGCCTGCTGCTGCCTGTTTTCTTCCAGAGGGTGGAGAAGCTTTCCCATAAAGAACCAGAAAAAAATACCCAGGAGAAGGATTGCGGCAGCATCCGCACCGGCAAATTGCCAGCGCTGTGCGGAGAGCTGTTTTTTTTGCGCATCAAGAGACTGGAGAACGATGATGCTTAAGTGGCCGGACTTTTTTGGCAGAAGGATTCCCGACGCGTAATATTCGGTACCTTCGGGAGTCTTCAGCTTAAACTCTCTGTGCCGGGAGAGAAGAACAGAGTTGCCCGGGGCGTTCAGGTCCAGCCCATAGGAGTCTTTGGCCTTTGCAGCTGCCTGTGCAAAGACCTTGCGCTCTTTTGGGCTTCTGCGGAGTTCCTGGTAAAAGAGAGCCTGACCGTTGTCGTAAATGGAGAGCAGAAACTGATGATTTTTCTCCATCTTGGCGATCCACTGAAGTGAGATGGTAGACTGGCTTTCCAGATGGGTAAGCATAGAGCTTAAATTATTGGAAAAGGCAGCCTCCGAGTTTTTTACCTGGTTTGACTGGGAAAAGTAAAGACAGATGCAGGTCATGGCAATGAGTATGATACCCGTGATGCCTGTACAAACAAGAGTAAGTTTAAACTGCAGTTTTTTAAACATCTGATTCCTCCAGACAGTATCCAACTCCGCGAATGGTTTTCAGTGTTAATGCGGCATTCACTGCCTTCAGCCGTCTGCGCACAAAATGGATATAGTTATCCAGATTGCCTTCCTCAACCTCTGCATTCGGTCCCCACACCCGGGTAAGTATGGTGAGCCGGGGCAGAGTCTGGCGGGGGTTTCTTAGAAAGAATTCCAGAAGAGCGCCTTCCCGCTTGGAGAGGAGCACTTGCTTTCCGCCGCGGCCTGTGAGCTGCTGCAGGCTGGGGTTATAGACAATATTGCCCATGGAAATCTCCGAAGACAGCTCCAGTCCTATAGGCCGCCGGCTGATACAGCGGATACGGGCCAGCAATTCCTGAAATTCATAGGGTTTTACTAAATAATCATCTGCTCCGCTGTTTAATCCGGTTATCTTATCATTCAGATCGCCCAAAGCGGTCACCAGAATCACCGGCGTCATTATCTGCTCCTGCCTCATCCGATCCAAAATCGTAAGTCCGTCTAGCGAAGGAAGCATTCGATCCAGCAGCACCAGGTCATGGGCCTGCTGCCGTATCATGTCCAGTCCGTCTTCCCCGTCGTTGCATGTGTCAGACAGAATACCCTCCCGTTTCAGCTGAAACTGCAGGGATTCACATAATTTTTCGTCATCTTCTATGATTAAGATTCTCATAATTCTCACCTCTTATTATTTATAACACCCAAAGTATATCACAGGATTCTTTATTTTATCTCTAAAAATAGAGAAAATTTAGAGACAGCTTTAGAGAAAAAATAGAGACAGGAGTGTTACGATAGAGAAAATCAAAGGTAAGAGGAGGAGTATCATGAATACATATTGGAAAAAAGCCGTCTGTCTGGCGGTTTCTCTGACCCTGGCAGTCTCGGGGCTGGCCGGATGCGGCGGGGGAGAAAAAAAGAGTGAGGAAAAAGGCAGGGACAAGGAGACAGCTATGGGGAGATATCTGGAGACGGAGATGCCGCTGCCTGAGGGAACAGAAAGAATACTGGCGCTTGGAAAGCTGGAGGATGGCAGTCTGGAGCTTTTCGGGGAAAGCGGTGAGGGCGGCAAAAGGGTGCTGTGGCAGTCAAAGGACCAGGGGGAGAGCTGGGAGGAAATCAGCTGCCCGGATATTATGAAGCTGGAAAACAGTGAATATCTGGACCGGGCGGTGATTTCACCCAAGGGAGACCTGGCAGCTCTGGGAGTCGCCAATGGGGAAGAAAAATATGCTCTTTTCTACGGCGTGGCAGGAGAAAGCGGACAAAAAGTCCCGGTGGAACTGCCTGCGGCTGAAGGCGGAAACGAAAATGGGATATCGGATATGAAATTTGCACCGGACGGGAGGATGCTGATACGGGACTATGCGGGAAATGTTCATACCATAGATCCTAGCAGCGGACAAATCCTTCAGACTTATAAGGGATCCGGAGAAAAGATTTGGATGTTTGAGGTATTGGATGACAAGCTTTTGGCCGTAACAGAAACGCAGGTGCAGCTTTTGGATCTGGAATCAGGAGACCCTCTGGACAAGGATGAGGTTCTGGAGGAGCAGATTTTTAACGGCGAAGGCAGTAAGGATAACTCGTCTGCCGGGTTTAATTTTATGGTGTTTTTACAGGGAAAAGAAGAGAATACGTTATTTCTCTGCGGAAGAGATGGGATCTATCGGCATATCGCCGGGGGAACTGTGATAGAACAGGTGGTGAACGGTGAACTGACTTCCCTGGGGAATCCCAGTCTGGGACTATTGCAGATGATAACCCTTAAGGATGGAAGCTTTATGGTTTCCTGTGCCATTGGAATCGACTACCAGCTTCTGAAATATACGTATTCTCCGGATACGCCGGCAATGCCTGAGAAAGAGCTCAAGGTGTATTCTCTGGAGGATAATTCGGATATCCGTCAGGCAATCTCCGTATACCAGAAGGAGCATACGGATGTATACGTGAATCTGGAGGTAGGCATTACCGGAGAGGACGGTGCCACGGTACCAGATGCCCTTCGGACACTGAATACAGATATAATGGCCGGAGAAGGTCCGGATCTTTTATTTTTGGATGGCATGCCTATAACTAGTTATATAGAAAAAGGACTGTTAGCAGACATCAGTGACATTGCAGCAGAGGCAGGCGGAGCGGATGGATTGTTTGAGAAGGTGGCAAATGCATTTGCAAAAGACGGGAAAACCTACGGAATCCCCTTAGGCTTCCGGATTCCACTGTTCCAGGGGGATGAAGAGACAGCCAAGGCGGTCGGTAATTTATCCTCACTGGCAGAAAGAGTGAAGAGTCTGAGGGAGGATAATCCGGAGATAGAATCAATTTTGTCTCCTGCTGATGCCTGGGGCCTTCTGGAAACCTTGTACCGGCTGGACTGTGCAGACTGGCAGAAGGAAGACGGAACCCTGAAAGAGGAAACAGTGACCGAATTTCTGCGCCAGGTAAAGGCAATCTATGATACGGGAATCCCCAGGGAGGAGGATACTTCAAATTCCGGAATCTTTGATTTTGGGGCAGGGGGAACGGGCGGATTTCTGTCCATGCGGATAGATTATATGAGTCTGCTGATGAAAAAGGCTCTGGCCAGTGTGGGCTGGATGGGTTCTGTATCTGAGTATTCCTTAGTCATCTCAGCTCAAAAGGATTTGGAAGGTGGCGTATATAAGAACATTGAGAAGGATGGAAAGAATGTATTTCTTCCTTATCTTACAGCGGGAGTCAGCAGTAAAAGTGAAGACAAAGAGCTGGCGGCAGACTTTTTAAAGGCGCTGTTGCAAGAGGAGATCCAGAGCAGTATCACCGGAGCATTTCCAGTGAACAAAAAAGGCTTTGAGGGTACGCTGAAGAATCCCTATGGGGAGGAGGGCGGAGCTGAACTGGCTGTTTCCGGTGAGGGAAGCGATGATATGTTTACCATGTCTTTGCTTTGGCCCGATGAGGAACAACTGGAGGAATTACGGCAGATGCTGGAAGCGGCCGATACGCCGTCGCTTACTGACGAGACCATATGGAATGTGGTAAAGGAACAGGGAGAAAAATATCTGGAGGGCAGCCAGGAACTGGAAGAAGCAGTGAATAATATTATGCAGAAAGTTAATCTGTATCTGGCTGAATAGAAAGTGAAAGTTATGGCAGGAAAAAAGAAAGTGAGTATGCATGCAAAAAGGGGGCGGACCGGACTGTTGTTTCTGATGCCCAGTCTTTTGGGGGTATTTCTGTTTGTTTTAATTCCTTTTTCGGATGTAATACGGAGATCCTTTTTAGACGCCATGGGAAATCATTTTACCGGTCTGAATAACTACCGGGAACTGCTTGGCAATCCTGCTTTTGGACTGGCAGTGAGAAATACGCTTCGGTTTACTTTGATCTGTATTCCTGCCCTTTTGCTTCTGTCTCTGATGACTTCAGTTTTTTTGCACCGGCAGAAACGTTGGGGTCAGCTGCTCAAAAGTGTGTATCTGGTTCCTATGGCCATTCCGGTAGCCTCTGTTGTACTTTTGTGGAGAGTGCTCTTTCATCAGCAGGGGATTGTAAACGGGATGTTCCAGTGGATGCATCTTCCGGCAAAGGACTGGATGAATTCAGATGCGGCCTTCTGGGTACTGGTCTTTAGCTATCTCTGGAAAAACCTGGGGTATGACATTATACTGTGGACAGCCGGTCTGGGCACAATCCCGGACAGTCTCTATGAGGCGGCTAAGGTAGACGGTGCAGGGGAGTGGATGTGCTTTTTTAAAATTACCCTCCCCAATCTGCTGCCTGCATTTTTCACCATCAGTGTATTGTCTCTTCTGAATTCCTTTAAGGTGTTTCGGGAGGCGTATCTGGTGGCAGGGGATTACCCTAATGAGAGCATGTATCTTCTGCAGCATGTGTTCAACAACTGGTTTCGGGAACTTTCCCTGGACAAAATGGCGGCAGGGGCAGTTATGACTGCCCTGGTAATTATGGCATTGGTTCTGCTGCTGGAGCGGGCTTGGGATAAAAAAGGGTGAGGTGGTAACCGTATGAAACAGAAAATAATACTCTTTTTTCTGGGAATTCTGGCAGCAGCAGCTTGCTATCCAATTATTTTTTTAATCGCAGGATCTCTGATGGGATATCAGGAACTGGGAGCATACCTGGCTCCTGTTCTGGGTGAGGCCAAAGGATTTGCAGGATGGACACTGTTCCCGATGTATCCCACATTGAGAGGGTATGTAGAGCTGCTGCTGGATTCCCCGTCTTTTTTTATTATGTTCTGGAATTCTGCCGCAATCACTGGGGGAATCCTGGTTGGACAGCTTCTCACAGGGGTAACTGCGGCATGGGGGTTTGCCAGATACCAGTTTCCGGGTAAGCGTGTGCTGTTTACGATTTACATAGCTCTGATGATGATGCCGTTTCAGGTTACTATGCTTTCCAGCTATCTGATACTGAACAAACTGGAGCTGCTGAATACCCACTGGGCGCTGATACTGCCAGGGGCATTTTCTACTTTTTCGGTGTTTCTTATGTACCGGTTTTTTACATCCATTCCTGAGGCAGTGATTGAGTCAGCCAGACTTGACGGGGCGGGAGAATGGCAGATCTTTTGGCATATAGGATTGCCTCTGGGTTCCGGGGGGATTGTATCTGCAATGGTTTTGGGATTTCTGGAGTGCTGGAATCTGATTGAGCAGCCGCTGACATTTTTAAAGGACAGATCCCTCTGGCCCCTGTCTTTATATCTTCCGGAAATCAGCCTTCAGGATGCAGCTATGGCTTTTGCGGCATCGGTTATAACACTGGCGCCTGCCCTTTTCGTGTTTCTTGCAGGGCAGGACTATCTGGAACAGGGGATTGTAGCAGCGGCAGTAAAGGAGTAGATATGAGAGAACTATGGAAAAATCACGAGGCTATACGCAGAAAGGCCCTTGCTGCATTTGCCGTTTTTTTGGGAATGATGCTATTTTTCACCGTGGTTTCCCGGGCGGCTGACAGTGTCACAGTTCCTCAGATAGTGACGGAAAAGCCCTCCGGCAGGGCGATTGAGCACAAAATTGAAAAGGAAGGCAAGGTAAGACAAAACCGGGAACAAGCAGTGCTTACAGAGCCGAACCTTACGGTGGACGCCATCTATGTCCAGGAGGGTCAGCAGACAGAAGCGGGGGAGCTTCTAATGCAGCTGAATAGGACAGATATTGAAGAACAGATTCTGACTCTGGAGCAGGAGATTGAAAAGCTGAAGCTGAATAACCAGGATCTGGACAGCAAAAAGAAAGCGGATCAGGAAAAAAAGGCAGCCGGGGAAGAACGGGCCAGAGCGGATTATCAGCGGGCTGTGGAGAAAGGGGAAGATGATGTGGCCAGAGCGGCGGAGGAACTGGCACAGGCCAGAGAAGCCCTTGCTGACTATTACCGGAATGCGGAGGAAGCCCAGGGGGACCCGGGAGTGCTTGAGACATTGGAAAAAAATTGTGGGGACAAAAAAGAACAGGCCCAGACTCTGGAACAGGAAATTACAAAGATAGAGACACAGACAGAGGTGGAGGTTCAAAAAAGAATCGAGGAAGCAAAGGCTGGCAATGGTGGGAGCAATCTTACTTCTCAGGAGGAGAAGAAGATCAGAGATCAGGTAGAAGCAGAATATGCGCCTAAGCTGGAGAAAGCAAGATCAGACGCCAAGGCGGCCCGGGAGGCGGCCCAGGAGGCAGAAGCTGCATGGAATTCCTATGTGCAGGAGATGGACTCTCTTAACCAGCAGGGCTCAAAAGCCCAGGAGCAGCAGCTGCTGGATGCGGTCTCTGCCGCGGAAAAAGCCTACCAGGACGCAGCTTACGCCGCCCAGGAGTCCGCAATTGCTGCCGGCAGGGCAATTGAGGATGCCAATACCGGGGAGGGCAGTGACAGTACATCTAAAATAAATGAACTTGATATAGAGAAAAAGAATATGGATCTGGATAAACTGAAAGCTTTACAAGAACAGGAAGGAAAAATCCTCTCTCCGGTGAAAGGTGTGGTTACTAAAATATCCGTAATGACCGGAGACAAAACCCAGGAAACCGCAGCCCTGACCCTTGCGGATATTAGCTCTGGCTGTAAATTTGTCACGCAGATAGACAGCGAGGAGGCAAAATACCTGAGCAGAGGCGATGCTGTCAGTCTGACACCGGCCAATAACGGAACCGTGATTGAGGACCTGAAGGCGGACAGCATTACCGTAAATCAGGAGAACCCGGCACTCATGGATGTTACGGTTTTGTTACCGCCGGATACTCTCGAAATTGGAGTATCCGCCACTATGACCGCAGTGCAGAAATCATCACCCTACGAAGTCTGTGTCCCGGTGGAGGCGCTTCACCTGTCAGAGGGAAAGTACTATGTGCTGATCCTCCAGGAAAAAGAGTCTGTTCTGGGAAAACAGCTGGTGGCAGAGCGGAAGGATGTGATTGTAAAGGACAAAAATGAGAGATATGCAGCTTTAGAGAACGGAAGCCTTACGCCCAAGCAGGAGGTCATTACACAGTCGGACCGGGAAATCGGAGCAGGCAGCAGAGTACGCCTGCAGGAACCGTGAGAGGGCAGTTGGGAGTGCTGGGAAGGGCCGCAGCGGCCGGCCTTTGTCTTATCTGCTTTTCTCTGGCTCAGACAGAGACCTTTAAGACAGCACTTCCCCATGATACAGAAGAGATTATACTGGAGCAGGGCGCCTGGAGCCGGGAGCAGTGGGAAGAAATGGCCGTAAATGAAGAAGACAGGGAATCTCCGGATACGTTTATCCTGTGGGGAGAAAAGGAAGAGGTACAGATCGTCAGCCGGGACCTGACCCGCACCGCCAGGGTAAGTGCAATTGAGGCCTGCGGTGATTCCCGTCTCCTGCTTCGGGAATCCGTCTCTCTCAATGATGAGGATACAGAGGGCTGTCTGATCTCGGCAGACACTGCCTGGAAATTATTCGGCAGCACAAGGGCAGTGGGGGAAAAAATACAATATGGAGAGCGGACACTGACCATCCGGGGGATTATGAGGCATATGAAAGGCACCTTGTTCGTTCAGGCGGAAAAAGGCGGTGAAGCTATCCTCAATACAGTGACATTAAAGGCCGGGGGGAAGCACGGGTCCCTGGAGGATCCTGCCAGGAGTTTTATGATGAGGTACGGGATCCAGGGAGTCAAGGTGCCGGTAAAGTACTATAACAGCTGGTCTGTCTTTCTGGTCTTTACCCTGCCGCTGTTTATGCTTCTTAGGATGCTGGCAAAGTACTGGAAAACGATAGACAGAGAAGGGAAACGGACAGCAGCAGTATGGAGCATAGCGCTGATGACCGGGATGGGGATTCTGTTCCTCTATGCCTTTGGATTTTCCGTTACCCTGCCAAAGGATATGATCCCAACGAGATGGTCAGATTTTCAATTTTGGCATAGTTTGGGAGAGCAGAAAGGGGAGGAGCTTATCCTCCTCCTCGGAATGAGGAAAAGAAAACCGGAACTTATGATTGCCCAGCCGTTTTTCAACTGTGTAAAATATATGGCTGGTGCCTGGATATGCTATGGGGCTGCATTTGGAAGATGGAGAAGAGTGAGCGGCAAAGCAGCTGTGTCCGGCATACTGCTGGCCTGGATTCTGGTGTTCATCTTGATCCTGCTGAGAAGAGAAGAAGGAAGTCTGCTGATGCAGTCCAGAGGAGTGTGGTTCCTGCTGCCGTTTGAACTCACCGGAAGGTACATAGCCGGAATTCCGAAGAAATGCCAATGGTTATAATTTTTTATATCATAATGATTGGCATGGATGCATATTATATAATATAAAAATGCTAATTATGTCTAATATATCCGAGGAAATTGGGAGTTGCCCTATTTCTAAAAGGGGACGCTGTTCTGGTTAAGAACAACGTCCCCTTTGATGTTAGCACAGTGAACAGACTATTCCTGAATTCCGGGAATCTTTGGCAGTCTTTCAAAGCTGGCCGCCAGCTCTTCGTCGGTGGGAATGTAATCCTGCATGGTTTTATCCATGTAAGACTGGTAAGCAACCATGTCGAAATATCCGGTTCCTGTAAGGCCGAAAAGTATGGTTTTTGCCTCTCCTGATTCCTTGCACTTTAAGGCTTCCTGCACAGCTCCGTAGATAGCATGGGCAGACTCCGGTGCAGGGAGAATGGTCTCCTGCTTTGCAAAGGTTACGGCAGCATCGAAGACTTTCGTTTGTTCCACTGACATAGCTTCCATATAACCGTCATGGTACAGCTTGGAAAGAATCGGAGACATCCCATGGTAACGGAGACCGCCGGCATGGTTGGCGGAGGGAATAAAGTCACATCCCAAAGTGTACATTCTGGCCATAGGAGTTACCTTTCCGGTATCACAGAAGTCATAGGCATAACGTCCTCTGGTGAGAGACGGACAGGAAGCCGGCTCTACCGCTATGATTCTGGGATTCGATTTTCCCGTTAATTTATCCTGCATAAATGGAGCAATCAACCCTCCCAGGTTTGAACCGCCCCCGGCGCATCCTACCACTACATCCGGATATTCATCCAGAATCTCCATGGCAGTTTTGCTTTCCAGACCGATGACAGACTGGTGGAGCAGTACCTGATTCAAGACAGAACCCAGTACATATTTGTAGCCCTCCGTAGAAACTGCCTTTTCCACAGCCTCAGAAATCGCACACCCCAGACTTCCTGTGGTATTTGGATTTGCTTCCAGGATTGCCCGGCCTACATTGGTGGTATTGCTGGGACTGGGGATAATGTCTGCATCAAAGGTATGAATCACGGATTTGCGGAAAGGCTTTTGTTCATAGGAGCACTTTACCATGTACACCGTAAGGGGCAGATGATAAAAGGCACAGGCTTCTGCAAGTGCAGTACCCCACTGTCCGGCGCCGGTCTCTGTGGTGATACCCTTTAACCCCTGTTCCTTGGCATAGTAAGCCTGAGCAATGGCAGAGTTCAGTTTGTGGCTTCCGGAGGTATTATTCCCCTCGAATTTGTAGTAAATTTTGGCTGGTGTATCCAGATACTTTTCCAGGTTGTACGCGCGGATCAGAGGGGAAGGACGGTACATTTTGTAGAAATCCTGGATTTCCTCAGGGATATCCACATAGCGGGTTACGTTATCCATTTCCTGATGAGCCAGCTTTTCACAGAAGACAGGATACAGATCCTCTTCTGTGGCAGGCTTTCCTGTGCCGGGATTAATCATAGGATCCGGAAGCTCCTTCATATCAGCACGCAAGTTATACCATTGTTTTGGCATCTGCTCCTCGGTTAAATATAATCTGTGTGGAATTTTTTTCATAATCAATATTCTCCTTTCTGATGGTTGGTTGCTGTGTATCCCCTGCGAACCCGGAACTGGTCAGCTATGTGTGGCATCTCTCAGAAAGAGGCAGAAAAAAACGGCTTCTGCCCCTTGTTCAGGGACAAAAGCCGTATTACGTACGATCTTCTGCGGTACCACCCGGATTGATGTTATACATCCACTCTGTCATACACTAACATGCATGGTTCCTTGATAACGGGTGAACATCCCGTCGGATATTACTCGGCTGCGCCTTTCCTTCCGACCTCATAAGCCCATTCAATATCTGCTTTCTTATCTCACTCGCACCACCTGAGACTCGCTGGAAACAAAGGAAAGATATCTACTCTTCTTACTCTGCGGTTTCGCTTTGGTTGGTATTATAATATAAAGCATTTGAAAATTTGTCAATATGTTTTTGAAAAAAATATTATTTTTTATTCTTTTTACATTCCACAGCATCCACGGCATCTAAGACTGCAGCGCGAAGTCCACCCCGCTCCAGGGCAGCAACGCCGACGATGGTAGTACCTCCCGGAGAGCATACGGAATCCTTCATTGCTCCAGGGTGTTTTCCTGACATTAGATGAAGCTTTCCCGTTCCCGCTATCATCTGACTGGCCAGGGCGTATGCCATCTGTCTGGAAAGCCCGTGGGTGACACCTGCGTCGCCCAGTGCTTCCAGGAACATACTGGCGAATGCCGGCCCGCAGCCGCTGATGGTGCCGGCAGCACTCACATGGGCAGAATCCAGTACCTGAACCAGACTGATGCGGGATAAAAGCCCTGTGAGCAGAGAAAACTCGTCTTCTGTGAGAGAATGCTGTTCTTCACAGATAAAGATACCCTCTCCCACAGCGACCGGAGTATTGGGGATTGAGCTGATATGATGGGTGCCGGGAAGGAGCTCTTCCAGAGCATCAAAGGGATAGCCATCTGCCACAGACAGGATGATTTTATCCTGGAGCAAGTCGCGTACAGGTTCCATAACTTCTTTTACCATATAGGGCTTAACAGCGATTACGACGATCTGGGACCGGGACACGGTTTCCCTGGCATCTCTGCAGGCGTGCATCCCCTGATCCTGTGTATTTCTGCAGAGCTTATCCCAGTTTTTCGCACAGGCATAAATCTGCTCCGGCTTCAGCACTTCTTTGTAAAGCAGCCCCTGGGCAATCGCCTGAGCCATATTGCCGTATCCCAGGAAACCGATGGTAATATCTTGGTATTCGTTCATAAAAATGACCTCTTTTCTCAAATGTGTATGGTTTATTCTTTGCCGTTAAAACAGTAGGTGCACAAGTTGCAGGGAGGCAGGCCGATGGACGCAATCAGGTCATCCAGACGGTGAAAACGGAGGGTGGTAAAGTTCTGTTCCCTGCGTATAGCCTCAAGCAGAGCCGCATAGCGTTCAGTAGTAGGATCGGCGTAGTCAGCCAGTGCTTCCTCCACATGCTCCCCTTCCCGTTCGCTGATAATCCTGCGGGTGATAAGATCCAGTTCTGATTTGGAACGGGAAAAATTCAGATATTTGCATCCATAGATGAGAGGCGGGCATGCCGGGCGTACATGTACCTCTTTTGCACCGCTGTTGTACAGGAATTCCGTGGTTTCCCGCAGCTGTGTCCCGCGCACAATAGAGTCGTCAATTAACAGAAGTTTTTTTCCTTTAATCAGTGCATGTACAGGGATAAGCTTCATGCGGGCAATCAAATTCCTCTGGGCCTGGTTTTGCGGCATAAAAGAGCGGGGCCATGTAGGGGTATATTTTATAAATGGCCTTGCATACGGAATGCCGGATTCATTGGCATAGCCGATGGCATGTGCCACACCGGAGTCCGGAACTCCGGCCACACTGTCCGGACGAACCAGATTTTCATCTCTCTTGGCAAGCATACTGCCGCAGCGGTAACGCATCTCTTCCACATTAATTCCCTCATACGAGGATGTGGGATACCCATAATATACCCAGAGAAAGGAACAGATCTTTAGTTCATCCCCCGGTGCCTTTAAGGTTGTCACAGCCTCCGGGGTCACAAATGCGATCTCACCCGGTCCCAGCTCTTTATAATGGCTGTAGCCCAGATTAATGTAGGCAAAGTTTTCGAAAGAAACGCAGTAAGCGCCTTCTTTTTCCCCGATTACCAGAGGAGTCCGCCCATAGCGATCCCTGGCGGCATATATCCCCTCAGGGGTTAAAAGCAGAAGTGTCATGGAGCCGTCAACCATCTCCTGTACGTACTGGATTCCCTCTAAGATAGAATCTTTTTGATTCATAAGGGCAGCTACCAATTCAGTTGCATTGATCTGCCCGCCGCTCATTTCCAGGAAATGGGTGTGTCCGTTTGCATAAATCTGCTGTACCAGCTCGTTTAGATTGTTAATCTTACCCACGGTAGTAATTGCAAAACTTCCCAGATGAGACTGTACCAGAAGGGGCTGGGGCTCATAATCAGAGATACATCCAATCCCCAGATTTCCCTGAAGTTCCTCTACATCACGCTCGAACTTGGTGCGGAATGGAGAATTCTCAATGTTGTGAATGGCCCTGCTGAAGCCCTTTGCTCCGTGGACAGCCATTCCTCCTCTTCTTGTACCAAGATGTGAGTGGTAATCAACGCCGTAAAACAGATCCAGCGTACAGTTTTCTTTTGCGGCAACGCCAAAAAAGCCTCCCATGTGTTTATTTCTCCTTTGATTGTAATAGATTAGGTTTGTAGCACAGATATAGATGTAGTTTACCATATATTTACCAAAAACGAAAGGGATTATGAAAATTGGGATTTAGGAGTGTAGCGCTTGGACTTCAGCTTAAAATGATTCAAGTCGGAAAGTGTGAGGTGGCAGGGGGACGGTGAGAGGAATTCTGCGGCGGAGGGCGGACTGGGTTGGACGGGAGGAAGGCTTAAGTTCCGGGGACACCTCCGTCGTGAAGAGAGTCTAAGACAAAACCGGAATCCCCGCCGGAGCACCGCTCGTATGTGCAAAGAATGCTTGATGTGCATTCTCTGCCCATGCTCACTTTTTTTCGGCTTGGACTGCCGAAAAAATCTCCAGCGGGAATCCCGGTTTTGCCTAAGACTCTCTAGTCACTCCAGCGGAATCGTCCGCGGAACTTAAGCCTCCCTCCCGCCCAACCCAGCCCGCCCGCCGCCGTAGGATTCCTCTCACCTGGGTATAGGGAGTTCCAGGGGGGAGATTTATATGAACGGGAATGAAATCTTACACATAGGGTATAGTTGTAAAATATACAGATAGAATAAAATTGGAATTTAATGCAATTACTTGGACTACGGCTCAAGGTGATCTAAGTCGGAAGGTATGAGGCGGCAGGGGGACGGTGAGAGGAATCCCGCGGCAGCGGGCTGGCTGGCCCGGACGGGAGGGAGGCTTAAGTTCCGGGGACACCTCCGTCGCGAAGAGAGTCTAAGACAAAACCGGAATCCCCGCCGGAGCACCGTTCGTATGTGCAAAGAATGCTTGATGTGCATTCTCTGCCCATGCTCACTTTTTTTCGGCCTGGACTGCCGAAAAAATCTCCTGCGTGAATCCCGGTTTTGCCTAAGACTCTCTACTCACTCCTGCGGAACCGTCCGCGGACCTTAAGCCTCCCTCCCGCCCAACCCAGCCCGCCCACCGCCGCGGGATTCCTCTCACCTGGGTATAGGGAGTTCCAGGGGGAGATTTATCAGAAGGGGAATGTCATATTCCACGTAGAATTGACAGATAGAATATAGATGTAATATAGCCAGACAAAGTATATTAAATAATTGAAACGGGTTTAGTTGTTTATCCAAAACATCGAGCCGACAATAGTGCTAAATAAGATGAAAATGTTTAATTCTCGACCTTCCCCACCGTTTTCCGTGAATGTGAAGTAAGTCTCTGCCAGGATATAGGAGGGAGCACCGGGGAGACAGGGCCAGGCCAGGGGGCGGGGGATAGGGACAAGTCAGGGAGGTTAAGCGGAGTGAGCCGAAGATCCAGTCCACCAGCTGTTTAGCGAGGAAGGCTCCCTGACGAGCTTAGCAGCTGGTAGGACTTAGCTGAGGGGAGCGGAGCCTCGAGCTGACTTGTCCCTATCCCCCGCCCCCTGGCCTGGCCCTGTCCCCCCGGTGCTCCCTCCTATATCCGTCCGTCTGCAACGCCTCGCTCGCCGACTGCATAACCCCGAACTTCACATACACAAAACTATAATTTAATTTTAAAGATTTTTATGTTATAATACAAAAAACCACAGATAGGACTCAAATCATATGAATTATAAACTAATTATCCAATACGACGGAACCCGGTATGACGGATGGCAGCGGCAGGGCAACACTGAGAATACGATTCAGGGAAGGATTGAGGAGGTTCTCTCACGGATGGTACAGGCTCCTGTGGAAGTGCAGGGGGCCGGCAGGACAGATGCAGGGGTACATGCACTGGGCCAGGTGGCCAGTGTGTTTCTGGATACGGATGCTTCCGAGGATGAAATCTGCCGGTATCTGAACCAGTATCTGCCCGAGGACATCGGGGTTGCAGAGGTAAGGCAGGCGGCTGACCGTTTTCATGCAAGGCTGAATGCTTCGGGAAAGGTGTACCGTTACCGGATCGGCACTGGGGCGTATAAGAATGTTTTTGAAAGAAAGTACTACTATCCTCTGGGGAAGGAACTGGATGTGGCCGGGATGAGAGCGGCTGCGGCTATTCTGGCAGGGGAACACGATTTCAAAAGCTTCTGTTCAAATAAAAGAATGAAAAAGTCAACGGTGAGGAGACTGCAAAGGATTGACATCCGGGAAAAAGCCGGGGAAATTGAAATTACTTATGAGGGGGATGGATTTTTGTACAATATGGTGCGTATCCTCACGGGTACTCTGATAGAAGTGGGACAGGGGAAACGGAGTCCGGATTCTATGAAAGAGATTCTGGTGGGAAGAAACAGGAAACTTGCAGGCTATACGGCTCCTGCCAGGGGATTAGTTCTGGCGGAAGTGAAATATTAGAGAAGGTACAGGAGAAAAGGAGAGAAGATAAAATGACAGAACAAGATAAAAGCGAAGCTTTCTGGAGGGATGAGCAGGAAGCTATGGAGAAGGCGATGAGAGAAAGGATTAGACGCATAGATGCAGAACCGGACACGCATATTTACAATTTGATGAAGCCCGGGTTCTGTGCCTGCAGCGCCAGGGAAGAGTGGCTGACGGTGCGCTATCCCGTGGAAGACTGGGCGCTGAACCATATGTCCTCCATGCACGGAGGACTTATAGCCGCCGCAGTGGACACTACCTGCGGCATACTCTCCGCAAACAGGAGCAAAAATATGGTCACACCCACCATTAATCTCACCATAAATTACCTCTCTCCGGCAGTGAAAGGGGATGATATGCTGGTAACCGCCAAGATGGAGCGGTGCGGCAGGCATCTGGTAAACGTATCTGCCAAATGCACGGGAGAAAAGTCAGGCAAGACGATAGCAACTGCTCTGGTGAGCTTTATGCTGGGAGGAAAATAGGAGGAACGGGAGATATGGAAGGCACTACGCAGAATACATGGCCGGAGAGCTACTACAGCGAGAAGGATCCCGGGCTCAGAAGAATACTTTTGGAGGAAGAGATACAGCAGCACCCGGGAGTTTTGGAGAATGAGCTGAGGCAGAAGCTGTGGGAAATACGTTATGTCTCCAGGGACAAAAAAAGCACTGGCCAGCAGGTGGACAATTATATCGGAGGATGGATGGAAATGCTCTATCTTTCCAGGAATAACGGGGGGATTTTCGGCTTCCGGTATGCAGCAAAAGAGCTGAGGAAAACCATTAAAAAAATGGGATTTTCCGTGGCCGAAGAGTATGGGGAGGCAGGCAGAGAGATCCTTTACCGGGAGATCTATCATCTCTGTTCCTTTTACTACCATCTCTGCGCGACGGATAAGGGGTACGGAACGAAGCTCATGGGAATAATGTCCATGAAGGATGAAGACATTACCATGAAGATCGCAAAGGAAGTACTGCAGAATGCGTACAGGCTTCCGATGAACACAGGCCTTGTCCAGGAGATGGAGGTCTTTACAAAGGCGGCTACCCAGGCATTTTATGATTATTTTCCAAGGGAAAAGGATAAACTGGACAGCCAGGTGGAGAAGTTGAGAAAATAGTTGAAACAATTCAAAAAGCATAAGAAAAAGTTGAGGAATCCCAGAGTTTTTGGGACAATTTTCCTCAGCTTTTTTCTGTCTGGCGAAGTTTCTGGCATGGCATACAAAAATTTTTAGATATACTTAAAAATTTTTGTAAAAACTATTGCTATTGCTTATTTTCCATGGTACACTCTAACTATCAAGAGGGTTTTTATATTTTTTTCTAAATGAAGGAGGTAACACATATGCTGGTAATTGGCAACGGGAGAATGATTACAAGAGATGCAGAGAATCCATTTATCGAAAATGGGGCAGTGGCTATGGATGGAAACACCATCGTGATGACAGGAACCACAGAAGCGGTGAAAGGTGCTTATCCGCAGACAGAATACATAGATGCAAAAGGAAAAATCATTATGCCCGCCTTTATCAATGTGCATGAGCATATATACAGTGCCTTTGCCAGAGGTCTGTCCATCAATGGGTATAATCCTGACGGTTTTCTGGATATCCTGGACGGTATGTGGTGGACCATTGACCGGCATCTGACTCCGGAGCAGATCCGTTACAGTGCCCTGGCAACGTACATGGACTCCATTAAAAACGGGGTGACTACAGTGTTTGACCACCATGCAAGCTTCGGTCATATTACAGACAGCCTGTTTACCATAGAAGACGCGGCAAAGGAGCTGGGAATCCGGACCTGCCTGTGCTACGAAGTGTCGGATCGGGACGGCAAAGAAAAGGCCAGAGAATCCGTGATGGAAAATGCCAGATTTATAAAACATGCCCTGGAAGATGAGAGCGGCATGATTGCGGGGATGATGGGAATGCATGCGTCCTTTACTATATCGGATGAGACCATGGCCCTTGCGGCTGAGAACAAACCCGGGGAAGTGGGATACCACATCCATGTGGCGGAGGGGATAGAAGATCTCCACCATTGTCTGAAAACCTATGGAAAACGAATCGTAGACCGGCTGATGGACTGCAATGTGCTTGGGGATAAGACGCTTCTTGGACACTGCATCTATGTAAATGATCACGAGATGGATCTGATCAAAGAGACAGATACCATGGTGGTACATAATCCGGAATCAAACATGGGGAATGCCTGCGGATGCCCGCCGACTATGGCAATTGTTCACAAGGGAATCCTTACAGGCCTTGGAACCGACGGGTATACCCATGACATGACAGAATCCTATAAAGTAGCCAATGTACTTCACAAACACCATCTATGCGATCCCAACGCTGCCTGGGCGGAGGTTCCCCAGATGCTGTTCGAGGGAAATGCCAGGATAGCGGGACGCTATTTTAAAAAGCCTTTGGGGGTACTGAAAAAAGGTGCGGCTGCGGATGTGATAGTCGTAGATTATGATCCGCTGACTCCTATGAATGGAGACAACTGCAACGGGCACATCCTGTTTGGCATGCAGGGAAGAGATACTACGACCACTGTATGCAACGGAAAAGTATTGATGAGGGACAGAGTGCTTACCGGCATTGATGAGGAAGCAGCTCTGGCAAGGTGCAGAGAAGAAGCCAAAAAATTGGCAGATGATATTAACAGCAGATAGTGCGGGAGGTAGATAAAAATGAGTGATCGGATGACATGTATGCCATTTTCCCAGTTAATGACCTGGATGATGGAGGAAAAAAAGAAGAGAAATACAGTATTTGGCACCCACAGCCCTTATGCTGCGGGGGATGAGACTCTGGAATTGTTTGGAAGAAAGCTGGAGACTCCAATCGGACCGGCCGCAGGTCCTCATACCCAGCTGGCACAGAATATTATCGCTGCTTACTATACAGGAAGCCGTTTTTTTGAGCTGAAGACTGTACAGATTATGGACGGAGACGAACTGTCTGCCTGCGTAAACAAGCCCTGTATCCTGGCAGAGGATGAATGCTATAACTGTGAGTGGTCCACAGAACTGTTTGTACCCCAGGCTATGGGGGAATACATCAAGGCATGGTTTGCCCTCCACGTGATGGCAAAGGAATGGGGGCTGGGAAGCCAGGACGGTTTTCAGTTCAACATCAGCGTGGGGTATGATCTGGCAGGAATCAAATCGGAAAAGATCGATACATTCATTGAGAGCATGAAGGAAGCTAAGGATACGGATATCTTCAGGGAGTGCAGGCAGTGGCTTCTGGACCATATAGATCTGTTTGAACAGTTCACGGCAGAGGACGTGGAGAACATTCCTTCCGATATCTGCAACTCCGCTACCATTTCCACCCTGCACGGATGTCCGCCCCAGGAGATTGAGAGCATAGCCAATTATTTGTTTACAGAAAAACATATGAATACCTTTATCAAGTGCAATCCCACTCTTCTGGGATATGATTTTGCCAGAAAAACTATGGACGATATGGGATATGACTATATGGTATTCGGAGATTTCCACTTTAAAGACGATCTCCAGTATGAGGACGCTATTCCCATGTTCCGCCGGCTGATGAAGCTGTCTGAGGAACTGGGGCTGGCATTCGGCGTAAAGATTACCAATACCTTCCCGGTAGATGTCACCAGAAGTGAGCTTCCCAGCGAGGAGATGTATATGTCAGGAAAATCTCTCTTCCCGCTGTCCATCTCCCTGGCCGCAAAACTTTCCAAAGAGTTTGACGGAAAACTCCGCATTGCCTACTCAGGAGGAGCAGATTATTATAATATCGGCCGAATTATCGGCGCCGGTATCTGGCCGGTTACTGTGGCAACTACCCTGTTAAAGCCCGGAGGATATAACAGGGGCACGCAGATGGCAGAGCTGCTGGCAAAGCAGGGCTGCCGGCCGTTTTGCAGGGTAGATGTGGATGCACTGTCAAAGCTGGCAGAGGACGCAAAAAAAGACAGCCACCATGTGAAGGCTGCGAAACCGCTTCCCGGCAGAAAGACAAAGGATACGGTTCCTCTTCTGGACTGTTTTATGGCACCCTGTGAGGAGGGATGTCCCATTCACCAGGATATCACCAACTATATAGCTCTGGCTGGAGAGGGAAGGTATGAGGAGGCGCTTCAGGTTATCCTGCGGAAAAATCCTCTGCCCTTTATCACCGGTACTATCTGTGCCCATAACTGTATGGGAAAATGCACCAGGAATTTCTACGAGGAGTCTGTCAACATCCGCGGCGTGAAGCTGGAAGCAGCAGAGAAGGCTTATGATGCCGTCGCCTCCAGGATTCAGCCGGTTCCCGTAAACGGAGCGGAAAAGGTTGCTGTAGTCGGGGGAGGACCGGCAGGTATTGCTGCCGCCTATTTTCTGGCCCGGGAAGGCGTGGGAGTTACAGTATTCGAGAAAGAGGCTTCTCTCGGGGGTGTGGTCCGCAATGTAATCCCGGGATTCCGGATTTCCGGGGAAGCTATTGACAAAGACATTGCCCTTATTGAAAAGCTGGGTGTGACGGTTAAGACCAATACAGAGATAACTTCTCTGGAGGAACTAAAAGCGGAGGGATTCACCTCTGTCGTTCTTGCACTGGGTGCCTCCAAGCCCGGAAGCCTGAAGCTGGAGAAAGGGGAAACCATGAATGCCCTGAAATTCCTGAGGGAATTCAAGGAAAAAGACGGAGCTCTCTCTCTGGGCAGAAATGTGGTTGTTATCGGAGGCGGAAATACTGCCATGGATACGGCAAGAGCGGCGAAACGCACCAAAGGGGTGGAACATGTCTATCTGGTATACCGGAGAACCAAACGCTATATGCCGGCTGACGAGGAAGAATTAGTTATGGCAGAAGAAGACGGGGTTATCTTCAGGGAGCTTCTGGCCCCTATATCTCTGGAAAACGGCCAGCTTCTCTGTGAAAAGATGCAGCTGGGGGCCCTGGATGCATCCGGACGGCAGAGCGTAAGCGGGACTGGGGAAAAGGAATCGGTGCCGGCCGACACAGTAATTGTTGCGGTAGGCGAGAAAGTTCCCACAGAATTTTACCAGGCCAATGGGCTGAATACAGACGACAGGGGAAGAGCTTACAGAGACGACAAAACCCTGGAATCCAGTCAGAAGGGGATTTACCTGGCTGGTGACGGCCTGGGCGGTCCGGCGACTGTCGTGGAGGGAATCCGGGATGCGCAGAAGGTGGCTGCGGCGATCCTTGGAAGTCCTGCAGTCAGTGAATGTGAAAAAGAAGGCTCCAGGGAAGAGTGTTTTGCCAAGAAAGGGGTTCTGGTCAGTGAAAACGAGGCTCCTCATGAGAGCAGACGCTGTCTGAACTGTGCTGCTGTCTGTGAAAACTGTGTGGATGTATGTCCAAACCGGGCAAATATATCCATCGAGGTGCCGGGAATGCCTATGGCCCAGATTATCCACGTGGACTATATGTGCAATGAATGCGGCAACTGCAAGAGCTTCTGCCCATATGCCAGTGCACCTTATCTGGATAAGTTCACACTGTTTGCCAATGAGAAGGATATGGCAGACAGCAAGAACCAGGGCTTCGCTGTACTGGACAGAGAGGCCGGAGTGTGCAGGGTAAGACTGTTTGGGAATGAAGTAACTCTGAAAGTTACTGAGGATAACGAGAGAATCCCCAAAGGCCTGAGAGATCTCATGGCAGCCGTAATAAAAGACTATTCCTATTTGCTGTAAAAGGGGATACAATAAAAGGGACACTGCTTGCCGGCAGTGTCCCTGATTCCATTTAAGACAGAAGGGAGGAGACAAATGATGATAAGTGCAAGCCGGCGGGAAAGGACCATGACAGATAATGGAAAGATGGCACAGGTGCTGAAAAGATGGCGTTCCGCTTTTCCCACCATTTTTGTCTCTCTCTTTTTATTTTTTACTATATTTTTTCTTTTTGGTTCTAAACAGGTGATTTTGGTTTCGTTTTTAACTCTCTTTTTCAAGACAAAAAGTACGCAGGATTTTACTTTCCGGGAATTGCTCCAGGCTTACGGAAGGATTCTGCTGGCAGGTCTGGCTGCCTATGGGGCGACACTGAATCTCCCCCTCTGTATTCTTCTGAACCTGCTGGTTCCCTTTCTGCTTGTGTATCTTCTCACGGACAAATTTACACCAAAAGCCTATTTTGTGTATGGAATGGCGTTTGTCTTTCTGCAGCTGCTGCCCATACCGGCAAAGCTGCTTCCGGTACGTATGGGGGCGCTGCTGTACGCGTTTTGTTTTCTGACGGCAGTTTTATACCTTCACCGAAAGATATTCCGAAAAAAGCGGCATTATGGAACCGTGCGCAGGGGGATGGCAAATATGGCGCTGCAGCTGGAGAAACTTTCGGAGGGAAGGAGAGATCAGAGGGATATGGCGGATCTGGTCCAGATGATGTACCATATGAACCAGGTGATCTATGCCAGCAGGAACTACAGGTATCTGGCGGATCGATATGGAAAGATAAATTATTACTTTATGATTGTCTTTCAGCGGTTCCGCTACTATATGACAGAGCTCTCCGATCCCAAAAAGTGTACGGCATTCAAAGAGCAGCGGTATCACAGGCAGCTGGCAAGGGTCTTCCGGGATGTGGAACAGCAGATGAATGAGGCGGATAATCAAGGATTGATCACAGAGATTCATCACTTCCAGAGCCACGAGAGACTGGAGGATGAGAAGCTGAATCAGGCAATGGAGTTTATTCTCGGGCTTATCGGGTTTGCTTTAAAGGAAGCAGTATCCACGGATAAAGCAAACAGGGAGAGGGAGTGGAGGCGGTCCAGAGGCAGGACAGGAAGCCCGAAAGCGTTTTTTCGGAACTTTCATCCGGACAGATTTCAGGTACGGTTTGCCCTGAGGCTGTCGGTGGTGCTCTGTATTTCATTTGCCTTTTGCAGGATTACTTCCCTGGAACACGGCTATTGGTTTCCCATGAGCGCTTTTTTAATGCTGATGCCATATTCAGAAGAAAGCATGCTCAAGCTGAACAACCGTATCATCGGCACTGTGACGGGACTTTTTATCACCTTTTTCCTGACCGAGATTTTTAAGACCTTCTGGGGGCATATCGGGATCATAGTGGTGATGACATGCCTCATGTACTATGTACCGGTCACCTCCTGGACGATGCCCATGTACAGTACCTGCTACGGTATGGCCCTGACTACCTTAAGCCTGGATACGGGGCATGCCATTGCGCTCCGCATTGTATGTGTGGGACTGGCCGCTGTGACCGTATGGCTGGCCAACCGTTTTATTCTTCCGATTACTGCAAAATCGGAATTCCTGAAAAGCGTGAACGATCTGCTTGATATTGATGAGAAGCTGGTGGGTGAACTGCAAAAAAGCCTGTATGATGAAGAGGATCGCAGTCTGCTTCGGGAGTATATGATGGTTTCAAATCTGCTTTCTGAGGAGATCCGGAATTATATGAAGGAAAATATGGGGGAAAATGAGAAGCAGTTCTACAGCCGGCTGCTGCCCATCAACCGCAGACTCCTCTCAGAGATCGAGCAGATTCATGCGTATTTAAAGAAATATAAGGTAAGCTCCAGGGAAAATCCTGCCATTGAGGAACTTCTCGGGAATATGGAGCAGGCGTTAAAGCGGATTCGCAGGGGATTTACAAAGAATGAACTGAACAGTTTCCTCACAGCAGGCAGTGAGTTTCGGGCCTATGGGAAGCTGGAGGAGGAGATTTATTTCAATACACTGGCTTTGAACTGTATGAACAGTGTCGCCAGAATCTCTGAAATTTTACCGGAAAAATCGCCGAATAACATATGATTGACACTCGACAGCAACTTTTGTACAATAATGATAAAAATGGCAGGATGGGATAACATGTATAAAGTATTTCAAGAGGCAAGTGAAAGGCTGGAGTCTGGGCAGGATGTTGTAATTGTTACAATAATAGACGGATCCGGTTCCGCCCCCAGAGGGGCCGGGGCGAAGATGCTGGTAAGTGAGAATGGGGAGTGCCTGGGAACCATAGGGGGAGGCGCCGTGGAATATGAGGCTGTGAAAATGGCATCTGAGGTGCTGAGAAGTAAAAAATCACTCATTCAGGACTACAGTCTGGCACCCGGTCAGGCGGCTGATCTGGGTATGATCTGCGGAGGACGGATCACTGTTTATTTCCAGTTCCTGTCCAGGGAGGACGATAAAGTACGCGTGCTCTGCAGGAAAATAAAGGAGATGTGCCGGGGGGAAGAAAGCGCCTGGCTGATCCTGGAAATTACGGAAGAGGAATCCTGGATTATGGGGATATATACGAAGAAACAGGGGCTTTGGGGAATGGAAGGTCCCCTTGGAAATCTGCCGCTTAAAAACCGGGCGGTATTCCTCCGGGAAAAAAGCAGATGTCTGTACAGCGAACCCCTGCTGCCGTCCGGGAAGGTGTACGTGTTTGGCGGCGGACACGTAGCACAGGAGACAGTTCCGGTGCTCAGCCACCTGGATTTTTCCTGCGTGGTTCTGGACGACAGGGCAGAGTTTGCCAGTCCTGAGCGATTTCCCGGAGCCAGGGAGGTACTGGTTTGTGATTTTTCCAGAATCGGGGACTATGTCACCATTACAGAAGAAGATTACGTGATTATTATGACCAGAGGCCACCTGTCGGATCTGCAGGTCCAGGCGCAGGTATTAAAGCGGAGGCCTTATTATATCGGAATCATGGGCAGCCGCCGGAAGATTGCCGCAGTTACTGAAAAACTGCTGGAACAGGGATTTACGGAGGAAGAGGTTGCCGGATGCCATATGCCTGTGGGAACCGATATTCAGGCAGAGACACCGGCAGAGATAGCCATTAGCATTGCCGGGGAACTCATACGGGAGAGAGCCAGAAGAAAGCAGGAAGTGCTGACGGAGAGATAAGGAGAGCAACCTATGGAAAACAAGATACGTACCGGTGCAGTGATTACAGCTGCAAGGGCTGACTTTTACAGGGGAGAGTTCAAGCCCTTGCTGGAAATAGGGGCCCTGAGTGCTGTTCAGAGGCTGATTTTGACTCTCCGGCAGGCTGGGTGTTCTCCCATTGTCCTGGTTACCGGATACCGGGCAAAAGAGCTTGAAAAGGCGGTGTCCAAAATGGGAGTCATCTGTATGCACTATGGCGAATATGAGAGTGCCCAGATGTTTGATACCATCAAAGCAGGACTGGAATATATAAAAGATCTCTGCGGACAAGTAATCTGCACGCCTGTGGATCTTCCCATGGTGTCAGTTCATACCCTCCATCAGCTGATGGATTCCCAGGCTCCTCTGGGAGTGCCTGTATACCGGGAGAGAAAAGGCCATCCTGTCCTTATCAATACCTCTGTGATCCCGGAACTTTTGTCCTATGAGGGCAGCCGGGGATTGGCAGGGGCCATGCAGTCAGCATCCTGCGGACGTACTCTGGTGCAGGTGGAGGATGAAGGAATTCTTCTCAGGGCAGGGGAAGTCAACGGGAACGAAGAGCTTCTGGAAGAGAGGAGCCGTCAGCTCTATACGGCATCCGTTACTGTGAGGATTATGAAAGAACAGCAGATCTTCGGACCGGGCACGGCCCAGCTTCTGACACTGTTGCAGTATACCGGATCCATGAAAGAAGCCTGCAGGCAGATGAATATGTCCTACACCAAAGGCTGGACCATCATCAACAGGGCGGAGGAACAGCTGGGGTACCGGGTGATTAAAAGACAGCATGGGGGAAAAAGCGGGGGCGCCAGCTTCCTGACAGAAGAAGGAAACTCACTTTTGCGCAGATATGAAGAGATGGAGGACGAGATACGCAGAATGGCACAGAACGTATTCCAGGAAAAGTTCCCGGAATTTGCTGTGAAATGAATGGCAATCCATAGGAGAGGGCAGGGAGAATCTACAGAACTCCCTGCCCTCTTTTACGTTATCCTATTCCTTTTCCAGTACCTTTACAATCTCTGAAATATACATAGTGTGATAGTCTTTATTGGGATACCATTTTTCGTCCATTTCTTTTGCAATAAAGTTTTCCGGCGGCATGGCGTCCTGATACATTTTTTTGCACACGAGAATGAGATTTGCCTCCTCAAACGCAACCGTTTCATCCACAAAAAGAGGGGTCAGTCCCGCGTCCTTTACTTTGTCTGTATCTCTTCCGGATACGGTGCCGCAGAGATTCAGGGCCTTTTTGTAGGACGGGTCAAAGAATGCAAGAGTAAACGTGTCATTGGCATCCACAAATTCCTTTGTATATCTCTGGGGACGGATATAAGTGGTCACTGTGTTCTTGCCCCAGAATACGCCCACACCGCCCCAGCTTGCGGTCATGGTATTGAATTTATCTTTGGTGCCTGCAGTGATGAGCAGCCATTCTTTTCCGATTTTAGTAAAGGGATTGAACTGTAATTGCTCTGGTGTTATCTCTTTGAAACTCATATAATACCTGCCTTTCTGTAATACGAAATTAAGAGAAGTCTCTGGTTTATAGTATAGCACTAAGACCGCCGGTTGTCACTTGGATTATAGAAGGTACTCCTCACAGGCCCTCTGCATCCACGCGGGGTCTTTATAGATAGCCCTGCCTACGCCCGCCAAATCTGCTTTTTCTGAAACCAAAAGGTGATCGGCAGCCCTGGCGTCCGTGATTCCCCCTGTAAGAATCACAGGAAGGGATACGGCTTGTTTGATGGGCTGGGTCAGGGAAGAGAAATAGCCCTGTGGCTGGGCGGAAGCTTCCGGGATGGTATATCCGCAGTGGCCGCCGGAGATGTCCAGGATGGTAACGCCTGCTTTCTCAAACATTTTTGCGGCTGCGATGCTGTCTTCCAGTACGGTGCCTCCTTCCATGTAATCACAGGCGCCCAGACGAAGCAGAACCGGATAGTCCGGGCCTACCTCACAGCGGACCGCAGTGACAACCTCCAGGGGCAGACGAAGGCGGTTTTCCAGGGAACCTCCGTATTCGTCCGTGCGGCGGTTGCTGAGAGGAGAGTAGAATTGATTCAGAAGGTATCCGTGGGCACAGTGAATCTCCACCCCGTCAAAGCCGGCAGCCTTGGCCCGCCGGGCGGCCAGCTGAAATTCTTCAATGACCTGAAGCATGTCATCTTTGTCCATAACCTTGTCCGGGAGAAACCCTTTGCGTATATTTTTAATGGGAGAGGGGGCCAGGGTGGGATGGTGATTCAGAGCAGGATCACAGGCGCTTCCTGCATGATTGATCTGAATGACGGCTTTGCTGCCGTCCTTCTTTATGACATCCGCCAGCTGCCTCAGACCGGGGAGACAGTCGTCGCTGTGAATCCCCATCTGATGGGCCGCGGCTTTCCCCTGGGGGGAAATATAGCTGTGCTCTGCAATGATCATTCCGATATAGCCCCCCTGGGACCTCTGCCGGTAGTAATCCAGAACGTCCTGGGTGATGATACCGTCAGCCTGGCATTTGGCTGTGGCCATGGGCGGAAAGACCAGTCTGTTTCTTAACGTCAGATGTTTGGTAATGAAAGGCTCAAAAAGATGTGGCATATGTTATTCCTCCTACATTATGATAGACTTGAGTATTGACACTATTATAGCACTAATAAAAGAAGGTTTGCCAGTCTAAAGGTTAAAAAGAAGGAAAAGTGCAGATGAGTACCCTGCTGAAAAAGGGGAAGATTACTTCAGGGATAATCCTCTGTACCGGTTAAAGCAGGCAAAGATCTCCTGCCTCCTTGGCATGGCCAGGTTGGAGGGGAGATAACTGCTCTCAGTGACTGCGGCCAGTCCTTTCTGGCGGATGAGCTGCTCCAGAAGGTCCACGATGGTTCGTAAATCTTTTTTTCCATCCAGAAGATTACACTCCGCATATTTTATCATGTAACCCAGGGCTGCGGTCTGTTCACTGTCTGCCAGCTGTTCCACATACCTTAAATCAATGGTCTCTTTGTTCATGGATATTCCGTCTTTTCCCATTACCTTAATCTTTACGCGGCTGTTTCCCTTTACGGAAGAGCTGTAACCAGGCGTCCGCAGGAAAGAGGGGGCGGCAGGAAGCTTGCCGGGGAGGGTGAGGGCAGGAAACGCTTTGGCTTCTTCTTTTGCCAGTTCGGTGATATCCCTGGGGAGATACCGGTCCATCTGAATCACCCGATCGGCAATGTGGAAAAAGGAACCGGAACTGCCGGCCACAATCACGGAGGATATTCCGTATGCTTCGTACAGGTGGCGGACTCTCTCAAGGAACGGGGTGATAGGCTCCTGATCCCTGTGAACCACACGCTGCATCAGCTCATCCCGGATCATAAAGTTGGTGGCGCTGGTATCCTCATCGATGAGAAAGAGGGAGGTCCCCGCCTCCATGGCTTCTATTACATTGGCGGCCTGAGAGGTGCTGCCGCTGGCATCTTCTGTGGTGAAGGAAACAGTGTCTTTTCCGTTCGGCAGGTCATTGACAAACAGAGAAATATCCGTTTTTTTAATGCTCCGCCCGTCTTCCGCCCGGATTTTAACGGCAGTGGGATCCGTGATGACATACTCTCTTCCATCTCCCTTAATATGATTGTATACACCCAGTTCCAGTGCCTTCAGGAGCGTTGATTTTCCGTGATATCCGCCCCCCACAATGATGGTGATGCCTTTTCGCAGCCCCATACCGGAAAGTGTTCCCCGGTGGGGAAGTTCCAGAGTTACCTCCAGAGACTTGGGGGACTGGAAGGGGATTGCCTGCCGCATGGGACGGCTGGAGACGCCGCTTTCCCTTGGAAGAATGGAGCCATTTGCCACAAAAGCGGTGAGCCCCAGGGAGGAAAGCTGGCTGCGGATATATTCCTGGTCTTCTGCCAGATAGATGACTTCGGCCACCTGACGGGCATTCAGCTTCTGATAATAAAAGGAGGAGGTGACGCAGTCAGGGAGAAAATCATAGAGGATTTTGATGAGCTCTGAGGAATTAATGGTTCTGCCGTTGGCCGGAAAGCCCACTTCCAGATGAACTGTAAGAGTACCTGTCCTGGGGTGGATGGTGCAGGCAGTACGCTCCAAAACCTCTTGTCCGCACCGGCTGACAGATATGAGGCCGCTTTTGCCGGAGCCTTTGGCCTTGAAATTATAGCGGTCAATTTTCTGGGCGAAAATACGGGTGAGGTAGTCGCAGAGTGCGGTCCGCTTGTAGGACGTGTCAAAAAGTCCGGCGGGGAAGCCGGCCTGTCTGCCCTCGATGACCAGACTTACCTTGGAGGGGGAGGCAAAAGGATCTCCCTGTACATGGTCAATGGACAG
Organism: Lactonifactor longoviformis; assembly: GCF_042848515.1. GTDB lineage: Bacteria > Bacillota > Clostridia > Lachnospirales > Lachnospiraceae > Lactonifactor > Lactonifactor longoviformis. Next base: position 3,697,111 of record NZ_AP031453.1, on the reverse strand, counting down.
AAGATACCCGGGGAACTGGTAGCTCCCCCGGGTATCTTTATAAGCCGGATAACTTTTATGGTTAATTGCAAGCAGCAGTGTCTTTAAATCAGTTGAATTTTTCATTTTCATTTCCTTTCTTCCTAAGTCTCGTTCCATTCTGAGGGAACACGCTTTTATTGTAATAGATTTGAAGAAAAGAAACAAGAGATTCTCCTATATAAATACCAGGCACCTCCCCCTGCAAGAAGTGTAAAACAGACTGTCACGGGTAGGGCCCATGAGGAAATCAGGAAGGTAACGGCAAGGGGCGGCAGAACCATGAGCATTCCGGCGCCTATGGTTGCCAGGACCGGGAGTCCCTGCTTCACCGCGTGATATTCTGTGGCCCAGTCATACCGGGGATATTTCAAATCCAGGGCAAGACCAAGCACCGCGGTAAAGAAGGCGTAGGCAAAAGGCGTAAGGAAAAAGAAAAGTCCGGTGAGGGGATCCGGCCGGAAGTGTATGGCTAAGAAGATGCCGGCGATCCCTGCTGAGGGCAGCATAAGTGTCAGATTTACTCCTATTTTTGCCAGAAAGATGGTGCCGGGCGCCACTGGGGCTGTAAAAAGGCACCAGCGTGCCTTTCCCTCCAGAGAGATGGAGGCACAGGTTGTGCAGCTCATAACCATAAAGAGAGAGATGACAAAGGGGATAGACCGGGAGAATTCCAGGATAATTCCGTATCCTCCCAGCAGCTCTTGCAGCTGTCCCTTGTCGGTAAAGAGAAATAAGACGCTTAAGACAATGAGCAGAATCTCACCCACCGACGTATTCAGCAGGTAGATGGAGGAGGACATAAGGCGGCGGAATTCTTTTTTATAAATGGCAGCCAGAGGTGACGCTGTGCCCAGATGCTGCATCTTGTAGGTCCCTCCGGTGTGATGAGAAAAGAGGGCTGTGTTTATTTTGGCAAAGCTCAGGGACAAAAGCAGCAAAAACAGTCCGGTACTTCCCAGGGATAAGAGAACAAAATACAGGAAATACAACATGCTGCCGTGATTCAGGGCCTCTGAGAGAAGGGCGGCCGGGGGATAGACGGCATTCACCTGCTGTGCAGCTGCCTGTCCGATGGCTGCAAGATCCTCTGCGTTCATATTCTGCATACGGAAAGAAGCACCCACCACCAGCAGGATTGCCCCTACACTTAACAGGATCGTTGCAAGATTCCTGTATTTAAACCGGAGTGCGGCAGACAGAATCAGAGTACTTGCCACGGCAGACAGAACCATGGGAAGGAGGGGAGCCAGAAAGACAGAGACTAGCATGGTAAACCAGCCCCCGGGACCGCCCGGATGCTCCAGGCCGTATACAATCATGGAAGGCACCATAGCAATGGCGGCAGCCGCAAGATTCATAAGGTACACGGCAGTAAGCCTGGAGAGGAGCAGGGCAGGGACGGAGACGGGAAGTGACATTACCATGTCATAGTCCTTCATTCCAAACAGAATCCCGTTTGTCTTCATAAAAGTAACGATTATGGTGAGGACGGCACTGACCATCAGCGTCAGGGAGGGAAGAAGATCTGTCATCCCCATCTGCCGGCAGCCATAGGCTATGGCAATACTGTAGAGCGTGCCCATCAAAAACAGGATTCCGTAGACAGCCCCCATCAGAATGCAGTTTCTTCTGTCTTTTTTATCTCTGGAATGGAGGAAACGGTTGAATCCAAAGGAGGAGAGAAGCTGAACCTTGAACAAAACTTTATAGCTATTCATCCTTGGCCACCTCCAGAAATACTTCTTCCAGGCTGCTGCTGCCCCGAACCTCTTCGGTGGGACCGCTGGCAATGAGCCTGCCGTTTTTTATTATGGCTATCTTATTGCAGAGCTTCTCCGCTACCTCCAGAACGTGGGTGGAGAAAAAGATTGCACTTCCCTTGTCACACAGCTCTTTCATAATGCTTTTCAGGTGATAGGAAGCCTGTGGATCCAGACCTACAAAGGGTTCGTCCAGTATGAGGAGACGTGGGTCATGGATAAGAGCTGATATAATAGCCAGTTTTTGCTTCATCCCGTGAGAGTAGGAGGAAATTAAGTCCCCCAGATGCTCCGTCAGCTCCAGAAGGTCAGAGTATTTCCGGATACGCGCTTCCTTCTGTGCGGCAGACACCTGAAAAATGTCACCAATATAAGTAAGATACTGAATCCCTGTGAGATATTCGTAGAGATCCGGGTTGTCGGGAATATACGCGATCTCCGATTTGCAGAGTATGGGTTCTTTCTGAACGGAATGGCCGCAGATCAGGATCTCTCCCTCCCGGAATTCCAGAATGCCTGCCACCGCCCGGATGGTGGTCGTCTTTCCCGCCCCGTTGTGTCCGATGAATCCATAGATATCTCCTGCCTGAACCGAAAGGCTCAGATCGTTTACCGCTTTCTTCCCTTTCTGATAGGATTTGGAAAAATCCCGGATTACCAGGATATCTTTTTTGGTTGTTTGTCTTTGCATTGAGGTCACCTTCTTTACTAGTTTGTGTTTCTATTGTAAAGCCGGGAACTTCCGGGAACAAGGGAGCAGAAGTTGACTTCAGGCTGTCTAAATCAACCAGTGCGATACTTGGCAAATACTGGACAGAGGGAAGGATATGGGGTATGCTGAAACCATATGACAGAGAGGAGAAATAAGTGTGAAGATAATAGCAGAGGAAACAGCCGCCATTGTGATAGATTATCAGGAGAGGTTAATGCCTGTGATGGCGGAGAGAGAGAAGCTGACAGCGGCGTCAGACATTTTGCTGAGGGGACTGAGAGTGCTGGACATCCCCCTTTTTATCACCCAGCAGTATACCAAAGGACTGGGAAGGACGGTAGGGGAGATTACAGAGGCAGCGGGTACAGAACAGTATACGGAGAAGATAAGCTTCAGTGCGTATGAAGCGGTTCTTCCCTATATTCAGGGAAAAAAATATGTTATACTCTGCGGTATTGAGGCACATATCTGTGTTCTTCAGACGCTTTTGGACCTTACGGCCAATGGGTATGTTCCCGTTCTTGTGACAGACTGTATATCCTCCAGAAAGCTGGAGGACAAGGCTGCAGCTCTCAGGCGGGCTGAGGCGGAAGGGGCAGTTTTAACCACTTGTGAATCTGTTTTGTTTGAGCTGCTGGTCAGGGCAGGAACAGAAAAAAGCAAAAAGATACAGAAACTGGTGAAATAGAACAAGGGGTTCCGGAAATATAAATTTTTCGTTAATCTTTAATAAATGTCTCCACGTCCCCTGAAATTTATGGTATACTCCTTCTAAAAATTATTTTTAGGAGGAGTATTTTTTATGGACGCAGACCCTGACGGGAACTCTATTATGTTTCAGCTGCTGTTTCTTGTATTTCTGACACTGGTGAATGCTTTTTTTGCAGGAGCGGAGATGGCAGTGGTCTCTGTAAACAAGAATAAGATTAAGGTATTAGCTGAGGAGGGCAGCAAAAAGGCAATGCTGGTGCAGACCCTTTTCGAGGATTCCACCAAATTCCTGTCCACCATACAGGTGGCGATTACCTTTGCAGGCTTTCTTTCCAGTGCTTCTGCAGCTACAGGTATCTCCCAGCTGCTTGGGGAGTGGCTGAAACAGTTTGAGATTCCCTACAGCGGAACTATTGCAGTTGTGGCATTTACTATACTGCTGTCTTATTTTAATCTTGTCTTCGGAGAACTGGTTCCCAAACGGATTGCTTTACAGAAAGCGGAAGAGTTCAGTATGATGACGGTAAAGCCGATTTATCTTATTTCCAGGATCCTGTCCCCCTTTATTAAATTATTGTCGCTGTCCACCAACGGCGTGCTCCGTCTGGCGGGGATGAAGACCGATCATCTGGAGGAGGCAGTAACGGAGGAGGAAATCAAAGCCATGCTGGAAATGGGAAGCGAGGCAGGGGTTTTCAACAAAGAAGAGAGGGATATGATTAATTCTGTCTTTTCTTTTGACGATAAGCTGGCCAGGGATGTTATGATTCCCAGAAGGGACGTATTTGCTATCGATCTGAGCGAGCCATTTGAGGCGTATATTGACGAGGTACTGGAGAGCCGCCATTCCAGAATCCCTGTTTATGAAGAAAGTATTGATAATATTGTAGGAATCCTACATATGAAAGATTTCATGATAGAGATGCACAAAACAGCTTGGTCGGATCTGGATATCAGAGCGCTGATTCACCCCGCGTTCTTTGTTCCGGACAGCAAAAACACAGATGAACTGTTCCGGGAAATGCAGAGGAACAGGGATCATATGGCAGTCCTGATCGATGAATACGGGGGTTTTTCCGGTATTGTTACCATTGAGGATCTTGTGGAAGAAATCGTGGGAGATATCAATGATGAGTATGATATGGTAACTCCGGATATCGAAAAAATAGAGGAAGATACCTATCGTCTGGACGGAAGTGTTCTGGTTGAGGAGATCAATGAGCAGCTGCACCTGGACCTGAAAACAGAGAATTATGACACTCTGTCTGGGTTTCTCATTGAGACTCTTGGGTATATTCCGGACGGAAAGAATGAGAGTGTAGCTTTAGAGTCTGTAAAGTTTATCATAGAAAAGATGGAAGGGAAACGGATTCGCTCTGTGGTGCTGAAGGTAGAGCATCCGGATTTTTGACAGTGACAGAAGTGTAAAAATGTGATGGAACAGGAAATACCCGGCAGCCGCGCTGTAACTCGAAGGAGATACAGCGCGGCTGCGCTATTGCAGGGCAGGAGCATCCAATAACCGAAATCCGCATTATAGGAATGGGATTCAAAATATGATATACTATGTGTGCCTGCCGCACTGTGCAGGCTGTATAAGTAAGCAGAAGGCGAGAGGTGCTGTATGGATAAAATACTAATTATAGAAGATGATGAAATGTTAAATGCAGGTGTGTGCTTTCACCTGGAGAAAGGGGGAAGGCAGCCCGTGCCGGCATACGATCTAAAGACAGCAGAAGCAGTAATTAAGAAAGAAACCATTGCACTGATTCTGCTGGATGTAAATCTTCCTGACGGGGATGGGATTTCTTTTGCCCGTAAAATAAGAGAAAAAATGAATACCCCTATTATCTTCCTGACGGCTCAGGATATGGATGAGGATATGATCCGGGGATTTGAGGCAGGTGCAGATGACTATATTACGAAACCTTTTAATATTAAGATATTGATGCAGAGGATGGAGGCAATCCTGCGCAGATGCAGGAAGGAAGAGAAAAACACGGTTTACTGCTGCAAAAATCTTCAGGTAGATTTTGCCTCTATGACCGTAAGAAAGGGGGGGAAGCCCCTCACACTCACCCCCACAGAGTTCAGGCTTCTGCAGGCTTTCTGCAGGAATCCGGGACAGGTGCTTACCCGGGAAATGCTGCTGGATAAGCTGTGGGACAGTGAGGGGAATTTTGTGGATGAGCACACTCTGACCATCAATATCAGCCGTCTCAGATCCAAGATATCAGATGAGGAGAATTCATACATAAAAACTATTTACGGTATGGGATACCAGTGGATGGAGGGGGAAGATGAGTAAGAAACATACAAGAGCGCCGGTCTGTTACTGGGGTGCACTAATTTTCATTATTGCGGCTTTTCTGTGTTCTGTTTTTTGGAGGTCCAAAACCTGGAGCGTAGGGAGGATTCAGGTAAGCTGTGTGGGCTTTGCCCTGGCCATGGCGGTGATGGCGGGCCTGGGATATTGGATGCACAGGAGAATCTATCTGGAACTGACGGATCGTATTAGCAGCTGTGTGGATGATTTGATTGCAGGAAAAGAACCCCAGATCAACAGGGAGGAAGAAAGGATTTCTTCCAAATTAGCCGCAAAGCTGGAGGCCCTGGCTGAGATTACCCGCCATACCGTGGAGGAGAGCAATGGGAAAAAGGCAGAAGTGCAGCAGATCATCTCCGATATTTCCCACCAGCTGAAAACCCCTATTGCCAATATCCTCATGTACAGCGATACCATTCGGGACTGTGAGCTGCCCAGAGAGGAGCAAGTGAAGTTCCTGGAGATTCTGCACCAGCAGGTAAGAAAGCTGGAATTCCTGGTGCAGGCCCTGATTAAGATGTCCCGACTGGAGAGCAGTCTGATTGTTTTGAAAAAGTCAGAGGGTGATTTATACCATACACTGGCCAGGGCTGTGGCGGCGGTAACCCTGTCGGCACAGGAAAAAAATCTTACGATCAAAGCAGAGTGCAGGGAAGGAATCCGCCTGTGGTACGATCCCAAGTGGACCGAGGAGGCAGTTTTTAATGTACTGGATAATGCTGTGAAATATACGCCGGAGGGAGGGACCATAACCCTCTTAGTGCGTCAGTGGCAGATCTACACCAAAATCAGCATCCGGGATACGGGCATCGGCATAGATCCGAAGCACCGAAACGATATCTTTAAACGGTTTTACCGGGAGAATAAGGTACATGAGGTAAAGGGAATAGGGGTGGGCCTTTATCTTACCCGAAAGATTATATCTCTCCAGGGAGGATATGTGAGCGTGCGCTCAAAACCGGGGGAGGGGGCAGAATTCTCCCTGTTTCTTCCCAATGATCAGCGATGAATGTTTCAGAATTGATACCATTTTCTTTTTCCGTGAGAGGGTTTTGCAACAATTACGTGATAGGATAAGAGTATAGAAAAACGAAGGAAATGAGGAAGGTATCATGAGCATATTAAAGGTTGAAAACTTAAAAAAATATTATGGTTCCGGAGAATCCCAGGTGAGAGCCCTGGACGGCGTGAATCTGGAAGTAGAAAAAGGAAGCTTTACTGCAATAGTGGGAACCTCCGGGAGCGGCAAGTCCACCCTCCTCCACATGATGGGGGGACTGGATATCCCTACCAGCGGCAGCGTAGAGGTGGCAGGGAGAGAAATCTCTAAAATGAGCGACGATGAGCTTACAATTTTCCGCCGCCGTCAGATAGGGTTTGTATTTCAGGCCTATAATCTCGTTCCCATCCTGAATGCCTATGAAAACATTGTGCTCCCCATCCAGCTGGACGGAAGCAAGGTTGACAGGGAGTTTGTGATGGAGGTAGTAGAGATTATGGGCATTGGGAAAAAACTGAAAAACATGCCCAATCAGTTATCGGGAGGAGAGCAGCAGCGAGTGGCCATCGCCAGGGCGCTGGCAGCCAAACCGGCCATCCTTCTGGCCGATGAGCCTACAGGAAATCTGGATACCCGCACCAGCCAGGATGTTCTGGGGCTTCTGAAAACCACCGGGGAGCGGTTTGGGCAGACTATTGTAATGATTACCCATAACGAGGAGATTGCGCAGCTTGCAGATACCATTATCCGCATCGAGGATGGAAAAATCGCGGAAAGCAGGTGGCAGTAATGAAGATGGATCAGAACAACAATGGTGCTGTGATTAAGCAGATTGCAAAGAAAAGCCTTGCAGGCAGCAGAACCAGAAATATATTCACCTGTTTGACCATAGCCATGGGAGTGGCTCTGGTGCTCACCTTTGTATTATATCTCTTTGGAAACTCAAAGCAGCAGCTGCGGACCCAGGAAGATACCCCCCAGGTATCCTATCTGGATATCACTCCGGAACAGGCGGAACAGTTAAAAGGATTTTCTGAGATAAAATGGCTGGGCTTATCCAAGAGCGTGGGAAGCAGTAAAGTGGGCAGCAACCGTTTAGGCGTTATCTATCAGGATGAGATCATGATGGAAAAAAATGAGATTTCTTATACTGGTGAGCTGCCCCAAAAGGACGGGGAGATTATGGTACCCCGGGATTATCTGAAGCAGTTAGGCCTTAAGATCCAGCCGGGGGATACGGTGTCCCTGGATCTGGGAGATAAGACAGTAAGAGAATATAAGGTTACGGGCATTGTGGATACGCCATCCAAGACCAGCAACAATCACAGAATCTATGTCTCGCTGCCCTGTGCGTTGGCTCTTACCGGGGATGAAGAATGTCTTCTGGATGCCACAGTGAATCTGAACCATGCAGTAAATATGACATTTCCTCAGGCAGAGGAGACTGCGGCAGCGCTGGGAGAAAAGATCGGGCTGACCCAGGAACAGAGTAAAGTTAGCGAGGCATTCTTTAATCAGGCAAGCATATCCAGACTTACGGCAACCAGTGTGGCGGCTTTGGCCCTTGTGGCAATCCTTATTTTAGCGGCAGCCGGGCTGGTAATCCACAATATTTTCTATATCGCTGTGGCAGGAAAGGTGAGAGAGTACGGACAAATGAGAACCCTTGGCATGACCAGAAAACAGGTCAGGAGCCTGGTGTCCCGGGAAGGGACTTCACTTGCGGCAAAGGGGATACCTCTGGGCCTTGTCATTGGAGCATTGATGGGATATCTGCTGATTCCCGGCGGCTGGGACTGGAAGACGACTCTTGGAGGGATGGCTGTGTGTGCTGTGCTAGGGTTTGCAGCTGTGCGTATATCTGTGAGCAAGCCGGGAAAGATTGCGGCTAAAACAGCACCGGTTGAGGCCATCAGTTATACCGGCTATTCCCAGAAGCAGGGGGTCTCTAAAAAAAGGTATTCTTATCTGACCCCGGGAAATCTGGCGGTCCTCAATCTGAAGAGAAGCAAAAAGAAATCCTTTCTTACCATGTGTTCTCTGGTGCTTGCCGGAGTTTTGCTGGGCGCTATCAGCAGCTTTGTAATTTCCTACAATCCGGGCGCTTCTGTGGAATCCTCTTTTCCCAACGGGGATTACCAGCTTCAGCTGTCCGCCGAATCCGGGTTTGGCAGTCAGGATCTCAGTGAAGAAGGAAGAATGAAGCAGTATGCGGCACTGCAGAGCAGCGGCATCATCGGCAATGAGACGAGAAAAGAAGTGGAGGGAATCGACGGCGTAACTGCAACCCGTCCCTGGAGATATCTGAACGTGAGTACCGATCTCTTTCAGAAAGAGACGAATCTGGGGATCAATGGATTCAGCAAGGACGAATTTGAATGGGTGAAGCAGATGGGATATGACGGCCCCCAGACCTATGAGGAGCTTATCAGCCAGCCGGGCCTGATTGTTGAGACAGAAAGCAACAGCAACTTTAAAGAATTTCCGGTAAAAAGAGGGGATGTGATTCATGTTGCCACATACAACGGCAGAGGAGAAAGAATAGAAAAGGACTTTCCCGTAGTGGGCACCTTTCATTATATATCCTGGATGATGGATCACAGAAAGGAGAATAAAAAGCTGCCTATTACCATTATGGGAAGCACGCTGCTTATGCCGTCGGAGACCCTTGATGACTGGGCCGGCATGGATACCACCTACGGGTTTGAGATTGAGACAGACCCGAAGAAGAGCGGGGAAGTGGGGGAGACACTGGAAAAGCTGTACGGCAGCGAAGAGAACCTGTTTCTCAACTCCAAGACAGAAAATATGGCATATCTGGATCAGATGTTTTTGCCGGCAAAGATTATTCTCTTTGTCCTGGCAGGATTCCTGGTAGTGTTCGGAGTGATTAATCTGATGAATACAATACTGACGAATCTGTTTACCAGAAAGCGGGAGCTGGGAATCCTGCAGGCTGTGGGGATGACCAGGGAGCAGATGAAAAAGATGCTGGGACGGGAAAGCCTCATCTATGTGGCAGTTACTATTGTCTGCACGCTGACGTTTGGAGGACTGCTGGGATATGGGCTGGTGGATGCTCTGGATCAGATGGGAATGAGTGTCAAATACCAGTACCCGTGGATTCCGGTTCTCCTGTTTGTGGCTGTACTGGGCGCTATGCAGACGGGCATGACACGGTACGGGGTACAGCTGCTGCAGAAGCAGACCCTGTCTGAGAGAATGAGAAAGGCAGATTAACATCCGGTTCCCAAAGGAAGTAAAACGAAAGAGACACCTCAGGCTGAGGGGGGTATCCCCCGCAGCCTGAGGTGTTTTAGTAATCACAGTACTCTGTCCAGCTCCCTGAGCAGTGTAGTAATGTCCAGCGGCTTTACCAGATAGCCTGACATACAGGCTGCATACGCTTCTTTTTTATCTTCTTCAAAGGCATTGGCTGTCATGGCCAGGATAGGCACTGCAGAGGAATCACTGCGGTTCAGTGCCCGGATCGCTTTTGTGGCCTCAAGTCCGTCCATTACGGGCATTCGGATATCCATCAGGATTGCCTGGTAGGTACCGGGGGGCTGGCTTTGGTATGCCTCCACAGCCTCTTTTCCGTTGGAGGCCACATCCACGGCGGCTCCATGAAGCTCCAGCAGTGTTTTGGCTATTTCCTGGTTCAGCTCATTATCCTCCACCAGAAGAATCCGCCGGCCCTCTAATGGGGATGCAGGAGCCTCCTTGGGGGCCGCCTCCTTTTTGCCCAATTCTGACAGTGTATTGAAGATGGAAGAGCGCAGCAGCGGCTTGGCGAGAAAGTAATCAATCCCGGCCTCTCTGGCTTCTTTTTCGATTTCGACCCAGTTGTATGCTGTGATCATAATAATCATTGTATCGGGGCCTGCCAGGCGGCGGATACGCCGGGCAGTCTCAATACCATCCATGCCCGGCATTTTCCAGTCGATCATAGCAATGTCAAACGCCCGGTGCTCTTCCAGACTTTTGCTCACTTCCCCGATTGCCTCAAAGCCGGATGCGGTCCAAACCGTTTTGGCCCCGATCTCTTCCAGAATAAAAGCAGTCTGTTTTCCCACGGAAGGGTCGTCGTCTGCCACTAACACGCGAAACCCTTTCAGGAGATTCTGACGCTTCCGGTTCCACTCTTTTTCAGCGTCATCGGATACCAGCCGGAGGGGGATGGTAACCGTAAATTTACTTCCCTCCGCCTTACTGCTCTCTGCCATAACCTCTCCTCCCATAAGCTGGGCCAGATTATAGACGATGGAGAGGCCCAGCCCGCTGCCCACATTGTTCCGCGCGCTCCCGGGGGATTCCTGTTCAAATGGCTGGAACATCCGTTCCATGAATTCTTCTGACATGCCGATTCCCGTATCGCTGACTGTAAACTGCAGATAGGCAAATCCGTTGGTCCGTCTTTCCTCTTTGATATCTATGGTGATTCTGCCTCCGGATGGGGTGAACTTTAATGCGTTTGAGAGAAGATTCATCATAATTTGTTTCATACGCAGGGAATCCCCGATATAATGGGCTTCCAAAGGCTCCCGGTGCCGCATTTCATAAGAAATTCCTTTTTCAACTGTCTGGGAGTATATGAGTCCGTTTACTTCATCCAGAAACTCCTTAAAGCTAAAAAGTTCGCTGGCGATCTCCATCTTATGGGTCTCGATTTTAGACATATCCAGAATATCATTGATCAGGGAAAGCAGGTATTGGGAGGAGGCGTCAATTCTCTTGAAACAGTCCTGAACGACTTTTTTATCCTCCAGCTTCAGCTGCCCGATGGTACTCATACCGATGATGGCATTCATAGGTGTGCGGATATCATGGCTCATGCGGGACAGAAAGTCAGATTTGGCATGGCTGGCGGCTTTGGCGGAGGCGAGGGCATCCCGGAGCAGCTGTTCCTGACGGGCCTTTTCCATCCTCTGGGAATCCAGAACCTTAACCAAATCAATGGCAAGAATGTCGTCATTGAAAGGGTTCTCTACCTTAATCATATGGACAGATATCCAATGGTAGATGCCGTCTGCATCTTTTTCCTGAAGCTCCATGTATACTTCCTGCTCTCCGGCGGCGAAGCGTCTCATCAGTGCTTCCCTGCTGAAGGTGGCGGCAAAATCGTTCTGATAAGAAGCGTATATATTCGGAAGGCTGCTGTTTATCATGTCCGTGTACAGACCTTCTTTGGGGGTGGAATAGCCATCCTGGCAGTAGGAAAAGCGGCTGTATGTATTCCTGGTCAGGTTCAGGCTCATAATCTGCGGGTAGGCTGTGTGGATAGCCGCTCTAAGAAACCGGTTTTCTAGGACACGTTCCTGCTCCTGGGCTTTTTCCAGCGACACCTGCTCTGTGATGTCTGTAATCACCGCCTGTATGACCTCCAGGCCGTCGCTGTTAATAATCCTTCTCATTACCGCATTGATCCATGCTTCCTCCCCGTTTTTCTTATAGCATCTCCTTCGGTAGGTTCCCGCTTCCCCGTTCAGCGTCAGCTCCTCTATGATAGAGGCGATACGAGTATAGTCCTGGGTTTCCGCCTCCAGGAGAGGGCTTTTTGCCGTATGGCGGAATTCCTCTTCCGAGGAGTACCCGTAAATCTTCCAGGCCATAGGGTTGGCAGAAATCACTTCGTGATCCGGTTTGGTGGCAAACTGAATAATTCCGCAGGGAATAGTATTGTACAGATGTTCCAGAAACTGAGCCTGCTGTTCGTATTCCAGACTTTTTTCGTTCAGGGCCAGCTTCAGGCGCTGGTATTCCTCCCGGCCGGCCTCAACAGGAAATAATTCGTCGTCCTTAATGGCAGCATAGGGGACTGAGTTGTGGATATGTACGGTTTCTAACGCCTCTCCCTTCTCCCGAAAGATGAAGGTTACCCGCTGCCGGACATCCAGATATGCATCACACCCCGGTTTGCTTTGCAGACGGCTGACGCCTTCGCAGAGATAGGAGCCGCCCCCCAAATCCAGAGAGTGAAATTCCTCTTCCGACATATCACAGGCAATCATATCGTCTTTTCCCATGCGAAAGCAGGCTTCTACCGCTTCCCTGCCTTCTGCCTTCTGTTTTTCGCCCCCTCCCAGCCATATGATGTCATCCGCAAAGGTGGAGATCATAAATTCCAGATCAGAGTCGCAGAAATAGGTTTTTAATATTTTTCCGGCAAGCGCTTCCACTTCCGGCAGTGTCTTTTTTCCCAATATAGCTTCCTCTCTATCCTTCTAACAATTTCTTAAATCATAACATAGTTAGATCTCTAAAGAAAGCTTTTCTTAGCAGAGTAGAGGAGGATATAAGTAGCAGGATTAAGTATTTTTTAAGAGGTTTATAAGAGAATAGGATCAAAAGCACTCCTTGTCTGTGCAATAATTGTTGTAGATAGGAGGGAGTAGTTATGACGAGAAAAGGAAGAAAAAGACGAAGAGGGATGAGAAGGCTGGGGAATCTGGCCGCGGTTTTTCTGCTGTTGGTTCTTTTGCTTCTGCTGCTGCCCGCCGGCCGGCAGATCCAAGGGCTTGTCTCAGAGAAAACCGGATTAGGCAGTGCCGCACCAGGGGAAGTATTGCAGATAGATGTGAAAAGTCCTAATGCTGTCTTACTCAGAAGAGAGGACGGTCGGATATTGTTTCAAAAAAGCGGCGGGGAGAAGATTTATCCGGCCTCTCTGACCAAAATAATGACAGTGCTTACCGCAATAGAACAGCTCCCGGATTTGGACGAGGAGATTCTTCTTTCGGCAGAACTTTTTGACCCGCTGTACGCCCAGGGGGCATCTATGGCGGGCTTCCAGCCGGGGGAACAGGTGAAAGCCAGAGATCTGCTTTACGGGGCAATGCTTCCAAGCGGTGCGGAGTGCTGTGTGGGGCTGGCTGAAAAAATTGCCGGATCCGAGGATGGGTTTGCCTCGCTGATGAATAAAAAAGCAGAAAAATTGGGGATGAAACAAACGCACTTTTCCAATACCACCGGACTTCCGGATGAGAACCATTATTCTACAGTTGAGGATATTGCCTGCCTTCTGGACAATGCCCTGAAAAATGATACGTTCCGGGAGATCTTTACCTCCTCCAGATATTCCACGGGAGGGACTAATCTGCATCCGGAGGGCATCACATTTTACAGTACGCTTTCCCAGAGTCTTGAGGACCCGTCGTTTCCGGGGGGAGAAATCGAGGGCGGCAAGACCGGGTATACCCAGGAGGCAGGGCTTTGCCTGGCCAGTCTGGCAATGAAGGACGGGAGGGAGTATATCTTTGTATCTGCGAAAGGGGAGGGGAACCATCAGACAGAACCGGTGCATGCGCAGGATGCGCTGTGCGCATATAAAGCGATCCCGGCATCCCGTGAGAGGGCAGACTAATCCCTTCATTTCTGCAGAAAATCCTGGAAATGATACAATTTTGATACATCTTTGAGGTATAATGGATACAAATGATACAGGGGAGAAAAAGATGATCAAAATACTAATTGTGGAAGACGAAGAGCCGATATCGAATCTTATACGGATAAATCTAACGAAGGCGGGGTACCTGTGTGACTGCGCCTTTGATGGTCTGGAGGCCGCGGACCAGATGGCGGAAGGAGGCTATGATCTGATCCTTTTGGATATCATGCTGCCAAAGATTGACGGGTATGAACTGCTGGAATATGCCAAGACACTGGACCTTCCCGTGATTTTTATCACAGCTATGGGAACCCTGAACCACAAAGTGAAGGGGCTTCGCCAGGGAGCGGACGATTATATTACAAAGCCTTTTGAGATAGTAGAGCTTCTGGCCCGTGTGGAGAGCACCCTCAGAAGGTATCACAAGACCCAGAAGATAATACGGGTCCTGGATGTGGAGATTGATGTGCCTTCCCGGATCGTCAGACAGAACAAGGAACAGGTGCTTCTCACTCTGAAAGAGTTTGAACTTCTGCTGCTCTTTGTGCGGAACAAAAATGTAGCGCTTTACCGGGAGACCATCTATGAAAATGTATGGGAGAGCAGTTATCTGGGGGACAGCAGAACAGTAGATCTCCACGTGCAGCGGCTGCGGAAAAAACTGGGTTGGGAAAAGCATATAGTGTCTGTGTATAAAGTGGGATACCGATTGGAGGCATAGATGAAGTTCCGGTGGAAGATCTTTTTCATTTTTATATCCTTCATTACTCTGATTTTCAGTATCTTCGGGGCGTGGATGGTAAATGCTACCTTTCAGACTTCTCTGGAGAGAGAAATTGACAGGGGAAAGTCTGAGAACCAGATGTTTCAGTTCGCCTTTGAGATGGCTTTGGACTCTCTTGGGGAAGAGTATGTTGTGATGCAGGACAGCGTATTCCAGGATATCTCTAACTCTATGAGAGACGGGAGCGCGGGGGGAGAGAGTTTTATCCGGGTGTATGACAGGGAGGCAAAGCTGCTGTTTGACAATACAGGCATGGAAACGGATATGGACTTTATCTCCAGTCTGGACGGGGCGGCGGGGGGCTACCAGATCTACCACGATCCCAAGGAGAGAAACGACGGGTATTATCTGGCAGTGATATGCAGGGCAGGAGAAAAGGAAAGCCCTTTTTATCTGGAAAACATAATGGATATTTCTTATATCTACAGGGAGCGGGAAGCGCTGTTTGCCAGATATCGAATCGCCATTCTGATTCTTCTGGTCCTCACCGGGTGTGTGACCCTGATCCTCTCTCAGCTTCTCACCAGATCCGTGGTATCCCTGTCCAGAATCACCAGGCGGTTTGCCAGGGGGGACTATCAGATCCGTGCCAGGCATTATGGGGAGGATGAGATCGGAGAGCTGACAAAGGACTTTAACAGTATGGCGGACAAGCTGTCCAGAAAAATCGAGGAGCTCCAGGAAGCAGCCAGAAAGCAGGAGGACTTTACAGCCTCTTTTGCCCATGAGCTGAAGACTCCTCTCACTTCCATTATCGGCTATGCCGATATGCTCCGCATGATGGAGCTGAACCGGGAGGAGATTATGGAGGCATCCAACTACATTTATTCCCAGGGAAAGCGCCTGGAGAGTCTGTCCTTAAAGCTGCTGGAGCTTATCGTAACCGATAACCAGGATCAGGAGCTTCGGACACTCTCTGTGAAGCCGCTTTTGGAGGAGGCGGGACGGGTAGTAACGGCTTCTCTGGCGGAGAAGAAGATTCACCTGGAGGAAGATATAGAGGAGGGAGAGGTCAAGGGAGACAGAGATCTTCTCATGTCCCTGTTTATAAATCTAATGGATAATTCCAGAAAAGCGCTGAAGGCGGGGGGCATAATATCCCTTTGGGGCAGAAAGCGGACCGATGGTTACGAGGTCTGTGTCCGGGACAATGGCTGCGGGATTCCCAAGGAGGAGCTCAGCCGGATTACAGAAGCTTTCTATATGGTAGACAAATCCCGTTCCAGAAAGCAGGGGGGAGCAGGGCTGGGGCTGACTCTGTGCAGCAGAATTGTCTATCTGCACGGTGCCAGATGGGAGATTCAGAGTGAGCAGGGCAAGGGGACGTCTATCGCTATCTTCTTCCCCGGAAAGGAGGAATACCATGCATAGAGGAAGATGGAAATATTTCTTCAGCTTTCTGCTGGTCTGTATGCTGGTGATCACAGCCATCTTTCTTCCCCAGGCCTACTCCAGGCTGTGGGACGGCAAGTATCAGGAACATGTCACTTTGTTTTCCAGGGAACAAAGTCTTATCTCTCATGAATATGATACCTCCATAGAGCAGAAAATAAAGATACTGACCCAGGGGGAGAGGAACGGAGAACCCCTCCGGCCGGTCCGCCAGACAAGAGAAAATGCGGTCAGCGAGGAAAAGCTTGTGGAAAAGCTGACCGTAGAGCTGAACCAGATGTCCGCAAACAGCATGACAGACAGGATCCTTTTCTATAATCTGCAGGAATGCTTTCAGTCGTCCCAGCTTTATAGTGTGAGGGATATCTCTGACACAGAAAATTCAGGGGACAGTGTGTTATTCTGGCGGCTGAAGTTCGAGAACAGCGATGGCTTTTTTATGGAAGCGTGTGTGGATGCTTATACCTATACCATATACTGCATAAACTTCCTCCAGAGGATTTCTTACTCTCAGGAGATGCTGGAGAATTACAGTATGTCCGTGACGGATGCGTCCAGGACGGAGCCTGTGCTGGATTATGAGGAAAGCTATGACAGTATTCAGGCATATGCCGCCGACTACCTGAAGGTAGAGGAAGACTCCTGGAAGGCTGTCGGGATGGAAACGGATGTTTGGATGCATGCAGTTTTGGGAAAGACAAAATTTAACATCATAAGCGGACAGAGGTATGATGACAGGGGATTTAATGCGCAGCTTGGGATCAGCAGTATGCTGGACTGGATAAACAGTATTACAGAAGAGGAAAAATGATACAACTATGATACAAAAAATAAACGTTTTCGATGCAAGAGAGGCTTATCCTTTATATCAGAGAAGAGACATAAGAGGAGGAATGCTGCATGAGAAGAAAATTATACTACCATTTTTCGATAGTTATCATAGCAGGCCTCTGCATTCTTGGATGTTCTCCGAAAAAAAGCCGGGATGTGGCAACCTCTCAGGCTGAAGGAGAGACCATACAGGAGGCAGAGGTGGAAGCTGAAGGGGCTTCCAAATCAGAAAAAAAGAACGACCCGCTGCTGCTTCTTGTGAACAAGGATACGCCGCTGCCCAAGGATTACGATCCGGATCTGAAAGTGCTGAACAGCGGCAATAAGAGCGTTGCCCAAGTGATCTATAACGATCTGCGGGACATGCTGACGGCGGGGAATGCCCAGGGGCTGAGCTTTTGCATTGCATCGGGTTACAGGAGCGCAGAGAGGCAGCAGGAGATTCTGGATCAGGATATCCGGAAATTAACAGCAAAGGGTATGGATTATGATACTGCGTATCAAAATGTGACAAGAACGGTAATGCCTGCAGGGTACAGCGAACACGAAACGGGCCTGGCGGTGGATATTACGGCTCTCTCCAATCAAATGCTGGACGAGACCCAGGTGGATACGCCGGAGAACCGGTGGCTGAGGGAAAACTGCAGCAAATACGGCTTTATTCTCCGGTATCCGGAGGGCAAGGAGGAGATTACAAAGATTGACTATGAGCCCTGGCATTTCCGCTATGTGGGAAAGGAGGCAGCCCGAGAGATTACGGAGAAGCAGATAACCTTGGAGGAATATCTGAAATAGAAGAAAGGGGAGGTTTCATTCAATGAAGATAAGACAAAGACTTAGAATTATGGAAAGCAGCAATCAAAAAGATTTGAAGATTAAACTGTTTTTTCTGGCGGATCAGATGGGACTGTCCGGCTGGATTCAGCATGAGGCGGAGGGAATCGTAGCTGCGGAGATTCAGGGGGAAGAAGAGTGCCTGAATCTGTATCTGGAGCAGAGTATGGCGCTTTACCATATATCAAAGGAACGACTTATCTGCGGGCCGGCCAAAAAAGGGGAGGCAGCCCGGGAGGGGCTGAAAATAGGTTAGAGATTATAAAAAGGGTTTGGACTGCCTGCGGCTGTCCAAACCCTTTTTATGTAAGCGGTTTATTATTTATGGATCAAGGTTCCGGTCTTCCCTGCAATTCCGTCTTTTGCTTTCTCCAGCAGAGTAATCAGGGCGGTCCGCCCTTCCTTGGAGGATGCGAAATCTATGGCGGCCTGTACCTTGGGCAGCATAGAACCGGGAGCAAACTGTCCTTCTTCTGCGTACTGGCGGGCTTGTTCCACCTTCAGATCCGATAACCATTCCTGGTTCTCTTTGCCAAAATTAATGGCAACTTTTTCTACTGCAGTCAGAATGATCAGATAGTCAGCATCCAATTCCTTTGCAAGCAGACAGCTGGCAAAGTCTTTGTCTATAACTGCACTGGCACCTTTGAGATGGTTGCCCTGAAGGGTCACAGGAATCCCGCCGCCCCCGCAGGCGATGACAACTTCACCGGACTCCACCAGGGAGCGGATAGCCCCGATCTCCACAATTTCTTTTGGCTTGGGAGACGCCACAAAACGGCGGTAGCCTCTGCCGGCATCTTCCCGCATAACATGGCCGTATTTGGAGGCAACGGTATCGGCTTCCTCCTTTGTGAGAAACTTTCCGATGGGCTTGGACGGGTTCAAAAAGGCGGGATCATCCGCGTCAACCCGGACCTGTGTGACCATGGTGGACACAGGAATGTCCTTGATGCCGCGGTTCCAAAGCTCTTCTCTCAGCGCATTCTGCAGATCATAGCCAATGTAGGCCTGACTCATGGCCACACACACGGAAAGTGGGGTGTTAGGCTGTGCCGAATCTTCCCTGGAAAGAGCTGCCATGGCATTGTTAATCATTCCTACCTGCGGTCCGTTGCCGTGGGCCACAATGACCTGATGGCCTTCTTCTATGAGATCGACAATGGCCTTCGCTGTGATCTTAACGGCAGCCATCTGTTCCGGCAGGGTATTTCCCAGGGCATTGCCGCCCAGTGCAATTACGATTCTTTTTTTATTCATTGTAAATTCCCCCTAAAAATAGATTGCGCCCGGGCAACTATGCGCGCCGCACAACCGCCCGGGCAGTTTTTACTTATTTAAAGACTCTCGGTGTGCCCTTTTCTTCCAGTTTTTTCAATACATCTGCCGGATCTGCGAATTTGCTCAGCATAATCATAGCAGCGATGACATATGGCTTAAAGCTTGCTTCTTTGTAAAGAGGTGTTCTGTAGCGGTCAAATACGGTTGCGTCAACCTCGCCGGTCTCGCAGCTCACGCCGGTGATATCGGCCGGCAGGCAGTGGAGATAAAGCGCTTTGCCGTCTTTTGTGGTCTTCATCAGCTCTTCGGTGCAAGCCCAGTCTTTGTGCTGTGCATTTTGTGCCAGGAGTTCTTTTTCCAGCTTGTCAATGCCGTCAAAATCCCCTTCTCCGTAGAGGTTGGTTCGTTTTTCCATAGCTGCAAAAGGCGCCCAGCTCTTAGGATATACAATATCAGCGTCTTTGAAGGCTTCTTCCATGCTGTTGGTTCTCTTGAAGGAACCGCCGGATTTCTCAGCATTTTTTCTGGCAACTTCTTCTACTTCAGGCATTACCTCATAGCCTTCCGGATGGGCCAGGACAACTTCCATACCCATACGGGTCATCAGACCGATGACGCCCTGGGGAACAGAGAGAGGTTTTCCGTAAGAAGGAGAGTATGCCCATGTCATCGCAAGCTTCTTTCCTTTTAAATTCTCAATGCCGCCGAATTCGTGGATAATGTGGAGCATATCTGCCATACACTGGGTGGGATGGTCAATGTCGCACTGTAAGTTTACTAAGGTAGGACGCTGTTCCAGAATGCCGTCTCTGTGACCTTCCTCCACGGAGTCAGCTACCTCATGCATGTAGGCATTTCCTTTGCCGATATACATATCGTCACGGATACCGATAACGTCTGCCATAAAGGAGATCATGTTAGCGGTCTCACGTACGGTTTCCCCGTGTGCCACCTGAGATTTGCCCTCGTCCAGATCCTGTACTTCCAGCCCCAATAAGTTACAGGCAGAGGCAAAGGAAAAACGGGTGCGTGTGGAGTTGTCACGGAATAATGAGATTCCAAGGCCGCTCTCAAAGACCTTTGTGGAGATGTTGTTTTCTCTCATAAAGCGGAGGGCGTCAGCTACTGTCCAGACAGCCTCCAGCTCTTCATCTGTCTTTTCCCAGGTGAGGAAGAAGTCATTGTTGTACATTTCCTTGAAATTTAATTTATTTAATTTATCGATATAATCCTGTAAAGTTTTCATATTTGGCGTAATCCTTTCTTTTTATAATAAACAGTTGGTAGTTAGAGACTCATTCCCTGTTATGCCAAATAGGGCAGAAAAAGGAGGGCAGGACAGGAAATGAGCATAGTTGCCGAACTTAACGAATAGGTCTGTTATTTGCAGTAGCAGGCGGGAAGAGCGGCATATACAGCTGCGCAGCATACCAGGTCTGCTTTCCAGGTCTTTTCATTGGGCGCATGTGCCTGGGCTTCAGCTCCGGGTCCGAAGCCGATGCAGGGGATCCCGTTTCTTCCCATAATGGAAACACCGTTGGTGGAGAAGGTCCATTTGTCTGTAAGAGGACGGACTTTTCTCATTTCAACTGTCTCGGCGGTGCCGATGCGGCTGTCGCCGTAAAGGCCTTTGTAAGCTTCCTCCAGGGCTTTGGTTACTTCATGATCCTCCGGGATTACCCAGGTTGGGAAATAGCATTCAATGGGGTATACCAGTCCGGTATAGGAAGGACGCTCGTAGTTGTACATGGACACTTTTACATCATCCCCGTATTTCTGAACACTTGGGAGTGCGCGGATTTCATCCAGACAGCTTTCCCAGGTCTCTCCGGCTGTCATACGGCGGTCCAGGGAAACGGAACAGCTGTCTGCTACCGCACAGCGGCTTGGGGAGGTAAAGAATATCTCTGAGGTAGTAATGGTGCCCCGACCAAGGAAACGGGCCTCTTTCCACTCCTTGTTGTAGGCTTCGTCCAGCATCTTAACCAGACCTTTTACCTCTGTGCCTTCCTCTGCGTCATTTTCATTGAGAGCACGGACATCCTGCAGGATGTCAGCCATTTTGTAGATGGCATTGTCACCCCGCTCCGGAGCAGAGCCGTGGCAGGAGACACCCTGTACATCCACACGGATTTCCATACGTCCCCGCTGGCCCCGGTAGATACCGCCGTCTGTAGGCTCTGTGGAGACAACAAATTCGGGACGTACCTTGCCTTCGTTGATGATATACTGCCAGCAGAGGCCGTCACAGTCTTCTTCCTGAACCGTGCCTGTCACTACCACTTGGTATGTATCATTCAGCATGCCCAGATCTTTCATGATTTTAGCGCCGTATACCGCGGATACGATACCGCCTAGCTGATCTGAGGTGCCGCGGCCTCCAATCTCGGTATCCGATTCAAAGCCTTCGTAGGGGTCAAACTCCCAGTTGTCTCTGTTGCCTACACCCACAGTATCAATATGGGCGTCATAGCCGATTAAGGTTTTTCCGGTTCCCATATAGCCTAATACATTGCCCATAGGGTCAATGTCAACCTTGTCGAATCCAACCGCTCTCATTTCTTCCGCAATCCGGTCGATGTGCCCCTTTTCATCGGCACTTTCCCCGGGGATCCGCACCAAATCCCGCAGAAACTTTGTCATCTGCCCTTCGTAACCCTGTGCGGCTTCTTTAATTTTGTTATAGTCCATGGTAATATCCTCCTAATCCTTCTATATATTTGCTTGTTTTCTGGTTTGCGTGGTCACTGTCTATTCGTACTGCTTTCCGCCCCATACAATTTCTTTGTAGCGGTCCGGGTCGGTGTCGCCCTCTGTGGAGAACATGAGAACCCTGGAGTTCTCATCCAGTGCAAGGAATTCTCTCAGCGCTCTGTATTCCTCCATCTGCATGACAGAAGCGATGACTCCCATTCCCACAGCGCCGGATTCCCCGGAGACTACCTGGGGATCTCCTTTGAAGGGGGCAGCCAGCATACGCATGCCTTTGGCTGATACCCAGTCAGGGCAGGAGAGGAATGCTGTCACGTGATTTTTCAGAATATCCCAGGAGATGGCATTGGGTTCCCCGCAGGCAAGACCGGCCATAATGGTCTGCATATCCCCGTCTACAAACCGGACGCTGCCGTCTTTGGCAATAGCTCCCTTGTAGAGACAGTCAGCCACAGAAGCCTCCATAACAATAACCTTCGGGGGATTCTTTGGATACCTGTTGGCAAAATAGCCCTGCACAGCCCCTGCCAGGGAGCCCACGCCGGCCTGTATGAATACGTGAGTGGGACGTTCACACCCATATTCATGAAGCTGTTCGTCCGCCTCCATAGCCATAGTCCCGTAACCCTGCATAATCCATGAGGGGATTTCTTCGTAGCCGTCCCAGGCGGTATCCTGAACCATAACGCCGTTGGGGGTTTTTTCGGCCAGGGCATTGGCCATACGGACACATTCGTCGTAGTTAACTTCTTCTATGGTAGCCTGGGCATTCTCTTTCCGAATGTTTTCCAGACGGGTTTTGGTGGAACCTTTCGGCATCAGTACAACGGATTTCTGGCCTAGTTTATTGGCTGCCCATGCAACCCCCCGGCCGTGATTGCCGTCTGTGGCTGTGAAAAAGGTTGCCTGGCCGAACTCTTTTCTCAGTTCCTCAGAAGTGAGAACATTGTAGGGCAGGGCAGAGACATCTCTTCCTGTCTGTTTTGCTATGTAACGGGCCATGGCGAAGGAACCGCCCAGCACTTTGAAGGCGTTCAGCCCGAAACGGTAGGACTCATCCTTTACGTACAGCTCTTTGATTCCGAGATAGTCTGCCATGTGCTGCAGGCGGGCAAGGGGTGTCTGGGAATACTGGGGAAAGCTCTCGTGAAAGGTCCTTGCCTTCACTACGTTTTCCAGAGACATGACAGACAGCTGCGCGTCATCTGTCTTCGGCATCTCGTTGGGTGTCCATTTCATTTGTTCCATTGTAAAAATCCCTCCTAAAATATTTTTGCTGCATCGGTTATGCTACTTGTTTACATCGGTATAACTATATAAAGTATATTTGGAAATTCCAAAATAATTAGCAACCTTATCCCCGGATTTGGTAATCAAAAATGCACCGGAGTCGTTCAGAAACTGAATGGCCTTTACTTTATCTTCCTTTGTCATAAGAGCCACCGGTTTGCCCACAAGGGCCACGGATTCTTCGATGAGCTGATCCAGCAGATCGTTGACATTTCTGGTGATCTCTGTGGTCTTGGCCTCCGTATCCTTTCCCTGGGTGTCTGTAAAGGAGTGGATGGCGGTTTCTACCATCATCAGCTTTGTAATATCATAGTTAATAGAGAAAATATAGTGGATGACCTCATGTTCATCCCGGATATAGAAGGTGGAGGATTTTAAGATCCTGCCGTCGGATGTCTTGGTGAGATAGCCGGCACGGTCTTCCAGTGAGTCGGGATCCTGTTTGAGCGCTTTTAATACTACATTGGAAGGGCCGTCGCCCAGCTTGCGGTTGGTGATATGTCCGTTTTCCAGGTATACAATCGAGTGCTCCAGATCCTGGGTTTTTAAGTCATGAATTACAATTTCACAGTCTGAGCCGAACTGCTGGGCCAGCCCATGTGCAATTTGTTTTAGTAAGGTCAGTCGTCCCATAATAAACTCCTTTCTCTGTGCTGCCAGACGTTGTTTATAAGTCCATCATAACACACTTTTTTCAAATTACAAGAGTTTTTTACAAAAAAATTTAGGTAATCTAAAACTTTTTTGATTTTCTTTCCCGGAAGTATTGCTATTTAAATAATCAGGTGGTATATTTAAGGCATCATAAGCAAGAAATAAAACCAAAGAAGAGGGTAATTACATGCGGGAGAGAGTCTTAAAACTAGTGATAACGTTTCATACAACAGCACATGCTATGGCTATGGAGCAGGGATGCAGGGAGCGGAACCTTCCGGGAAGGCTGATTCCGGTGCCCAGGGCAATCTCGGCGGGCTGCGGTATCTCCTGGTGTGCAGACATCAGTGACAGACAGGCGTTGGAAGGATTTCTGAAGGACAGCCAGATTGAGGCAGAAGGGGTTTACGAAACATTAGTATAGGCAGTAAGGTATTGGGAGGTTGAGGAATGTTTACATTTAAAGTGAATGGAAAAGAATGTCAGAGCAGCCGGGACGGAAGACTGATTGACTATCTGAGGGATGAACTGAGACTGACGGCGGTGAAAGAGGGGTGCAGTGAGGGAACCTGCGGAACCTGTACCGTAATTGTAGACGGAAAAAAAGGAAAGGCATGTATTCTGAAGCTTTCAAAGCTGGAGGGAAAGAGCATTACTACCGTGGAGGGAATCCCGGAGGAGGAGATGAAGGTATATATCCACTGCTTTGCGGAAGCGGGCGCCGTTCAGTGCGGCTTTTGTATTCCGGGGATGATCATTTCTGCCAAAGTACTTCTGGATGCCAATCTGTATCCTACCAGGGAGGAAGTAAAAAAGGCCATACACGGGAACATCTGCAGGTGCACCGGCTACCAGAAGATTGAGGATGCCATCCTTATGGCGGCAGAATATTTCAGGGAAAAACGCATGATACCGGAAGGGCCAAAGCATCTGGGACTCACCCAGCGGTTTCAGCGGGTGGATGTGGAGGAAAAGGTCAGAGGGACCGGGGAATTTGTTGACGATATTATCCTGCCGGATATGGCTTATGCAAAGGCGCTTCGTAGTCCCTATCCCAGAGCCAGGATTCACCGGATAGATATCACCCGCGCCCTGGCCCACGAGGACTGTGTGGCTGTGTATACCGCCAAGGATGTACCCAACAATATCTGCGGCCATATTGTCCAGGACTGGGACGTTTTGATTCCCGAGGGAGGAATTACCAGGTATATCGGAGATGCCATTGCGCTGGCAGTTGTGAATCATAAGGAGAATCTGGAGGAAGTACTTTCTCTGATCCAGGTGGATGCAGAAGAGCTGCCTCCGGTAACGAATCCCATAGATGCCTTAAAGGAGGACGCCCCGAAGGTACATGAGGGCGGCAACCTTCTGACAAAGAAGGTGTGCAAAAGAGGAGACGCAGAGGGTGCCATTGCCAGCTCAAAATATGTGGTAACCCGGCATTACAGCGTACCTTTTACGGATCATGCATTTATGGAACCGGAGTGTGCCATTGCATTTCCTGAGGGTGAGGACGGTGTGCACCTATACACGGCAGGACAGTCTGTGTATGATGAACAGCATGAGATTTCAAGCATTCTGCAGCTTCCTGCGGAAAAGGTGGTTGTGGAGAGCAAGCTGGTCGGGGGCGGCTTCGGGGGTAAAGAAGATATGAGTGTCCAGCACCATGCGGCTCTTGCGGCGTGGCTTTCCAAGCGTCCGGTAAAGGTGAAGTTTTCCAGAAAGGAAAGTCTTCTGGTGCATGTAAAACGCCATGCGATGGAGATGGACTTTACCACAGCCTGCGATGAGAACGGATATCTCACAGGGATGAAGGCAGTGCTTTATTCCGACACCGGCGCATATGCTTCCTTAGGCGGACCTGTACTGGAACGGGCGTGTACACACGCGGCCGGGCCTTATAATTATCAGAATGTGGACATTGTGGGATACGGGGTTTATACCAACAATATTCCGGCTGGGGCATACCGGGGCTTCGGGGTGACCCAGAGCTGCTTTGCCACAGAATGCAATCTGAATCTGCTGGCGGAGATGGCTGGCATTACTCCCTGGGAGATCCGCTACAGAAATGCCATCCGGCCCGGGCAGACGCTCCCCAACGGGCAGATTGCCACAAAGGACTGTGCCCTGGCCCAGACCCTGGAGGCAGTAAAAGAGGTATATGATTCCCATCCGTATGCGGGGATAGCTTCCTGTATGAAGAACAGCGGGGTAGGCGTGGGAATCCCTGATATCGGAAGATGCCGGCTTACTGTGGAGAACGGCAAAGTTCATATACTTACCTCCGCCGCCTGTATGGGACAGGGCGTGGGGACTGTGACCATCCACATTGTGTGTGAGATGACCGGACTTTCCCCCGCGCTTCTGGTTCACGAGAGACCTAACACAGAGAGAACCCCTGATTCCGGAACAAGCACCGCGTCCCGCCAGACCTTGTTTACAGGGGAAGCCACAAGAAGGGCATCCATACTCCTTGGGGAGGCGCTGGAGGAGAAAGGCTCTCTGCAAGCGCTGGAAGGAACCAGCTATTACGGGGAATACCTGGGGGAGACAGACCCTATGGGCTCTCCCAAGCCCAATCCGGTCAGCCATATTGCCTATGGATATGCCACCCAGGTGGTAATCCTGGATGAGGCAGGAAAGGTAACGGAGGTAGTTGCCGCCCACGATGTGGGAACAGTGGTAAATGTACAGTCCTGCGAGGGACAGGTGGAGGGAGGCGTTGTGATGGGACTGGGATATGCCCTCACAGAAGATTTCCCGATGGCGGAGGGAAGGCCCACACTGAATTATGGAAAACTGGGACTTTTCAGAGCCAGTCAGACACCGCCGGTTCAGGCTATCCTGATTACTTCCGAGGAAGTGCTGGAGGAAGCCTGCGGAGCTAAGGGTGTAGGAGAAATCTCTTCCGTTCCCACAGCTCCCGCCTGTGCCCATGCCTATTACCGTTATGACGGAATCGAGCGAACAAGGCTCCCGTTGGAGAATACATTCTACAGGAAAGCTAAATAATTACAGAAAACCATTCACCGGGTTTCGGATGTATGGATGAAGATGGAAATGGAGGAATGAGGATGAAGCAATTACTAAAGCACGGCACAGTAGTGTCAGGGGTAGGCTGCTGTAAAAAGGACATTTTAATCGAAGACGGAATCATCAGGGAAGTATCTCCAAAGATAAGCGACGGAGAAGCCCAGGTAGTGGATGCCAAAGGAAAGCTCATCTTCCCGGGATTTATTGATGCTCATACCCACATGGATCTGCCGGTGGCCGGAACGGTTACCGCAGATGACTTTTACTCAGGAACCCGTGCGGCTATTGCAGGGGGGACTACCTGTATTGTAGACTTCGCCACACAGTATAAGGGGGAGACGCTGGAAGAGGCATTGGAAAACTGGAACAAAAAGGCGGAGGGAAGGTGTTCCTGCGACTATGGGTTCCATATGGCCATCTCCGATCTGGAAGGGGCCGGGGAGACTCAGGTTCAGGCTATGCTGGACGCTGGGGTGAGCACATTCAAGCTCTATATGACGTACCCGGATATGCTTCTGAGAGACGGGGAACTCTACCGTATCTTAAAGCAGCTGAAAAAACAGGGGGGAATCGCCGGGGTTCACTGTGAAAATGCTGAGGTGATCGATGCCCTGACTGCCGAGGCAAAAGCAGCCGGGCATCTGGGACCGGATACCCACCCCAGAGTGCGTCCTGCAGGCCTGGAGGCAGAGGCGGTAAACCGCCTGCTTGCCATCGCCAAGGAGGCAGATGCCCCGGTCATTGTAGTTCATCTGACCTGCTGGGAGGCATTTGCCAAGATTCAGAGGGCCCGGGCGAGGGGGCAGATTGTATTTGCAGAGACCTGTCCTCAGTACCTGCTTCTGGATGAGAGCTGCTATAAAAAGAATGGATTTGAGGCTGCCAAATATGTGTGTTCGCCGCCGCTGAGGAAAAAGGTAGATCAGGAATGCCTGTGGGAAGCTTTAAAAACAGGGGATATCCAGACTGTTTCCACAGACCACTGCAGCTTCACTCTGGCACAGAAAGAGATGGGAAAAGAAGATTTTACCAAGATCCCCAACGGTATGCCTGGTGTGGAGACCAGGGGGGTGCTGCTCTATACCTACGGGGTAGAGGAGGGGAGAATGACTTTAGAGGAAATGTGCCGGGTACTCTCCGAAAACCCGGCTAAGCTCTATGGCATGTATCCCAGAAAGGGCTGTCTGGAGCCTGGAAGCGATGCCGACCTTGTGATTCTGGATCCGCATAAGCCAGGGGTCATCGAGGCAAAGACGCAGGAATATAATATGGATTATGCACCCTTTGAGGGCTGGAACCTGAAAGGCACTATTGACAAAGTTTATCTGCGTGGTAATCTGGTAGTAGATCAGGGAAAGGTGGTCTCAGAAAAGCAGGGACAGTATATTTCCCGGGGAAAATATCAGACAGATTTCAACTAAAGGAGAACCGCAGACATGGAAAAAACAATCGATGCCAGAGGACAGCAGTGTCCGAAACCAGTGATCATGACAAAAAAAGCAATGGACGAAGCCGCACCCGGAACGGTGCTGCTTGTACAGGTAGATAATGAGATTGCAGTGAGCAATCTGCAGAAGCTGGCCGTATCCCAGAATGCAGAGTATGCATCCGTTCAGAAGGGTGAGAAACTGTATGAGGTCCGTATCACAGTCACCGGGGAGGGAAGAGAGCATCCTGCCTCTCAGCCTGCATATGAAAATTGCTGCCGGCCGGAGGAAAACACGGTAGTGGTCATAAGTTCAGATAAGATGGGGGAGGGAGATGAGGCACTGGGCAGAACACTGATGAAGGGATTTATCTATGCCCTTACCCAGCTGCCCGTTCCGCCCAAAACGGTGCTTCTGTACAACGGCGGGGCTAAGCTTTCCTGTGAGGGATCGGATTCGGCGGAAGACCTCCGGGCACTGGAGCAGGCCGGCACTGCTGTTTTGACCTGCGGTACCTGCCTGAACCATTACGGGCTGGGAGAGAAGCTGGCTGCCGGTACGGTTACGAATATGTATGTGATTGCAGAGACACAGGCCGAGGCAGCCAAAATCATTAGACCATAAGGAGAACGGAAGATGAAACCAGTAATT
Organism: Lactonifactor longoviformis; assembly: GCF_042848515.1. Classification (GTDB taxonomy): domain Bacteria; phylum Bacillota; class Clostridia; order Lachnospirales; family Lachnospiraceae; genus Lactonifactor; species Lactonifactor longoviformis. The sequence goes on along the minus strand of NZ_AP031453.1, from coordinate 3,668,305 downwards.
GTCAGAGGGGGAGGGGATCTTGCGACCGGGACGATCCACCGTCTGTGCAGAAGCGGATATCCGGTCATTATCCTGGAGACCGGACAGCCGTCTGCCATCCGCAGGAAGGTTTCCTTCTGCGAAGCTGTCTATGAGGGAAGGATGACCGTCGAAGGCATTACCTGCCGTCTGGCAAAGGATTGGAGAGAGGCACAGAGAACGGTGTCCCCCCGTTCCCCCGTACTTCTGGTGGATCCCCTGGGTGATATCCTGAGGGAATATCACCCGGACGTTTTAATCGATGCCATTTTGGCAAAACGGAATATGGGCACCAGGCGGGATATGGGGAATCTTACCATTGCCCTGGGACCGGGATTCACAGCAGGTGAGGATGCCCATTACGTCATCGAGACTATGCGGGGGCATGATCTTGGCCGGATTATTTCCAGGGGAAGTGCTGTACCCAATACCGGGATTCCTGGAATCATCGCGGGTTACGGAAAAGAACGGGTGATTCATGCCGGGGGGACGGGAAGGTTTTCCCCTCTGGCCGGGATTGGTGAATGGGTGGAAAAGGATCGTCTCATAGGTAAAATCCAGAATAATGCAGGGGATTCCAAGACCTGGATTCCGGTGAGAGCCAGCATTTCAGGGGTGGTAAGAGGCATGATACGGGAAGGATTCCCGGTGACGGAGGGCTTTAAGATTGCCGATATAGACCCGAGAGAGGATGCCGTACAGTACTGTGATACGATTTCCGACAAGGCAAGGTGTATTGCCGGAAGTGTGCTGGAGCTTGTGTGTGCCTGGGAAAAGGGGGACGCAGGCAGGTATGGCCGGTTTTGCGAAGGAGAGAAAAAGTGAATGACTGGGAAGAGCTGACGAGTGAAAAAGAGATTATAACAGTGATAGGTGCAGGTGGGAAATCTACCTGCATCCGTTATTTAGCGGAGAAATATAAAAGTGCGGGAAAACGTGTGCTGGTGACTACAACCACCCATATGAGAATGCCCCAGACAGGCGCCTGCCTGGGAGGAACGGCAGAGGAGATTCTGCAGACACTGGAAGACACAGGATATGCGGCTGCGGGAATCCCGGTGAAAGAGGGCGGTGCAGATAAAATAAAAGGGCTTCCCGGGGATGTCCTCGCCCGGGGAATAGACGCGGCAGATGTTACCCTCATAGAGGGGGACGGCTCCCGGGGACTGCCTGTAAAGGTACCGGCCTCGCACGAGCCGGTGATTGTACCTCAGACTACGAGAATACTTTTGGTCGCCGGACTTTCCTGCCTGGGAGAGGAGCTGGGGAAGGTATGCCACCGCAGAGAACTGGCGGGCCGGATATTGAATTGCAGACCGGATCACAGGCTCTCCCCGGAAGACCTGGCTGTGCTGCTCAGGGAGGGATATCTATTCCCTCTGAGAGAGCGCGGGAAGGGGATCCCTGTCACGGTAGTTCTGAACCAGGGAGATACCAGGGAGCGGCGGGAAAAGGCCGAAAGGTGCAGGCAGTTTATAAAAGATGCGCCGGTGGTGATTACTTCTCTGTCAAAGGGCAAAACTTATGATAGTGTATTTTAATATACAGCCGGAGCTGTATATCCGCCCGCAGAGTATGCACCAAGGAGCGCTGCCCGGGTATAATAGAAAGAATACCATGAGAGGAGTACTGTCATGAGAAAAAAACTGCTGTGCATCATTTTTCTGTTCCTTCTGGCTCTGGGCGGCTGCGGGGCACAGGACGGCAATTCCCATGTTCCTGTTGCAGGAGAGGAGATCATTCCCTCCAATTATGCAAAAGAGAAAAACTGGATGCTGCTGGAGGAGAAGGGGCAGAAGCCTGCGGATGTCTTTTATCTCTATCCCACCAGCTGGGCAAGAAAGGATAAAAAGGATTATCCTGTCAGTACCATACAGGCAAAGAATATGAGAAAGCGGGCCAGGAGTGTGGCGGCTTCCCAGGCCAGGGCTTTCGATATGGCCGGAAACCTGTATGCACCCTATTACCGCCAGGTTGAGGCGGCGTTTATCCTGGACAGAGATCAGGAGGAGCAGATGGCATACTACGGAGGCGTGCCAAAAACGGACGTGATAGCTGCGTTTGATTACTACATTAAACACTACAATCAGGGCAGGCCCTTTCTTTTAGTGGGCCATTCCCAGGGCGCAGTGATGGTCAAGGAGATACTGTTTGACTATATGGATAAGAATCCTGAGGTATATAAGCGGATGGTGGCTGCCTATGTGATCGGATTCTCTGTCACGGAGCAGGAGCTTGAGGAGCATCCCTACCTGAAATTTGCCGAGGGGCCGGAGGATACCGGGGTGATTATTTCCTACAATACAGAGGCTCCGGGGATGACAGAAAAAAATCCTACCGTTCTGCCGGGTGCCGTCTGTATCAACCCTATCTCCTGGACCAGAGACGAGACCCCGGCTTCTGCTTCTGAGAATGCCGGCTCCCTCATCAAAGCAGAGGGGCGGGAACAGAAGCTGGAGGGATTTGCAGATGCAAGGATCGACAAAGAGCGGGGGACGGTGATCTGCTCAACCGTGGATCCGGCAGTGTATCACAGCTCTGACGTGGAACACTTTCCCCTGGGGATATTTCACAGGTTCGACTTCCGGTTTTATTATTACAATCTGAAAGAGAATGCACAGGTGAGGGTGGAAAGGTTTTTGGAAGAGTGGGACGGGGGACGGTGAGCGAACTCCCGCGGCGGTAGGCTGTCTGGTTCGGGCGGGAGGGGCCTGGGTTCCGGGGACACCTCCGTCGCGAAGAGAGTCTAAGACAAAATCGGAATCCCCGCCGGAGCACCGTTCGTATAGGCAGAGAATGCTTGATGTGCATTCTCTGCCTATTCTCACTTTTTTTCGGCCCGGACTGCCGAAAAAATCACCTGCGGGAATCCCGGTTTTGCCTAAGACTCCCTATTCACTCCTGCGGAATTGTCCGCGGAACACAGGCCCCTCCCGCCCGAACCAGACAGCCTACCGCCGCGGGAGTTCACTCACCTGGATATGGGGAAGTTCGTAGGAATCTCTAAAAAAGGGTTAAATAATGGAGGTCACGTTCTCTTTATGCTCCCTACTGATCGTATATAGCGGCTATATCATGTATTCTACGCTTCATTTCTGTGCGGATATCCCGTGGCTCCAGACACTCGCACTTATTCCCGAAACTGAGAAGCATATCGTAGTAGTATTCATTTTCAATGAACGGAAAGTTTACAATGTAATGCTCATCACCATCTGGCATAAAGTGATCATAGGTACAAAATTCAAGTACCCTGTCCAGCACAGATTTATGAATACGGATTTTGATTTCTGTTTGCAGTGTTTCCAAAATTTCAGTAAAATCCAAAATTGGTTTTTGATAATCCCGTGGAATAAAAGTATCCTGCTTCATTTGCAAGTCTGATATACGGGACAATCTGAATAAGCGATAATCATTTCTGGTATAGCAGTATCCTTGAAAATACCAATGGTTGCTTTTTAATACAAGCTGATACGGCTCAACTGTCCGTGTTGTTTTATTTCCCCAGCGATCTGCGTACTCAAAGGAAAGCAATTTGTTTTCCTGCAAAGCCGTTTTGACAATTCCTAGATATGGTTGTGTATTACTGTTGCCCATCCACGGTCTTAAATCTATATATATTTGGTTTGCTTTTAGTTCAATATCCTTTGCCCTGTCAGCAGGGATAAAACTCTTAACTTTCGTCAAGGCGTGCACCAGCTCGTCGCCCCGGATCATAGTGGAAATACTAGTGAGTCCCATCAAGAGTGCGGAAAGGTCATCTGCCGAAAAAACCTTTTTATCAACCTTGTATTCCGGCATGATTTCAAATCCGCCGCCTACTCCTGAAATTGAACGTACAGGAATACCCGCCATGCTAATTGCATCTATGTCACGATATATTGTGCGGAGTGAGATTTCAAACATATCGGCTAACTCCTGCGCGCCTACCCGCTTTTTTTCAAGAAGTATCATAATAATGCTAACAAGCCTGTCTACTTTCATTTGACAGCCGCCTTTCAAATTTCTTTTATTGTGGCAGATTGCTGACATAATGCTGTCAACAATCTTATGGTACAATAACCAGGCAATCAAATCAACTATGAAGATGGAGGTTATTTATGTTTACAATCTATGTTTATGCTATCGAAACTTTAGCTGATTGGGAGCTTGGGTATGTTACTGCGGAACTAAATTCCGGACGCTTTTTCAAAAAGGATGCGCCTTGTATATCTATCAAAACGGTGGGAATCTCAAAAGAACACGTCAAAACAATGGGCGGTCTGAACATCGTTCCCGATTGTATCATTGACGACATTGAGGTGAAAGAAAAAAGCGTGCTGCTGTTACCAGGTGCAAGTACGTGGGACGATCCAAAGCATGGCACTATTATCGAAAAAGCAGGAGAACTTCTTTCGGCAGGAGCTACGGTATGCGCTATCTGTGGGGCTACTGCTGCGCTGGCAAATGCCGGTCTGTTGGATAAACGTCCGCATACTAGTAATGGGGCAGGATTCCTGGATATGGTTTCTCCCGGTTATAGCGGACAGCGTTTCTATGTAGATAAGCCTTCCGTTACAGATCACAACCTGATTACCGCAAGTTCTGTCGGAGCTTTGATGTGGGCAAAACAAATCATTGAACATTTAGATGTTTTTCACCATAACACGCTGGAAGCGTGGTATGCATATTTCAGTACTGGAGAGGCTCAACATTTCTTCACTCTTATGCAAACACTGCCGTCTGCCAATAAATAATGTATCTTTTACAGACTTGACATAAAGTTTGAGCACATATCTTGTATAGCTTTCGACCTTTCCCACCCGTTTTCCGTGAATGTGAAGTGAGTCACTACCAGGTCAAAGGAGGCGGTCATGGGGCCAGAGGCAGGCCAGGGGTTCCGGTGTATCTGCGCAGACTGAGGAGTGCGTCCGAAGATCCACTGCCAGCGGTCACTTAGGAGCGAAGGCTCTCCTGAGCTTCTTAGTGAACGGCTAGGCGGTTAGCTAAAGAGAAACGCAGCAGCAAGCAGATACACCGGAACCCCTGGCCTGCCTCTGGCCCCATGACCGCCTCCTTTGACCGTCTGTCTGCAATCCTCCACCTGCCGACGAGCTTCACATACACAAAATTATAATTTTTACGTGACTTTTCCCAAAATGTTATATATGATAGAGATACTAAGTTCATTTCCGGACAGTTAGTAAAGAGGTGACGGCCGGTGGGAGGAACAGAAATGAAAATCCATATGATTCTGCTGATGGCTGGTTTCAGCAAGAGATTTGGTGAAAATAAACTGCTTTACAAGATAGACGGAAAACCTATGTACCGATATATGGCAGAGGTTCTCTCAGCAGTGGCGGGGGAGCAGGCGGGGACGGTTACTCTGACTGCGGTGACACAGCACGAGGCTGTGCGAAGCGGGCTGAAAGAAATGGGGATACCTGTGCTCTGGAATCCCCACAGTGAGCGGGGGATTTCCTCTTCCCTTCAGATTGGCCTGGATGCTTTGCAAAGAAAGGGGACGGATGGGGAGACAGTCTATTATGCATTTTTCGTGGGGGATCAGCCCTATCTTCAAAAGAAGAGTGTGGAGGATTTCTTTCAGGCATTTTCCTGCCAGGACAAGAGGATTGGGTGCATGTCCGCAGACGGGAGGCCGGGGAATCCTGTGATATTCCATGAAATGTATGCAGTTGAGCTGATGAACCTCTCCGGTGATGTGGGAGGGAAACAGGTTATGAGAAGGCATCCCCGGGATATTTTCTATTACCCCATTGCCGATCCCCGGGAGCTGGAGGATGTGGATCAAAAAGAGAAGTCTGGCGATGAGAAGATGGATTAAGCTGTCAGGAGACACAGAGATGAAGGAACACAGAAGAGAACAGAAGAAAAAAGGGTTTACTTTAGTAGAAGTTATTGTTGTGCTTGTGATTATAGGAATCCTCATGGCTATTTTAATTCCGGCGCTCACCGGATACATAAGCAAAGCGAAGACGAGAAGCTGTGAGGTGCGCCGGAGCAGCATGCAGCGGTATTTTAAGGCTGCCTATGCGGGGGAGGATGCCCTGAGAGACTGCACAGATATTGTAGAGCTGAAGCAGGCGGCGGGGCAGGATATTCTGGGGTATATGGTGGAGCACGGGTACTGTGAGGAGGAAGACACAGAATGTCCGGTGTATCATCAGAAATACGATGTAGACTTTTTTGTAGAAGCAGATGGAAAGATGAATATAGACTTTATCTGTCCCTGCAATGAGACCTCCTTAGGCGGATATCTGGCGCTTGCCAAGAATTTTTATGATGGAAAACTGGCAGATGGAAGCAAATATAACGATAGGAAGGACCTGATCGAGGATCTTTACAATAAACGGGGATCTCTGCTGAAAGTGTCCTCTCAGTTTACCAAAGGCACTGCCTACGAGGGCGGAAAAGAGATGTACTGGAGGCCCTATTATCTGAACGACGGCACTATGGTCATGTATGCCACCAACGAGAATTCCGCTACCCACGCCCAGTGGAGGGGAGCTCTTATGTATGTAGACGGAAAGGTATATGAGCTGCCCGAGGGGGTAAAGGAGAAACCGTACGGCAAGTCTATCTCCTGGCTTAGCACTGTGGGGTCTTATGAGGAGGCAGACAAGATGCTGCAGGAGAAGGGGTATCAGTTAGTAAAGTAAATATGTGGTATAGCAGTTACTGCGAAAGCGGGGCCCGGCATTGGGAACAAGATTCAGACAATGCCGGGCCCCGTTTTCTGATTTACGTTTCGTGAAGCGCGGAAATATCGAATCCCTCTGCTCTGAGAAACGACAGAATATCCTCCTGGACGCTTACGTCTTCCAGCTTTGACGTGATGCTGAAATAGAAGGTATCCCGGTAGGAGCAGGCACACATTTGGAGCTTATCTGTGCTTGAGATTACTCCGAAACGGCGGATGTACGGCTCATAGGGTTTGGGCATTCTGACGGCGCTCATATTAGAAAATACAGCGGATACATTACCGCTTCCCAGGCCGGTTCCAAGCCGGATAAAGAAGTTTTTTATTCCCAGGGGGATGTATTGCAGCAGCAGGTTTTTTTCAATTCGCACATAATGGTTCATGCGGAAGGCCACCTGCTCCAGGAGCAGCTCCTCGGAAAAGCGTTTCTTTACATGCAGCAGTATATCCTCAAAGGAATCCTTTTTATGGAATCTATACTCAATTTCCATCCAGCCGAAAAAATTTGTCATGGATTTCGAGGGATAATAATTTCTCAGGTTAACCGGAATCATGACCACAACCGGCTTTTTCTTCTGGACTTCCGTCATTTTCCGGGAGAGTGCCTGAAGCAGTACCGCGGTCAGATACACCGTGATAGAAACCTGGCAGGCACGGCTTTGCTGCAGAAGCTGTTTGACAGAGACCGTATATTCCATAATTTTCATATCAGCCTGCGCTACCTTCCGCCCCTTCATCTGATAGGCACGGCTGCTTTTTCTGATTTGAACGGCGGTGCGGACAGGGGAATAGTAGCGTGAGAAGCTGTCCTCCTCCTGTTCTTCCTGTGTCCCTGCGCCCGCAGTCTCCTCCCCTTCGATCCCGTGCAGGAGCCGCAGATAAGCTTTCACAAGATCTGCCAAAAAGCAAAACGCCCCGGTGCCGTCTGTCAAAGCGTGAAACACCTCCAGATGAATACTGTCCAGGTTGTAGGTAACCTGATAGAGAAGATTATCCCGGCCGGGCGAATACATGGCGCTGCAGGGCACTCCCTTCTCCTTCTTAATCACAGGACGGATACTGCTTGGCTCAAAATAATACCAGAAGTATCCTCTTTTTAATCTGCATTGGAACAGAGGATACTTCAAAATTACTTGCTCTAACGCTTTTTGCAGGACCCGGGGCTGAACGGGCTCGTTCAGGCTGCAGTACACCCGGAACACCCTGCTGTCCTTCTTCCCGGCTGCTGCGGGAAATGCAAGTGCCGCATTGTCAAGTTTTCTTCGTATTCTCTTGGGGGGATACATTCGCTACGCCTCCTTTAAAAACTGATTGATAATCTCTAAGCTTTCCTGCACATACAGATATTTTATGCCAAGAGCAAAATATCCATGCAGGGCATGTTCGATTCTTTTGACCGTAACCTCATTTCCGGCTTCCTTCAGTTTTCGCCCGAACTCTTCCCCCTCATCTCTGAGGGGATCGTATTGAGCGGTAAGAATCAGGGTGCGGGGAAGATCTTCCAGATGCTCTGAGAGAAGGGGGGCAAAATAGGGGCTGTTCCGATCCTCTGCTCTGCTCTGGTACAGATTCATATATTCCTCCATCTTAACCGCAGTGAGGAGATAATCCCGGCCGTTCTCCCGTACGGAGGGGAAGGGGGAGGTCTCAGTATAGTCGTTCCACAATGCGGGATAGATTAAAATCTGCTGTCGGGGCCAAAAAGCGTTCCGGTCCCTGGCCAGAAGCGTAAGGGCGGCAGTCAGACTGCCGCCGGCGCTGTCTCCCATAAGCGTGATATTCTCCGGTCTTACCCCTTTTAGATATTGGCCGGAAAATAAGACCTCGGCAACTGCGTACCCGTCCATCAGGGCAGTGGGGAAACGGTGCTCCGGGGCCTTCCGGTATTCCACGGAGAGTACCAGCTGATTCGTGGACTGGGCCATGCGGGAACATATGCGGTCATAAGTTTCTACGCTTTCTGTGACCCACCCTCCCCCGTGGAAAAATAAAAGCACTTTTCCGCTGTACTGAAATACCAGCTCTTCCTCCAGCATTTTCTGGGTGGGGAAGTAAATCCGTACCGGAACCTCATGGGTTCCGTTCATAATATGTACGTCCAGCTTCCTGGCGAAGATACGCATAGGATCCAGCTTCTTGAGCTCGGCAAGCCGTCTCTCAGCCTGTACATCCAGAGGGCCGTAGGAAAGTGCCTTCAGTATTTTTTTCACTGCATAATTCATAAGTATTTTTCTCCATATCTTATCTGTGCGGAAAATAGTCTCAGTCGATGAATGGAATATCTCCCGGTATCTGGTCTTCCTGAAGCAGTACCTGGAAGGCTGTGAGCGGCCTGGTATATCCGATAAAATCCAGAAAAGCCTCCTTTTCCAGAATCAGAAGAGGTTTTATATGTCTCTTGCGGATAAACTGCAGCAGTGCCTCAGCCGCATCCTCGTAGGCTGAGTTGTTCTCAAAATCAGAATTCTGGTGGTTCAAACAGAGGTAGGTGCCGGCCGGAAGAACCCTGGAGGGCATGGGAGGGTCCTGAGCCACGGAATTAATATCCAGGAAAATCTCTGTCCGAACCAGTTCCTGGTAGGGGAACCCGCAGGAAAAAAGGGATCCGGACTGATAAGTGGTGACCTGATTTTCCCGGGCAATTTCCTGGTACAGCCCCTGAAAACGGCTGACAGCCTCGCTGGAGGATGGCGGACAGGTACAGGGGACGCTCAGGATCTTCCTCTCTTCCATGGGCCGGAGGTAAAAACCATCCAGATTCCGTATCTTTTCAATGGAAGAAATATGGGCCTGAAACATTCTAAGCTTCAGCACATCCCTCTGGAGAGAGACCAGCTTTTCCTCCATAGCGGTCTGCAGGGTTTCAAATGCCTCATTCCAGGCAGGGAGTTCTGAGTGCTCAAACAGAAACTTAATCTCTGCCACCGAGACATTAAGTCTGCGCAGATACAGTATCATCTCTACCTGAAACAGCTGTTCCGAGCTGTAGTACCGGTACCCGGTTTCAGGATCTACATAGGCGGGCTTCAGCAGCCCTACCCGGTCATAGAAGCGAAGGGCTTTGATGGTCACATGTTTAATTTTTGCTATTTCTCCGATTTTATAATATTTTTTCATAAATTTTAACTTCCTATTGACTCTCCCCTTAGGGGATATTGTAACATAAAATTACTAAATATTAAAGGTAAAAATGCATTTTTTTAGACAAGTAGCACAATTGCGCGCAAAAAGTAGAAAGGGAGAATAAAATGGAAAAAATTGTATTGCAACTGCAAAGATGTAAAGGCTGTTACAACTGCATACGTGCGTGTCCCAAAGGCGCAATCTCAAAATCGGGCACAAGCAACAAAAAAGGGTATGAAGTGATCCAGGTGGATCAGGAGAAATGCATTGCCTGTGCAACCTGCTATACCGTCTGTCCCGACTATGTATTTGAAGTATGTAAACCGGAAAAAGGAGCGTAAGGAGGAATATGCAAACTATGGAAAAAGGGTTAATGAAGGGAAATGAAGCCCTGGCAGAGGCTATGGTCCGTGCGGGCTGCCGTTTTTTCAGCGGCTATCCCATTACACCTCAGAATGAGATTCTGGAATATTTAAGCTGGCGGATGAAGGAAGCGGGAGGCGCTTTTGTACAGTCAGAATCAGAACTGGCAGCGATCAATATGGTTCTGGGCGCTGCCTCCGCGGGCGCCAGGGCGATGACCTCATCCTCCGGTCCCGGATTTTCACTGCTTCAGGAGGGCATCTCCTATCTTATCGCAGGGGATATCCCGGCAGTCATCGTAGACGTGGCCCGGTTCGGAAGCGGAATCGGAGAAATCAGCCAGGGACAGTGTGACTATAAGCTGGTCACCAGAGGCAACGGCCACGGAGACTCTCATCTTCTGGTGCTGGCACCGGCATCGGTACAGGAGAGCGTGGACCTGATGATGGAAGCCTTTCCTTTGGCAGAGAAATACAGGCATCCGGTGATTATCTTATCCGATGCCGCCATCGGGCAGATGGTAGAGCCAGTCAGCTTTCCGCCTATGGAGGAGGTTGACATCGACCGGGATGACTGGACGGTGAAAGGCTGCAAGGGCGATGACGAGTCTAAAAAAATAACGAATGTGTTCTATTATATGGATGACTATAATTCGTTTCTGCGGGACAAATACCAGAGAATGACGGAGAATGAACAGCGTTACGAGGCGATCCATGTGGAGGATGCCCAGCTGGTGCTGGTGGCATATGGAATCAGTGCCAGAGTCTGCAAGGAGGCGGTGCGAAAGGCCAGAAGCCAGGGAGTTCCCCTGGGACTGATACGGCCCATCTCCATCTATCCCTATCCGAAAAAAGCATTCGCAGAGCTCTCCGGGGAATGCAAAGCACTGATGACCGTGGAGATGAGCATTACCGGACAGATGGCGGAGGACGTGAAACTTGCTGTGGACTGCAGATATCCGGTATACACATACGGAACCGGAATCAAGGTTCCTAAGAGCGCGGATGTAGTGAAGTATGCCGTTGAAATATTAGAAGGCAAGATGGATAAGGAGGTATTTTAGATGGTTATTAAGGCACCGGAACGGATTACATATACAGACGGCCATTCCTTCTGTCCTGGCTGCGGCCACGGGATTGCTATCCGTCTGATCGGCGAAGCACTTCAGGAGCTTGCTTTAGAGGAACAGGTCATTATTTCCCTGGATGTGGCCTGCGGCGGAATGCCCATTGATGTGTGGCGCTACGATACCATAGAGGCAGCCCACGGAAGGCCGGTGGCAACTGCAGTGGGAGTAAAGATGGCAAGACCCTCCCAGCCGGTGATTGCCTATCTGGGGGACGGGGCGGCATATTCCATCGGTATCGCGGAAACCCTTCACTCAGCCAGAAGAAATGACAACATTACAGTCATTGTGCTGAACAACTGTGTCTTCGGCATGACCGGGGGCCAGATGTCCCCCACTTCTCTGCAGGGGCAGGTTACCAGCTCTTCCATCCATGGGAAAAGCATGGAAGAAGGAGGGGCCACCATGGATGTGGTCAGGATGCTGAAGGATATGGATATCTCGTATCTGGCAAGAGCAGCTCTCTGCGATGCGGGGAATATTAAGAAGGCCAGGAAATATATTAGTAAAGCATTGGAAAAGCAGATGAACGGGGAAGGATACAGCTTTATCGAGCTTCTCTCCCCCTGTCCCACCAACTGGAATATGGATCCCGGTGTGGCTGCTGCATATATCAAAGAAACGATTCTGCCGGTATTTCCGACAGGGGAATTTATAGGATAAGAAAGGAGGAGCATATGACTACAGAAATTATTTGTGCTGGTTTCGGCGGCCAGGGAGTGTTGACCACAGGGCTGATACTGGCTCAGGCGGCATACCAAAAGGGCTGCAGGCTGACCTGGTATCCCTCCTACGGCGCGGAGATGCGTGGGGGAACCGCTAACTGCAATGTGAAAATCAGCGATGAAGAAATCGGGAACCCATACTGCAGCGAGCTGGATCTTTTGATTGCAATGAATGAACCTTCCCTGGATCGGTTTGAAGATATGCTGAAGCCCGGAGGAGTCCTCTATTATAACTCCGATATGGTAGACCCCGGCCGCAGCTTCAGGGAGGATATCCAGGCCATTCCCGTGGCGGCCAACCAACTGGCTGCAGAGGCAGAGAATCCCAAGGGAGCAAACATCGCTGTCCTGGGGGCGCTGGCCAGAAGAGAGAAGCTCTTTACCAGGGAGGAACTGGAGGAGGCCATGTGCGGCTTCTTCGAGAAAAAGGGAAAAGGAAAGTACAATGAGAAAAATAAAGCGGCATATCGTGCCGGGTATGAGGCAGTATAGAGAGGGGGAAACTATGTGGACTTAAACCGGCTCCTGCGCCCGAAAAAAATAGCAATTGTCGGAGCGACAGAAAAAGAAACTATGGCAGGATTCGCCAGCAGAATGTTTATTGAACAGTGCGGCAAACGCCGTGAGGACCTGTATCTGGTCAGTCTGAAAAATGAAACAGTATTCGGGATCCCCTGTTACCATACCCTGAGTGAACTGCCGGGAACCATCGATCTGGCGGTGCTCTGCACCCCCAAACAGACAGTCGCCGGTCTTTTAGAGGAAGCGGCCCAAAAGGGGGCAAAAGGCGCTGTTGTATTTGCCAGCGGATATGGGGAAACCGGGAAAGAAGAAGACAAAAAGCTGGAAGAGGAGCTGATCGCCCAGTGCCGGAGACTGGATCTGGCCCTAATGGGCCCAAACTGTGCCGGATTTCTGAATTTTGTGGACCGGGTATTCGCTTTTGGATTCCTCTTTCATGCCAGGGAATCCGCCGGCAGGGTAGGTCTGGTATCCCAGAGCGGGCAGGTCTGTATGGCTTTGATGGAGAGCGAGAAGACCAGCTTCTCCTACGTTATCTCTGCGGGGAACTGTAAAATTGTAAATATTGAGGATTATCTGGAATTTTTGGTGGATGACGAAGATACCCGGGTGGTGGCAGCCTATGTTGAGGGGATTCAGAATCCGGAGAAATTCGCCGCAGTGCTGAAAAAAGCCGCAGAAAAGAAAAAACCTGTGGTGGTGCTGAAAGCCGGGCGGTCGGAAAAGGGCAGCAGAGCGGCAGCTTCCCACACTGGAAACCTCAGCGGTTCCGATAAAAATGTAGATGCATTTTTCCGGAAATTCGGCGTCATCCGGGTGGATGACCTGGAGGAACTGCTCTCTGTCTGTACCGCTATTGCAACTCTGCCGGTGCTTCCCAGAAGCAATAAGCTGGCCTTTGTCAATATTTCCGGAGGCGAAACTACCATCTCCGCGGACGCGGGATATCTTCACGGGCTGAAGCTGCCGGACTTTTCCCCGGAGACAGCAGAGAAACTGCGGGAAGTCCTCCCAGCCTTTGCCACAGCCCAGAATCCAATGGATCTCACCGGCGGCTCCAACGGGGATACCTTTGAACGGGTGGCTGATATTGTGCTGGAGGATCCGGGCATTGAGATGCTTATCACCTCCCTGCAGATCACTAAAAAAATTTCAGATATCACCATCTATGATTTCCTGAACGGTCTGATCCGGCACTGTGAGAAGGAACAGAAAAAGCCTGTGGCCGTGGTGCCGTTAATTGAGTCCAGCAGAGAGGAAGAGGTGCTGGAACGTCTGCGGGCCGTAGGGGTACCCATTCTCCCTCCGCCCCACTATGGATACCGGGTCATAAAAAAACTGCTGGATTACACAGACTATCTGGAGACCATGGAAAACCGGACGCTCTCTATTGTAACTAAAACAGAGGTCTGCGGGAAGGAACCGGTAAAAACTGCCCTGTCAGAGCATGAGTCAAAGCTGCTGTTTCAGAAATTCGGAATTCCCTGTCCCCCTGAGGAAATAGCAGAGACAGAGGAAGAGGCGGTGCAGGCTGCGGCTGTCATCGGCTATCCGGTGGTGCTGAAGATAGAATCCGGGGATATTCTCCATAAATCAGAAGCGGGAGGCGTGATAGTAGGGATTGCCTGCGAAGAAGAGGTGAGAAACGCATACCGCAAAATCCTGGAAAACGGGAGGAAGTATAATCCTCAGGCCTTGATCCACGGGGTTCTGGTTCAGAAAATGCTGGAACCGGGTCTGGAGGCCATTGTAGGGGTAACCTGTGACCCTCAGCTTGGACCAATGATTCTCACGGGCCTGGGAGGTATCTTTACCGAGGTATTCCAGGACGCCGCCCTCTATCCCGCCCCTCTGAATCAATGGGAGGCCAGGGAGATGATACTCTCGCTAAAGGGCAGCAAGCTGTTTCGCGGCTACAGAGGGAAACCGCCCCTTGACACAGAGGCTCTGGCCCGGGTGCTGGTACAGGTAAGCAATCTGGCCGCAGAATATAAAGATACCCTGGTGGAAATGGACATTAACCCTGTATTTGTATACCCCGAAAAAGAGGGGGTCAGTGCCGCCGACGGACTGGTGGTATTGAGAGGAAAACCATAACAAAAGCAACGGGAAGGCGCAGTGCGCGAAAGGAGGAATGGGATGGAACAGAAAAAAGGTCTTGGCGGATGGGTGATGGCAGCATTAATGATCGCAGGACTATGCTATGCCGCATCATACTCCCTGCCTTATATAAAAGGTGTATTTTATGGTCCCATGATGGAGGCCACAGGCGCTTCCAACACGCAGCTGGGGCTGATCATGTCCGTGTACGGATTCGGAAATATTGTGTTCAACCTCATCGGCGGATTTGTGACAGATAAACTGGATTACAAAAAATGTATCGTTGTGTCCCTATTGGGGACCACAATCTTGAGTGTCTGGCTGGCGCTGGCTCCGTCGGTAATTAATATGTATATTATCTGGGGGCTGTTCGGACTGACCACATTCTTTGTGTTTAACCCCGCAATATTTAAAATGCCTCGTATGATTGTTCCGGATGAGCTGGTAGGAGAATCCATCGGATTTTTTTCCTTTGCCCAGTCCATCAGCTATATGATCATTAATTTTGCCTCTCTGTATGTGTATAACCTGTCTGAGAACAAGGTCAGCCAGGCGACGGCATTTTCCAGGGTGGTGTGGACCTATGCGGCGTTTACCCTGGTTGCAGCTTTGGGCTGTATGTTGGTGTTCAAAAAAGTCAAGGATGTGAAAAAAGAGGGAGAAGAGGAAGATAAGTTCACCTTCAGCCAGCTGCTGCTGGTGATGAAGGAGCCGGGGCTCTGGATGATGATTATCTGCGGATTCTGCCTGTACTCCACCACTCTTACCGCATCGTATTTTGTTCCTTATTTTCATGATGTATTCGGAGTTGCCATTACCTTCGCAGGCGTGCTGGGTGTTCTGAATATGTATGGGGGCAGACTCTTCAGCCCTATTTTGGGCAAAATTGCAACGAAGACAAAGTATGTATCCCGGATGGTAGTGTTCGGGGCAGTCTTCCTGATTACCCTGTTTGTGCTGGTACTGCTTTTTGCGGCGTATGTGCCGGTGGGAGTTCTTGTGGCCGTATCCCTGGGAACAGGCGTGCTCTCTACGCTCTTTACCAACATCTGTCTGGCCATGACGCCGGAGGCTAATGTGGCCAGAAATGCAAGCGGGACGGCTATGGGGCTGTATGCAGCCATCGCCTACGCGCCGGACCTGTTCCAGCACACTTTGTTCGGACACTGGCTGGATAAGTACGGAAATACGGGATACGTGTATATGTTTATATTTACCCTGGTACTCCTGGCGGCAGGGGGAATCAGTGCCTTCCTGCTGTATAAGAAGAGCAGGAGAGAAAATGTGTTTGGTGATGCCCCTCAGAAAGCAGAGGCATAAGGAATCGATAAAAGGAGGATATAGATATGCTGAATAAACCATATATTGTAATTGAATGGAACGATACGGAAACGGATGCTGTGGGATGGCTGTGCTGTTTTAACTTTGTGAGCAACTACTGCAGCGGCGGTCTGCGGGTGCATGAGACGGTTACCAGAGAAGAAGTAATTAAGCTGGCCACGGGAATGGGATACAAATACGCCGCCTGTCACTCCAAAGTAGGGGGAGGCGCCAAGGCCGGGATTCGGTATGACAATACAAAACCGGATAAATTAGAGGTGGTAAAGCGCTTCCTTCTCGCCATTGCCCCTTATCTGGAAAACGGGGTATCCCTGGGCGGCGATCTGGGAATTGGATACGGACAGGTGATGGATCTGTACAAAGAGCTGGCCATCCCGGGCGTTCCTCATCTGGTTGCGAAGAAATATGAGAGCGATCCCAAGATCATTCAGGGACTGAAAGATAATGATACATTATTCGATATGCCGTACAGGGGATTTGTGATGTACGATGCCATCACCGGCTACGGGGCGGCCGCAGGGCTGGATGAGAGCTGGAAGCAGATGGGCGGAGAGCCCGGAGCCACTGTTATGATTCAGGGCTTCGGTGCGGTTGGTACCGGAGCAGCCCGCTGCCTCAGCGAGATGGGATACAAGGTTGTGGCCATCAGTGATGCCAAGTGCATGGTGTACTGTGAGAACGGCCTGGACGTGGATCTCCTGATAAATTCGGTAAAAGACAGAGGCTATCTGAACCAGGAAGCCTTCCTTCCGGAATATCAGGTGATGAAAAATACCCAGTGGGAAGAAATCGCCTGCGACATCTTTATGCCGGCGGCTCTGGACGGAGTCATCAACGAGAAGAACGCAGATAAGCTGCAGTTTAAGCTGATTGTGGAAGCTGCAAATATACCCACCACCCCGGAAGCAGACGTGATTCTGGAGAAGAGAAATATTCCTGTGGCACCTGACTTTATCGTAAATCTGGGAGCGACCAGACTCTGCGACGCAGTGCCCTTCGGGCTGATTCCCCTGGAGCCTCAGGCTCTTGTGGATGACTCTCAGAATATTATCCGGGAGCACATCAGCAATCTCTTCCGCATGAAGAAGGAGCAGGGCATTACCCTCCGGGAGGCAGCCAGGATCCGCTGCCAGCCGCTGCCCTCCGAGGCGCCGGATGTTGACTGGCAGGGAAAAAAATAAATAACAGTCAGGATCGCAGGGAGCCCCCTGCGGTCCTCCTTTGCTATCTCCACAATAAACCATGTAAAAGGCGGGCAGGTTATGAAGAAAAAAGAAAAAGTAAAAAGAAAGGGGATTCCGGTCCCAAATGTATATGTTTTAATGCTTTTTGTAGTGTTAATCTGCGGGATTCTTACGTATGTGATTCCTGCCGGCGAATACAGCCGGGTAACAGGAAGCGGAGGACAGGAGGTAGTCGATCCTGACAGCTTCCGTTATGGAGAACAGACGCCTGTAGGCGTTATGGGACTTTTGGAAACCGTTCCCCAGGGTCTTGTGGAATCTGCGGGAATGATTTTTCTTATCTTTATCTTGGGGGGAGCTTTTCAGGTGGTGCAGGAGACAGGGGCGATTCATACAGGAATTGCGATTCTGACACATAAGCTGGGAAAAAAGGAATTTGTGGTAATTCCTGTGATGATGTTTTTGTTTTCTATGGGAGGGGCGCTGTACGGAATGGCAGAGGAGACCCTGCCCTTTATACCCATCATGATCCTACTTGCAACCTCTGTGGGATATGACTCCCTGGTGGGTGCCGGGATTGTGCTGGCCGGATCCACAGCAGGGTTTGCTGCGGCATTTTTGAATCCCTTTACCGTGGGGATCGCCCAGGGGATCGCGGGGGTTCCCCTGCTTTCCGGCATGGGGCTGCGGGTGGCCCTCTATATCTGTATGGTTTCCCTGGCTATCGGCTATGTGCTGCGGTATGCCCTGAAGGTAAAAAAGTCTCCGGAGATCAGCGCCGTGCGGGAGATTGACCTGGGCAGGACGGATCGCCTGAACCTGGAGGAGACCCCGAAGCTTACCGCCGGACAGATTCTGGTGCTTTTAACCTTTGTGGGGACCATTGGAGTGCTCATATACGGAGTGTTTCGTTACGGATGGTATCTGCAGGAAATCACTGCCCTCTTTTTCGGCATGTCCGTGCTTGCCGCTGTATTTACGGGAATGTCTCCCAACAGATACGGCGAAAATCTGGTGAAAGGAATGACGGGGATCGCCGGGGGAGCCCTTGCCGTTGGATTTGCCAGATCCATTCTGGTTGTTTTGCAGCAGGGAGGCATACTGGATACCATATTGTTCGGGATAGCAAAAGGGGTTGCCTGGCTTCCGGCGCAGATTTCTGCCATGGGTATGTATCTCTTCCAGTGTCTGCTGAACTATGTGATTCCCTCCGGGAGCGCCCAGGCGGCTGTATCCATGCCTATTATGGCCCCTCTGTCCGATTTGGTGGGGGGTGACCCGGCAGACGGCAGTCCTGGCATTTCAGCTGGGTGACGGGATTTCCAATATCTTCACTCCCACATCGGGCCTGTTAATGGCCGGACTGGCTCTGGGAAAGATTCCCTGAAATAAATGGGCCAGATGGATCGGTCCCCTGATTCTTCTGGAGTATCTTCTGGGCGCTGTCTTCATCATCATTGCCCAGGCCATTCATTACGGACCGTTTTAGGAGGCCGGCGCAAAAGGAAAGAATAAGGAGCAGAATATGAAAGAAAGAATTATTCAGGAAATAAAAAAACACCGGGAAGAGATTTTCCAGATTGCCAGGGAGCTGTATGAGCACCCGGAAATAAGCGAGCAGGAATATTTTGCAGAAAAACTCCTGACGGAGCATCTGGAAAAGCACGGTTTCCGGACAGAGCACGGGACCTGCGGAATCCCCACCGCGTTTACTGCTGTCTGTAAGGGGGGAAGGCCGGGCCCCAGAATTGCCTTCCTGTGCGAATACGACGCATTGGAGGGGATTGGCCACGGCTGCGGGCACAATCTAATCTCTGCCATGTCCTTTGGGGCTGCCCTGGGGCTGAAGGCTGTGCTTGAGGAGACAGGGGGAGAGATTGTTGTCTTGGGGACGCCTGCAGAGGAAACCAACGGCGCCAAGGTGGCAATGGCCAGAGACGGTATTTTTAAGGATATCCTGGCAGCGCTCATGCTCCATCCGGACGGCGTGTCCAAGGAAAGCGGGAGCTCTCTGGCACTGGATGCCCTGCGTTTTCGCTTCCGCGGAAAGACGGCACACGCCTCCGCGGCCCCGGAAAAGGGGGTCAATGCCCTGGATGCCGTGCTCCTCATGTTTAACGGAATCAACGCCCTCCGCCAGCATGTGACAGACGATGTGCGGATGCATGGGATTATCGCTGAGGGGGGACTGCGCCCGAATATTGTGCCTGATTATGCAGAGGCCAGATTTAATTTCCGGGCCGCCAAGAGAGAGAATCTGAATGAGGTGGTGGAAAAGGCAAAGGAATGTGCCAGGGGAGCGGCCAGGATGACAGGGGCATCCGTGGAGATCGACTACTATGAACTGTCCAATGACGATATGGTGACCAATCCGGTGCTGGGAAGACTCATGGCTAAGAATTTCAGGTATATGGGGGAAACAGAGGTACAGCCCGCCCGCCGGGAGATGGGATCCATGGATATGGGAAATGTAAGCCATGTGGCTCCGGCCGCCCATGGCTTTATCGGTCTGGGAGACCCCGATCTGGTGCTTCACACAAAAGAGGCAGCGAAGTGTACAGTCTCTGAGAATGGAAAGAAGGCTGCAGAGAGGGGGGCATGCATTCTGGCTCTTACCGGGTATGATGTATTGGTATCTGCAGAGGTACAGGAAGAGATTCGCAAAACATTTACCGGAGGGGGAAGGTAAAAGATCCAGAACTTTACATGCCGATTCTCATATTTTACATTTACGAAACTGGATAAATATGATAAAATTTAAAGACTAAGAAATAAGTAATTTATCTGACATGCAGCTGCGCTTCCAGGCAGGAATGCCGGGATGCAGCTGCAGTTAAAATAAAATGATAGAATAGAGATGACCCTCTATGGCCGGAAATAAAAAGAATAAGAACAAAGGCTTCACTCTGGTGGAAGCGATTGTAACACTTACCATATTAGGAATTTTACTGACGATTGCGGGCTTAGGCTTATCGGCGTATCTGCGCCATTCTGCCTTTGTGCGCAATAATAACTATGCCCAGACAATTTTTTACGCGGCATCTTCTTCCCTGAATCACTATAAGTCTACCGGGCAGCTGAAGGAACTTCAGGAGTATATGACACAGGGAGCCGGAAAGAATCAGACAGTAGACAGCTCTATGGTGGAGGATCTGCCCGAGGAGTATGACGGTCGTCTGTATTACCTGTCCTTAGTTCCCGGGAGCGCTGAGACCAATCTGCTGTATGAACTGCTGGAGCCTTATATATATGACGAATCCGTTCTGGATGCGGCAATTACCGTGGAATTCGATCCCGCAGAGGGCCTTGTCTATTCGGTCTGCTACAGTGACTATGCAGACGAGTTTTACTATCAGAAGGGCGAGAACACGAAAGAAGACCGTGGAAGTGTGAATATCAGCAGCCGTACCCGCAGCATCCGCAAAGAGCGGATGATTGGTTACTATTCTTCAGATGAAATGTCCGAACAGTCCCCGGGTGCTCTGGGCAAACCCGAGCTTCAGGAAGCGGAGCTGGTAAACGACGAAGAACTGACCCTGAACTGGCATCTGAAAAAGGAGTATTTTGCACTGACCGAGTATCTGAACTATTCCATTAAGCTGTACGACAAAGAGTCGAAAAAGCTTCAGGCCACCCTGGAAGTGAATACAGAGGATAAGAATAAGATTCTGAAAAAAGGTTCGGATCTGGGGAATAAGATTTACTGTGATGTTACTCTTTACAGCTACGGAGCGGACGGAAAAGAAGAAGGCCATACCGTGATGAAAGACTGTCCTTTCTATGCTTACGGGGAGGGGAGCAGGCTCACTCTGGTTCTGGATGCCGTAGACCTGGCGGCTGTGGAAAAAACATCTGCGGATGAGATGAAGGATACCCTGAGCGTCATCCGATTGGGTCTTCAGGAGAAAACCATATATGCGAGAATCAAAGCTTTTGCCAAGAATTACAAAGCCAGCGCCTGGAAACAGAGCAACAGCACCTGCACCACCTTTGCATCTGCCGCCCAAAACGGGGGCCAGACAGTCTATGGCGTGAAAAATGCAAGACATCTCTATAATATAAGATTCTCAGAGAAGGAACGGGAGGCTCTTGCAGGCAGGAAAAAGGATACAGACAAGATTATTTATACACAGACCGGAACTGTCCGGTGGAGCGGGGAAAACAGTGTTCTCAGCCGGGGGCATGTCTACCGAAAGGGCGTTGTATTGTCTTCGGAACAAGAGATAAATGAGACAGCTTTTCCGCCCATCCGGAAATTAACGGAGGGATCCGCTTACACAGGAAAGAGCGGCAATACAAAATATACTATTGAGAATCTGATTCTGAAGGCAGATCTTCAGAACAGGGAGAAAGACAAAGCTCCTCAGGTGATAGAACCTCTGGGGCTATTTGCCGTGAATGAAGGAACCATACAGGCGGCCACTCTGTTGGAAGTGAAGGCAGAGGGAGACAGCTGTGTGGGCGCGCTCTGCGGCAGCGATAAGGGCAGTATTTCCGACTGCACGGTCAGCGGTTCCGTGACAGGGACCACAGATGTGGGTGGTCTCATCGGAATCCGGACAGGAGAAAAGGATGCGGTCTACAAAAACCTGACCAACCAGGCCCACGTGTCCGGAGAGCTTCGGGTAGGCGGGGTGATCGGAAGCATTGGAAGGACTGCGGGGGAGGATGATAAGAAACCTGCAGGGGATACTCTGGATACCTGCAGGAATTACGGGGGTGTCACAGCCAGCGCAGTCTCCGGCAAATACATAGGAGGCATCACGGGATACAGCGACGGCGGAATCTTAAAGAACTGTGTCAGCACCCCTTCGGCAGCCGTGAAGTATGAAGAGGAGAAGCCTGCGGATCTGTTTGGAGATTTTGTGGGCGGAATCGTGGGATACTCCAAAGACAGCACCATCACCGGCTGCAAGACGAGCAACCGTGATATACATAATAAGATAACCGACGCCTTTGTAGTCGGGAAACGTTTTGTGGGCGGGATCGCCGGATTTACGGAGGACAGCAGACTGGACGGCAGTCGGCAGGCGAACCAGGCAAACGTTCTGGGGGAATCCTATGTGGGCGGAATTGTGGGCGCCAACGGGATTCTGGACGCGGAAGCGGGCACGGTATCAAAGGACGGCAAGAAAGAAAAAACGGTGGAAAACTGGACCAATGAAGGGATTGTTGTGGCCACAGCAGCCTTCGGAGGCGGCATTGCCGGATATAACGGCGGAAGGATTCTCGACTGCACCAGCAGTGTGAACACCCTGTCCCAGGATGGGGAAGAGCTGCTTGCCAGGACGGAAAAGCTTGGGAAAAATGGAGATTATATCGGTGGAATCGCCGGTTATAATGAAGGAACCATACGAAGCAAGGACGGCACAAGGGTGACTAGTGTAGCGGCCGGCCATAACTATGTGGGCGGAATCGCAGGGTATAACCGGGCAGGGGATACCGGCGAAAATGCCAGCATACGGGGTTATACCCTTGCGGGGGGATACATCAGCGGCAGCTGCTTTGTGGGCGGATATGTGGGCCTGAACACAGGGACAGATATTTTCACAGAGGGCAGCCATAGAATTGACTCCAATCCTAATGCGGTGGAGGGCGCCTATTTTGTGGGAGGCGTGTTCGGAGGGAATATTATCGCCGCCTATGAAGAAAAAAGGATTGCCATTGACTGCGGGACAGACAATTTTCTGGGAAGCATACGGGCAGAAGCAGGGGCTTTTGCAGGGGGATATGCGGGTTATACCCAGCTTGTGGCAACTGGGGAGGAGGCAGAGAAAACAGCTGCTCTCTACTGTGCCATAGCTGACCGGCATGCCGGGGATGTTCCTGGAATGACCGGTGAAGTGCTGGCCAATGAACTGTCAGCTGCTTCTTATACAGATGCTGTGTTAGAGATGTATAACGAAGAGGACGGCAGAGGAGGAAATCAGAATACATTAAAATCTGTTGAGGCTGAGCTCTATGCGGGCGGTGTAGTGGGCTATAATGCCGGCAGCACCAGTCTTCTTCTAAAAGGCATCCAGAACAATACCCCGGTATACGCCTATGGGGTTACTGAAAATCAGGAACTCTCCCAAACGGAGACCTTCTCCTATGCCGGCGGGATAATAGGGATAGCCTCCCGGCGGGTTACCATTGATGACTGCAGAAATACAGACAAAGGAATCGTGCGGGGACAGGGTACCTACACCGGCGGGATCGTGGAGGTAAATCAGGGAACGATTCAGAACTGTATCGTTGGCTCTATGACCGGGGAATCCTTCCTTGGGGGAATCGCAGGGCTTAATAAAGGCGGCCGGATCGAAAACTGCACCCTGACCGGGCAGATGCGGGGAAACTCCTATGTGGGCGGCATTGTATGCCAAAACGAGGGGGAGGTTGTCTCCTGCCGTGTGCTCCCCGACGATGCGCAGGCGTCTTCGGTGATGGGAGACGGCAGCTATATCGGCGGGATCGCCGCGGTGAACAGCGGTGACAAGGCCGGCATTACAGGCTGGGAGATCAAAGGAGATATCGAAGGCGCGGGAAGCTATGTGGGCGGAATCGCGGGAAGCAACGAAAAAGGAGCCATTATCAGCCTTGAGAAAAAGCAGGAGGCTGCCCAGACCGGAACCATTACCGGAGGGGCGGATGTGGGCGGAATTACGGGAGCTAACGGAGGGGACATCTATGCCTCCGGCGGACTTCTGGAGAATACATTTACGGTAAGGGCCCTGGAGGGAAATGCCGGCGGAATCGCCGGCCTGCAAAGCAGCACAGGAAATATCTCCGGCACCGGAAACGCGGGTAGTATCATCGCGGAAAAGGGAAATGCAGGGGGGATTGTCTGTGACAACCAGGGCAGTGTAGAGGCTTCGGAAAACAGCGGGGAGATCACTGCCACAAACGGAGAGGCCGGGGGCATCTGCGGAGAGAACCGCGGGACGCTTACCGGATGCAGAACTCTCGGCGGAACTCTGTCGGGTCAGGGGGTTCTGGGAGGAATCGCCGCCTCCAACCGCGGAAGCATTGAAAACTGCAGTCTCTTAAGCCAGGCAGAGCTTGCCATTATAGGGGGACAGCCGGAGAATTACATCGGAGGCATCGCAGGCAGAAATACAGGGGCAATTGTCATCAGCAAGGTGGGCACCAAAACTGCACCGGTACGGCTTTCCTCCGATGAGGACAATTCCAGTGTGGGCGGAGTGGCCGGCTATAACGGGCCGGGAGGCAGCATCGACGGGGGGAAGGCACCGGAAACAGAATGCTATGCGGATATCACCCTGGAGGGCAGGGCGCAGGGAAATCTGGGAGGGATTGCCGGCGTCAATGAAGGCACGGTCTCCTATTACGCGGCAGCGGGCCGCATCCAGGGAGCACAGGCCCAGGGACAGCCGTACGGCATCGGGGGAATAGCCGGTGTCAATGGAAACGGAACGAATACAGCGGTAATCCGCAATTGTATGTATCAGGGCGAGAGCCTGAAAGGGGGAAAGGGCAGCATACACGGGAATGGCATCTCTACCACCAGTGAGGATCTGGTGCGCGTTGGCGGCATAACCGGACAAAACCTTTCCGGGGGAGAGATCCGTCAATGCACCGTTGCCGGCGGAAGCAGCATTACAGGGAGCCTCTCCTACCTGGGCGGCCTCGCAGGCTATAACCAGGGTCTTATCCAGGACTGCACAGAGGGGACAGAGTCCGTTGTGGTTCAGGGGATAAAGAGCAGCTGTGTGGGCGGCGCTGTGGGATATAACGGGGACGGGGGCAGGACTGCCAATGTCTCTGTGGGCATTGCGGACAGCACCCAGGAAAACAGGAACTGGAGCATTGTCAACAGCCAGAATACCGCCCATGAATTCGGCACAGGAGGCATCATTGGAAATAATGCATCCCGCTACGATCAGA
Organism: Lactonifactor longoviformis; assembly: GCF_042848515.1. GTDB lineage: Bacteria > Bacillota > Clostridia > Lachnospirales > Lachnospiraceae > Lactonifactor > Lactonifactor longoviformis. Next base: position 3,643,219 of record NZ_AP031453.1, on the reverse strand, counting down.
GCGGGCTTACAAACCATGCTTCCGTAAAGACGGATCAGTATTATGTGGGGGGAATCATAGGCATTCAGGCCAATCGGATTTCTCAGGGAACCTTGATCGCAGACTGCAAAAATACAGGTTCTGTCTACACCTCCAGGTACGGAGCAGGTGGGATCATAGGCTTTCTGAGAGACAATGGAGTCACCATCAGCGGCTGTGTGAACCAGGGAAAGGTGACAGCGGACTGCAGTCGGGACACTGCCTACAAAGCAAGAGCCGCGGGGATTCTGGGAGACGCCTGGACCAATACGGCGAATATGCAGATTACGTTTATGAACTGCGGCAATGAAGGGATCATCGACACCAGCATGTCCGGCAGCCCTTATGTGGCGGGAATCTTCAGCTATGTCAATGCGGTTTCTGCTTCTCAGGTTACGCTCAGTGACTGCTATAACGCAGGGGTACTGAAAAACTCGGCGGACGGCGGAGGCATTGTGTCTAATCTGGGCGGCAATATGTCGGTTACGCTGATCCGGTGTGTCAACTATGGAAGCGGACTGAGTCTATCGGGCAATTTTTCGGGTATTACCGGCCGCACAAAGGCCTCTATGGAACATTGCTTCGGGGTGGGGAAGGCTGATTACCCCCTGGCCAGAACGAACCAGAGCGTGGGAAGCCTGAATTATTATTTCGGATATGGGAATGTGTCATCCGCAAGCGGAGGAAAACGGCTGGCTTACCCCAGCGGCTGGGACTCTTCAGGCTGGGGTTCCATATCTGCTGTTAATAAGAAGCTGAATGGCTTTGATTTAACATTTCCATCCAATCCGGCCGCCGGAAAGATCTACGACAATGCTTCATCGGCTCAGCAGCTGCAGACAGCGGCAAATAAGATAAAAGATATCTGCAAGGCGCCCATCGATCGTTATTTTGCCCAGTATTACGGAGCTGTTAAACTGGGAGAACCCCGGAATTTCGGGGCAAAAGCCAATGGAGATACCTATACCGCGGCCTGGAGCCAGGGGACTAACGGGGATAGGGTATATTATTATGAACTGAAGTTATACCGGGCGGGAGAGTCAGAGCCTGTGAAAGTGGTGCAGGTACCCAAAAACCAGTATTCTGCTGAATTTACCATAGACAGTGCATGGCCGGACGGCACAGCCTTTTGGATTACGCTCCAGGCTGTGAGCGGCAATGCTTCCAGAAGTTCGGCGATTTTAAAAACAGAAACCTTTTATACGGCGGAATCTCTTCCGGAGCCGGAGCTGGTATATCATATTACGGGGGGAAGCTCCTCCCAGATACAGGGATATTTTTCGGTGGCTAATCTGGAGGAGTATAAGAGTCTGACGAAAGACAGCTGGGAGATCCACATTACGACAGATGCCACAGGGGAGATAATTCTCCGGCAGTCCAATGGAGGAAGGGTATCGTACACCTTTAATTCCGGAACGAGGAATCTTTCTACTGTCTGCTGGGCGGAGGACAGCGCCGGAACCTACAGGACATCGGCTGTGGCATCCCAGCTCTCCTATCTCCGATCACCGAAGCAGCTTCCCCGGGTGGCCAGAACTGTCTACAGTTCAAGCCTTTCCGGAACCTCTGTGAGTGATATGAAATACCAGTTTGAGGTTAGAAATAATAACACGGGGGATTCCTTCGGCATAGATTACAGGGCAGAGATGCTCCATGGGGATGAAATTTTGGCGGAAACTTCGGCAAAGATTCAAAAGGAGGGTGCACAGACTACAGTGTCCCTGGACTTTGCAGCGCTGACGGAGGAAGAATTCGAGAAGCTGACCAGGGTCGAGGCAGCCGGTGAGACCATTACCATAAGATACTTTGCCTGGAGCAGCGGCATCGGCAGATATTATCAGGATGCGGAGACGGGGGACGCAAAAGCCAACGGTTCTTACCTGAACGGGGACAGATACTATAGTGTTTCTCTGGCCCAGGGACCGTACGCCGGTGAGGACAGATTTACATTCGTGATGCCTCCAAGGCTGGATCTGGTTACCATCAGCGGCACCATGGGGTATGAGGAAGCCGGAGGAAAAGACAGGTACACATTTACATGGAACTCAAAAGCGCCCCGGCTGTATGACGTTCAGCTCATTGGATATAAGAGTGAAACAGATACCGAGGGGGTTGAGATTATTTCAAGAAAAGGGATGACGGATACCACGCTGACGATCGACGGAACCAGCTGGAGCTACAGCCGGGTACGATTGTCTGTTACCCACAGAGGGGTGAGCGGGGAATCCATAGACAGCAGGCAGTCCAGGGACTTTAGGATAACCCGAAGACTGTCGCCGGTATCTCAGCCCAAGGCGGTGCTGCCCTCCAGGGATAACCTGATTTACCAGGTAACCTGGAATCCTCTCACAGAGGAGGAACAGCTGAAGTGCCTGGACAGCTATCTGATCACCGCCTCCGCGGGAACTAAGACTGTGACAGCTTCGGCGGGCAAAGAGGACACCAGCCTTCTCCTGAATCTGGAGGATTTCAATGCCCATGACAGAATTTCCATTACCGTTACAGCTGTCTCTGCCGATACATCCAGGTATCTGAATTCCAGAGCCAGTGTTCCGGTTACCGTAGAACTGCCCCAGCGGCTGACAAAGCCGGATCCGGATACCACAGGCTTCCAGATAACTCTGGAGCCGGAATATCAGGCAGAATACGGCGGAGGACTAACGGAGGAAGAATTCCGTCTGAACGGGCTTACCCTTAGCGCAGCGGCGGAAACCACAGAGGAGGGGGCCTATGCCGGTGAGGCATATATTACTGAGACGGCGGAAGCGGAGGAAACCCCGCTGTATCAGCTGAATTCCTATACGATGAACGGAAGTCTGACAACCGCTGACTATAATTTCCTGGGAATCCCCACGGAATATGCGGGGAAATACCTGCATATAAGAGTCAGAGCGGTATCGAATAACATTGTATCTTCCCAGTGGGGCCAGTGGTATACGTTCCGGCTGCCCAAGGTGAAGATCGCTACACCGGATCTGTCTCAGACAGACAGCCGGGAAATTATATGGAAAGAAAAAACCAACAATGGAGTTACCACAGGGGAAAGTTCCATCAAGGCAGTACACACGGCCCTTGCATGGAATGGGGTTACCTATGGCACCGGCTACCAGCTTACCACAGTTCCGCTGGATACAGGTGCAGACACGGCCTATACTGTCTATCTGCACTCCACCGGGGATCCGGGAGAGCCGTTTGCACTCTGGATGCGACCGGAGGATATGGATCCGGAATTCCAGGAAGTAATCCAGAACGCCGGAGCGGCAGGAAACGGGGAGAACCGGTATGTGAAACTGCCTGCAGCTGTCAGCCAGGAAACCGGGCGGACACAGTATACCTTCCAGATTCCCCGCAGCTGTCAGGTCAGCGGAAAGGACAGCGCAGCCGGATATCAGTATCAGCTGTATGTGAATCCGCAGATACAGTGTACAGTCACAGATGCCGGAGATGTGAGCTTTGTCTACATCGCACCGGATATGACAGTGCATAATCAGGATTACCATATGACGGCGGCGGCGGTACTTCGGGCGTATTCCTGGGAAAAGAGTGAGTACAGAGAGGCTTCCTATCCTGTATCCTGGCAGCTTACCAGGATCAGTGCTTACGGTGAGTATCTCTATGAGATTCAGGAAACTCTGGATACGGCAGAGAGCGCGGGCCAGATAGGACTCCTGCCGGAAAGGACGGAGGTGAGAGACCTCCTGACCAGGGAGCTGTTCGACGATATCATGGATAAAAAGCTTAAGGAGCTGCTGTCCGCGGATCTTCTGAGCCGGGCAGCAGAAAAAAGCGGGGATGGTGTAGAGAATGACAAGGAGTAAAGGGAAAGATAAGCTGTATGCCGCCTCCCGGAAACGGGAGGGGTATACTATGATCGTAGTGCTCTGTCTGATGGCTCTTTTTATGGCTCTGGCTCTGTCGCTGATCCTGGCCTCCTCTGTGGCAGTCAGCCGGGCGAACCAGTCATATGCCCAGGAACAGTGCCGGATGTCGGCCATCTCCTTTAGCAAGCTCCTGGAAGACTATCTGGGGCGTGATACCAATCAGTTAACCATGGGTATCCGCCAGGAGATAGAAGACCAGAAGTGGCCGTACTATGATGAGGACGATACCTCCGGTGTCCATAATGAGATGAATGCCATGAAGAATTTTTCCATTGATACCGCGTTCCAGCCGGAGGTTGAGGAAAAGGCGGGAACGTTAAAGGTAAAGATGTATTGGCAGACCAATGACGAGGAGGCAGTCAACGATCCGGAACATCCGGAGTATACAGACAGTGAGCTGGTAGTGATTGTAACCTGCAGTTTCAGAAAACAGGAATACAACGTCACTACAAGATACCGGGCCACGGTGGAAAAGGAAGGCGGGGGCGAAACCGGTGAGAAAAATGTGTGGGACGGGACCTGGAACAGAATTGGGAGGGATGAATAATGATACAAAATAAAAAGGGTACTACTCTTGTAAGCGTGATCGTTTCCTTTGCCATTCTGATGATTGTTATTCTACTGTTTTCCCGCTCAGTGACTTTATCACTGAATTTGTCTCAAAAAGCTGATAAAATCTTGCAAGAGACCACGGAGGCAGTGAACACTTACTACACAGGGAACAATCCGCAGACTACGCCCTGTATTCTGAATATGACAGAGGACGGGGGAAGCGGTTCGTCCATTGCAGTAAAGCTGAATCCCCATTTCTGCGGGAAGAGCAGCGATGATACGGATAAGGTAATCTATTATTTTACCCCTTAGGGCGGAGAGTAGGGAATGACAAATGAATGAGCTGAAGAAGACAAACGGAACCACACTGGTGGAGCTTATGGTGGCATTTGCCATAGCCGGGATCTTCATGGTATCTGCTGCCATGCTGGTCTCTTCGTTTACCAATGTCTATCTGCGTATTATCAACAGAAACCGTATTCAGGATATCAGCAATGTTGTGATGGAAAAGGTAGTGGAGGAGCTGACCTATGCATCGGAGACTGCCACAGAGGTGGATGCAGACCGGGTAAAGGGAAGCGTGATGCTCTCAGGGGAGGACAGCGACGGGAACTATCTTGTGGCAGAATACAGCAACAAGGATGGCAATCCGGTGCGGATGAGCACGCAGGCAGACGAGGAGGGAAACCAGAAAGGACTCCTTCTGGAATACCAGCCCATATATGAGAATAACTCCCCGGATGGAGCCATCCTCTATGAGGGATCCCAGTGGTATATGGGGAAAGGATTCTACAAGAAAAACCAGGTGGACGTAAGATTCCGAAAGATAGAAAACACTGCATGTATTCAGGTGACTCTAACGGTATCGGATGAAAAAGGCCGGTACAAAAAAACAACAGAAAAATGCGTGGAATGCATCGATCTGGACCCGAATGATGTGCAGGTAGAAGGCAGCTGACGCAAATACGATTCTGCAAATAATATGTAGAATTGTGCTGATTTTGCGACTCCTTTTTGTTGACTTACACAGGAGAGTACTGTATAATTTTTGTTAAGAATGTACAATTTATAGAAGTTATAAAATATATCTAAAGTACATAGAATTGGCTGAGTTCTGAGAAGATAAGGCCAGATTTGAGGAGAGGACCAGGGATAATTATTGGTGTTCATCAGGTACAGAAAGGCTTCTAAGGGTAATTTGGGCGCAAAGCCTCTGTATCTGTTTTATAACGTCACGAGCCGTGGGGCGAGTGCGGGAACATATAGAAAAGGAGAGAAAGGAAGTAGATTTACATGAATGTAATGAAAAAATTGAGAGATTCCAGGAAGAATAAAAAGGGTTTTACGCTGGTTGAGTTGATCGTTGTGTTGGTAATTCTGGCGATCTTAATGGCTATTTTGATTCCGGCATTGACGGGGTATATTAGGAAGGCACAGGATAAGCAGGTGCTGGCAGAAGGAAGAAATGTTTTAATGGCTGCACAGACTGCATTGTCAGAACAGTATGAGGCTAAAACTGACACTGGAACGATTGCAGATGTGGCTGAAAAGGTGAAAGCTGAAATTTCAGATTTAACTGATAGTGAACTGACAGGCAATTATGAAGTAATTGCTAACCCTGATACATATAAAGTGGAAAGCTTAAAATACGATAATGGCAAAAAAGTGGCCGTTTATTCCAGCACAGGCGATAACAAAGGATGGACTGTAGAAAAATCTTCTGAGGCAGGCGTTAGTAATGGCCAGGTAGTAAAGGCAAGTACTGCAAATCCGCCGGCTGGAGAATAATTAAGTTACTTTAGTTTATGAAACTAATATTAAAAAAGAGTTTTGATAAAACAGGTTTATCCAGAATTGATATACTGGTACTTAGTATTATCATATTAGTTCTCACCGCAGTGCTTGCGCCCACTGCCCGTTATTACATGCAACGCGCCGACGCCAGGGCTATCCTGACGGAGGCAAAATCTGCGAAGATGGCAGCTTACGTAACCGCTCTCGAGCACGCAACAGAAGGGAGCCCTTTCCAGGACCAGTCTCAGCCCTATGGCTTTGCAAAAGGCGTGGAAGAAGAAGTAGTTGAGCTTGCCGGCTGTCCCGGGGAGGTTTATTTGCAGCAGTATGATGCAGCAAAGATAGAGTTTTACAAACTGCTCTATATCGAAGGTGCATACACTGTGACCTACTTGCAGGATGAGGAAGGGGAACATTGGAATGTGTATTATTCGAAACATGTAATACAACATTAGAATATTTCCTGAAAAGTTTTACAGGCTACTGCTGGTTTGGACAGCAGTAGCCTGTAAGAGCTTATATTGGGACATTACTTTTAAACCAGGAGACAGTATGTTATACTTTTTAGAGATTTTATTGTTCGTATTGATATTTTTATTCGGCGCCTCTTTCTTTTCTTTTTTGAATGTGGTAATCTACCGGCTGCCGAAGAAGATATCTTTTGTAGGGGGGAGAAGCTTCTGCCCAATCTGCGGGGAGACCTTAAAGGGAAGAGACATGATTCCCATTTTCAGCTATCTTCTTTTGAGAGGAAGGTGCAGAAACTGCGGGGCGCCCATATCTCCCAGATATCCCCTGGTGGAAGCCCTGGGCGGATGTTTTAGCGTCCTCTGCCTGCGGCAATTCGGAAATACAGGGGAAGGATTTTATCAGATTATACTGTCTGCAGTTACAGTGTTTGCTTTTTTATCCATTTTAACAACAGTTACTTTTATCGATCTGGATACCATGGAGATACCCAATGGATTGGTGCTTGCGGCAGCCGGCTGCGGCCTGGTTTCTGTTTTTGTGTTTCCTGATATCACATTGCTTTCGAGAATAATCGGAGTATTCTCCGTTAGTGTTCCGCTGCTGCTCATTACCCTTTTGATTCCGGGTGCGTTTGGAGGCGGAGATATAAAGTTAATGGCGGCCTGCGGGCTGTTTTTGGGATGGCAGTTAAGTCTCGTCTCCCTGTTTCTGGCGGTTCTGAGCGGAGGTCTCTATGGAGGGGGCCTGCTGGCTGCCGGGAAGAAGGGGAGAAAGGAGCATTTTGCATTTGGCCCTTTTTTGTGTGCCGGGATGGGAATTGCTTTTTTCTGCGGGAATGAGATTCTGAACTGGTATCTGGGATTTTTTCGATTTTGACAGAGAAGACCAATAAGTAAAGGCAGGTGAACGGTTTGCCAAAATATAAATATCGGGCCAGAGGACTGGACGGCACGGAGACAAAAGGGTATGAAGATGCCGCAGGGGAAGAGGAGCTGTACGAAAAGTTAAAAGCAGCCGGACAGATTTTGATCTCCTGTTCTGAGAAAAAGGAAAATCGCTCAGAGAAACGGTTGAAGCCAGCTGTTCTGGCAGATTTCTGCAGACAGCTGGGGACGCTTCTCACAGCTGGGGTGTCGCTGGTGCGGGCGCTTAATATTATTGCCCAGGAAAGAAATCTGAAGCCCAGAAGCAGAGGGATTTATGAAAATGTGCTCCGGCTGATCCGGCAGGGCGTTCCCCTGTCAGAGGCTATGGAATCCCAGGGGCCTGCTTTCCCGGAGATTCTTATCTATATGTTCCGGTCTGCAGAGGCAAGCGGAAGTCTGGACAAAACCGCCATACGCATGGCAGTGCATTTTGAGAAAGAGCACAGGCTGAACAGCAAAGTGAAAAATGCTATGATCTACCCTCTGATCCTGATCGTTATGGTTGTGGCGGTGGTGATATTTATTGTATCTTATATCATTCCCCAGTTTTCAGAGGTGTTTGACACAATGGAGCAGCTGCCTCTTCCCACCCGTATGGTTCTTGGAATCAGTGATACCATCCGGAGCCACTGGCTGCTTATTATCATTATCCTTTTACTCGCAGGGGTGATTCTCTCCTTTGTCTTCCGGATCCCGCAGGTGAGGCTGCGAATGGATCAACTGAAATTAAAGCTTCCGGTCATCGGAAAACTGCTGAGGACAATCTATACAGCTAGATTTGCAAGAACCTTAAGCTCTCTGTACTCCAGCGGCCTGCCGATTATCACAGCTCTGCAGGTGGGAAAGAGGACAGTGGGAAATAGCTACATAGAATCCCAGTTTGAAGCTTCTATCCGTTCTGTGCGGGCCGGTGAGACGCTGGCCAGTTCTCTGGCGCTGATTGACGGGTTTGAGAACCGTCTGGCTTCCACTATACTCATAGGGGAAGAGACAGGAAGCCTGGACAGTATGCTGGATGTTATTGCGGATGCTCTGGAATACGATGCAGAGCTGGCGATCACAAAGCTTACCACACTGCTGGAGCCGGTGCTGATTATTGTAATGGGCGTGATCATAGGATTTATTATGATAGCCGTACTGCTTCCGATCTTCCAGTCATACTCTGCCATTGAGAATTCCGGGGGAGAGTATTAGACGGCCCGGGATGCGGGGATACCGGATTTGTCCAAATTACCAGGAGGAATGATAACACATGACGACATCTATATATTTATCAAATAATACCATACAGATCCTGACCGGGGAAAAGGGAAAATGCAGCAGAGTAGAGCATTTATATTGCTTTGCCCTGGAAGAGGGGAACCTGATGAACGGAGTGATTACCAATGAGGCCGGGCTTCAGCAGGAGCTTCTTGGACTGTGGAAGGATCACAATCTCCCGGTGTCCAAGGTCTCCCTGGTGATCGACAGCACTCACTTCACCACCAGACTGGCTACTCTTCCGGTATTAAAAGAGCGGAAAATGCGGGATCTGTTAAAGCGGGAATTTTCGGACATGGATTCTCTTCAGGATCCTCTTTACGATTACATGACAGTGGAAGAGAAGCGGGGAGCTAAGATGGGGAAGGTCATGTGCGCGGCAGCTGAGAGAAGCTTTGTTGGAAGCTTTGTGGAGCTGTTTGAACGTATGGGAATCACCATTGCCTCTGTAAAGCCTGCGCTGTGCAGCGCGGTTCGTCTGCTGGGTGCCCATGAAGCGCTGGCGGATAGCACCTGCATTATTCTTCTTCTGGATGGGGATAATCTGGTAAGTGCCCTCCTTGTGGGGGGAAAGTATGTGTATTCCAGCCGTGCCAGGCTGTTCAGTGAACACGGTACACCGGAATTTGCAGTGGAAGTGGCGAGAAATGTCAGCGGAATTATGCAGTTCCATACATCAGAGAAACTTGAGAATGTAATTACCCACGTCTATCTGGGGGGATTCTTCGGGACGGATGAGAGTTTGTCCGCAGAGAATATTGCAGGACTGGGACTGGCGGTGGAGCGGCTTCCGGAGACAAAACGGATTCATATGCCTTCTGAGCGGGAGGCCTATGTGGAGGCTGACACGGGGGCCCCTGCACTCTGCGATTATGTATATGCGGCAGGAAATTTTATCTTGTAAGCAGATAAGACTCCCACCGCACAGATGTATTATGTCATGCAGAGCATGACGTGCAGCTCGCAGCAAGTACGCCGAGGCGTACTTGAATCAGTAGGCAGAATTCCAGGGAAAATGAGGTGTACAAAATGGGACAGGCGAATAAAAAAGATATTAACTTCTATCTTCAATTTAAGAAGAACCCCAATCAGGAGCAGATGAAAAAGAAAATACTGGCTGTTGCGGTTCCGGGCGGCATCCTTGTTGGCGTCTGCGTTGCGGTATCGCTGGTATTTCTGATTTCAAATCTAATGCTCCAGAATAAGCTGAATGGAATCAATGCATATCTGACGGATGAAACAAACCTGCAGAAATACGATGAAGTGAAGGCTCTGGAGACGGAGAATTCTGTTTTGGAGGCTTATATCGCGTCAGATACCTATGCCTGGAAGGCGATCCAGTCTTACCCCAGAGCCAACAGCACCGTGGTAAATGAGATTTTGGCATGCGGACAGGGGCAGATTGGCATACAGATTAACAGTTACGATGCCAGGACCGGAATGTTCCAGTTTACGGCCACGGCAGCCAACGCCGAAGAGTGCAATGCATTTATTGCCGCACTGAAGAATTCGGAGGTTTTTGCAGATGTACAGTATTCCGGATATGGCTACGAGGAAAGCCGGCAGTCTTACCTTATTAATGTGAGCTGCTTCCTCAGTGAGACAGCCGGCAGGCAGGAGGGATAAGCAGTGACGACAAAATTGACAAACAGGGATAAAGTTCTTCTCGCGGTATTAATTGTATTCCTTGTGATCGCGGGCTTCGTTGTGTTTATTATACTTCCGGCCATCGACAAGAGGAGTGATCTTCAGCAGCAGATAGAGCAGGCAGAGACGGAGAGGTCGGAGATGGAGGCAGAGATTGCGCTGCTTCCGTCCTATCAGAAGAGAAAAGAAGAAAATGAGGCGAAACGCCGGGAACTGATCCAGGATCTGTATCCTATGATGGAGAATCAGGAGATTGACAAAATGATCACCAATATGATTCTGGATATGGGCCTTATGGCAAGAGATTTTACAGTGTCCGTCCGCCCGGAGAACAGGAATTTTACACCCTACACAGCCTCGGCCATGGGGTTGGAGGAAGCGCTTACCCAGGAGGAGGGATCCCAGAGCAGTGAAAAGGATACCGCCGGAAATGAAATCTATATCTCAGATATCACAGTGACGGCGATTGGCAGTCTGGAAAGCCTTCAGACTCTTATAGACAGCGTTACCAATGAGTATCCGGCTCTCAGAGTTGTGAGCTATACCATTGGAGACAAGGATGCGCTGATCCTCGACAGAGATCAGAACGTACGCACAGATTCTACCCTGACCATCAGTCTGGAGATGTATATGTGCAGCAAATAGAGAGAAAAGTATGCCCGGGGCACCTATCATATTAGCCCCGGGCTTGGTTCGGAGGAAATGATTGTGAAGAATATTCCTATTGGAGAAGTGCTGAAAGAGTATGGCTATATCACGGAAGAGCAGCTTCAGAGAGCCCTGGCGTATCAGAAGGAGCACAGGGAAAAACGTCTGGGCGCTATTCTGATGGAACTGGGGTTTGTGACAGAAAAGCAGATGATCCAGGCTTTGGGACAGCGCCTTGGGATGAAAACAGTGGAGCTGAGCCAGATTACAGTGAATATTGAGGCTGTGGAGAAGGTTCCCAGGCAGCTTGCCGCGCGGTACCACGTACTGCCGGTGGACACCGACGGCCAGACCCTGACACTGGTAACAAACGATCCTTTGAACTTCTACGGGCTGGAGGATATCCGTCAGCTGACAGGGATGAATCAGGAAGTGCTGCTGGCTGAGCTTGCCCCTCTGAATAAGGCAATTGATTACTACTATGCAGAAGTAAATGCCCGTATGGCGGCAAAGGATGCCAACCAGAGCATAGAAGAGCCGGTGATAGAAGAGCTGGAAGTGGAGGAAGGCGGCGGCGATGTACCTGTGATCAAACTGCTGAACAGTCTGATTCACAGGGGATATCAGACCAACTCCAGTGATATTCATATAGAGCCTTTTGAGGACAAAACTTTGGTGCGCATGCGTATGGATGGGACTATTGTTGACTATGTTACCCTGCAGCGGTCTCTGCACCCTTCGCTCATTGCCCGCATAAAGATAATCTCGAATCTGGACATAGCAGAAAAAAGGATCCCCCAGGACGGCCATTTCCGCATTAAGATTGAAAATGAAAATGTGAATGTCCGTGTGTCAGTCATTCCCACTGTGTTTGGGGAGAAGGCAGTACTTCGTCTTCTGGCGAATAATTCAGTGATCGATCATGCCGGACAGTACGGAATGAATGACGAGAACTATACTAAATTCCGCCGGATGCTCCAATCCCCCAACGGTATTATTTACCTCACAGGCCCCACCGGATCGGGAAAGACTACGACTCTGTATATGGTACTGGAGGAGCTCTGCAAAAAGCAGGTAAATATTTCTACTATTGAGGACCCTGTGGAGAAGAATCTGACGAGAGTCAATCAGATGCAGGTAAATACCATGGCGGGTCTTACCTTTGAGGTGGGACTTCGGGCGCTTCTCAGGCAGGACCCTGACATCATCATGGTGGGGGAGACAAGAGACGCGGAGACTGCTTCTATCTCGGTTCGATCTGCCATTACCGGCCATCTGGTGCTCTCTACTCTTCATACAAATAATGCCGTGTCTTCCATTGTGCGTTTGGTGGACATGGGTTTAGAGCCTTATCTGATAGCAAACTCTCTGGTGGGAGTAGTAGCCCAGCGGCTTATGAGAAAGCTGTGCCCCCACTGTTCCTATGAGGATATGCTTACCTATGAAGAGGCAGCCCTGCTGGGAACCGACAGGAAAGCAGTGCGCAGGGCCAAAGGATGCAACCGCTGCAATCATACGGGATACCAGGGGCGAATTGCCATCCATGAGATACTGCTGATTGACAAAGAGATACGCAGGATGATATCCGCAGGTTCCGCCATGGAGGAAATTGCTGCATATGCGCTGAAGACACAGGGGATGAAGACTCTGAAAACCAGCGCACTGGAGCTGGTGGAAACCGGAGTAACAACCATAGAAGAGCTGATGAAGGTTGCCTATTATGAATAGAGAGGGAGACTGCTATGAATGAAATCTTTGAGATTATCCAGGAAGCCAGGAAAAGAGGAGCCTCGGATATCCACATTTCCCAGGGGCTGCCCATGCTGTTCCGGATCAACGGAAGTCTTGGGGAGGCCGGGGGAGGAATGGATGAGGGCAAGACCAGACAGGTGATTCTTTCCATGCTTTCCCTGGAACAAAAAGGACTGTTGGAGGGGGGAGAGGATCTGGACTTTGCCGTTGAGACACCGGACGGGAACCGGCAGCGCGTAAATGTTTTCTGCCAGCAGAAGAAATATGCGGCGACGATCCGTCTGCTGAACAACCAGATTCCTACCCTGGAAGAGCTTCAGCTTCCTAAGGTGCTTCGGGAGCTGGCAGAGAAGCCAAGAGGCCTGATTCTGGTGACGGGTCCCACAGGAAGCGGGAAATCTACCACTCTGGCTGCAATGATCGATTATATTAACCAGAACAGAGCGGAGCACATTATAACCATAGAGGATCCCATTGAGTATGTATATACCCGCAAACTATCCCTGATTCATCAAAGGGAGGTGGGATGTGACGCCCAATCCTTTGCCTCAGCCCTTCGGTCTTCCCTCCGGGAGGATCCGGATGTTATCCTGGTAGGGGAGATGAGGGATTATGAGACGATCTCAGCCGCCCTTACGGCTGCGGAGACCGGGCATCTGGTACTCTCCACCCTGCATACTACCGGAGCGGCCCAGACCATTGACCGTATTATTGATGCCTGTCCGGGCGCGGCCCAGAATCAGGTACGGACTCAGCTTTCCGGAATACTGGCGGGTGTTGTCACCCAGTGTCTGATCCCGAGAATGGATGGTTCCGGCAGGATTGCGGCTACGGAGGTACTGGTGGGAACCGATGCGGCACTTAATCTGATCCGGGAGAATAAATGCCATCAGATGAATACCATTATGCAGTCCGGGGCTTCTGTGGGGATGCATTCGCTGAACGCAGATCTGGCCAATCTGGTGCGGAAAAAGGTAATCAGCAGCAGCAGTGCGTTTAAGTATTCCAATGACCGCAAGGATCTGGAACAATACCTGACTTTTTAAAAGGCCCGGGAATTCCGGCAGAACAAAAAAAGAATGTGAAAAAAATGTCAGAAAAATGCGTGAACTACTGGCAATGATAAGAAATATCATTTATAATAGAACTAATGCGGCGGTCCTCTGCAGGGCCGCCATATTGTTTCGACAAATTTATTTAAGAAAGAAGGAAATCCTATGTACGATGTTATGTCAAAAAGAGCTACGGAGTTTATCAATCATGAGGAAATCCTTGACACTTTAGAATATGCCAAGGCGAATAAGAATAACCGGGAATTGATTGAGTCTCTCATTGAGCGAGCAAAAGACTGCAAGGGTCTGACACATCGGGAGGCAGCTGTCCTCCTGGAATGCGAAGAGCGGGATCTGGTGGAGAAAATGTTTGAGGTGGCAAAGGAAATCAAGGAAAGGTTCTATGGAAACCGTATTGTCATGTTTGCCCCTCTGTATCTGTCCAATTACTGTATCAACGGCTGTGTGTACTGCCCGTACCATTCCAAGAATAAGCACATTGCCAGAAAGAAACTGACCCAGGAGGAAATCCGCAAAGAGGTAATTGCACTGCAGGATATGGGACATAAACGTCTGGCCCTGGAGGCTGGTGAAGATCCCAAGAACAATCCCATTGAATATATTCTGGAAAGCATTGAGACCATTTACGGAATTAAGCACAAGAACGGGGCCATCCGCCGGGTAAATGTAAACATTGCGGCTACCACAGTGGAGAATTACAGAAAGCTGAAGGATGCGGGCATCGGGACCTATATCCTCTTCCAGGAAACCTACCATAAGGAGAACTATGAGGCACTCCACCCCACAGGGCCTAAGCACGACTATGCCTATCACACTGAGGCCATGGACCGGGCTATGGAGGGCGGCATTGACGATGTAGGCCTGGGAGTTCTCTATGGACTGAATACATACCGTTATGATTTCGTGGGTCTGCTGATGCATGCAGAGCATCTGGAGGCAGCTATGGGAGTAGGACCCCACACCATTAGCGTTCCCAGAATCTGCCCTGCAGACGATATCGACACGGCAGACTTTTCCAATGCTATAGATGATGAAACCTTTATGAAGATTGTAGCTGTTATCCGTATCGCAGTTCCCTACACAGGCATGATCGTCTCCACCAGAGAATCCCAGAGGGTGAGGGAAAAAGTCCTGGAACTGGGGATTTCCCAGATAAGCGGAGGGTCCAGAACCAGCGTGGGAGGCTATGTAGAACCAGAGGAAGAGAATTCCGCCCAGTTCGATGTAAGCGATACCAGAAGTTTGGACGAGGTAGTGAGGTGGCTGTGCCAGCTGGGCAATATCCCCAGCTTCTGTACCGCCTGCTACAGAGAGGGAAGAACCGGAGACCGCTTCATGACCCTTCTAAAATCAGGACAGATAGCAAACTGCTGCCAGCCCAATGCCATAATGACCTTCAAAGAATACCTGATGGACTATGCCTCACCGGAGACGAGAGAGATTGGCGAAAAGCAGATTGAAAAAGAACTTTCCCATGTGAAGAGCGATAAGATCCGGGAGCTCACAAAAGAGCATCTGAAGGATATTGAAGAAGGGAAGAGAGATTTCAGGTTTTAAGTGCAAAAGCCCAAAAGGGGACGTGTTCTTTCTAGAAAGAACACGTCCCCTTTTGGGATCAGGGTGTCCCAGATTCGGAAAGGCCTGTCCCTTTTTTATATTTCTTCCCGCAGAACCAAAAGAAAATGATACCTGCCAGAAAGGTAAAGATTGAGATAAACTGGGAGGTGGACAGCGCCCCCACACTTCCCCGGATTAAATCTCCCCGGAAGAATTCCAGGATAAACCGTCCTGCGCTGTATAAGATCAGATACAAAGCTGCGATCTGCCCGTGTGCCTTTACTTTTTTCGCCAGATAGATGAGCAGGAAAAAGTGAATGAAGTTCAGTCCGCTGGATATAAGCTGCGTGGGGATAAGGGGTATCCCATTGGGTGCAAATTCTGAGCTGTGGAATGTGATGCTGAAAGGACAGCTGGATTCCATTCCGTAACAGCAGCCCGCCAGGAAGCATCCGATACGCCCGAAGCCCTGTGCCAGTGCAACAGAGGGGATCAGGATATCGAAATATTGGAGAAAATTAAGCTTCTTATATCTGCTGTAAATATAAAAGGTAAGGATTCCTCCCAGGATTCCTCCATAGACAACAAACCCATAGGAGAGATCTAAAAGTACTTTGGGATTTTCCAGAATTTCTTTTATATCTGTGATAAAAAAGAGCAGCTTTGCTCCAAGCAAACCACCGATCAGACAGAGAAAGGTGATAGCAAATACAGGTTCCGGGTTGAGATTGTTTTTCTTTGCCCGGTATTCCCCCACCAGATAGGCAGCCAGAACACCAATGGCAATCATTAGCCCGTACCCGTGGATGGTGAGCGGTCCGATACTAAATAAGTCGTTTTTCATAAATATAGTCCTTTGCTTTTCCTTTTCTTATTCCGGATAGATCAACCGATCTCCGGTAATGCCTGTGAGAACATCCCTGAGATACTTATCGGCCAGATAATTGGCCATTCCCAGGTTCATGTCCAGATAGTTGCCGCAGTCCTTAGGGCTGGCGCCGGGAATTTCATCCCTGTAATCTCTTATAAATTCAAACATGCCGGTCAGAAGATCTACAATGTCAGTAGACTCGTAGTCCCCTGCAAGAAGAAGATAAAAACCGGTGCGGCAGCCCATGGGGCCAAAATAAATAATCTTATCCTTAAAGTCAGGATCGTTTCGAAGAAAAGTGGCGCCCAGATGCTCAATGGTGTGAACTTCTGCAGTATTCATAACAGGTTCGTCATTGGGAGCGGTCATACGGATATCAAAGGTTGTGATCACCTGATCGCCCACCGGATCCTTGCGGGAGACGTAGACACCTGGTTTTAGTTTTATATGGTCGATGGTAAAGCTTGTGATTTTTTCCATTTTAATTCTCCTTTTTTCGTTAGTATATCTATTATAATGAATTGAAGGCATTCGTGCAACCCCTCCATTGACTTTCCATATCCCCGGTGATACAATAAAACCTAGCGAAAAAGCCGGCAGAAAAGCCCGAGTATGGAGGAAAATCAGATGATCAACGACAAGAAAATATTATTTAGCGGTATGCAGGCTACAGGAAATCTGACCCTGGGAAATTACCTGGGAGCTTTAAAAAACTGGGTGAATCTGAGCGACGAATACGAATGTTTCTACAGTGTCGTGGATATGCACTCGATTACGGTACGTCAGGATCCTGCTACCCTTAGAAAAAGAGCCAGAGCACTTCTGACCTTATATATTGCAGCAGGCTTAGATCCCAAGAAAAACTGTATTTATTATCAGTCTCATGTATCGGGACATGCGGAGCTGTCATGGATTCTGAATTGCTTTACTTATATGGGAGAGCTGAACCGAATGACCCAGTTCAAGGATAAATCTGCAAAGCACGCGGACAATATTAATGCAGGCCTATTTACCTATCCGGTTCTTATGGCGGCAGATATTCTGCTCTACCAGGCCGATGTGGTACCCGTGGGCATTGACCAGATGCAGCATCTGGAGCTTACGAGAGACATAGCCATCCGTTTTAACAATCTGTACGGCGATGTCTTTACCGTTCCGGAGGCATATATCGGCAAAGTAGGAGCCAAAATCATGAGCCTTCAGGAACCGGGCAAGAAGATGTCAAAGTCAGATGAGAATCCCAACGGGAGCATTTACCTCATGGACGATCCGGATACGATTATACGCAAATGCAAGCGCGCCGTCACAGATTCCGAAGCCTGCGTTGCTTACAGAGATGAGCAGCCGGGGGTAAAAAACCTCATTGACATATACAGCGCATGTACAGGAAAAACGCCTTCCGAAGTAGAGCGTGAGTTTGAGGGAAAAGGCTATGGAGACTTCAAGATGGCAGTGGGAGAGGCAGTGGTAAGTATCCTGAAGCCATTGCAGGACAGAGTGAAAGAGCTGGAAGCAGACAAAGCCTATATAGACTCCATCATCAAAGAAAACGCAGAGAAGGCCAACTATTATGCGGCAAAAACACTTCGAAAAGTACAGAGGAAAGTAGGCTTTCCGGATCGGATTCGATAGTCCTGTCCCCAAATGCCGTTGTCACAGGCCCGAAAAAGAGCTATAATTAAGACAGCAAGAATGTGACAGGAGGTAATGAATATGACGATTGATGAGGTGATTGCCGTACTGCAGATGCAGGAGGAGATTCTTCAGTTTAACCATTTTACAAATGAAGATGCGTGGGAGCTTGGGAATATTATTGTTTCGGAAGCTAAGAGAAGAGGACTGGATGTGGCTGTCAGCATCCGATTGAATAACGGATATACGGTGTTCCAGTACGCAGGAAATACCACCAATCTGGATGATGAGAGGTGGATGAGAAGAAAGTTCAATACTGTAAAGACCATAGAGAAGAGCAGTCTCAGGCTATACAGCGAACTGCAGAAGACAGGGGAATCTATGGAGGACTTATTCCTGGATGAGAAGGAATATGCCTGCTGCGGAGGAGGTTTCCCTATCCGGGTGGAGGAAGTAGGTGTGATTGGTGCTATTGTAGTATCCAACCAGAACCATTTTGTGAACCATGATATTGTAATTAAGGGTGTAAGCAGGTATCTTCATATTGACGAGGTCCCCAGGATCCGTACGGTTGGAATGTAATAGAATCAGAGGCAAAAAGAAGCAGAAGGAAGTCTGTGCAGACAAGCACGGCTTCCTTCTGCTTTACTGTCCCAGGATATCCTTTTGCAGATAATTCGATCGTAGTATTTGCAGACACTACACTAGTAAGAAGAAGCTGTAAGAATACGTTTCATATCTTCCGGGATATCGTCGGTAAAGGTAAGTCTCTGCCGTGTAACCGGGTGCTCGAATTCCAGGCGGTAAGAGTGCAGCGCCTGCCGTTTGATTTTTCGGTAGTCAGGGTTGTAGAGGTAATCCCCGATGAGCGGATATCCCAGATATTTCATGTGCACCCGGATCTGATGGGTCCGGCCCGTGTCCAGCTGAAGCTCCACCAGGGAATAAGAATCCCCGGTGTCTGTTACAACAGAAGCAATCCTGCGAAAATGAGTAACGGCCCGCTCCCCGCTGTGAAAATCAATCTGCCGTTCTATGGCGGAGCCTTCTTTTCTGGCAATGGGGGCATCTATGGTTCCCTCTTCGGGGGGGATCCCGCTAACCACAGCCCGGTATGTCCGGTGTATCTGCCGGTTCAGCATCATCTGAGACAGGACAGCGGCGCTCAGCATATGCTTGGCAATGATAAGAAGACCCGTAGTATCTCTGTCCAGACGGTTGATACAGCGGTAGACAAAAGTTTCTCCCTGCTGCTGATAGTAGTAAGCAATGCCGTTGGCCAGTGTGTTGTCATAATTGTTCAAAGATGGATGAATAGGAGTGTCGGCCTCTTTGTGAACGATAAGAATATCTTCATCCTCATACACAATGGACAGGGGCATATACACAGGACGAATGTTGGGGGAGGAATCTTCCGGTGCCAGATAGACAGAGAGGACATCCCCCTCCCTAAGAACGGTTCGGACATACGCCCATTGGCCGTTAACCAGAATTCCATTCTGCGTCTTTTTCAGATGGACCAGGATATGGCGTGAGTAGCCCAGCTTCCGAAGATAAGAACCAACATCTGTGCCTTCATCTTCTGCTGTGATGCTATAAGTAAAAGTTCTTTTCATAATAGTTTTCATCCACGCCGGATGATTTTACAGAGTATATCTGTATCTCATGTAAAGGCGTGGATTTCCCTCATTTCTACCAGTTCATATCCCACGCGGTTTCCGCTTTGGGATCTGTGGAATTACGTACGATTAGTTTCCCGTCCAGATTTATCAGCATTCTGGAGGCGGAAAGGTTATCCATACGGCGCATCAGGAGATTAAACGCCATAGTCCCCATCTCTTCTTTGGGAACGCGTATGGTTGACAAAGAAGGGGTAATGAGAGAAGCGGGAAAATTGTCATTGAATCCAATGACGGCAATGTCCTCAGGAATTCTCAATCCTGCTTCTTTAATAGCACGCATGGCGCCGATAGCCATCTGATCGTTTCCCGCCACGACACCGTCCAGAGGAAGATGGGTCTGAAGAAGCTTCTGCATACAGCGGTAACCGCTGACGGGACTGTAGTCACCCTCCGCGATCAGACGTTCATTCACCGGATATTGATGTTCTTCCAGAGCACGGATATATCCGGCTTTCCGCAGCTTGCCCATAGTAAACTGAAAAGGAGCGGCAATATAGGCGATGTTCTTTTTCCCTACAGCAATCAGATGCTCTGCCGCTGTCTTTATCCCCGCAGTATCGTTTACAACAACCGCGTCCAGCATATCGCTGATGGCAGCCTCCAGACAGACAACAGGGATAGAATGCCCGTTTGTGTTCAGAGAGGTAAGCATATGGATATACTCCCGGGCCTTGGGGCTTTCCGTATCCAGGGAGGAAGACAGCAGAATACCGTCCACCCACTGGGATTTGAGGAGCTGGATATACTTTTTTTCCTGCTCCAGGCTGGAATGGGTTCCGAATACACTGATGGTATAATTTTTCTCTTCCGCAGCTGTCTGTATGCTGTTCAAAAGCGCAGGAAAGAAGATACTGTTGATGGAAGAGACAATCACTGCTATATTGTTGGTTTTTCCGCTTTTCAGCCCACGCGCTATCATATTCGTCTCATAGCCCAGGGCATTTACGGCGTTCATAACTCTTTCCCGGAGCTCTTCGCTTACTGTCTTTGTGCCGTTCAGAACATTTGAGACAGTAGAGATAGATACCTTGGCATATTTGGCCACATCTTTAATGCCTATGGGCTTTTTTGGCGGATTAGGATTCATTTTCTTTATACAACTCCTTTACAGCAGACAGCCAATGGGAAGCGGCAATTTTCGCCTCTGGGAAATATTGGCATTCAGCACTAATGGTTTTATTATAATTACAGTCTTTTAAAAAAGCAACGATTTTTTTGAAATCTATATGTCCCTGTCCGGGCCAGCTGCGGTTCGAATCTGCAAAGTGAATATAATGGATATCTCTATAGTGCTTTGCAAAAGAATCCAGAATATCCTTCTCTTCTATATTCATGTGAAAGGAATCCACCATTAGTTTTACATTTGTGTAGGCATTTTTATGTATGAAGTCAGCCACTTCGTCAGTACTGCACAAAAAATTATTTTCGTATCTGTTGATAGGCTCCATGACAAGGAGCACCTCTTGCTCTGCCGCATACCGGTCCAGCTCTGTCATAGATTCGGATAAAAGCTGCAGAGAAAAATTCTTTTGGGACAGAGCGGAGAGATTGCCCCGTATGCAGCCGATGATTACCAGACAGCCAAAACGGGAGGCAAGCGTGATAAAGGATTTCATCCGTGCAACTGCCTCTCCCCGTTTCTTTGGACTGGGGTCAATCAGGGATAACCCTTCCTCGGCATAGACTCTGCCTGTTCCAAAAGCGCTGATACGTATGCCGGTGTCAGAAAGGGCGGCGTCTATGTCTTCCACCGGAAGTTCTTGCGGGCGGGCGGTGTGGATTTCTACGCAGTCGTACCCCAGGGAATGAGCATAGAGAATTCCCTGGTCAAAAGGCCCTCCATACAGGAACGGTGCGGTGTCCTCAAGCTGCGAGGCCAAAGTAAGAGAAAATGATACAGCGTTCATATGATATCCTCCCGTCTTAATATTCTTCCGGATAGATAACCACTTTCAGTGCTTTTCCGGCTCTCAGGAGATCCAGGCCCTGCCGGTACTGGCTGAGAGGAAAGGTGTGGGTAACTATTTCTTCAAGCGGCAGTGTTTTGCTTTCAATGATACGGGCCGTTTTTTCAAAATAATATTTTCCCAGGAATCCGCCGAATATCTGCGCTTCTTTCCGCACAATCTCCGCAAGCCGGATCGGGGGAGCGGCTGTCTCATCATGGCCAAACATCAGAATCTTTCCGCCGGGACGGATGACATCCAGTGCCGCCGGGAGAAGCTGCCCGACAGCTTCGATACAGTGGTCAACCCCAAGACCGTGTGTTGCGCTCAGGCATATTTCTTTCAGGTTTTCCCGGGCGGGGTCCACCGTTTTGGTGGCTCCGCATTTCTTCGCTTTTTCCCTGCGGTATTGGTGAGGCTCAGAGACAATCACCTGAACAGCCCCGTTCGCCTTTGCCATGGAGGCAAATAAAAGCCCCATAGGACCTGCGCCCAGTACGCATACGGTATCTCCGGCCTGAATCTTCAGTTTCTCAATAGCATAGCCCACACAGGACAGCGGTTCCGCAAGAGCGGCAATCCTCCAGGGAGTCTGCGGGGCGATCTTGTATACACTGTGGGCAGGCACGCAGGTATAGCTGGTGAGCGCCCCGTCGGTGAAGAGGCCTCTGGTAAGGCCGTGATCTGCGTAAGGCGTACCCTGCTGGGAGTAAAGCGTGGTGCACATTTCGGGACGGTCGCTTCTGCAGTGCCGGCAATGGCCGCAGGGAGGATGGGGATCTACAATTACCCGATCGCCGGGGGAAAGGTTTGTGACATCACTGCCAACCTCCGTCACTTCACCGCAGTATTCATGTCCGAAGATGATATTTGGCCGGGCGGGGTGAAGGGGCGGATCCATGAGAACGTGAAGATCAGTCCCGCAGATTCCCACACCCAGAACTTTAATAAGGACATCATCGCCGGCAGCGATATGGGGTTTTTCCCGTTCTTCATATGCGAATACTCCTGGCTTCTTAAAAATAATAGATTTCATAAAGCAACCTCCTTAATCTCAATGGAAAAGAAAAACGTTTCTAATATATCTTTTCTAGATTATACAATTTATTTATGAAAATTGCAATATAAATGTACAATAAATATATAAACTTAGTCAAAATGACGAAAAAACAAGGCGTGAAGTATTGACATCAGAAAAACGTTATGCTAACATAAAAAATAACCAGAAAAACGTTTTTTTAGAAAAGGAGAGAGCGCATGATACCAAATTTTAAGTTGAGCAACGGCGTTGAAGTACCTGCCATGGGACTGGGAACATTCCTGACAAAAAACGGGGAGGAGGCTGCAAGGTGTGTCTGCGATGCGGTAAAAGCCGGTTACCGGAGCATTGATACCGCTATGATTTACCTGAATGAAGAGGGGGTTGGAAAGGGAATAAAAGAATGCGGGATTCCAAGAAATGAGCTTTACCTCACAACAAAGCTTTGGAATGATTCACACGGATATGAGGAAACGCTCCGGGCGTTTGATGCTTCCCTGAAACGGCTGGGGGTTGACTACATCGACGAGTATCTGATTCACTGGCCGGGTCAGGAAGGAAGTTTTCTTCCCACCTGGAAAGCGTTTGAAAGGCTGTATGAAGAAGGGGTAATCCGTGTCATAGGGGTTTGTAATTTTATGAAACCTGTGATGAAAGAGCTTCTTGCATCCTGCAATGTGAGCCCGATGGTAAATCAGATTGAGATACACCCAATGTTTCAGCCGGATCATCTGATTGCCTTTTGTCAGGAGCAGGGGATACAGGTAGAGGCGTGGAGGCCTATTGTATGGGGAAAGCTGGAAAAGGATCCGATTCTGCAGGCGGCTGCCAAGTACCGCAAAACTCCGGTTCAGATTACGCTGAGATGGCATTACCAGAGGGGCGTGAGAACAGTTCCGAAGACCACGCATTATGACAGAATGAAGGAGAATATGGATATCTTTGATTTTTCTCTGACAGAGGAAGAGATGGAGGCTATAAATGGTCTGAATACCTATGTGAGAACCGGAGAATCACCGGATGAATTCTTTGGTATGGATTCTTTTTGAGAGAAGAGTGTTTAAAAGGAGGTTGCTTTTTATGAAGAGAAAAACATTTGCAGCGATTTTAATGGTGTGTCTGTCTGCCGCCGCAGCTCTGTCGGGATGCGGGAACCGGGAAACAGAGGAAAAGAAAACGGAAACCGGAGCGGAAGAGGACAAAACCCAGGAGTCAGAAGAGGAAAAGCAAATGGTGATTGGGTACAATTCCTATGGGGACACTTCAGACTTTTCCAAAAGGCTGAGCGAAGGGTTTATTGAGAGGGCAGAAGCAGCGGGGATGAAGGTCCTGAAAGCAGATACGGGAGGAGATCCTACAAAAGCAATTAAAAATGTGGACAGCTTTATCCAGCAGGGGGCAGATCTGATCTTTGACTGCAGCTGGGTGGTATCCGCGTGTGAGGCAGTGGCGGACAAATGCCAGGAACAAGGGATTCCCTGCATTATCACAGACATTTATGTAGAAAATGAGAGCGCGTATTATATGGGGATCGATAACAATGAAGTAGGACTGACCACCGGTACCGCAGCGGGGAAATGGATCACTGAAAACTGGGGAGGAGAACTGGACTACGTGCTGATAGCCTTTAACGAGTCCTTTGGAGAGGGGGTGCGTCCCCGGGTAGGATCTGTTGCAGAGGGTCTTTCCCAGGAGGGGATCGAGATTTCAGAGGATCGCATCGTGTGGGTGGATCCCCAGAGCTCAGATGCCTCTGTGGCATGCAAGCAGCTGGGCACAGATTTTCTGACTGCCCATCCGGAGGAAAAGCATATCCTAATGGTGGGTGCCAACGACGAGATGGCCCAGGGATTCCTCTCAGCGGTGGAGACATCCGGAAGAACCTCGGACTGCATCCTGGTTAGCAATGACCTCACGACCATGGGCATCTCCAGCCTGTACAATGACAATATTTGGCTGGGTTCTACTGCTTTTTTCCCGGAAAATTACGGGGCTGCTCTTGTGCCGATGATTGAAGACCTGCTTTCCGGAAAAGAGGTTCCGAAAGAAGTCTATACAGAGATTAATTTTGTGGACAGGAATAATATCAGCCAGTATTATGAGAATCCGGACAAATAGCAGAGAATAAGACTGGTGGTGATCTAGTGGTCAAAATATTAGAAATGAGGAATATCTCCAAAAGGTTTCCCGGAGTTCTGGCACTGGACGGGGTAAGTCTTACACTGCATGCAGGGGAAATACTTGCCCTTCTGGGTGAGAATGGGGCGGGAAAGTCAACCCTGATGAAAATATTGAGCGGCGCTTACCAGGCGGATCAGGGAGAAATATTTTTAAAGGAAGAAAAAATCATCAGTACGAACCCTCCAGAGATGATGAAAAAAAATATAGCTGTTATGCACCAGGAATTGAGCTATCTCAATGACCTGAGCATTGCGGAAAATATTTTTCTGGGAAAGCTTCCTATTAATAAATTCTTTCAGGTGGATTATAAGAAGCTTCGGGCAGATACAAAAAGACTGCTGGATATGGTTGGACTTGACCTGGACCCCATGACAGAAGTATCCACCATGACAGTGGCCCAGAAACAGATGATGGAAATTGCCAAAGCCCTCTCCGCCGAAGTCCAGGTTCTCGTATTGGACGAGCCTACCAGCGCTTTAAACGAGGCAGAAGTCCAAATATTATTTGGGCTGATCAGACGCCTGGCTGCCCAGGGAAAAGGTATCATCTACATTTCCCATAAGATGGATGAGATTTTTGAAATCTCTCACCGGATTCAGGTGCTCAGAGACGGCAGGCATATCGGTACCGCGCATACAGGAGAGATAACCACAGGCGAGCTTGTGAATATGATGGTCGGAAGAACCATAGACACCATTTGTGCAAAAGAGGGCAGAAGCCCCGGGGACGTGGTTTTGGAAGTGAAAAATCTGGTAACTGCGCGGATAAAGGACATAACATTCTCTGTCAGAGCCGGTGAGGTAGTGGGCCTGTACGGACTTATGGGATCCGGACGCACGGAGCTTGTGGAAGCCATATTCGGCAAAAAGCCAGTAAGCGGCGGAGAGATACGGATAGACGGGAAGAAACTGAGAATCCGATCCCCCAGAGATGCCATCAGGGAAGGAATTGCCTATATTCCCAGGGAGAGAAGGAGTGAAGGTCTGGTACTCACAGAGAGCGTACAGCACAATATGAGCATTGTACATATTGACAAGCTTCAGAAATTTCTCAAGCTGGACTTAAAAAGGGAAAAGACCCTGGTAAGGGAATGGATTCAAAAGCTGCAGATTAAAACCCCTTCCTTGCATACGCCGGTTAAAAACCTGTCCGGTGGGAATCAGCAGAAGACAGTCATTGGAAAATGGATGATGGACGAGATGAAAGTAATTATTCTGAATGAACCCACCAGGGGAATTGACGTAGGCGCCAAGGCAGAAGTCTATCATTTAATAGAAGAATTGTGTCAAAAAGGCATGGCTGTCATTATGATATCCTCGGAAACCCCGGAGATAATGGGGGTATCCGACAGGAGCCTTGTAGTCCATGAAGGCAGAATTACAGGGGAATGTGAAAGGGCTGAGTTTAAACAGGAAACAATTATGCATTATGCAATTGGAGAAAAAAGCCTATGAAAATGAAGGAAGAAAAGAAAGGTCAGGAACGGTCATTCGGAAAGTTTTTTCAGCAGTCAGGCACTACCATCAGCCTGGTTATTGTCTATATCATTATCTGCATTATTTTCACATTTCTTTCCGAATATTTTCTGACGGTAAAAAATTTTTTGAATATAGGCACGTACGCATCGATTACAGGTGTAATGGCAGCAGGGGTTACGGTGGCCATGCTTCTGGGACATATTGATATGTCCCAATACGCAACGCTGACCATAGCAACTATGACAGTTGCGCTTATGCTCCAGAAGGGGATGCCGGCAGGTCTGACGATTTTGGCCGCGGCAGCTGTAGGGATATTGTGCGGCACCATTAACGGAGGACTCATTGCAGTTTTCAAAATTCCCGGAATCATTGTCACAATGGGTACTATGCAGGTGTTCCGGGGGATTGCCTATCTGACCACCAATGGGAATACGGTTATGATTCACGATTCATCTTTTGGGTTCATTGGAAAGGGATACGTATTTGGCACAATACCGTTTTGCATTGTACTGATGGCGGCCGTGTTTCTGATAATCGCCTATATCCTGAAATATACAAACTTTGGAAGAAAGATATTTGCAGTCGGAGGCAATGAGCAGGTGAGTTATCTTTCAGGGATACGAACGGGAACGGTGAAGTTTCTCGGCATGGTGATCTCCGGCGTCTGCGCTGCGGCAGCCGGACTTATCACATGCTCCCAGGTAGGGGCTGCCATTCCCTCCACCGGCACCGGATCAGAGATGGAAGTTCTCTCGGCTGTCATCCTGGGAGGGGTAAGCCTGTCGGGAGGAAAGGGGAAAATATCGGGAACTGTAATCGGGGTTCTGATTCTGGCAACTATCCAAAACGGCATGACCCTCCTGAGCCTGCAGTCCTTTTACCAAATGATTATAAACGGAAGTGTTCTGATTCTTGCAGTACTGCTGGATGTGATTAAAAGCGGTGCGTTAAAAAGAGAATAGCAGAAAGGAGAGGGAAGATGCCCAGAGGTAGGATCAAAAGAGACACGTATCTCAACGTTCTGTCTGAGAAAAAAGAGAACAGGATTCACGAGGCATCTCTGGAAATTCTGGAAAAGACAGGGGTTATGGTGCAGGATGAAGAAACCCTGTCCAGGCTGGAAGGGGAGGGCTGCAGCGTAGATTATAAGACGCAGACGGCTAAAATGGATGAGAGCTTTATCATGAAGGGGCTGAAGAGGCACCCGAAGGAGTTCCTGCTGAGGGCTGTGGATCCGGATCAGGACTGCTGCCTCACCAGCGGAAATTCCCTTTTGGTGACAACATCTCCAGGGATGTCAACTGTGGATCTGGATACCTGGGAACCCCGCCTGCCTCTCCCGGGGGAATACTACGAATATATGAGAGTCATCCACGGGCTGGAGGAGATCGACCTTCCCGGGAGTTTTCCCTGGGTGGGGTTTCAGGGCGTTCCGGAGTGTATGAGGCTGATTGAGGGATTCGCGGCAAAGGTAAGATGCAGCGGGAAAGCTTTGTGGGAGGGCAGCACCATGGACAATTATAAGTTTATGGTATCCATGGCCGGGAAGCTGGGGGCAGATGTATGGATGAATACAAATCCCACATCTCCCCTGACGTTTTCCAAAGACACAATGGAACAGATGAAGTATTTCTGTGAAAACGATGTAGTCTTCACTCTTACCAGCGGCCCTATCCCTGGGGTGAGCAGTCCGGCAACTCTGGCAGGAACCCTTGCTCTTAACAATGCGGATATCCTGGCCGGAAATGCCATTGCCCAGATGTATGCACCGGGGTGCAGATGTATGGCGGGGGGAATGATACTGACACTGAATATGCATACAGGAGCCCCTCTATTTGCCAATGCGGCAAGTTATCTGTCGGAGGCGGCCTTTGTTCAGATGTGGAGAAGATACCGGATTCCCTGTGTGACCAACTCTCCGGGCTGGTCCAATGCCAAAAGCATCGACTATCAGGCCGCCTATGAAACAAGCACTGGTTTTCTAATGCTTGCACTGGCAGGGGCCTCTGTGATTCCCTATGCCGGAGGACTTACGGCGGAGCTTACCGCCCATCCGGTAAAAGCAGTCATAGATGCGGATGTGGTCAGGATGGTGCGGAGAATACTGGAGGGGATTGCGGTGGAGAACGAGACGCTTGCAGTATCCCTGATTGATGAAATCGGCTTTGCACCTGCCTCCTATCTGGCCGAGGAGCATACCGTTGACTGGTATAAAAGGGAGCGGTGCGATCTGGAGCTGGCGGATACAGACACCATCTCCGGCTGGCTGGAGAAGGGAAAACCCACCCTGATAGAAAAAGGAAAAGAAAAGATGAAGCAGCAGCTTCTTGGCACTTTGGCGTACAGACTGCGTCCAGGGCAGGAGAATGCAGTGAAAGAGGTCCTGGAAGAGGCGAGAGCGTATTACAGGGAAAAGGGAGCCATACAGCCGGAAGAGTGGAAGGCATATAAAAGAGTGCTGGATGCCCTGGAGCTATAAGATACATTTCAGGCAGTGCCGGGGATACATGAAGGTATGGCTCCCTGGTTAGCTGCCTCTGTGAGAAATAAGGAGGAGCCGTATATGGCAGAGATGGATAAAAAATGGATTACTACAGAGAATCCCGCAATCATATTTGAGGACAACGCAGTCGGCAGGATGAAAAAAGAAGTGTGGGATATGTCAGAGAAGGAACTGGATGCAGTGCTCAGAGAGTATGGGATTCCCTCCCCTTCTGAGCTTGGCACCGCGGGCACCTATATTCAGAACACACCCCGGCAGGAGCAAATAGAAAAAAGAAGAAAAAACGATATTGTATTTGTACCGGTGGGGTGTACGGAGAATCACGGGCTTCACGCAAATACAGGCCTGGACACCTTTATGTGTTCACAGATTCTAGAAGGCCTCCGCAGATATACAAAGAAGCAGGGACATGAGGTGAACCTTGCCTTTACTCCCCTGAATTACGGGGGACATCCCTACCATCACATCGGCATGCCCGGTACGGTTATCATGCCTGAGGAAGTAGTGAAGGAATCATTAATTTACTGTATGCTGGGGCTGTGGAACGACGGGTACCGGAAAATCATATTCCTCAACAACCATGGACACCTCTGGATGCTCGAATCTGCCATACAGGAATTCTGCAAGCGCTATCAGCTCCCCGGGATCTTCCGTGTCATTGAATGGCACAGAGCGGTCCGCGAGTTTTTCTATCCCATAGACAGCGAATTAAGCCTTGGCACCCATTTTGTCCACGCAGACGAGGCAGAGACATCCGTGGCACTCCTTATGTTCAGGGATATGATAAATATGGCCTATGTTCAGGATAAACTGGGGGAATCGCTGCTGCCGGACGGGCATATGGATAAATCCGTAGATCCCTTCAGACGGCCCTGCAGGTGGAGTGAGGGGGAAGGGCACAGCGCTATAGAACGTCATGCTACGCCGGAGGGGATTGTGGGGACTCCTTCTCAGTCAGACCCACGCAAGGCGAAGAGACCAATAGCGGCTATTTTAAGATACCTTACACTTCTCCACGACGAGATACTGGAGACCTATCCGGCGGGAAGCGTTCCTCCAGTTGAAAAAGTTACGCTGCGCACGGCGGAGGAGATGGAACCCTTCCTCAGAGAACCGCTCAGTGAGGGGTGGAAATCGGTGGATGAGCTCCCCAGGATGGGGATTTTTGAAAGGCTGTAAGAAGAAAGAGGAAAAGTATGAACGGATTTGCAGAGGCAGTGTGCAGGCATTACAATAAAAGGCCGGACGAAATCTACAGGAATTCCTATGAGGTGAAAGAGGGGATCCAGGTGATGGGAGTCCGGCGGGAAGGTGTAAACTATCTGGCTGTTTCAGGGGAAGGGCGCTGCCTGTTTGCGGGCCGGGATCTTCCTGATTTCAGACAATGCCCTATGAATCATGAAAACAGACTTACGTTAAACCGGTTATTTCCCCATACGGTCCCTCAGGCCCTCGGAAAGGATACCGCCTCCATCGGATGCGGCGACCGTCTGGGAAGGGCCAATGATGCCCATATAAGAGCAGTCTCCAGGGCCCGGATCAGACCGGTGTTGGCACAGCAAAGCATAAGAGAACTGAAGCTGACCGGCCGGGGATATGAAGATGTGATTGACGCTGCGGCCTGGAGTGTCTTTCGGATGGGATGGAAAGAAGGATACGGCGCAGACGGGGATCATCTGAAAACAAAAGAGGAGGCTGCACAGGCTCTGAAGGCCGGCTGCAGTATGATTACCCTGGACTGCTCAGAGGTTCTCGGAAAGCTGGAAGAGGACTGGGATAAGATACGGGAGGCATATGGAAGGATCCCGCCCGGTATAAGAAAAAAGTATGAGAGTAAATATCTTGGGAGCGGCGGGGAAGGGCAGCTGCAGGGAATCCATTTTACGGAGAGAATTCTGATGAAAACCGCAGCGAATTATCATAAGGCCGCAGAGCTGGCAGAGGAGATATACTGTGACGTAGTGAAAAAGGCCCCATCTCCTGTGGATTATGAGATATCTCTGGACGAAACTGACAGAGAGACAACACTGGAGGCGCACTTTTTTATGGCCAGTGAATTATCTGACAGGCAGATCCCTGTGACTGGGATTGCCCCCCGGTTTGCCGGAGAATTCCAGAAGGGGATTGACTATATCGGCGAACCCCGGCGGTTCAGGGAAAATCTGAAAGGACATGTGAGAATAGCCAGGCAGTTCGGATATAAAATCAGTGTGCATTCCGGCAGTGATAAATTCCGCATTTTCTCCGCAGTGGCCGGGGAAACCGGAGGTGTCTTCCATATAAAAACATCGGGAACCAGCTGGCTTGAGGCTGTCCGGATCATTGCCCGTGTGAATCCCCGGCTGTACAGGAGCCTGCACGAGAATGCCCTGAGGCATCTGAAGGAAGCCCGCGCCTGCTATGCGGTCACCTGCCGGACCGAGATGATACCGAATCTGGAGCAGGTGCCTGACTCCAGGCTGGAGGAGTTTCTCCTGGAAGACAACTCCAGGCAGCTGCTGCATATCACCTATGGGTTTCAGCTGGAAAAAGAAAGTCTGCGCAGGCAGATTTACAGCACATTGACAGAATATGATACCGCGTATGGACAGGCAGTATATGAACATTTCAGACACCACTTGCAGGAGCTTAAGTGTTGGAAAGGAGAGGAAGCAGGATGGCAAAGGTAAGAGTAGGAGTAGCGGGTTACGGAACCATTGGACAGAGGCTGGCCGACGGGGTAGCGCTTCAGGGGGATATGGAACTGGTGGGCGTGGCGGATCTGGCCCCCACTCTCGCAGTGCAGGCATTGCGGGAGAGAGGAATGCCCTATAACCTGTATCTTGCACAGGGCGGAGATAAAAGAATATTTGCAGAAAAGGGAATTCCGGTAACCGGTACCTTTGAGGAATTGGCAGACAGCGTAGACATTATGCTGGATGCCTCTCCCGGCGGCGCAGGCGCAGAGAATAAAAAAATATATGAAGCCAGAGGAGTCAAGGCGGTATTTCAGGGAGGGGAACACAATTCCGTTGCCGAGGTGTTCTTTCACGGATACGCAAACTATGAAAGAGGGGTGAATAAGAACTACCTGAAACTGACTTCCTGCAATACCACGGGGCTGATACGCTCTGTGGACTGTCTGGACCGCAGATATGGCGTGGAGAAGGTGGTTGTCACCATTATCCGGAGAGTAGCGGACCCGGGAGATTATCACAGGGGATTGACAAATGCACTGCAGATAGACCGGGCCCCCAGTCATCAGGCGGTTGACTTAATGACAATCATGCCTCATATCAATGCTACAGGGATTCTAGTGCATACGCCGGTGACTCACGGCCATATGATCACTGTCGTAGTCTCCGGAAAGTCAAAGATTACCAAAGAGCAGGCTCTGGAAGCGTTTCGGGAGCATCCCAGAATCCGGGTAGTCTCTGTAGCGGAGGGGTTCCTGGGAAATGCCTCCTTCTTTAAGTATGCCAGAGATTTGGGAAACCCAAGAGGAGATATGTATGAGATCGGCCTTTGGGAGGACAGTATAGCGGAGAGCGGCAAGGACCTGATCTACGCTATTTATATTCCCCAGGAAAGTGTTACCATCCCGGAAACCATGGATGCTGTACGCGCGGCCTGCGGGATGCAGACAAGCGGTCAGGAAGGTACGGAAAAAACCAATCAGTATCTGCATATCGGTTCATACAGGCAGGAGGGGAGCCATGCGCTATGGAATTCATACGATAGATGATTTCACCTTGGACGGAAAGACGGTACTGTACCGGGCAGATATGAACCAGCCGGTAAACCGGGAAGAGGGGAGACTGGAGAGCTGCAGCAGAATCCGGGCATGCATCCCCACGATCCGGGAATTGCTGGACAGAAATGCTAAGGTAGTAATTCTTATCCATCAGGGAAGTGATATTGAATACCTTAATTTCTTTACAACAAAACCGCACAGGGATGTGCTTGAGAAGCTGCTGGAAAGACCCGTGGGATTTCCGGAAGATGTCTGCGGCCCCGCAGCAAGAGATGCTGTGAGGCAGTTACAGCCGGGGGAAGTGCTGCTGCTGGACAATGTGAGATTTCTTGCCCAGGAACAGACGCTGTTCGAGAACGCTTTGAAGCTGTCCTTTGAGGAGCAGGCAAGCACCCTGCTGGTGGAAAAACTGGCGCCTCTGGGGGATTTGTATGTATGTGACGCATTTGCCGCCGCCCACAGAAGCCAGCCGTCTCTGTGCGGGTTTGAACTGGTGATGCCTTCCGCCATGGGGCGGCTGTTTGAAAAGGAATATTGCAGGCTTTCTGAACTGATGGAGAGTCCGAAGCGCCCCTGCACATTTATCTTAGGCGGGGCCAAGGTTTCAGATGCCTTTGGTGTCATGGAGGAGGTTCTGAGAAAGAAAACTGCGGACAGAATACTCACCGGAGGAGTGACTGCTAATCTCCTGCTGGCAGCCGCAGGCATTTCAATCGGTGAAAAAAGCCGGGAATATATAAGCACACATGGATATGAAAGGTATTATGACGTTTCCAGAAGGCTTTTAGGCACGTACAGGGACCAGATAAGCCTTCCTTTGGATGCAGCGTGGGCAGAGGACGGAAAACGGGCGGAAGGAGAAGTGAAGGCAGTTCCTTCCGGCGCCGGCATATTCGACATTGGCAGGGAGACTGCCGCAGAATACAGCAGAATGATTCAGAGCAGCAGCACCATATTTATAAACGGACCAATGGGAGTGTTTGAGAGAGAAGAATTTTCTCTGGGAACACGTAAGGTATGGGAAGTTCTGGCCGGAACAGGGGGAGAGACTATCCTGGGAGGCGGGGACAGCATTGCGGCTGCCGAGCGTTTCTGCGGAGTGGAACAATTCTCCTATGTGAGCACCGGGGGAGGCGCTCTCATACGTTTTTTGTCAGGAGAGGAACTGCCGGTGATTCAGGCGCTGCGATATGGGGCAGAGCTGTTTGCGGGAGATTACGCTTATGAAGATAGAGCTTAAGTATGGAGAGGGAATACAGATTGCAGAGATACCGGATAAACACCTGAAAGGGGTGCTTCTGCCAGAGAAAGAGCAGGGGAGAAGAACAGAGGAGGAAGAGATCGCGGATGCCCTGGAATATCCCATAGGGACAGAAAGACTGCGGGATCTGGTACAGCCGGGGCATAGGGCAGTGATTATAACGAGTGATATTACCAGACCTTTTCCTTCGGCCACAGTGCTTCCCTTTGTGCTGAGGGAGCTGGAAGCAGGAGGGATCCCCCGAGAAAATGTTACGGTTGTATTTGCCCTGGGAAGCCACAGAACACATACGAAAGAGGAGATGGCCCGCCTGCTTGGAAAAAAGCTGTGGGGGCAGGTTTCCTGCAGAGACAGTGATCCCCTGGACTGCGTCAGGCTGGGAACAACCGCAAGGGGAACTCCTGTGGATGTTACAAGGGCTGTGGCTGAGGCGGATATTAAAATTTGCCTTGGCAATATAGAATACCACTATTTTGCCGGGTACAGCGGCGGAGCCAAGGCTGTCATGCCCGGTGTTTCCTCCTGGGAGGCGATCCAGAACAATCATAAACTTATGGCCTCAGACCAGGCCGCAGCGGGCCGGCTGGAAGACAATCCGGTGCGGGAAGACATCGAGGAGGCCGGGAGGATATGCGGCATAGATTTTATCTTGAATGCAGTGCTGGACCGGAATAAGAAAATAGCAAAGGCTTTTGCAGGGGATGCTGTGAAAGCTCACCGGGCAGGGTGCAGATATGCAGACAGAGTGTACCGCCGGAGGGTGGATGGCAAAGCAGACATTGTAGTGGTATCCCCTGGAGGCTTTCCCAAAGACGTAAATTTATATCAGACACAAAAGGCGCTGGACAATGCCGCCCACGCAGTGAAAAGAGGAGGCATTATCATTCTGGCCGGGGAGTGCCGGGAAGGAGTGGGCAGCCCTGTTTTGCAGAAATGGCTGACAGAGGCCGAAACACCCCGGAAGGTTCTGGAAAGGATCGCAGCTGAATTTGAACTGGGAGGGCATAAAGCTGCTGCCATAGCCGGGGTACAGGAGAAGGCATCTGTTTATCTGATATCAGAGCTTCCCGCCTCTGTGTCCCAAGCTATGTTTTTTATCCCGGCAAGGACAGTCCAGGAGGCATTGGAGGAGGCCCTTGATATAATGGGAAAAGATGCTTCTGTGCTTGTGATTCCAAGCGGAGGCGCGGTGTTTCCCTATACGACAGAGAACGGATAAGAGAAGGAAGTGAGGAAATGGGAGATACGGATGAAGTAAAACGATTGCAAGAATTCGCCCTCCGGATAAGAATGGGCATTGTGGAGGAAATTCAGGCCAGGGGATTCGGCCATTTGGGAGGCAGTCTCAGCATTGCCGATGCCTTGGCAGTGCTGTACGGGGAGGAGATGAGGGTTCAGCCGGACAATCCCCAGTGGGAAGATCGGGATATGCTTGTGTGCTCCAAAGGGCATGCCGGACCTGCTGTCTATGCGGCATTGGCGCTCAAAGGTTTTTTTCCTTATGACTGGCTGGTGTCCCTGAATCAGCCGGGAACGCGGCTGCCCAGTCACTGTGACGCGCAAAAAACGCCAGGGGTAGATATGACCACCGGCTCCCTGGGACAGGGCGCCTCTCTGGCGGCAGGACTGGCTCTGGGAAAACTCCTGAAAAAGAGTCCCGGCCGTGTTTTCCTGATACTGGGGGACGGAGAGCTGAATGAGGGGCAGGTATGGGAAACCTTCCAGTTTGCATCAGCAAAGGCTTTAAGCAACCTGGTGGTTCTGATTGATAAAAATAATAAGCAGCTGGACGGTTATACCCGGGATGTCCTGGATACGGGTAGTATATTGGATAAAATGCGGGCTTTCGGGTTTGAGAGCGAAGAGATCCATGGGAATTCTGTGGAGGAACTCCGCCGGGCCCTCTCCCGGACAAGAGACAGAAAGGGCATGCCTTCTGCGATTGTTCTGCACACGGTGAAAGGAAAAGGGATCCGGGAGGCAGAGGAGACTATGGCAAACCACAGTATGAATGTCTCTTATGAAAAATGTCAGGAATGGCTGCTGCTTCTGCAGCATGAACTTGAGATGCTAAGGAGGGAGGTGTGACAGTGAGGGTGATTTATAATGGGGAGATGGGAGCCCATCCCCTGAAGGAGGTTTTAGGAAGAACCATCCGGCAGCTGGCAGACGGAAACAAAAAAATCATATATCTGGACGCAGATTTAATGAGCTGTATCTGTATGAGAGAATGGGCTGAAAAAAATCCTGACAGAGGCATAAACTGCGTGATTGCGGAGGCCAATATGATAGGGATAGCCGCCGGGCTGTCTGCTGTGGGGTTTCAGCCGCTGGTACATACCTTCTGTGCATTTGCTTCAAGAAGATGCTATGATCAGGTGTTTTTATCCTGTGGATACGCACAGAACAGCATTACTGTAATTGGAAGCGACCCTGGTGTCTGCGCCGCTTTTAATGGGGGAACCCACACTGCCTTTGAAGATATGGCGCTGTACCGTGCCATCCCTGGGTCCACAGTGATTGATATTTCGGATGAAAATCAGCTCATCAGCGCGTTAATTCAGACAGGCGGCAAAAAGGGGCTAACCTACATCCGGACCCCCAGAAAAAGTGCGGCAAAGCTCTACGGCGATTATTCCCATATGCCTGTGGGAAAAGGAATACTGCTCAGAGAAGGAAAGGATGCTGCAGTATTTGCCTGCGGAATCATGGTATGCGAGGCAATGAAGGCAGCAGAGCAGCTGGAAAGAGAGGGCATCTTTGTTTCAGTCATTGATATGTTTACGGTTAAGCCCCTGGATGAGGAGTGCCTTCTGCGGCATGCCAAGGCTGCGGGTCTCGTAGTAACGGCAGAAAACCACAACAAGATCGGCGGTTTGTACAGTGCTGTGACCGAAGTGCTGGCAGAGAAGCTGCCGGTACCGGTTGAATGTGTGGCGGCGGAGGACTGCTTCGGAGAAGTAGGACCCCAGGAATATCTGCAGGAGAAATTTGGATTAAACAGCAATGAGATAGTAAAAAAGGTGAAGCGGGGCTTAGAAAGGCGGACAAAACGGTCTCAGAAATAAACCCCACACAGGAGGGTGCTTCCTTAAGAGCTGCCCTCCTGTGTGGGGATTTTACCGTGCAGATTAGTTTCTATCTTGCTGCAGAATTCTAAAACATGTAATCTTTCCTCCTTTGAAAATCCGGCAAAAATAAACTCTAAATATTCCCTTTGCATCGTCTGCCCGGCCTGAACAATCTCTTTGGAAGCTTCTGTCAGCTTTAAATGGAGCTTTTTGTGGTTAAAGGAATTCATTTCACAGGTAAGATACCCCTTTTGCGTTAACTCTTTTACAGCAAGCGAGACATGTGATTTTTGCATTTTTCTTAATCTCACAATATCTGCAGAGGTATCGAAGCGTTTATTATTTGCAAGGAACAGTAAAATGTCTAACTCTGCAGAAGAAATTTGAAAGCGGCTTATGACAGTCTTCTTTCGGTTAAAATATTCTTTTTTAAGTGATGCGATAAGCAGCCAGTAATCGTTTTCCATTATGCCCTCCTGTATTTAGTACCGATACTAAAAGTATAGTTCTGTTTTGAACTTATGTCAACTGCTGGAAAGTGATAGGCGATTTAGTTATGTTTGCTGCAATAAGGTTTCCTGCAGTTTTCCAATGAATTTTTCGGCAGGTTTTGAGAAAATCTGGTATTTTTTCCAAATGATATTCATTTCATCTTCCAGCCCAGGAGTTAGTGGACGGAAACAAAGGCTGCTGTTTCCGGAGGTATTGATAATTTTATCAAAACCTATAGCATATCCCAACCCTTCTTCTACCAGCAAGGAAGCATTAAAAATAAGGTTATAAGTGGCTGCAATGTTCAAATCGGTCTCTTGAAGTTTCAGCCACTGCATAATCTTCCCGCCTTTGTATTCCTGCTGGGAGAGGATTAATGGTTTATCCCATAAATCCTCCGGCGATATATTATTTTTGGATGCGAGGGGAGAATCCTTCCGCATTAAAACTCCCCAGACATCTTTAGAAGGTAATCTGAGTGTATTGTATTTCGTCAAATCAACCGCCCCAAATATAATCCCAAAGTCAAGCAGTCCTTTATCCAGGCGTTCCATTACATAGGTGGAGTTGCCGCTGGAGATATGATAGCGGATTCCTGGATAGGAATTCTGCAGAATCTTAGCCGTTTGTGCTAAAATCCGAACCGCGTCAGTCTCCCCCGTACCGATATAAATATTTCCCATAACAATATCATCGTTGAGGGTGACCTCTTTTTCTGTTTTCGTTACCAAGTCAAGAATTTCTTCCGCACGCTTTCGTAAAATCATCCCTTCTTCTGTAAGTGTGACTTTCCGTGAGCCTTTTGTGCCACGGATTAATAGCTGCTTCCCAAGTTCTTCTTCTAAATTTTTAATCTGAGTGGAAAGAGTTGGCTGGGAAAGGTGCAGCGATTCTGCTGCCCGAACAATGCTTTGTTCTCTTGCAATTGCGAGAAAATAGTGGAGAACTCGTAATTCCATATGATGACCTCCAAAGTAAGAGTTTATTGTAAGTTTAACATAACAATAAATAGGTTTCAACTATACATAACGATTAAATATAAATATTTGTTATTATATGGCGGTGGAATTATACTATACATAGAGAAGAAAAGAAGGCTTACTGTCTGGACTATTATTTTCTAGATTATCAGTTCCGGTATGTTTAGATTGAGAGACACCCGGCATTAAAAATACTAATTTCAAATGGAAGCCCTCATTCTCATGGAAATACAACTGCCACGGTAGAGGCATCTATTGAAGGCTAAGAGAATTTGGGAAGATCCTATAAAAAGAAAAGGAGAATATAAGACATGGAAGCAAAAATGTTAGAAGGAAAAGTTGCGGTTATTACCGGAGCAAGCTATGGGATGGGACAGACGATGGCGGAACTGTTCGCAGAGGAAGGTGCCAGCGTCGTCCTGACAGCCAGAGGAAAGGATAAGCTGGATCAGGTGGTAAAAGGAATCTGCGAAAAGGGCCAAAAGGCAATCGGTATCGTTGCGGATACCTGTTCCGCAGCCGATACGAAGAAGGTTATGGAGAAAACAATGGAGACTTTTGGAGATTTAGATATTTTGATCAACAACGCAGGAATCGGCGAGCAGAAGATGATTGATGAGACAGATGATGAATGGATGATGCAGGTAATGAATACGAATCTGGGCGGACCGATGAGGTATATCAGAGAAGCGCTGAAAATATTTATTCCTAAAAATGAAGGAGCCATTATTAACATTTCTTCGGTAAATGGAAATCGTCCTTTCTGCGGCGCAACATATACATCCACAAAAGGAGCTTTGAATACATTGACAAAAAATGTGGCTATGCGGCTGATTGACACTAATATTCGGTGTAATGCCGTGGCGCCCGGGGCAACCATTACACCGGCACACCTTGCCAACAAGGCGGGAGAGCAGCCGGGAGGAACTGAAATGCTGAAATACAGCGGCCACTATGTTTATTTTCCGGGACCGGAATGTGAAGCAATGGATCAGGCATATGCCTGCCTGTATCTTGCCAGCAAGATGGGCAGAGCTGTCCGCGGGCAGGTGCTGCAGGTCTGCAATGGTGCGTTTCTTTAATAATATGATTGTCTTGGATTAACTGATATCACCGTAACCGTGTCCATCGAATAGAGCATAAACAGTTGAATTCTGACGAATGTTAAAAAGTGATTGGAGGATAATTAAAATGAAAGTAAAACAGACAGCAGGAAGAGATGCGTTAGGGGACTTCGCACCTAAATTTGCACAACTTAATGACGAGGTGTTGTTTGGTGAGGTATGGAGCAGAGAGAATCAGCTTTCTCTGCGGGACAGGTCTTTGGTAACAGTGACGGCATTGATGGCGCAGGAATTATTTCCGGGAGATGTAGTGAATATTCCGGTGGGAGTGAAGCATTGGCATGGTGCGGCGACCTATAGCTGGTTTTCCCATCTTGCGGTGGAGGTTCCGGGAGAGGAAACTTCCAATGAATGGCTGGAGCCAGTGGATGAGGCGGAATATATGGGAGTAATATGCTAAAGCGTGATGTTCCGTCACAAAATTGACTCTTCTTACTGGTCCGTTGCATACGGACAAATGAGTTGCCGAAATTAGCGCAATATGAAAAGATTTATTTAGGTGGCTCGGTTTGGGGCGGCACACCTGCCAACCCTATGAAAGTATTTTTGCAGCAGGTTGATTTTCACGGCGTAAGCATTCTTCCCTTTTGGTCGTTCTACGACTATGAGGGAGATTACGAAAAAGATATTATGAAAGAATGTAAAAACGCTAAATTCATTCCGGGCGTTGGTCAGCATAATTTACTTTATTGTAAGCTGCTATCTTGATGAAATAGCAAAGCCAGCCGAGCCTGTCTTTGCTATTCAGGCTTGACCGTTAAGTTAGACTTCCAACGGCTAATGTAATATAATCATATGAATACAATTAAGATTTATAGGGGTGATGACATGAATGTAGAGCAGTTTGTTATAGCATATGGGGTAGAGCAAGACAGGCTTAGAGCAATTATGCCGGAGGGCTTTGTTTCGCTCAGACCTGTTTTAAGAATCAATGTTGAAATTCGCAATAATGGCACAGAAACTGTGTATGTGGAGTTGAATACAGCCGTTGAGATCGATAGCAAACGGGGTTGGCTCAATATTGGAAATTGGAACAGTACGAACACTGATATTTCCTATGTGAGAAATGGAAAAGCAATCACATTTACCATGCCATTCCTTGAGGTTACATATACAGGAATAGGAATGATCGGTGGATGTCCAGCAGAAAAAGACAACGAGGGATGTTTCTTTCTTGATGAGAGCGTAATATTTAAGCCAGCAGAGAAAATAGAAAGCAACAAAGAATTTTGTGATTGTGTGTTTTCATGGAAGTTTGCCGGTGATAATGCGCATGGTGCAAGCATTGGAAAAACGCTTCCGGCATTTGCAACAGAGCCAAAGAAAATCTACGATAAGCAGGAGTTCACGGTACAGAATGCAGTATCTATTCCGTGTGAGCAAGTTTTAGGTTCGTATTTCGTGGAGTTCAAAAGATAACTTTCTATTTATGTAAACTGCAAAGAAGATCCATGGGAAAAATATTATCTGAAATTTGAGGAGTTTTTTTCTTCTTCTTATGGATTATAGAAATCTATGGATACAAGCTTCTTATAGCGACCAGAACATCGAAATAATTACATTCACAAAAGAAATCGAAAATCAGCCGACAGAAAGCCAGTCTACCAAAACGGATGCTGCTACCGGAGAAGAACTGGAAGGTGCAAAGCTGCAGATTATTGACAAGGATAAAAATGTAGTGGTAGCGGTCAGAAAGCAGCGGTTCCGGTTGCTTAATGGGAGGTTGTTGATATATAATAAAGAGAAAGGCAAGAAGAAAAAATATAAAACAAGAAATGAAAAACAAAAGATAGTGCAAAGCTATTTCAAATATATGCGCAAAGGAGCAGATTACATGGAGCAGACCAAACTAATCGGCCTGTTAAAAGACAGGCTTCATATTGAGGAAGAGAGGCAGGACAGAAGCGGTGTCTATGCACTGACGCAGAGAAAGCTGGCGTACAATTCCAACCGGATTGAGGGAAGCACCCTGACGGAAAAGCAGACCGCTTCTATTTTTGAGACAGGCACTATCCGGGCAGACGGCAGTGTGTTCCGCACCAAGGATGTAGAAGAAATGACCGGGCATTTTACCATGTTCAATTATATGCTGTCTACCTGTGAGCAGCAGTTAAGCCAGGAACTCATCAAGGCATACCATTACCGCCTGAAAGCGGGTGTGTTTGAGGACATTGCAAACGGCTATCCCATCGGGGAGTATAAAAACAGGAGGAACATGGTGTCTGACATCACCACCTCTTCCCCGGAACAGGTGAAGGAAGATATGGCAAACCTGCTGGAGCAGTATCATGGAAAAGAACCTCATGATTTAAGGGATCTGGCAGAGTTCCATGCCATGTTTGAGCAGATCCACCCTTTCCAGGACGGCAACGGCCGCACGGGAAGGATTATCCTGTTCAAGGAGTGCTTAAGGAGCAATATCATGCCTTTCATTATCAGGGATGACCGGAAAGCAGAATACTATGAGTGCCTGAACAATGCCCAGCAGAAGGGGAATTATGAACCCTTGATCCGGTTCTTTGAAGAGGAACAGGAGAAGTATGCCGAGATGGTAAAGGACTTTATCTGCCCGGTGGAGCAGCCCCCGAAGGTAACAAGGGAAAAGGACCGCGAACGCTAGGAAGTGTTTGAGAATCGCCAGCAGGCAAGGATTCGTTGCGAAAACAATAAAATATCAATCATTTACCCGCAGGATGCATTCCGTAAAAAGAATGCACCCTGCTATTTTTTGCAGAAAGAAGGGATGTTATATGAAACGATTTTATACAGCAGAAGCAGTGACCGAAGACCATCCGGATAATATGTTTTAAGCGGAATGGATGCCGTTGCGGGTTTTGTGAGCAAAACATCAACCATCTGGCGAAAATGTCCTCAGTGGGGGAAGAACTGGATGCAGGGGAAGACCACGTGGATCTTTGCAGATTGCTTGCCAACAGTGAGTTCCTGATCCTTTTGAATCAGGCAAGCACAGACCGGGAGGAACTGGCAAAGCTTCTGAACATTTCAGACAACCAGCTGTCTTATATCACCAATGTAGGCGCCGGTCATGGCCTGATCCGCTGTTCCGGGAACATCGTGCCTTTTGAGAATACCTGGCCCCGTGCGACCAGGCTGTATCAGTTGATGTCCACAGCGCCGGGAGATAAGCCGGGAAGCGGCAGGGAATAACCGGTCTAGTGTAACAGAAAATCAAAAAATACTTATTTTGCAGCACCGCACTTAGATGGAAAGTGCGGTGTTTTCAGATGGAAGGAGTGACAGCAAATGAAAACGACATTGCGTGTTCCGATGATGGAGCAGGAACAATTACAGGAATTGCTGCGGATATTAGAGGACCGTGGCATGGAGACGGAAAAGAGGCAGGTCATGGACCTGGCGCAGTATCTGGACGGGATGGACGAACAGCTGGGAACGGTTCTGGAGGAATTAAAGGAGGTAAAAGAGCAGCTGGGGGCAATCCGGGAAAGCGGCCGCAGTCCGGGTAGTCACCAGAGTAGAGGGCAGGCTTCGGGAAGCCAGGGAACAGGTACAGGAACTGAAAGGAAAGTTTCTGGAAGGGGTTAAAAAGACCATAACGTTATTCCACGAAAAAGGGATTGTGGCACTTGCAAAGAGCATGGACGTTCTGGGCATTCAGAAGGGGCTTTGGAAACTGAACGCCCATCTGGAGCAGACCCTTTTAGCGGCTGACCGGGGGATAGACCGTCTTGGAAATATCGCAGACGAGATGCATGAGGCAGCCAGCCATATCGGAAATATCGGCAGGGAACTGACAGGAAAAGCACCAAGGGCTGCGTCCGGACGGCGGCAGGCCGGGAAGTAAAAACAGCGCCAAGGATTGTGAGAAGTTCACCTGCCGCCTCCGGTAAGATTAAAACGACCCGGAATGCGGTACAGCAGGGACAGAAGCTGCAAGCCATACGTGCCGTAAGACGTACCGCAGCGAAAACAGCGGAGTCAGCAGGCACGGCTAAGACGGCAGGGAGAACGGCGAAGACAACGGTCCGTGGAATGAAAGCGGCGGTTCAGGGAGCCGTGACATCGGTGAAGGCGATGGGGGCGCTTCTTGCGTCTGCAGGAGGTTTCCTTGTGGTGTTTGTGGTTATTGCAGACATTATCGCCGGCGCTATGTTTTCCGGCAGCTCCCAAAGCGCAGAACCACTGAGCCAGGAGGTGCTTGCCTATACGCCTACGATACAGAAATACGCTGCGGAATATGGAATCCCGGACTATGTCTCCGTCCTGCAGGCAATCATCATGCAGGAATCCGGGGGCAGGGGGACGGATCCCATGCAGTCCAGCGAATGCCCTTACAATACCAGATTTCCCAATAGTCCCAACGCGATCACAGAGCTGGAATATTCCATTCAGGGCGGCGTGCAGTATTATGCCAGCTGTGTGG
The DNA here is from genome assembly GCF_042848515.1 of Lactonifactor longoviformis. Lineage (GTDB taxonomy): Bacteria > Bacillota > Clostridia > Lachnospirales > Lachnospiraceae > Lactonifactor > Lactonifactor longoviformis. The sequence continues at coordinate 3,599,245 of NZ_AP031453.1, read as the reverse complement.
CAGAGGCAGGATGTAAAAGCCCTTATAACATGGACAAGCTGAAACTCAGCTTGCAGGGGTACAATTACGGCAACGGGTATATCACTTGGGCGATACGGAATCACGGGGGATACAGCGAGGCAAACGCCCTGCAGTTTTCGCAGGAGCAGGCGGCAGCCCACGGCTGGGCAAGGTATGGCGATCCGGAGTATGTACCCCATGTCCTGCGGTATTATTCCGGGGGAGGCGGTCTCTTTGCCGGTCTGTTTGGAAATGAGCAGATTGTAACCATTGCTAAGTCACAGCTTGGAAATGCAGGAGGGCAGAAATTTTGGTCATGGTATGGATTTGACGGCAGGGTGGAATGGTGCGCCTGTTTTGTCAGCTGGTGTGCAGATCAAAGCGGGCTGACTGCATCAGGGAGTGTGCCGAAGTTTTCCCTTTGTGATGATGGAATCACTTGGTTCAAAAGCCGGGGGCGTTGGAAGGACAGAAGTGGCTATACGCCGGTGGCGGTGACAATTATTTTCTTTGACTGGGTGAAAAACGGAGTGAGCGACCATGTGGGGATTGTGGAGCGCTGTGAGAACGAGATTGTTTATACGCTGGAAGGAAACTCTGGAGATGCTGTGAAGGAGAGAAGTTATCCGATTAATTCTCCTATAATTATGGGATTTGGAACTTTAAACTAATGAGTTACAAAAATTTTTGAATGGATTAGCAAAGCACTTGCTGATGGATTAAACTCTCAGCTTTTCTTTATGATTTCGCAAATTAGTTTCTAATTCTAAATAGAAAAATGCACAGTTTTTGCACATTTCTTATGACATTGCTTTAATGTTTATTCTGAAAAATTTGACTTTAACATTTCAAGTAATCGTTCAGCAATGGGCGTAAAAACCTGATATTTTTTCCATATCAGGTACATATTTGTTTCAAGCCTAGGTGCGAGGGGACGGAAAACAAGGCCGCTGTCTGGATTCGTGTCAATCAGATGCTTAAATGTCAAAAGATAGCCCAGTCCTTCTTTCACAAAAAGCGATCCATTATAAGACAGGCGAAATGAACCCTCAAGGTGTAATTTATCCATGCTGTTACCGCACCATTTAGAAATATCATTGTTCCATCCCTGTTCGGAACAAAATAAAGGAAGTCCGATTAAGTCATCAACGCAGATGGCGCTTTTTTCTGACAGTGAACAGTCTTTTGGCATGACAAGGCCCCATAGATCAGCATTAGGAAAGGTTAAATAATGATATTTAGCGGTATTGGGTTCCTGCGCCAACACAGCAAAGTCAATGATGCCTTTATCCAACTTTTCCGTAACCTGTTCTGTATCGCCGCTGGTGATATGATAGCGCAGGTCAGGGTAAGTCTCTTTGAATTTTCTGATTGTAGCGGCGAGGTGTCTAATCTGATAAGATTCCGCCAGACCGAAATAAATATCGCCACCCAAAACATCATCTAAGGTGAGAAATTCGGTTGTGATCTTATCTGCCATTTTCACCAGATCCTCTGCCCGCTTTCGCAGCAGGATACCTTCTTCGGTAAGCTGTATGCTGAAGCTGTGCCGGATGAACAGCTTTTTCCCAAGCTCATCTTCCAGCGTCTTTAATTGCTTGGAAAGTGTAGGCTGGGTAACATGAAGCAGTTCTGCCGCGCGGGTCATATTTTCTTCTCTTGCCACTGCAAGAAAATATCTCATGGTTCTCAATTCCATATTGTCCTCCTATGACATTCCGAAAATTCATATCACGGTATAAATTATAGCCATTAGCGAAACGAAAATCAAGAGGATATAATACAAACATAAAAGGAAGGGAGGCGTTCGTACGGATGATCTGATACAGAATTTAAAGGATGCAGGCTGCGGATCACAAACCATTGAAACAGTCTGCAGGCTGTATTGCAACGGCCAGGTTCAGGATGCGGTTAAAATTCTGCGAAAACACCGCTGCAGTCTGATGGACAGCCTGCATGAAAGTCAGGAAAGAGTTGACTGTCTTGATTTTTTAGTATGGCAAATAGAAAAAGAAAGAGAGCATTGTAAAATGAAAAATACTGTAAAATTGGAATTAACAAATGAATGGGATAAAACATTTCCTAAAAGTGAAAAGGTGAACCACCGCAAAGTGACCTTTCATAATCGCTACGGCATCACGCTGGCGGCAGATCTTTATGAGTCCAAAGAAGCTTCCGGCAAATTGTCGGCGATTGCGGTATGCGGACCCTTTGGCGCAGTGAAGGAGCAGGCCGCAGGGTTGTATGCACAGACAATGGCAGAGCGTGGTTTTCTTACAATTGCGTTTGACCCTTCTTATACTGGCGAAAGTGGCGGTGAACCCAGGTATATGGCTTCTCCTGACATTAACACCGAAGATTTTCAGGCAGCAGTAGATTTCCTCTCTGTACAGAAAAATGTTGACCCGGAAAAAATCGGTATTATCGGCATCTGTGGCTGGGGAGGTTTGGCACTTAACGTGGCAGCGTTGGATACCCGCATTAAGGCGACAGTTGCCTCCACCATGTATGATATGTCCCGCGTCAATGCCAACGGATATTTTGATTCCGAGAACTCTGCCGACGCACGGTATGCAAAGAAAGAAGCCATGAACGTCCAGAGGATTGTGGATTATAAAAATGACAGCTACGCCTTGGGCGGCGGTGTAGCAGACCCGCTCCCGGAGGATGCACCGTTCTTTGTGGCAGACTATCACGATTATTATAAGACCGACCGCGGCTATCATAAGCGTTCCTTAAATTCTAACGGAGGATGGAATATGATTGGATGTATGTCCTTTATGAATCAGCCAATCCTTAAGTACAGCAACGAAATCCGCAGCGCAGTGTTGGTAATGCATGGAGAGAAAGCGCACTCCTGCTATTTCAGCCGTGACGCTTATGCCGCTATGGTGAAAGATAATCCTTATACAGACAACAAGGAGTTGCTGCTCATTCCAAATGCAGTCCACACCGACCTGTATGATGGCGGCGGGAAAGATGCGATTGCCTTTGATAAACTGGAACAGTTCTTCGGGGAAAATCTGAAATAGGGACGAATTTTACAAGGAGGATTTACATGAACATATTAGTATTAAACGGAAGTCCAAGAAAGCAGGGAAACACAAAACGGATGGCCGAAGCATTCCGCGAGGGCGCTGAGTCAGTGGGGCATGAAGTTCATATCGTAGAGGTCTGTCATATGAAAATAGCGGGCTGCCTGGCTTGCGAATACTGCCATACAAAAGGAAACGGTGTGTGCATGCAGAAGGATGATATGCAGGAGGTTTATGAACTGCTTGATAAGGCTGAGATGCTTGTAATTGCATCACCGATTTATTATCACGGTATTTCCGGTCAGCTCAAATGTACCCTTGACCGTTTTTATTCCGCCGCTTATCCGAGAAAGCCGAAGAATCTGAAAAAAGCAGCTATGATATTAAGCTCAGGTGATGCCAATCAGTATGATGGTGCCTTGTTCTCTTTCAAAGGCGATTTCGTGGATTATCTCGGTCTTGAAAATATGGGGGTGTTTACGGCTCATGGGAGTGAGAATGGTTCCGTCGCGAAATTAAAAGAAATCAGAAATTTTGGAATGTCTTTGGAATAGCAGGACAGGAGGATTTGAAATGAGGAAAATTCTTAGCTTTATGCTAATCTTATTGCTGCTGTTTGCGATGACAGCCTGTGGACAAACCAATCAGAATGAAACAGGGAAAAGCGGGAGCACAGACGCAGATTTATCAGTGGAAATTGATGAAAGCACAGAAGAAACAGAATTAGCTTCTGAAGACGGGAGCAGCGAACCATCCATCAAGGAGGAAAACACAATGAAAGCGGAGTTCGATTTTGAAAAAAAGACAGTTACGTTAAACAGTGGATATGAGATGCCGATCAACGGTCTTGGAACCTATAGCCTTCATGGGGATGAGTGCATCAATTCTGTGAAATCTGCATTATTAAACGGTGTCCGCCTGATTGATACTGCTTCTGCTTATGGCAATGAGGAGGAGGTCGGACAGGCAATTCGGGAAGCGGTTAGCGAAGGAATCGTACAGCGCGAAGATGTTTTTGTTACGACTAAAATCTATCCGGGTGATGAGATGAAAAATCCGACTCAGTCGATTCAGGCTTGTCTTGACCGGCTGAATATCGGCTATGTGGACTTAATGCTATTGCATCACCCCGACCCAAATGATGTAGAGTCGTACAAAGCGATGGAACAGTTTGTAAAAGAGGGAAAAATCCGTTCGATTGGCCTGTCAAACTGGTATGTGGAGGAATTGACAGAGTTTCTGCCACAGGTGGATACAGTTCCCGCATTGGTGCAGAATGAAATCCACCCTTATTATCAGGAAAATGATGTAATTCCCTATATTCAAGGTCTTGGTATTGTAGTACAGGGCTGGTACCCTCTCGGTGGCAGGGGGCATACGGAGGAGCTGCTTGGTGACAAGGTGATTTCCGAAATTGCAGAAGCACATGGGAAATCATCTGCACAGGTTATTCTTCGGTGGAATCTACAAAAGGGAGTGGTGGTAATTCCCGGTTCCAGTAACCCCGAGCACATTCAGGAGAATACAGAATTGTTTGATTTTGAGCTTACAGAAGATGAAATGGAGCGGATTAATGCCCTTGACCGTGGTGAAAAGCATGATTGGTATTAAGGATAAGAAATAAGGGAGGTGTGAGGATGAAGGTATTAGGAATCAACAGCAGTGCAAGAAGGAATGGGAATACTGCAATTTTAATAGAAAAGGTATTTGATGTGCTGAATAATGCTGGCATTGACACAGAGTTAGTACAGCTGGCGGGGAAAGTGATTGAGCCGTGCAAAGCCTGTTTCTCTTGTGGTGGTCTGGGAAACTGTGTGCATCAGAAGGACTGTTTTGGAGAAATACTTGATAAGATGAAGGATGCAGATGGAATCTTGCTGGGATCTCCTGTATACTCCGCAAATATATCGGCTAACATGCAGGCGCTTTTAGAACGAGCCGCTGTGGTAGGTGACATGAATCCAGGTCTATTTACCCACAAAGTCGGCGCAGCAGTGGCGGCAGCACGCAGAGGTGGTGCATTGCAGGCCATAGATGCGATAAATCACTTTTTTCTGAATCATGAGATGTTTGTGGCAGGCTCCACGTATTGGAATATAGGATACGGGCAGATGCCGGAGGATGTCAGAAAGGATTTGGAAGCACTTGCAAATATGGAGAATCTAGGACAGAATATGACATATCTGTTGAAAGCACTAAAAACTCTATGAGATTGTGCCAGAGGAACCATATACTGACATAGATTTAGCCTTTTATACGAATAGACGGACGCACCAGGAGTAAAAATAATCCGTCTGTACTTCCCACGGAAATCTTATTTTATCGCTTTAAAATAAATTTGGAAGAGAAATTTCCTTAACTGCTTCTACAAATCTAACCACATCCCCTTCGGCGTCAAGGCTGTACAGCAGACCATAGGGAATGCTGTACTCCCATTCAACAGGTATGGATACGAGTCCCGGATGTACTTCCTGCCAGCATTCCAGCGTGAGCAGGACTTGATCGGTTTCCGCGCAGCGGTTAAATACAGACATGTCGTAAAACTGCGGGGTATCCTCTATCTGGATTTCGGGATGATGCGTAGACAGGTCCTTTCTCAGATTATCATTGATACTGGAATCCCCCGGTTTTACCATCATCAGAGTTTCCCCGTACAAATCTTCTATAGAAATGGACGGACGTCCTGCCAGCCGGTGTTCCCGGGATACGGCAATCATTTTCTTATATCTTCCAAGCGGCAGAAAATTGCAAAGGCTAAGCCATGCTTTTGAATCACATACCCCAATGAGAAAATCAAATTTTCTTCCTAACTGTTCAATTTCGTATAAAATCCCTTCGTGATTATCTTCAAAAGGAACCAGATGCAGCTTATATTCAGGGAAATCCTGGCTCACCCGATACCACAGATCCATGAAAGGCTTCGCTGGATTCAATAGCGAGGTGCCTACACAAAACGTTGTGTCACATAAATGCATGGCTGCCCTGGCACTTGCGACAGATTTCTGTGAGTAATCCATGATAAATTTTGCGTCCCGGTAAATGACAGAGCCTGCGGGGGTAAGCCCGATCCCGGAGGGCGTGCGTTCCATCAAAACCAGATCAAGTTCTTTTTCCAGCGCATTCATCTGTTTCATAACAGCAGTGGGGGAAATATACAGACGTTCGGCCGCTTTTGTAAAGCTTCCGCAGTCGGCGACTGCTATGAAAGTATCAAGCATATGGTTATACATAAACACCTCCTGAAAACAAGGAATAAACAAAAAGTTTATACGATAATAACATAATGGAGATTCCCGGTCAAGCACACGGCAGATATAATAATGATAGAGGCAAAAAGGTCACTGACGAAAAATAAAGAAAAAAGGAGCGGTTTTATGGAAAAATTGATAGCTTATTTTTCACGTAAAGATGAAAACTACGTGAATGGGATGATTAAAAACTTAGATGTGGGCAACACAGAGGTGGCTGCGGGTATGATTCAAAAGTTGACAGACGCTGCGCTCTTTAAAATAGAACCGCAAAGGCCCTATTCCAAATCATACAATGAATGTATTGCCCAGGCTCAGGACGACCAGAAGCGGGATGCCCGCCCGGAGCTGAAGAACTATCCGGAAAGCCTGAATGACTACCAGACAATCTATCTTTGCTATCCCAACTACTGGGGGACAATGCCTATGGCAGTCTTCACCTTTCTGGAGCGTTTTGATATGACAGGAAAGACGATTAAACCATTGTGTACCCATGAAGGAAGCGGCCTGGGGAGCAGCGTAAGTGATATCAAACGTCTCTGCCCCGGCGCGAAAGTGGAGGAGGGTCTGGCCCTTCGCGGAGGAAGTGTATCCAGAGCAGAAGAACAGATTAAAGAATGGGTGTAACAAAAATAAAAAGATTCAAAAAAGTGAGGCAGACAATATGAAAATCATGGATAAAACAGAATTTGACAAGTTAAATGTATTCGGGCAGGGAGAGCCCAATGACGGATTTGCACAGTATTTTACCGGAAAGTCTTACTTAAATGTGCTGAATGATTCCCAGATTGAGGGCGGAATTTTCACTGCCAATGTAACCTTTGAACCGGGATGCCGGAATAACTGGCACATCCACCATGCACAAAAGGGCGGCGGGCAGATGCTGATCTGTACGGCGGGTGAGGGATGGTATCAGGAAGAGGGGAAAGAGGCAGTAAGCCTGACACCCGGAACCGTGATTCACATCCAGCCGGAGGTAAAGCACTGGCACGGGGCAAAGAAAGATTCATGGTTCAGCCACATTGCTTTGGAGGTTCCGGGGGAGGAGACAGGGAATGAATGGTGTGAGCCTGTAACAGAAGAAGAGTACGCAGCTTTATAATGCAGATGGGATGTAGGAAAGGGACTGAAGAATGGAATATTTAGGAAAAGATATAAAGAAATTAGGCTTTGGACTTATGCGGCTGCCTCAGAAAGAGGATAAAATTAATATTGAGCAGACAAAGCAGATGGTAGATATGTTTATGGAGGCCGGATTTACCTATTTTGATACGGCATGGGCATATGCTGGCAGCGAGGACGCCATTCGGCAGGCGTTGGTAGAACGTTATCCCAGGGAGAAGTATCAGCTTGCCACGAAGAATGCAGCGTGGATCAACTGCAAGACCAGAGAGGAAGCCATTGCGCAGTTTGACGTATCGTTAAAGCAGACAGGGGCTGAATATTTTGACTTCTATCTGTTACATAATCTGGGCGAGGCGCGTACACAGTATTTTGATGAGTACCGGATGTGGGACTTTGTACAGGAGAAGAAAGCGGAAGGGAAGATTAAGCACATTGGATTCTCTTTTCACTCTACACCGGAAGAGCTGGAAGATATTTTGACAAGGCACCCGGAGATGGAATTTGTGCAATTGCAGATTAACTATGCTGACTGGGATTATCCGGCAGTGCAGTCACGCCGCTGCTATGAGGTGGCGAGGGAACATGGCAAACCGGTTATCATTATGGAACCGGTCAAAGGAGGAATGTTAGCAAATCCGCCTAAGTCTGTACAGGACATCTTAAAGGAAAGTGAACCGGATATGTCAGTGGCATCCTGGGCGGTGCGTTTTGCAGCAAATCTGGAAGGTGTCATCACGGTTCTGTCCGGGATGAGCAATGTGGAACAGATGAAAGACAATCTGTCTTATATGAAGAATTTTACGGGACTTACCGGAGAAGAAGAGGCAGTTATCAAAAAGGCACAGCAGGAAATGAAGAAAGTTCCGTTGATTCCCTGTACCACATGCAACTATTGTGCCAAAGTCTGTCCTAATCAGATTGGCATTTCCGGCTCCTTTACAGCAATGAATTATCTCACACTTTACGATGATCTGGCATTGGCAAAACACCAGGAAGAATGGCTGGTGGGCGGCCATGGCCTGAAAAAAGCAGCGGAATGTGTTCAATGCGGGAAATGTGAGAAGGCCTGCCCTCAGCACATTGAGATCAGGAAAGAGCTTGCGAGAACAAGCCAAATATTGGGGTGAGACAGGCAATACCAGTGTGATCCGGGAAACCAGAAGATTTAAGAGAGGTGTAGAGGATGAAACAATTTTATGAGACAGACCCGGAATTTATGGAAAGATTTGAGCAGTTTACATTCCGGGAAGTCGTAGATGAGGAGAATCAGCAGTTAAATGACACAGACAGGTATTTGGCGATTCTTTCCTCACTGATTGGATGTCAGGGTATAGACGCATTTCGCCTTATGCTGCATGAGGCGCTTGAAAAGGGACTTACGCCGGTGATGGTGAAAGAGATCGTATATCAGTCTGTAGATTATATGGGGTTTGGCAGAATGCTTCCATTTTTAATGGTGACAAATGAAGTATTCCGGTCAAGGGGAATTCCGATGCCCTTAGAGGGCCAGGCCACCACTACAATGGAAAACCGCCTGGAAAAGGGCGTGCAGGCGCAGATAGATATTTTCGGCGAAGGGATGAGGGACTTCTATAAAGGCGGCCATATCAACCGCTGGCTTGCCGCCAATTGCTTCGGCGATTATTATACAAGAACAGGACTGGACTTCAGGCAGCGGGAACTGATTACATTCTGCTTTCTGGCGGCACAGGGCGGCTGTGAACCACAGCTTATCAGCCATGCGCAGGGGAATATGAACCTCGGAAATGATGAGGCATATCTGATACGGGTGATCTCCCAATGCCTGCCATATATAGGCTATCCCCGCAGCTTAAATGCACGCACATGTGTAAATCAGGCTGCCCAAAACAGTAAAAAAGAGGAGGTGCGCCATGCCTTATATAGCGATCAAAGCGTTTCCAAAAGATGAAGAAACGAAACGCAGGACAATTGAAAAAATCAATCAGGTATTCTTGGAATCGTGGGGATGCCCACAGGAGGCGGTAACAATTTCTTTTGAGGAAATCCAGCCGCAGGATTGGGACGAAAAAGTAAGAAATTCGGAAATCCTGCCACAGATGGATAAGATGATGATTTTGGACGGGAAGAAAACTTGTTAAATAGACTGAAACAAGGAAGAAAACATTTTTTTATTTTCTGCTTTGCATATAAGGTAGTAGGTTACCGTTGCTTCTTCATCTGAAATAGGTACACAAATCCGGCCGGATGGTGTTATCCTGTATTTCTCAGACAAATTCGTAACAAAAGAGGGAAGGGAAGAGGCCTGAACCAGCTCATTAAAGCTAAACCGGTCATTCTGGGTGAGAAATCGAGAATCCGGCATTTTTTCCATGACAAAAGACCAGAAACCAATGTCCGGCATTAAAAGCATATTTTCACCATTCATATCCGAAAATGACAGACTTTTTCTTCGCGCATATTTGTGCCCTTTTGGCAGCGCAAACATCAGGGTTTCCCGCCCGCATTTTTTAGAAAAGTACTGTTTTCCCTCTGGTTTTTTAGGAAGTGTGATCAACTGATATACATTGTCATCCAGACCGGACAGGAGTTTTTCTACTGTGTCCTGTTCTGTCTGGAGTGAAAGGTGGGGGAAAAGCTCTGTCATTAAGGGAGTCAGAAACCATACCGGGGCCGGTGCACACAGACCCAGCATAATGGTACGGCTCTTACGGTCATAATCACGTACTTTTGCGGCCAGTGAATCTGCATCCACAAGAAGTTTTTTCGCAAGCTCCAGCATATATTGGCCATTGTCGTTAAGCTCTATTCTATTTTTCGTCCTGTCAAAAAGGGAGATGCCCAGATCATCCTCCAGCTTTTTCATATTTCTGCTTAATGCAGGCTGGGATAAATGCAAAATTTCTGCAGCTTCTGATAAGGTTCCGGTATCTGCAAATGCCGCGAGCTGTCGCAATTCATAAAGTTCTATCATTACTATCCCCTCCAGTATTAATTCTATTTATAGCAGTATTCGCAACTGGCATTGTACATTTTCATAAAAAAAGGTATAAGATTCGTCCTGTAAGACAGATGAATCACTTCATGGTCTTAACAAAAATTATAGCACAAAAAGAAACTTTTACAACAAGGAGGACATTCATATGTCAGAAAGAAAAAACTTTGGGGCACAGCCGTTACTTTTTCCGCAGCCGGTATTAATCATCGGAACCTACGACGAGAATGGAAAAGCAAATGCCATGAATGCAGCTTGGGGCGGAATTGTGGGAAGCGATGAAATCATTATTGATATGTCTCATCACAAAACAACTGATAATATTATGAAATTGAAAGCATTTACAGTAAGCGCCGCAGATGCGGAACATGTAACAGCATGTGATTATGTAGGACTCGTATCCGGTGCAAACGAACCTCAGAAGATGGAGAAAGCTGGTTTTACGGTTACAAAAAGTGCGTTTGTAAATGCGCCGGTTATTAACGAGCTTCCGGTAACGCTGGAATGTGAGCTTGTGAAAGTGGTTGATGACAGTAAATACCTTGGGAAAATAAAAAATGTAAGTGTTGACGAAAGAGTACTCGGAGAGGATGGACAAATCAGTCTGGATAAATTCAACCCAATTATATTTGATACTGTACATCATGGCTACTACAGGTTTGGTGAAAAAGTCGGCAGCGCTTTTTTGGATGGCGCAAGACTTAAATAAGAGCTTATAAAAGAAAAGAAAGGGAAAATAAATGCTATTTTACTTTACCGCTACAGGCAACAGCCTTTATGCAGCGAAACAATTAGAAAGTAAGCTAGTCAGTATTGCCCAGGCAATCCATGACGTTTCCAAAACCTATACTGCCGATAAGATTGGGATTGTGTGTCCGGTGTTCGGGCATGAGGTTCCCACACTGGTAAGAGAGTTTTTGGAACAGTCCACTTTTGTGACACCCTATTTTTATATGATTCTTACTTACGGAAACCGTCATGGAGGAGCTTCTGAACTTGCAAAAAAAATGCTGGAAGAAATTGGAATCACTCCGTCTTACATTAACGTTTTGCTGATGGTGGATAATTTTCTTCCGGGATTTGATATGAACCAGCAGAAGTCTCTGGATAAAAAGGTAGAAGAACAGATTAGGAAGATTCAAAAAGACCTGGAAGCAGAAAAACACTATATTTCACCGGTTACAGATGAGGACAGGGCTGCCCACCGGGAATATCTGGCAAGAAGAGCGAAAATGCCCGCAAATGCTTTCACAGATATGTATCGAATTACGGAAAAATGTATCGGATGCGAAATTTGTGCAAAGATTTGTCCGAAAAAGTGTTTTACAGTGAAAGAACAGAAAAGTAGATGGAATTCAGAAGGATGTATGTCCTGCATGGCATGTATCCATGCATGTCCGATGATGGCAATCCAGATGAACATGCCGGAAAAAAACACAAAAGCAAGATACAGGAATGAAAATATCAGCATCTGCGAAATTATAGATGCGAACAACCAGTCGGAAATTCAAAAATAAAAATCAGGAGGAAAAAATCATGGAATTTATTACATTGAACACAGGAGACAAAATGCCGCTGGAAGGATTTGGGGTATTCCAGATACCGGATGCCGCACAGTGTGAAGAGGTTGTCTACAATGCTGTTAAAACAGGGTATCGGCTCATCGACACGGCAACTGCCTATGGAAATGAGGAAGCGGTAGGAAAGGGAGTTGCAAGAGCAGTCAGGGATGGTATCGCCACAAGGGAAGAACTGTTTATCACAACAAAAGTATGGGTCAGCGATATGGGGAAGGAAGAGGACGCTTATCAGGCAGTGAAGGCTTCTTTAAAGAGGCTTGATATGGACTATGCAGATTTGATTCTTCTGCATCAGCCAATGAATGACTATTTTGCGGCCTACCGTGGCATTACGAAGGCTTACAAAGAAGGTCTGGCTAAAGCAATAGGTGTTGCGAATTTCTATCCGGCAATCCTTGCGAATCTTTGTAAAACAGTAGAGGTGATACCGGCAGTCAACCAGGTAGAGCTGCATCCATACTTTGTCCAGGAGGGCGCCATTGAAAATATGAAAGCGTATGGTGTCGTTCCTCAGGCGTGGGGGCCGTTGGCGGAAGGAAAGCACGGTATCTTTACGGATGCACAGCTTACGGCAATCGGTGATAAATACGGAAAGACACCGGCGCAGATAGCACTCAGATGGAATGTACAGCGCGGTGTCTCTATTATTCCCAAATCTATCCACGTAGAAAGAATGGAGCAGAATATAGATATTTGGGACTTTGCACTCACAGAAGAAGAGATGGAACAGATTTCGGCAAAGGATTTGAGGCACAGTGAAATCGTGAACCACGATGACCCTGCATTTGTGAAGTTCATTTACAATTTGCACTAAATCATGAAAAAGAAGATAAAATGTCCTGCAGCTTTTCGATAAATTTTTCGGCAGGTTTAGAGAATACCTGATATTTCTTCCAAATGATGTTCATCTCCTCTTCCAGTGCGGGAGTCAGCGGGCGAAAGCAGAGGCGGCTATTTCCGGAGGTATTGATAATTTTATCAAAACCAACCGCATATCCAAGACCCTCATCCACCAGCAGGGAGGCATTAAAGATAAGATTATACGTGGCTACAATGTTTAAATCTGATTCCGGGTGTTTCAGCCACTCTATAATCTTACCGCCTTTGTTTTCCTGCTGGGAGATGATGAGTGGTTTCCCCCATAAGTCACTCGGTGAGACTGCCTCTTTCGATGCAAGAGGGGAGTCTTTTGGCATCAAAACACCCCAGACATCTTTTGACGGTATTTTGAGTGAGTGATATTTTGTCAAATCAACTGTGCCAAATATAAGCCCAAAATCAAGCAGACCTTTATCAAGCTGCTCCATTACGAATGCAGAATTGCCGCTTAAGATGTGATAGCGGATTCCGGGATAAGTGTCCTGCAGAAGCTTAGCCGTCTGTGCTAAAATGCGTATCCCATCCGTCTCACCCGTACCGATATAAATATCTCCTATGACAATATCATCATTGAGGCTAACCTCGTTTTCTGTTTTCTTTACCAAGTCGAGAATTTCTTCCGCACGTTTTCGTAAAATCATCCCTTCTTCTGTAAGTGTGACCTTCCGTGAGCCTTTTGTACCGCGAATCAACAGCTGTTTTCCCAGCTCTTCTTCTAAATTTTTAATCTGGGTGGAAAGAGTCGGCTGGGATAGATGCAGTGACTGAGCGGCACGTATAATGCTTTGTTCTCTTGCAATCGCAAGAAAATATTGAAGAACCCGCAGTTCCATATGATAACCTCCCTAAATAAAACTTAAAGGGAGTTTAACACAAAAGCAAATAGGTTTCAACTATGCATAATAATTAAATATAAGTATTTGTTATTATATGGCGGCAGAATTATACTAGGTATAGATAAAAATGATGTGGGAGGTGCTGCACAGGTAATGGTAAATTTAGAATCCAAAGAAGAGGTCGTCCAGAATCTAAAGGATGCAGGGTGTGGGATGGAGAGCATTCAGGATTTTTTGTTATACCTGGACAAAAATCAAAAAGAAAAACAATTGGAACTATTGGAACATCATAGGAAACAGCTTCTGAACAATGTACATAGAGAAGAAAGGAAAATTTATTGTCTGGATTATTTAGTATATCAAATTAAGAAATAAGGAGAAAAAGATGGAAAAAAATATTTTAGTCGTATCAACAAGTCTGCGGAAAGACAGCAATTCGGAGCGTCTGGCAGATGCATTTATAAGAGGAGCTAAAGCGGCAGGTCATTTGGCAGAGAAGATAGAAATCCGTGATAAAAAGATTGGCTTTTGCAGGGGATGTCTTGCCTGCCAGCATACAGGGCAATGCATAATTGCAGATGATGCAAATACCATCGCAAAGAAAATGCTGACGGCAGATGTAATTGTATTTGCCACGCCTGTTTATTATTACGAGATGAGCGGGCAGATGAAGACGATGCTTGACCGTGCAAACCCGCTGTATTTTCTGGATTATCAGTTTCGGAAGGTTTATCTTCTGGCCACAGCGGCTGATGAAAGTGAAGATGCGGTAAATGGAGCGATTACAGGGCTTAGAGGATGGATTTCCTGTTTTGAAAAAGCAGCTCTTGCAGGAACGATATTTGCGGGTGGAGTAGATAAAGCAGGTGAGATTGAGGGACACTCGGCACTGGAAAAAGCATTTCTTATGGGCAAATCAGTGTAAGGGTCAGGAGGCGTATACCATGAAAATATTGATTTTAAACGGAAGTCCCCATACTCATGGAAATACTACTGCTATGGTAGAGGCATTTGTAGAAGGGGCAGAAAAAAATAGTCACGATATTACTGTGGTAAATGTATGCAGCAAACATATAGGGGGCTGTCTTGGATGTGAATACTGCCATACTAAAGGGGCGGGGAAATGTGTACAGCAGGATGATATGCAAGAAATCTATCCGATACTTGATGAGACGGAGATGATAGTTCTGGCAAGTCCGGTCTATTACCATAGTTTTACAGGACAGCTGCAATGTGCGATTAACCGTATTTATGCGCTTGATAAACCCAAACATCTGAAGAAGGCTGCACTGATTTTAAGCTCTGGGAGTGATGGTGTATATGGAGGAGCTGTTTATGAATATCAGAATTCTTTTCTGTACTATTTAAAACTTGAGGATATGGGAATTTATACCGCTTATGGCAAACAGAACAAATCAGAGAAAAAATTAAATGAATTAAGAGAATTTGGGCAGAGCCTATAAAAGAAAAGGAGATCATAAGACATGGAAGCAAAAATGTTAGAGGGAAAAGTTGCAATTATTACCGGAGCAAGCTATGGGATGGGGCAGACGATGGCGGAACTCTTCGCAGAGGAAGGCGCCAGCGTTGTCCTGACGGCTAGAGGCAAGGAGAAACTGGATCAGGTGGTAAAAGGAATCTGCGAAAAGGGTGGGAAGGCGATCGGTATTGTTGCGGATACCTGTTCCACAGCAGATACGAAGAAAGTTATGGAAAAAACAATAGAGACTTTTGGTGATTTAGATATTTTGATCAATAATGCAGGAATTGGCGAGCAGAAAATGATTGATGAAACAGAGGATGAATGGATGATGCAGGTAATGAATACAAACCTGGGTGGACCAATGAGATATATCAGAGAGGCATTGAAAATATTTATGCCTAAAAATGAAGGAGTCATTATCAATATTTCTTCCGTAAATGGAAACCGTCCTTTCTGCGGCGCAACCTATACATCCACAAAAGGAGCTCTGAATACGTTGACAAAGAATGTGGCTATGCGGCTTATTGACACCAATATCAGGTGTAACGCCGTTGCACCGGGGGCGACCATCACACCGGCACATCTTGCCAATAAGGCGGGAGAACAGCCCGGGGGAAATGAAATGTTGAAATACAGCGGCCATTACGTCTATTTTCCAGGACCGGAATGTGAAGCTATAGATCAGGCATATGCCTGCCTGTATCTCGCCAGCAAGATGGGGAGAGCTGTCCGTGGGCAGGTGCTTCAGGTCTGCAACGGTGCGTTCCTTTAAAAGTGCGATTGCTCTGATAGTTATTAATTTATAAATTGTTTATCTTTATGTGAGAAATCCTTTATCCATAAATGCTAATCTATAATTCTGAGTGAAAGCGGGATTCATAATTCGATTTGTTAATTGTCTGACGAGACGAAATCATAGTAGTAAACGAGCGGAGGGGCATCGTCTATGGAAAAACACTGGATTCTATGGTTTTCAGTGACACAAAAGATTCTGTCACTGAAAGCAAAACAGGGATTTGATGTAATCGAAGTAAAGACAAAGGAAGAATACTGGGAAAAAGTTTATACACTGCTTGAAACAGGATACCGGGTTCAGTAAAAATAGAAGATAAAGGAGAGTATTGCATTGACAATTAAGAAAAAGATCAGGCTGTCCAATATTATGATGGTTCTGATACCAATCATATTTACAGCAATCGTAATCAATGTCTGTCTGCACACATCGCTTGGCAGTTTCTGGTACACACTGGAAGCCATGTACAGTGATGAGAACAGCATACAGTTTGCCCAGAGCATGATTTATACTTATCAGCAGGAGCTGTGGGAGAATAACTGGGGGCAGGGGGAACATACGGATACGTCAGACGAAATCAGGCAAAGTGACGAGATGTATCATCTGGAGAATAAACTGTCCGGAATGGGATACCAGTTCATGATTACGAAAAATGAAAAACTGATCTATACGAACCTTACAGAAGAGGATATGCAGGCCGCCAGGTCGGTGGCAGGGGATTCCATTGATACGGCCAAGACACTGACTGCCAGCAGACATGAAGTATCCGTTATAAAAAATACATTTTACCACGGGGAAAAGACATTCTGCATTACGGCAGTCCACCGCCAGAAGACAGATCAGGGCGTGGTGAATTACCTGAAAAATTATATTCTAAGATACCTGTATGGGATTATCCTCTTTTTTATTGTACTGACGCTGCTTGTAAATGGCCTCACATCCTGGTGGATATCCGGAAGTATCTTAAAGCCTTTGAGACAACTCAGCATAGGTACAAAAGAGATTCGGGAAGGGAATCTGGATACCCGGATAGAATACCGGAAAAAAGATGAATTTGGTCAGGTATGCATGGATTTTGAAGAAATGCGGGCTTACCTGAAGGAATCGGTAGATCAGCGTCTGAGAGACGAAAAGAAAAGACGCGCTCTTATCACTGGGATTTCCCATGATCTGCGGACACCTCTGACCTCCATCAGTGGCTATCTGGATGGTTTGATAGATGGGATTGCCGATACCCCGGAAAAAAGAATGCGGTATCTGCAGGCGATTAAGACCAGAACGGGAAATTTGGTGAGCCTGGTAGACAGCCTTTCCGAATATAGCAGGCTGGATAATGGATTCCGATACCATATGGAGGCGGCGGACTTCAAGGAGTTTATAGAGCAATATTTAGAAACTCTAAACCCTGACGCTGAACAAAATCAAGTAGAGCTTGTATTTTCATACGGAAAAGAAACTTATCCTGTACGGATTGATAAGGAAGAATTCAAGAGGGTATTTGACAATCTGTTTAACAACACGGTGAAATACCGTACTTTAGAAAAATCATATGTTCAGATATCTCTGGAACGAACTTTGACGGGGACAGACATTGAATTGATATATCAGGATGACGGCCCCGGAGTGCCACAGGAGAGCCTGGAACAGATATTTGACAGTTTTTACCGGGTAGATGATGCAAGGAGCCAGTCAGAGAAAGGCAGCGGCATTGGACTTGCTGTGGTCAGGGAGATTATCCTCGGACACGGCGGCAGTGTGCAGGCAGAAAACAGGGATGGACTGGCGATTATTATCCATCTGCCTATAGCAGGAGAGGATACCAATGGAAAAAATACTGATTGTGGAAGATGATGAATTGATTGCGGAACTGGAGCGGGATTATCTGGAAGCCAATGGTTTTGAGACAGATATCGCTTCTGACGGGCCATCAGGAGAGCGGATGGCAAAAGCAGGCAGATATGACGCTGTTTTACTGGATGTGATGCTCCCGGGGAAAACAGGCTTTGATGTGTGCCGGGAATTGCGGAAGACACTGCATCTTCCGATTATCATGGTGACGGCGAAAAAAGAAGACATTGACAAAATACGGGGGCTGGGACTGGGCGCAGACGATTACCTGGTGAAACCCTTCAGTCCTACAGAACTGGTAGCACGGGTCAAATCCCATATCCATATTCACAGCCTGCTCCTTTCCTCACCGGAAGAACAGGAAAAAGAGACAGCAATAGCCTACCAAAACCTCACCATTCTTCCAAAGTCCAGAATGGTGTATTTGGATGACAAAGAGGTGGTTCTTGTAAATAAGGAATTTGAACTTCTGCTTTTCATGGCAGAGAACCCCAATATTGTATTTTCAAAAGATACGCTGTTTGACCGGGTATGGGGAATGGACTCCCTGGGTGATGTGGCTACCGTGACGGTACATATCAACCGCCTGCGGGATAAGCTGGGTAAAAATGCGAAAGAAACGCAGTTTATCGAAACTGTCTGGGGAGCAGGGTATCGGTTCAGGATTAATTGATATTGGAGAGTGGAAAATGATAGATATAGTGGAATTTTTGGAATATATGAACAGTGGAAAAAGTATAGCCGACAGACCGGATATAGGAGAGTGTATGCACTGGCTGTCGCAGGAGGCTCTGCGTCTGACGGCAGAATTAAACGGAAGCTATCATACACCAGAAGAAATCAGAGAGATTATGGAACGGCTGACTGGAAAACCAATTGATGAGTCATTCAACCTGTTCCCTCCATTTTATACAGACTGTGGGAAGAATCTGACGATTGGAAAACATGTATTCCTTAATGCGGGATGCAAGTTTCAGGATCAGGGAGGAATCCGCATCGGTGACGGCGCTCTGATTGGACATAACGTAGTCCTTGCGACCCTGGATCACAGTTTAGACCCGAAGCATAGGGCGGATATAATCCAGGCACCCATTTCTATAGGCAAAAATGTCTGGATAGGTGCAAATGCAACCGTTCTGGCAGGAGTTACTATTGGTGATGGTGCAGTTGTTGCGGCTGGAGCCGTGGTCACCAAAGATGTGCCGGAAAATACAGTTGTAGGAGGCGTGCCCGCAAAAGTAATAAAAACAATTATGAAGAATGATTGAGAGACAGGAGAAGATTATGGAATATCGTGTATTACCTCGTGGTGGTGAAAGAATCAGTGTACTCGGACTTGGCAGCGGAAGCCTTACCGGTACGGAAGAGGAAATGGAGAACGTGATCAGGGCTGCCATCCAGAATGGCATCAACTATTTTGATATGGCGCCGTCAGAGCAAGCGCCTTTTTATGCCTATGCAAAAGCATTCACCGGATATAGGGAAAAAATTATGACCCAGATGCATTTTGGGGCAGTTTACAAAAGTGGTAAGTATGGATGGACACGGAATTTAAGTGACATCCAGGAGCAATTTATCTGGGAGCTTAATCTTTTAGGCACCGATTATACCGATGTAGGGTTTGTCCACTGTATTGACGACAGGGATGATCTGGAACAGGTGATGAGTGGCGGGTTATGGGATTATATGAAAGTTCTGAAAGCAGAGGGAAAGATACATCATCTTGGATTTTCCTCTCATAATCCGGATACGGCGCGCAGGCTGCTGGATACAGGGCTTGTGGATATGATGATGTTCAGTATCAATCCTGCCTATGATTACCAGAGAGGGGATTACGCCATTGGAAAGGTAGCAGAGCGTGCCAGACTATACAGGGAGTGTGAGCAGATGGGAATAGGCATTTCTGTAATGAAGCCCTTCGCAGGAGGCCAGCTGCTGGATGCAAAAACCTCTCTTTTCAAAAAAGCTTTGACACATGAGCAGTGCTTCCAATATGCACTGGACCGTCCGGCAGTGATGACTGTACTGCCCGGAATACGAAATATGCAGGATCTTGATACTGCATTAAAATATGTAACCGCTGCACCGGAAGAAAAGGACTATTCTATCATAGGAGAATTTACTCCACAGGATGCAGAAGGGATATGCGTCTACTGCAATCACTGCCAGCCGTGTCCCAAGGGGCTTGATGTGGGGCTGATTAACAAATACTATGACCTGGCTCTTGCGGGTGATGAGATGGCGGCTGATCATTACCGGAAACTTCCGCTGCATGCGGATGACTGTATCAAATGCGGCCACTGCGAATCCCGATGTCCTTTTCATGTAAAACAGGAATCCAGAATGGATGAGATTGCCGCATATTTCAACAATTAAAATCAAAAGGAGAATTAAGACATGTTAGGAAATTTTGTATATTCAAACCCAACGAAACTTTATTTTGGAGAGGATTCATTAAATTATTTGAATGAGGAACTTCCAAAGTACGGAAAGAACGTGCAGCTTGTATACGGGGGAGGCTCTATTAAGAAAAATGGAATTTATGACAAAGTAACTGCCATTTTAAAGGCAAACGGAAAAGAAATCTATGAAGACGGAGGAGTTATGCCAAATCCAACGGTGGAGAAGCTCTATGAAGGTATAAAGATTGCAAGAGATAATAAGGTAGACTTTATCCTGGCAGTGGGCGGCGGTTCCTGCTGCGATTATGCCAAAGCAGTTTCTATTTCGGTAAACTGCAAAGAAGACCCATGGGAGAAATATTATCTGAAATTTGAAGATGTGGATGCTGACACAGAAGTAATACCGGTAGGCTGCGTGCTGACGATGGTTGGCACAGGTTCGGAGATGAATGGCGGCGCGGTTATCACTAATCATGAAAGTAAATTGAAAATCGGGCATGTGTTTGGGGAACGTGTATTTCCTAAATTTGCAGTATTAGATCCGACCGTTACCTATTCGCTTCCAAGGTACCAGATGGTTGCCGGTTTTTATGATATTTTGAATCATATCTGTGAGCAGTATTTTTCCGGGGAGGAT
Organism: Lactonifactor longoviformis; assembly: GCF_042848515.1. Lineage (GTDB taxonomy): Bacteria > Bacillota > Clostridia > Lachnospirales > Lachnospiraceae > Lactonifactor > Lactonifactor longoviformis. The sequence goes on along the minus strand of NZ_AP031453.1, from coordinate 3,578,405 downwards.
GACAATACCTCTGATTATCTGATGGAAGGGTTAATGCGCTCACTCATTCACAGCAGCAGAATCGCAGTCAAAGAACCGGAAAATTATGAGGCCAGAAGTAATATCATGTGGACGGCTACCTGGGCATTGAATACTCTGGTAGCAATGGGAAAATCTACAGACTGGATGGTGCATATGCTTGGACAGGCGGTGGGGGCTCACACAGACGCAACCCACGGAATGACTCTTTCCGCAGTATCCCTGCCATATTACCGCTATATCATGCCTTATGGACTTCCAAAATTCAAAAGGTTTGCTATGAATGTATGGGACATTAATCCAGAAGGAAAATCAGATGAAGATATGGCAGCAGAAGGATTAAATGCCATGGAGGCATGGATGAAAGAAATCGGGGTGGTTACGAACCTTGGGGAGCTTGGTGTAACAGAAGAAATGCTGGATGGCCTTGTACAGAGTACGATTGTTATGGAAGGCGGATATAAAGTGCTGACACAAGAGGAGATTAAGGAAATATTTAAAGAAAGCATGTAGCAAAAAAGTGGATACAACTAATGTAAGACGTTGAAACAAGACATAGGGCATTTCAGAGTTTGTTTACTCTTGAATGCCCTATGTCTATTCTTATTATAAATTGCAAAAAACTATAGAATTATATTTAGAATAAGTATTGGCTATTAGAAATTAAATTTGTTATGATAAAATCAAATAGAAAATACTGTGCAATTTGTTTTCGAGGCAGAGGAGAAAAAGTATATGAAAATAGCGGTGGTAGACGATTCCATAGAAGATGCACAGCGCATTGTCTCTTATTTGGAACAGTTTCAGGAAGAGAATAATCAGTCGTTTTTGATTAAAGTATTTTATGCCAGTTTTGATTTTCTGGAAGAATATAAAGGGGAGTATGATGTCATTTTTCTGGATATTGAAATGCCAGGCAGCAATGGGCTTGACGTGGCCCGGGAAATCCGGGAAAAAGATCAGTCTGTGGGTATTATATTTATCACCAGCCTTGCACAGTATGCAGTTGACGGGTATGAGGTACGTGCCATTGATTTCATTGTAAAGCCGGTGGGATACTATAATTTTTCCATGAAGCTTCAAAAGGCATTCCGTTTTATAGAAACCCACAGGGAAGAGGATATACTGATCAGCAGTAAAGAAGGGGTCTTTCGGATTGCTGCCTCGGATATTTTATACATAGAGAAAGACAGGGATTATCTTGTGTTTTATACACGTCAGAAAAATTACCGGACACGGGGAAGTATGAGGGATATAAAAATCAAGCTGGATGCGCTGCCTTTTTCTGAATGCACCGCAGGCTGTCTGGTTAATCTGAATCATGTGAAGAGAGTGGGAAAGGACAGTGTCCTTTTGACATCAGACCGGGAGCTTTCGCTTTCCCGGCGAATGAAAAAATCATTTACTGAGGATTATATTCGTTTCGTGGGAGGAATGTAACATGTTATACAGTTTTTTAGAAAGTTTTTGCATACAGTTTACGTTTCAGCTATTTATTTCAGAGTCTATATTTTTGATTGATATTCCGAGAAAAAAACATTTTGTACCAAGGCTTGTGGGTTTTTTGATTGCACAGATTTTTCTCGGAAAACTGTGGGAGACAACGCTTACTGTGATTCTGCCGGATTCCATGCTTCAGTACGTTTGCTTATACATAGGCTATGCACTTTTGACGATTATTCCTATTTCAGGGAGTTTTGATTTAGAACTCCGGGAACTTATATTTATTCTGGCGGGTGGTTACGCCACGGAGCATATGACCTTTGCGCTCAGTAAGATTATTCTCTACCTTTTTCACAGACAATATACACTCTATGGGAGCCTGCCCCATCTTCTTATCACAAGATATATCATTTATGTCATGGGAGCTATGGCAGTCTATTTTCTGATTATCCGTACAAAGAAAAAATCAGGTGAGCTAGGCGACAGCGATTTCAGGATTGTGGTGCTTGCATTTATCATTATGGTATTTGCCATTGGTTTTAGTGTCTACTGGTCTTATCCGGAAGAATATCAGGGGACAAGGGTAGGGAATATAATCTGTCCGGCATACAGTTTTCTATGCTGTGCGCTTGTGCTCTTGATGGAGTACTATGTGCTCCGGGAGAACAGCATGAAGCGTGAACAGGAGATGATGGAGCAGCTTCTTAAGATGTCCGGTACCCAGCAGAAGAGCTCCAAGGAAGCCATTGATATTATCAACATGAAATGCCATGACTTAAAGCATCAGATGAAAGCGCTGGAAAAGATAGAAAACGACAGTTCCAGGAAGGAATATCTGCAGGAAATCCGGGAGGCGGTGTCCATCTATGACGCTACTTACCATACAGGCTGCAGCGCCCTGGATTATGTTTTACGGGAAAAAACGTTGATATTTAATGAGCGGAACATAGAATTCAGCTGCATGGTGGAGGGCAAAATGATTTCCTATATGAGTTCCGCTGATGTATATGCACTCATGGGCAATGCCCTTGATAATGCACTGGAACATGTACTGAAAGAAAAGGAAGGGGAGCGCGTGATTGGCCTCCAAATCAGACATCACTATGATATGGCGCTCATCCATCTGGAAAACCGATGCAGCTGCGCACCTGAATTTAAAGACGGCATTCCGGTCACCAGAAAAAAGGATAAAACACAACATGGATTCGGTGTGAAAAGCATGATTTATATTGTTCAAAAATATGGTGGGGAGGTATTGATAACTGCCAAGAACGGGAAATTTAATTTAGATATATTGCTTCCTCTATATCAGAAGAAAAAGTAATTAAATGGAATGATTGATAAAGATTGGAGCCGGTAAACTTGTGAGAAGTCACAGTCTGCCGGCTCTTTTTTCATATCCGGCTGACCGATTGTCGTAAAAAAACGACCGATTATCGCAGTTTCCTTTTTTCAGCATTCTTTTCGATAAAATGTAGACAACAGAAAAACAAATCAATGCAGAGAAAAGGGAGGAAGAAAGATGTTACAGTTTTTAATTGACTGGCTGACGCCGATTTTTGAAAATATGGGTGTCAGTCCAACCGATGTCCAGCAGTATGTAAATTCATTAGGCGGCTATATTTACGCTATTGTGGGAACATTAATCGCTGCCATTGCTGTCATGATTGCAGCACACTGGCTGGTAAAGAAAGGGACACGCCATGTGGTACGCTTTGGAGCGGGAATTGCCTGGGTGCTGGTTGTCACCGTACTGGCGAATATCATTTGCTTTGGACCAATGTATAACAATCTGGCACCGATTCTGAACATCAAGGCATCTGTTTCGGAGGAATCTGTCAAGGCATCTGAGGAAATCATCAAGGAAACAGGGGAAGAAGGGATGGCACTGGTAAAAAATGACGGAACCTTGCCTCTGGCGGAGAATTCCAGTCTGAATGTATTTGGCTGGGCATCCACAAATCCAATTTATGGAGGAACAGGTTCCGGTTCCGCAGATAATACAAGTAATGTGGACATTCTCACATCACTTACAGACGCTGGATTTCAGGTGAATCAAAGCCTTGTGGATATGTACCGTGAGTACAGCCCGACCAGAAATCTGGGCGGGAATGTAGTCAGCGTCACCTTCACAGATTGGTCATTACCGGAACCCACAGTGGATTACTACACAGACGAACTGATGGATGAGGCAAAAGCATTCTCGGATACAGCGATGATCGTCATTTCAAGATCCGGGGGAGAAGGACAGGATGTTCCCCTCGATATGAAAGCAGTCATAGACGGTACATGGGATCCCCGTGATGAGGTGGCGGACGGAAATGAACAGTATAATTACTTCGCCTGCAATTATACGAATAATGGAGATTACGATGACTTTGATGCAGGGGAGAGTTATCTGGAGCTTTCCAATACAGAGGAAGCGATGATAGAAAAAGTGACCTCTGAATTTGAAGATGTGGTCGTTGTCATTAATGCCAATAACCCCATGGAGCTTGGCTGGGTAGATGAGTATGAGAACATCGGTTCTGTCATCCTCGCACCGGGTACCGGAAAAACAGGTATGGCGGCTTTGGGAGAAATCTTAAACGGCTCTGTGAATCCATCAGGAAGAACTGTGGATACCTATGTATATGATTTGACATCCACGCCGACTTACAACAATTATGGAAGTTTTCTCTATAACAACGTGGATGATCTGAAAGCAGAACTGACGGAGGCAGATGAAGCCTATCAGGGAGTTTTATCCTTCGTGAATTATGTGGAAGGGATCTACGTGGGGTATAAGTTCTATGAAACCGCAGCGCAGGAAGGCCTGATTAACTATGACGAGCATGTACAGTATCCATTTGGATATGGATTAAGCTACACTGATTTTACACAGGAAATGCAGAATTTTTCAGACAATGGCGACAGCATAGCCGTGGATGTGAAAGTGACGAATACCGGAGATACAGCAGGAAAAGAAGTTGTGGAGCTTTATTTCACACCGCCATACAGCAGTGGAGGAATTGAAAAAGCCTCTGTAAATCTCATTGAGTTTGGCAAGACAGATGTGCTGGAACCGGGAGCATCCCAGACGATTTCTTTTGAAATTCCGAAAGAAGAGATGGCTGCCTATGACTCCACAGGCATCAAGACAGCAAACGGAGGATATGTGCTGGAGGCAGGAGAATATCAACTTTCTGTCCGTTCCGATTCCCATACGGTACTGGATGAGGAAACCTTCCGGGTGGATGCAGATGTCAACTATGAAACAGAGGGACGTGCTTCTGATGAGAAAACCGCAGTGAATCAATTCCAGGAGTATTCTGCCGGAAATGTTACATACCTGTCCCGTGCAGATAGATTTGCCAATTATGAAGAGGCGACAGCGGCCCCTTCCGAAGAGATGTATGTGATGGACGAAGAAACAAAAACCGCTGTGACGGAAAAGAGTGCAGCGCACTATGATTCTACAAAATATGATAACCCTGAGGATGAGATGCCGGTCACGGAGGCAGATAACGGCGTTACGACAGCAGACTTGACCGGGAAAGAATACGATAATCCGTTATGGGAGGATCTGCTGGATCAGTTATCCGTAGAGGACATGATTAACATGGTAAATCTGGGCGGTTTCCAGACTGTAGCCATTGACTCCATCGGGAAAGTGGGAACGCTGGACTCCGACGGAACATCAGGACTGAATGACTGGTATATCGGCGTATATGGGACTGCTTATTCCACAGAACTGCTGATTGCCCAGACATGGAATAAGGATCTTGCCTACCGGATTGGGGAAGCAGAGGGTCAGGAATATGCGGACTGCCGGATTTTCGGAGCATACGCTCCGGCTATGAATATCCACCGCTCTGCATTTACCGGACGTAACTTTGAATATTACTCTGAGGACGGTGTGCTGTCAGGCCATATTGCGTCAAACACAGTAAACGGCATGACGACAAAAGGGGTCTACCCATATATCAAACATTTTGTCATGAACGACCAAGAAACCAACCGCTGCACTTTCCTTTTGACCTATTCTGATGAACAGGTAATTCGGGAGACATATTTGAAGCCCTTTGAAATCTGTGTGAAGAATTATGACGGAAAATCATTGGCTGTCATGTCCTCCTTCAACTTTATCGGAGACCGTGCAACAGGAGCCAATCCAAATCTGTTAAATAACGTTCTCCGTGACGAATGGGGATTCAGGGGAATGGTCTTGTCCGATTGGAATGGTTCCTACGGATACCAGATAACCGATGATTTTGTCCGCAATGGAAATGACGCCATGTTGGGATTCGGAACACAGAAAACCAATGAAATTACAAATACCTCACCAACTATGGTACTGGCCATGCGTCAGGCAGCCAAAAATATCCTGTATACAGTAGCGAACAGCGGGAACTATACAATCCCGGATCCAAACGCAGGCAAGATGCCGAACATGACAAAGCTGTTTATTGGCATTGACGCCGCTGTGGGAATCGTATCCCTTGGGATTATGGCTCTGGTTCTGGTCCGGTATTTAAAAAAGAGAAAAAAAGTTACCATTGAAGTCGTTCCAAAGGCAGAAAAATAACAGGCAGAAAAGAACGGGGGCTTCTCGGTATATTGGGAAGCTCCTTCATCTTGGAAAAGGGAGAATGAAATGAAACATCAAGATATCATAGAAAAAATGACATTAGAAGAAAAAGCTGCATTCTTAAGCGGCAAAGGTGAGTGGGATACCCGTGATGTCCCCCGCCTTGGCATTCCATCCATCTTCTGCTCTGACGGTCCTCACGGAATCCGCAAGCAGGCGGGAGCCGGGGACCACCTGGGATTAAATGAGTCTCTGCCTGCCACCTGCTTTCCCACAGCGGCTACAATTGCCAACAGTTGGGATGTAGAGTTGGGGAAGGAAATCGGGGAAGCTTTGGGGAAGGAAGCCCTGACACAGGATGTGCAGGTGCTGTTGGGCCCGGGATTAAATATCAAAAGGAGTCCTCTGTGCGGCAGAAACTTTGAGTATTTTTCCGAAGACCCCTATCTTGCCGGGGAGATGGCGGCGTCTTATATTCAGGGAATCCAAAGCCAGGGCGTCTATGCCTGTCCGAAGCACTTTGCAGTGAACAGCCAGGAGCTTCGCAGAATGGCTATGAATGCGGTACTGGATGAGCGGACGCTCCGGGAAATCTATCTGACCGGATTTGAAATTGCCGTAAAAGAAGGCGGCGCAAAAGCCATTATGTCCAGCTACAACCAGGTGAATGGAATCTACGCCAATGAAAACCAACATCTCCTGCAGGATATTTTACGAAAAGAGTGGGGATTTGACGGGATTGTCATTACGGATTGGGGTGGTTCCAATAACCATATAGAAGGAGTGAAAGCAGGCTCCAATCTGGAGATGCCTGCGCCGGGGTTGGACTCTGCAAGGCAGATTCTCTCAGCAATCAACGAGGGAAGTCTAAAAATGGAGGAACTGGATAGCTGCGTAGACAAGCTGCTGGATGCCGTACTGGCAGTAAGTAAAAACCACAAAACGGTGGGCAAAGGATTTGATGAAACAAAACATCATCAGCTTGCAAGGAAAGCGGCAGTAGAAAGTGCAGTGCTTCTGAAGAATGCAGACCATATCCTTCCGCTGCAGGCAGGATGCAAAGTCGCCGTAATCGGAGATTTTGCGGTGGAACCAAGATATCAGGGCGCAGGCTCATCCATGGTAAAGCCCACATCTCTGGAAACCATAGAGCAGGCCATTACGGATTATGATTTGCAGGTGGCCGGTATATCCAGAGGATACAGACGGACAGGAGAGGCAGATGAGGTCTTGAAAAAGGAAGCGTTGGACGCTGCAGCCGGGGCAGATGTTGTGCTGTATTGTTTTGGACTGGATGAACTCAGCGAGTCGGAAGGGCTGGATCGCAGCCACATGCGGATTCCTCAAAACCAGATTGAACTTTTGCAGGCGATTGCACAGGTCAATGAAAATATTGTGGGCGTGCTAAGTGCAGGCGCATCGGTGGAGATGCCCTGGCAGATTAATTTAAAGGCAATTCTTCATGGATACCTGTCCGGTCAGGCGGGTGCAAGTGCAATGCTGGACATTCTGACCGGAAAAGTCAATCCGTCAGGAAGGCTTGCGGAAAGTTACCCCATCCGGTATGAGGATACTCCGGCATTCCGGCATTTTCCAAGTACAGAGAGAAATGCGGAGTATCGGGAGAGCATTTATGTGGGGTATCGCTATTATGATACGACTAAGGTACGGGTGCAGTATCCTTTTGGTTTCGGTCTTTCCTATACGGAATTCACCTATTCGGAACTGAAGGCAGACATGGGAGGAGCCACGTTGACGGTTACAAACAGCGGAAATGTGGACGGAGCGGAAGTAGTCCAGCTCTATGTGGGGCTCCCCAATGCGATTGTTTTCCGCCCGGAGAAAGAACTAAAAGGGTTTGTAAAAGTGTTTTTAAAGACCGGGGAAAGCCAGAAAGTACACATTCCATTCGATGACAAGACATTCCGGTATTGGAATATAAAAACCGGACGTTGGGAAGTGGAGATGGGAACCTACCACATTATGGTCGGGGCAAGTGTAAGCGACATCCGTCTGGCGGCGGAACTGGAAGTAGAAGGAACCACCGCTGAATATCCGTATCATCCGGCTCTGCTTCCCTATTATTACACAGGAATTGTACAGCAGATATCCGACCCGGAATTTGAGACGCTTCTGGGGCATCTCATCCCGGGTGGCAAATGGACAGGGAAGCTTACTGCCAATGACGCCATCTGCCAGATGTATTACGCAAGAAGCGGTCTTGCCCGGTTTATTTATAACCGGCTGACCAGTATGAAAAAGAAGAGTGAGGAGAAGGGAAAGCCTGACCTGAATATTCTCTTTATCTACAACATGCCGTTTCGTGCGCTGGCCAAAATGACGGCAGGGGCAGTCAGCATGGATATGGTGGACGGCATTGTAGAAGTCGTAAACGGCCATTTTTTCCGGGGAATAAAAAAGGTAATCGGAGGATTCTTTGGAAATGCCAGGGCAAACAGGGCATATGAAAAAAGCTTAACCAGTAAGAAGGAGATGACAAGATGAATCAGATAAAAGAAAAATGGCTGAATATGTGGAAGGGATTTGAAGAAAAGCATCCCAAGCTTTCCAAGTGGGTTTATCAGATTTTTTATTTCTTCGTGTTCAGTATGATGGTAACTGTATTCCAGTATCTGGTATTCACATTTATGCCCGGACTTTTGGGAATTAAGCTTGCTGGGACAGAATTCATGTGGCCTCAGAAGGAACTGCATCTCTTTGGCGTTGGCTTTACCTGGAGCCTTCTGGGCTACAATGTCCTCTATGATGCCAGCGGGGCAGTATTGATTGGCGGCGGTCTGGGATACTTCATCAGCTATGAGGTGGGGTCTTTTCTGGCACAATGCATCAATTTTCCGCTGCAGAGAAATATCACTTTTAAAAGCCATGGAAATCCGTGGTATCAGGCGGTGTGGTACTTTATCGCATGGGTCGTGATTTCTTTAATCTGCAACGGGTTCAACAACCTGTGGATGCCGATTGCTTCCGCTTACGTTGCCCCGGCGGTTTACAATCTGCTGGTGACCTTCATAACCGGCGGAGTGTCTATGGTGATTTTCTTCTTTGTATTTAAGATTATTTTTCCGGAAGGGGAAGCCGGGAAAAAGCAATGATTGGGAGGAGAAACAGATGAAGGTACTGTCAATTGTCGTTCCCTGTTACAACTCGGCGGCATATATGGAAAACTGTATCCACTCTCTGCTGACGGGAGGCCCGGAGTTGGAGATTATCATTGTAGATGACGGCTCTACTGACCGCACAGCAGAGATTGCTGACAAATATGAAGCGGATTATCCCGATATTGTAAGAGTGGTTCATCAGGAAAATGGAGGGCATGGAGAGGCTGTAAATACTGGCCTGCGCTATGCAAACGGACTATTTTTCAAGGTGGTAGACAGTGATGACTGGGTATCCATTTCGGCTTTTAAAGAAATGATGAAAACACTGACAGAGCTTGCCGGAGAACAGCAGCTGGTGGATATGGTAATCAGCAATTTTGTATATGAGAAGGAAGGGGCCAGACATAAGAAAGCAATACGATACCGGAGTGCCTTCCCACAGAATAAAGTATTTACATGGGACGATGTCCGGTTCTTGAGTAAAGGACAGTACATACTGATGCATTCCGTTATCTATCGGACAAAGCTGCTGCGGGAGTGCCGCCTGCAGCTGCCGGATCATACCTTTTATGTGGATAACATCTTTGTGTACCATCCACTGCCCTATGTGAAAACCATGTATTATTTGAACGTTGATTTTTACCGGTATTATATCGGGCGGGAAGACCAGTCGGTGAATGAACAGGTGATGATCCGCCGAATTGACCAGCAGCTGAAAGTAAACTATCACATGATTGACGATTACAATATTTCAAATGCCCGGGAAGTGTCAAACCGGAAACTACGGCATTATATGCGGAACTATCTGGAGATTATTATGGTAGTGTCCTCCATTATGCTGATACGCTCCAAAACAGCAGAAAATCTGCAGAAGAAATATGAGCTGTGGAATTATCTGAAAGAGAATGATAAAACGACGTATTACTGGATGAAGTGGAGTATTCTTGGAAGGAGCATGAACCTTCCGGGGAAAAGCGGCCGGAAAATATCAGAAATGGCATACTCACTGGCACAAAAATTTGTGGGATTTAATTAATGTGAAAAGAAAGAAGGGTATATATGACAACGACAATGTATATAGAACTTCCATCCATTGACACAGTGAGAAGGTTCGTAAATGATCTGGCGAAAATGGAAGGGGATTTTGATTTGATTTCAGGAAGATATGTGATAGATGCAAAGTCTATTATGGGGATATTCAGCCTTGATTTATCAACGCCACTGCAGATGAATATTACAGACGCAAAAGAAGGAGATATTGAAATATTAAAAAAATACCGCCATCAGGGAGAGGAGCATTAATAATGAGTGAACTTTTTTAGAAAAAAGTATGAAATAAGTAGAAAAAACGGGCGGGAAATTTTTCTCTCCCGTTTTTTTAGAAGCTTACGCATGAAGGGTAATCATCACGGCAGGTTAGTCACAATGATTAATCACAACATATGAAAAAAGCATTGATAAAACCTATTATAAACTATTATTTATAAGTATTTGCTATTCATAATTGCTGGTGTTATGATAAAAGCAGTTAAGGAACGTGAAAGAATCAGTTTAGAAATTGTTTAGCTTTTTGTTAGAGGCATGTTATTTCCGGGGTTTACAGTATGAACAGATGAAAGGAGTGCAAAAAAATGAAGAAGAAATTATACATGGCATGCATGATGTCCCTGGTGTTCAGTGCTTTAACCGGATGTTCACAAAATACAAACACATCTGAAAATACAGTACAGACAAAAACAGCAGAAGGAGAAAACATGACGAAGAACATCATCATACCGGATACCAGCATTACAGAGCTGGAGGATGGGTTGTCAGTCGTCCGCTTTGAAGGAAATTACGGATTTGATGAGTTCCTTGAGCAGGGCGGCGCATCCTCCGATGAAGGCGTTGTAGAGTATGTGGGCAGCCGGTTGTCTTCTAATATACCGGAACTTCTTTTCGGCGGAAACCCCTTCGGGTGCAGTACCTTGTCTGTGGAAAATACAGAGGGAGGAAATCTGTTTGGAAGAAATTTTGACTGGAATACCTGTAATGGGTTGATTATCAGTTCCAGACCGGAAACTGGATATGCCTCTGTTTCTACTGTCAATATGGACTTTATACAGGCAGGCGGTCTGGATATATCAAAGCTCCCGGACACGGCACAGGCGATTATCGGACTGTATGCGCCGCTTGACGGTATGAACGAAAAGGGTTTTGCCGTATCCGTCAACATGATTGAAGACACTGATACCATAGAGCAGGATACTAAAAAACCTGACATTACCACCACCACAGCCATTCGTTTGCTTCTGGACCAGGCTGCAAATGTGGAGGAAGGCTTAAACTTACTGGAACAATATGACTTTCATGCATCCATGGGGATGATGGTACATCTGGCCCTTTCCGATGCAGATGGAAACAGCGTTGCTGTGGAATATGTGGACAATGAAATGATTGTTACCGAAACGCCTGTTGTCACAAATTTCTATCTGGCAGAGGGTGAGAAAAACGGAATCGGAACATCCCAGTCCCATGAACGATTTGACATTCTAAGTGAGACCCTGGACAAAAAGGAGACCATGACCGAGACAGACATAAGGGATGCACTGGACAGTGTGAGCAAGGATAACTTTGGTGAATTTGAATCTACCGAGTGGAGCATTGTCATGAACCAGGAGACAAAGGAACTGACGTATTACCACAGGGAAAATTACGGGCAGGGTTATACGATTTCCGTCCAGTAAAGGAGGCAGGATACAATGGATTATTTGAAAACGTTAATAAATCTATACCGTTTGAAGAGACAAGCAAAATTCAGCACAAAGCAGATGCGTGCCCTGCAAGAGAAAAAACTGAGGGAGATGCTGCACCATGTATGGGAAAACTCTGCCTATTACCGAAGAACTTTTGAAGCAGCAGGAATTGCAGAAGAACAGTTGGACAAGCTGCCCCTTTCCTGTTTCCCGACCATAGACAAGAAAGGGCTTCTAGAGCATTTTGATGAGCTGGTAGTGCCGAAAGACCTGCGACAGAGAGAACTCAGGGAATTTGATGCGTTAGAATCTCCGGACCGTAAGCCTTATAAAGGCAAATACCATGTGGTGCATTCCTCAGGAAGCACCGGAAAGCCGGGGTACTTTGTCTATGATGAAGCCGCATGGTCTGCCATGCTCCTTGGTATGCTCCGAGCAGCCCTCTGGGATATGTCCATGCCGCAGATACTGTCTCTTCTGGCGAAACGGCCAAGAATCGTCTATATTGCCGCAACAGACGGCAGATATGGAGGCGCCATGGCGGTAGGAGACGGGATTGACGGGGTAGGGGCAAAGCAGATTTATCTGGATATCAAGACGCCCCTTCATGAGTGGATAAGGCAGATAAAAGAATTCAGGCCCAATATCATCATCGGCTATCCGTCAGCAATAAAAATCCTTGCCGAACTTGTGGAAAAAGGAGAGGTGGAGGTACATGCAGTCCGGGTCATTTCCTGCGGGGAACCGTTGGGAGCGTCTCTTAGAAACTATCTGGAAAAGAGTTTTGGGACAAAAGTGGTCAATTTCTACGGTGCCAGCGAATCCCTTACCATGGGGGTAGAGATGGATTCGGAGGATGGGATGATTCTCTTCGATGACATGAACCTGATTGAGGTGGAAAGCGGCGTGATGTATCTGACCTGCCTGTATAATTTTGCACAGCCGTTGATTCGTTACCGTATTTCAGACAGCCTGACCTTGAAGGCGGCGGAAGAAAACAATTCATATCCATTTACAAGAGCCTGCAGGCTTTTGGGGAGAAATGAAGATATTCTCTGGTTTGAAGACTTTGACGGGACAAGGGAATTCTTACATCCCCTTGCCATTGAAGGCTTTTGCATCGAAGGCCTGTTAGATTATCAGTTCCGACAGATTGCGAAAGACGCATTTGAAATGTATGCGGAAACCTCAGAAAACGCTGATAAAGCCTATATACAAACGGAGCTGATGAAACAAATGAAAAAGATACTTGTCGGGAAAAAATTAGATTATGTACAATTCTATCTGATTTTCGTACCGGAGATTCTTTCGGATCCAGGGACAGGCAAGAAACCCTTAATCCTTCAGAAAAAGGAGGCAGTGCAGGATGAAAAAAGTGTTATTGCAGGGTAGGAAGGTGAGCAAGGTATTTGCACAAGGCTCCGCAAAAAATAAAGTGCTGGATCATGTGGATGTGGATATTTACGAAAAAGACTTCACTGTTATCATGGGTTCTTCCGGGGCGGGGAAATCCACACTTTTATATACACTCAGCGGAATGGATGCCCTTACGGATGGAACGGTAATCTATAAAGAAAGAGAAATCAGCCGATTGAAAGAAAAAGAAATGGCAAGGATACGGGCGGAAGAATTCGGTTTTGTATTCCAGCAGACCCATCTGGTCAGCAACCTGACACTTTTTGAAAATATAGCCGTTGCGGGTTTTGTGAGCAAAAAGGGGAGTACCGGAGAAATAAAGAAGCAGACAGAACACATGATTTCCCAGATGGGAATTGAAAAGGCGAAGGACCGCCTGCCCTCTGAAGTTTCGGGAGGAGAAGCACAGCGTGCAGCCATTGCAAGGGCAATGATAGGACGTCCCGGACTTTTATTTGCAGATGAACCTACAGGCGCTCTAAACCGGGCGCATACGGAGGAAGTCTTAAATCTGCTGACAAAAATCAATGATTCGGGACAGAGTATCCTGATGGTGACCCATGACCTTAGGGCTGCTGTCAGAGGAAACCGAATCTTATATCTGGAGGATGGGAAAGTGGTAGACGAACTGACACTGCCCCGTTATCAGACGGAAGGCGTAAGAGAACGGGAGTATAAACTACAGAACTGGCTTTCCGGATTACAGTGGTAGGAGGAGCGTGATATGGTAAATAAAATGATCTGTATGGCGGGGATAAAACGCCATAAGGGAACCCTTTTAGGAATTGCCATTCTCCTGTTTCTGGCAGCACTCTCTCTGACTACGGTCCTTACCGTATATCTGGGAGGCGGGGATTATATCCGCAAGGAAATGGAGCGGTCAGGGTTCGGGGATCTGACCGCATGGGTATCCGGTGTTCCGGATATGGAATCACTTACAGACAGCATGGAATCCCAGGAAGGTATTGAAGGGACAGAAGTCCAGAACCTTATTTTCTCCGAATATGAAGCAAACAGTGTGGAATCGGACAGTGAGGGACAATTGCTCCCATGGAACAGCCGTACAGGAAGGTATCACTTTTTCCAGGACGGATTGTCAGGCTATCGTGCGCCCCCGGAATCCATTGAAGCAGGAACTATCTACGTCTCTCCTTCCATGCTTTCTGTTATGAATCTTAAAATAGGGGATACCATTACATTTCCTGTGGCGAGAGGCGGAGTAAGCAGGCAGTTTACCGTTGTCGGATATTATGAGGATCCTTTTATGGGAAGCTCCATGATAGGGATGAAAGGATTTCTGATTTCAGAGGAAGATTATGAAGGGATTCTTCAAACTGCCCGGGAAGCGGGGATGAACAGCCTGGTAAGAGACGGGGCTATGATCCATATTTTTACGGATAGAAGCAGTGTGTCCGATATCAACAGGCTGTTGAATGAAAAAACACCGATTTCCCAATATATGGAATTTATACATAGCGAGGAAAGTATCCGGGGTTTCATGACTATCCTGCAGAATGCCTTCTGTGCGCTTCTGGCTGCTTTTGTGCTGATTCTTCTGGCGGCGACCATGGCAGTTCTGGGGCATAGCATTACGGGTATGTTAGAACAGGAATATGAGAATCTGGGGATTCTAAAAACGGTAGGGCTTACGGGAAACCAGCTCATTCGGCTTACACTTGTACAATATGGCCTGAGTATGGGAGTGGGAATCCTGTTTGGAGTGGTGGCGGCAGTTCCCGCAGCTAAGATTGTAGGAAAGATGACTGTTACCACCACAGGAGTTCTCCTTCCCGCTGATTTACCCGTGTTCCCATGCTTAGCGGCTTTCACAGTCATCCTGCTTCTGTTGATGGGATTTACGGTTCTGAAACTAAGAACGATCCTCTCGGTAACACCCATGACGGCAATCCGTGGTGATGCATCAGAAGAAAAATGGAAACCGGGCAGGAAAATTCAAATAAAAGCCGAGGCTCTCCCCTTCCGGCTGGCGGTACGCCAGCTCCTGTCCGGGAAAAGGCGGTATGTAAGCGCCCTCCTGATTGCAATCCTGCTTGTATTTTTTGCATCATTGGCCGGGAGGATGAATGCCTGGCTCGGACCGGGGGGCCAGGGGATGATGGACGCCTTTAACCCGGCAGATCTGGACATAGGTGTGCAGGCCCTGGGAGAACTGGAAACGGAAGCCCTGGAGGAAACGGTACGCTCTTATACGGACATTATGGACGAATATCTTCTTGCCATGCCAAGCGTATCAGTAAACGGAAGCAACTATACAGCCAATGTGATCACAGAGCCGGGAAGGTTTCATATCAGTCGGGGAGAGACCAGTGCACGAGCAGACGAGGTTGTCCTGACGGAAACGGTCAGTTCTGATCTGGGAGTATCTATTGGAGACAAAGTGACCATCCGGGGCGATGGGGGAAGCGGGGAATTTACAGTTTCCGGAATTTACCACTGTGCCAATGACATGGGCGCCAATATCGGGATGAACCGGGAGGGGTATCTCACCATCGGACAGGATGACCCGCAGATTTGGTGTCATCACTATTTCCTTGCAGATCCATCGGCGAAAGGGGCGATTACAGAGGCACTGGAAGAAACCTATGGGGGCGATGTACATGTGCATGAAAATACCTGGCCGGGGCTTTTCGGAATTATTTCAGCCATGCACGGTCTAATCGCATTTATGTATGGAATGATTGCCGTATTTATCCTGATCGTAACCGTCATGATCGGAAGCCGGATTCTGACGGCAGAGCAAAAAGACCTGGGTATCTATAAATCCATCGGATGCTCGGTAAGGATGCTGCGGATCTCGTTCTCCCTTCGGTTCGGAATTGTGGCAGCTATAGGGAGTGCAGTTGGAACCGCACTGGCAGCCGTGCTTACGAACCCCATTGTATCGGCTGTCATGCGGATTGCGGGAATCAGTAATTTTTCTTCTCATCCAACGCTCATAAATATGGCAATCCCCGGGCTGACAGTTATCCTGATGTTCCTTGTATTCTCGTATCTGTCAGCAGGCAAGATGAGGAAGACAGACATGACAATATTGACAGCGGATTAGAGCGCAAAGAGCGCAGAAAGGACAAAGCATGAAAAACAAAGTAATAAAAAAAGTAATAGGAATGGCAGCTATGATTATAGTATCCGCAGCAGTTCTTGGGGGCTGTGGGCAGGATGAGGAATCCCGTACTACGGGAGATACAAGTCAGAGTACGGCAGGTGAGGAAGTGGCAGAAACCGACACAGAAGCAGAGACTAGGACAGCCAGCCAGGCAGGAGACAGTGTTTCCGAACTTGAGGTACGGTTTGGGGATGATGGGGAGCCATTCATGATGCAGCTCCTTGATAATGAGACAGCAGCGGCAATCGCCCGCTATGTAGGAACTTCGGACTGGAGGCTTCCTATTTATGAGAGGGATGCGGATGCAGACTATGATGTGATGCAGTATTATGATGTGTCCAGCAGATATGACATTCCCTCCAACCCTGAAACAGTGACATCGGAAAAGGCAGGGGAAGTATACTATTCAGACCCGAACCGTATCGTGCTTTTCTACCGTGATGCAGAGATTACCGGGGAATATACCAAAATAGGAACATTTGATCCGACAGAGGAATTTGTGACGGCAGTAGAGGAGAACCCGGTATTAGAAGGCTGGGGTAACAAAATCGTTCAGATTGCAAAACCGTAAAAATATAAATCGGGCAGGAGGTCATAGATGGGAATTATTTCGTATATAAAATCAGAAATAAGAACAATAAGAGAAAGGGATCCCGCCATTAAATCAAATTTGGAAGTGCTTTTATATCCCGGTTTTAAAGCGATTCTTTCTCATAGAGTAGCCCACAAGTTGTATCTAAAAGAATATTATTTTATGGCAAGATGGATATCACAACGAACCGCAAGAAAAACGGGAATCGAGATACATCCAGGTGCTAAAATTGGGAAAGGGTTGTTTATAGATCATGGAAATGGTGTGGTCATTGGTGAAACGGCAGAGATTGGAAATTATGTTACTTTATATCAAGGAGTAACACTTGGCGGGACTGGAAAGGAGCAGGGCAAACGTCATCCGACAATAAAAGATCATGTTATGATTAGTGCCGGTGCTAAAGTATTGGGTAGTTTTATTGTGGGAGAGCATGCTAAAATTGGCGCTGGCGCAGTGGTACTTAACGAGGTGCCGCCAAACAGTACAATCATCGGGGTACCAAGGCATGTTGTAAAGCAAGGAGAAATATCGACATATTCTGACCTTAACGAAGAGAAAACTCTATGTCAATTTTTGCAGAAGCCGGCATAGCACTGATAATATGTTTCTATACAAATGGAAAGAATATCAAAGGAAGTGCTGACGATTTAAGAAAAATATAAAGAAACTGAAACAGAAGTACAATATTTTAATTTAAAAAAGGAGATTAACGATGAGTGAAATGAAAGAAATCAGACAGGAATATTTAACAGGAGAACGCTCGCTTTTTAAAGGAGAAAACTTAAAAATATATGATACCATATTTGCAGAAGGAGAGTCTCCGCTGAAAGAAAGCCGCAATATTGAATTGTACGGCAGCATGTTCAAATGGAAATATCCGCTGTGGTACGCAAAAAATATTTTGGCTGAAGATTGTACCTGGTTTGAGATGGGCAGAGCCGGAGTGTGGTATACAGACAATATCACAGTAAAAAATGCAGTCATTGAAGCGCCAAAGAATTTCCGGCGGTGCCATGACGTAACGCTTCAGAATGTAAACTTCCCCAATGCCGCAGAAACTTTGTGGAGCTGCGACGGTGTGACCATGGAGCATGTGACGGCAAAGGGCGATTACTTCGCCATGAACAGTCAAAATATGACACTAAAAGATTTTCAGTTAATTGGGAATTACTCCTTTGACGGAGTGAAAAATATGGAAATCCATCGTGCAAAGATGCTCTCCAAAGACGCCTTTTGGAACAGTGAGAATGTAACGGTATATGATTCCTTCATATCCGGGGAATACCTGGGCTGGAACGCAAAGAATCTGACGCTGATTAACTGTACCATCGAAAGCTTGCAGGGAATGTGTTACATTGAAAATCTTGTGATGAAAAACTGCCGCCTGCTGAATACTACTCTGGCTTTTGAATATTCCACAGTGGATGCGGAGATTAACGGAAAGATTGACAGCGTGATGAATCCGTCAGGAGGGACGATTCGTGTAGATTACATAGAAGAATTGATTATTGAAAAAGACAAGGTAGACACGGAACAGACAGTGATTACTTGTAAAACCAACCACTGTACGGAAAAAATGGCGGGATAACAGATGGGCTTGTTTTTGATAAAAGGAATCCTGATCGGTTTTCTCTTTGGGGTACCGGCAGGTGCGGTCGGGGCAATGACCGCACAGCGAACCCTGAATTATGGTATAAAAGCCGGTCTGTTAACCGGTCTGGGCTCTTCTGTCGCTGATTGCCTTTATGCCTGTGTCGGAGCCTTTGGCCTTACTCTTATATCAGACTTTTTATTACAATATCAAAGCATTATTAATCTGGCCGGAGGCTGTCTGATTCTGGGAATGGGTATTCGGATGCTTTGGATGAAGAGCGTTCAGATGAAGAATACACCGGATTCTGTTATGGGAATTCGGATGTTTCTTTCTTCCTTTGCAGTGGGGATTACAAACCCGGCAGCGATTCTCACCTTCCTATTTGCATTTTCCTGGTTTGGAATCAATGGGGAGACAGGAATTTTTGAAGGAATTGGATTGGTCTGCGGTGTATTTCTTGGGACCTATATCTGGTGGGGAACACTTTCCGGTGTTACAGCCTTATTTAAGAAAAAATCAAAGAAGAATCACCTGTCCATTATGAATAGGGTATTCGGAGTATTATTGATTCTGTTTGGAACAGTGGTTATGGTTCGAAATTTTATAAATTAGCAGAGAGGGGGAAACTATCATGAAAAAAAGATATAGCAGTGTGGCGCTGACACTTCTTTTGGCAATGGCGCTGTCTGCCTGTGGCAATAGAGCAGGCGAAAATCCATCGGTTTCTTCTGCAATAGAGGAAGATGTACAAAGTGCAGAGGATTCAAATGGAGAAGGCGAAGCTGCTGTGGAGGAAGCTCTGGAGGACGTCTCTAGGGAAGGACAGCAGACATTCACAGGTGAAAGTAAGGATAACAAAGAGGACGCAGAGGGTGGACAAATGCAGGAAATGACAGTAGAAACAGGAGGGCGAAAGTTCCGGGCAGTCTTATATGACAATGAGACGGTCCGTGCGCTTCAGGAGAGGCTTCCCATGACGCTTGATATGGAAGAACTGCATGGAAATGAAAAGTTCTATTATCTGGACGAGGAGCTGCCATCCAATTCTGAAAATATAGGAAATATTACGGCCGGGGATATTATGCTGTTTGGTTCCGATTGCCTTGTTCTGTTTTTTGAAGATTTCAGCACTTCATATAGTTATACACGCATTGGACATATCGAAGAGGAAGAGAAATTTGTAAATGCACTGTCAGAAGGAACTGTGGAAGTAACCTTTGCGGCAGGAGAATAGGAGGAAAAACAATGGATTTTCAATTTGATAAAATTATTGACCGGAGAAATACGGGCTCTATGAAATGGAATGTGAAGCCGGACGAACTGCCCATGTGGGTGGCGGATATGGACTTCCCGACAGCACCGCAGATCAGGTCATGTATTATGGAAAGAGCAGAGCATGGTGTGTTTGGGTATACCCAAGTGACAGATGAGTGGTATCAGGCTTATCAGACATGGTGGAGGGAACGCCACGGCTTTGAAATCCAAAAAGACTGGCTGGTTTTCTGCACCGGTGTTGTGCCTGCCATCTCCAGTATTGTAAGGAAGATGACAACAGTGGGAGAAAATGTCGTTGTCATGACGCCTGTGTACAATATTTTTTTCAATTCTATCTTAAACAACGGGAGAAATGTGCTGGAAAGCAGGCTTCAACACGATGGAGGGGAGTATCAGATTGACTTTGGCGATTTGGAAGAGAAACTTTCCAATCCTCAAACTACGATGCTGATTTTATGCAATCCCCATAACCCAATCGGCAAGATATGGAACAGAGAGACTTTGGAGCGGATTGGCGATTTATGCATGAAACACCATGTACTGGTACTATCCGATGAAATCCATTGTGACCTGACAGAACCGGGATGGGGATATACGCCCTTTGCCAGCGTTTCTGAAAACTGCAGGAGAAACAGCATTACCTGTGTGGCGCCCACAAAGGCATTTAACCTGGCGGGAATCCAGACGGCAGCGGTAATCGTCCCGGAGGACAACCTGCGGCACAAGGTCAGCCGGGGACTGAATACGGATGAAGTGGCAGAGCCGAATGTATTTGCCGCTGTCGCAACAATCGCTGCATTTACCAGCGGCGGGGAATGGCTTGACGCCCTGCGGGAATATCTGTGGGAGAACAGGAGATATGCAGAAGACTATATCGAAAGGGAAGTCAAGGGAATGTCTGCTGTATCCGCCAAAGCTACTTATTTGCTGTGGCTTGACTGCAGGAAGATGATTGGAAATGGAACAGAGTTTTGTCGTTTTATCCGCGGCCACAGCGGCCTTTACCTTTCTGACGGAAACGCGTACCGGAATGGAGAAGGATTTCTGCGTATGAACCTTGCCTGCCCCAGAAAACAGGTGGAAGATGGGTTGAAACGCCTGAAGGAAAGTGTGCAGGCTTATGAGGCATGGGTTTGCAGGCAGTGCTAAGAGGGGTGGTATTGATAAGTGAGAAAAGAATCCTTTCACTCATATTTATTGCTGCGAAAAGAGGACAGCTAAGGGGAAGAATGGAGAACGGGAATTATTCTTCCCCTTAAGGTATTCTCTGTGTTAGCTGGATTTCACTTTATTCCAAAGCTCATTATAATAACTGTCCACATCATCCCCCAGGAAGCGGAAGGTCTCACAGTTTTTCAGATCTTCCCCTGTGGGAAACGCGATGCGGCTGTTTCTGATCTCTTCATCTTCTATGAGCTTACGCCCCTCCAGATTCGGGGTAGAGTAAGTGATGAATTCAAAATTCATAAGGGCAATATCCGGGCGGCAGAGGAAGTTGATAAAGGCTTCTGCGTTCTCCTTGTTTTCTGCATTCTTGGGGATTACCCAGGAATCGATCCAGACATTTGAGCCTTCCTTGGGGATTACATATTCCAAATTGTGGTTTTCTCTCTGCGTATAGATTGCCTCTCCGGAATAAATGACGCCGATGGCAGCCTCATTGCCTATCATTTTATCCCTCACCTGATCAATGACATAAGCCTGAACCAGAGGCTTCTGTTCGATCAGATCATTGGTGGCCCGGGTAAGCTCTCCTACCTCTGTGGAATTCAGAGAATACCCCCGGCGCTTCAGAGCCACGGCAAAGGCATCCCGGACACTGTCCTGCATAAGAATGTTGTCCTTATAAGCTTCATCCCACAGCACATCCCAGCTGTCTATGGGTTCATCCACCATTGTTTTGTTGTAGAGGATGCCCACGGTGCCGAAACAGTAGGGGACTGAGTATTTGTTTTCCGGGTCAAAGCTTTTTGACTGATCCATATAAGTAGGGTCAATATTCTTTATGTTGGGCACATTGTCCCAATTAATCTCCGCCAGAAGGTTGTTCTCAATCATGCGCTGAATCATATAATCAGAGGGACAGACCACATCATAGGCGATGGCATGGGAGAGAATCTTGGGGTACATGATCTCATTGGTTTCATATTCCTCATACACCACATCAATTCCGGTTTCCTTCTCAAACAGTTCGATAGCCTCCGGATCCAGATATTCTCCCCAGTTATATACCACAACCTGTTCATTGGAGGCAGAGGTTCCCTGCACCCGGTAGAAGATTCCGCCGCCCACGATAAGGAGAATAAGTGCCACCGGAATCACCTGGCGCACGGGAAGGCGTCTCTGCTTTGCCGAGGGATCCTTTGTGCGGCTTTTTGGTTCTTTGGGTGAGGTATTTATAAGTATCATCAGAAGGATAACGGTAGCAAACAACAGCGTGGACAGGGCATACATCTCAGGACGTATTCCTTTTCTTACTTCGGAATAAATTTTTGTGGACAGTGTGTCTACTCCAGGTCCCTTGGTAAAATGCGTGATAATAAAATCATCCAGGGACATGGTAAAGGCCATAAGAAATCCGGAAACCACGCCGGGCAGAATATCCGGAAACACCACTTTAAAAAAGGCATACACCGGGGAGGCCCCCAGATCCAGCGCAGCCTCGTAGGTTCGCTTATTGGTCTGCCTGAGTTTGGGCATCACGCTTAAGATAACATAGGGAATGTTAAAGGTGATGTGCGCCAGCAAAATGGTGCTAAATCCCAGGGTAAACCGGCAGGCGATAAACAGCAGCATCAGGGAGATGCCTGTGACGATATCGGCATTCAGCATGGGAATATTGGTGATGCCCATACAGATGGTCCTGGCCCGGGATTTCATGGAATGGATGCCGATGGATGCCGCAGTGCCGATGACAGTCGCCGCAATGGCTGAGACAAAGGCAATAATCAGTGTCGTGTAAAGGGCGTTCATAATGGCATTGTCCTGGAACAGGGAGATATACCATTTTCCCGTGAATCCCCCCCATTTGGCTCTTGATTTAGAGGCATTAAAGGAGAGGATGATCAAGGTTCCGATTGGGGCGTACAGCAGGAATAAAATCAGTCCCAGATAAATCTTTCTGCCGAT
The DNA here is from genome assembly GCF_042848515.1 of Lactonifactor longoviformis. GTDB lineage: Bacteria > Bacillota > Clostridia > Lachnospirales > Lachnospiraceae > Lactonifactor > Lactonifactor longoviformis. Next base: position 3,555,387 of record NZ_AP031453.1, on the reverse strand, counting down.
AAAATGTGTCTTCTTCCGGTTCATCAGAACATTCCTCCTTCCCCGTCTTTGTCGTATTTATTCATCACTGCCATACTCAGGAGAATGAATACCATCATTACCAAAGAAAGACCGCTGCCCACATGCCAGTTGCTGCCCTGCTTGAACTTCTGCTCTATGACATTTCCGATTAGAAGGATTTTGCTTCCTCCCAGGAGGTCGGAGATGACGAAGGTAGTCAGAGCCGGCACGAATACCATAATAATCCCGCTGATGACTCCGGGCATGCTCAGAGGGAGTATAATCTTCCGAAAGGTATAAGCCTCCGTCGCGCCCAGATCCCGGGCTGCATTGATGATGTCTCTGTCGATTTTCAGCAGGGCGTTGTACAGGGGCAGTACCATAAAGGGCAGAAAGTTGTACACCATACCCAGGATAATGGCATAGGGTGTATTGATAATCTGCAGAGAGGGCAGGTGCAGGAACCCAAGTATCTGATTGATCACCCCGTTTTTCTCCAAAAGCGTCTGCCAGGCCATTGTGCGCAGAAGAAAATTCATCCACATGGGAAGAATAAAAATCAGGACAATAAAGCCGGACTGGCTGACATTCATATTCACCAGGATCATGGCCAGGGGATAGGCCAGAATCAGACAGACAGCTGTGCTGATGATGGACAGGATCAGAGAGAGCCCCAGGGCCTTAAAGTTTTCTCGGGTGCCGATGGCCAGGAGATTGCCCAGGGTAAAGCCTCCGTCCTCCCCGGTAAGTCCGTAATAAAATATCATGGCAAGGGGTATGAGGATAAAGGCGGCCGCCCAGATGAGATACGGCCCTGTGAGTAATTTTTTATGACTATTCATCGATGGATACCGCCTCCTCATCCTCAGACTCTGGCTTGTTCATGATCTGTATATCAAAGGGATCTACATGGAGTCCCACCCGCTGGCCCACCGGGGACATGTCGGTACTGTGCACCAGCCAGCAGAAGCCGTTGGCCTCCACCTCCATTTCATAGTGCACACCTTTAAAGATCAGGTGGGTGACGATTCCCTGCATGGTCCCCTGGCTGGGATCCACAAGATCAATATCCTCCGGGCGGATGACCACATCCACCGGTTTGTTTTTGCCAAAGCCCACGTCCACACAGGGGAATTTCACCCCCAGTATCTCCACCAGCTTATCCTCCAGCATGATGCCGTCCAGGATATTGCTCTCGCCGATAAAGTCAGCCACAAACGCATTCTGGGGTTCATTATAGATATCTTCGGGAGTCCCCATCTGCTGAATGTAGCCCTGGTTCATAACAATAATTGTGTCAGACATGGTAAGGGCCTCTTCCTGATCGTGTGTCACATAGATAAAGGTGATTCCCAGTTCGTTTTTCAGACGGATAAGCTCATACTGCATATCCTGCCGAAGCTTCAGATCCAGTGCGCCCAGAGGTTCGTCCAGGAGCAGAACCTTAGGCTCATTGACAATAGCTCTGGCTATGGCCACCCGCTGCTGCTGGCCGCCGCTGAGAGAATCGGGATATCTGCTGCCGAATCCCTCCAGATTTACCAGCTTTAAAGCGTAATGGATCTTATCCCTGATGTAGGTATCCGTCTTTTTTGCTATTTTAAGTCCGAAGGCAATGTTTTCCGCAATGGTCATGTGGGAAAAAAGTGCGTATTTTTGAAATACCGTGTTAAGATTCCGTTTGTTGGGAGGCAGGCTGGTAATATCCTCCCCGTCAAAAATCACCTGCCCCGAATCCGGTGTCTCAAAGCCGCCCATAATGCGCAGGGTGGTAGTTTTGCCGCAGCCGCTGGGGCCCAGAAGTGTCAGGAACTCATTTTCCCTTATGGAGAGATTCAAATTATCTAAAATCACCTGATCATCATAGGATTTCGTTATATCTATCAAATCAATTAAAATACGATCCATTTCCAGTCTCCTTTGTACGGGCGCTTTAACCGCCTGGCAAATAAGATATTTTTCCTTATTTACCAGGCGGCTAAAGTACCATTCTTAGACAAATTATACAGGAAGAGACGGGTATGTCAATACCATTTTTTATGTTTCCCATAATAATAAGAAGAAATTTTACACAGTTTTCTCCTTGGGAGGGAAGATGTTAAAAATACGTAATAAGATTGTGCAAAGAAAAAGTTTGTGGTAGAATGTTTAAAGATTAGTGTAAAGTTAGGAGGGTATTGCATGAATAAAGAGAAATATGTGGCATATGTAGGAACCTATACCCATGGAAGCAGTATCGGAATTCATCTGTATGATCTGAATGTGGAAGAAGGCACGATGAAGGAACGGAAAGTAATTCCTGTCAATAACTCTTCCCATATAGCAAAATCTAAGAACGGCAAATATCTGTACTCTATCGCGGATGAGGGTGTGGCCGTATTCTCCATAGCACCCGACGGTGATCTTACCTTCATCAATCAGGTAGATATCGACGGCATGAGAGGCTGTCATCTGTCCACAGATGTGGATGGCAAATATCTTTTTGTTTCCGGCTATCATGACGGAAAAGTTACGGTGGTACATACCCACAGGGACGGCAGGCTGGGCAGCGTTATGGATGGTGTGTTTCACAGGGGTCTGGGCAGCGTGGCTGAGAGAAACTTCCGTCCCCATGTAAGCTGTGTAAGGCCTACGCCGGACAACAAGTATCTCTGCGCAGTGGACAATGGAATTGATCAGATTAAAATTTACCGGATCAATGACAGAACCCATAAACTGGAGCTGGTGGATGTGCTCAGATGTAAAAGAGAGTCTGCACCCAGAAATATCAAGTTCAGCAAAGACGGCAGATTTGCCTATGTAATATACGAGCTGGCTAATACCATTGAGGTGTATTCCTACGACGGAAGCGGAAAGCTGCCGCAGTTTGAACGCCTCCAGGAAATCAGCGTACTGGCTGCCACAGATGATGAAAAGCACGATGCAGCTTCCGGAATCTGCCTGTCACCGGACGGCAGTCATCTGTTCTGCTCCACAGCGGGGGAGGACACGGTGGGAATGTTTGAAGTAGATCCCGCTTCCGGTCTTCTGGAGAAAAGGTTTGTGCTGCCCATAAGCGGAGAGTACCCCAAGGATCTGGAGATATTCCCGGACGGAAAGCACATTGCAGTTGCCAATCATGCATCCAATACCATTACGACGTTTACAATTGACTATGATAAGAATATTTTAGTTATGAAAGGGAAACCACTGAAAGTAGAGACGCCGAATTGTATCCTCATATCTAAAATAGAAGAAAGCCCTGTGAATTAAGAAAGGAAGTGTTGTTCATGGAAGGTGGGCCTAGTCCTAGGTGGGATAGAATTTTTGAAAAAATGAATACTAAAGTTCTATAGGCAGGATGCGGCCATTTTTCGCTGCCCTCTGTCTGTAGGCAGCGAAAGGAGATAACCATGATTAGAGTTTTTAAGACAATAGATGGAAATATCCATCAGGTAAATGAGGCGACAGAGGGCTGCTGGGTGGCGCTCACAGATCCAACGGCGACTGAGCTGTTCGAGATCTCCAACAAATACGGGATAGAGGTGGACGATCTCAGGGCGCCTCTGGATGAGGAAGAGCGTTCCCGTATTGAAGTAGAGGATGAATATACCTTGATTCTGGTGGATATCCCGGTCATCGAGGAGAGGAACGACAAGGACTGGTATGGGACCATCCCCCTGGGCATTATTGTCACAAAGGAAATGATATTTACTGTCTGCCTGGAGGATACCCTGATTTTGGAGCGTTTTATGGACGGCCGTGTCAGGAATTTCTATACGTATATGAAGACAAGATTTATACTTCAGATTCTGTATAAGAATGCCAGTATGTATCTGCATTATCTGCGTATTATTGACAAGAAGAGCGTGGAGGTGGAAGAAAAGCTCCACCTGTCTACCAGGAACCAGGAGCTGATAGAGCTTCTGGAGCTGGAAAAGAGCCTTGTATACTTTACCACGTCTCTGAGGGCCAACGAGGTGGTTTTAGAAAAACTGCTGAAGGTGGAAAGCATAAAGCAGTATCCGGAAGACACAGATCTTCTGGAAGACGTTATTATTGAGAATAAACAGGCCATTGAGATGTCAAATATATACAGCGGGATTTTAAGCGGTATGATGGACGCTTTTGCCTCTGTAATTTCCAACAATCTGAATATTGTGATGAAGTTTCTGGCAACAGTAACCATTGTAATGTCCATACCCACCATGATTTTCAGCGCGTACGGCATGAATGTCAACAGTGCGGGGATGCCCTTTGCGGGAAGTCCCTACGGATTTCTGATTGTGATTTTACTGTCTCTGCTGTTAAGCCTTGTGGTTGCTTTTATTTTCTCAAAGAAAAATTTATTTTAAGTAAGGAGCATTATGAAGTTTTTCAATAAATTAGAACGAAAATATGGAAGATATGCAATTTCAAATCTGACCAGATATATTATCATCTGTTATGTGATAGGATATCTGCTTGCACTGGCGGCGCCATGGCTTCTTACCATGCTTACCCTGGACCCTGGTAAAATTCTCCGCGGACAGGTCTGGCGTCTGGTAACGTGGGTTTTAATTCCTCCCGGAGGACTAAGCATATTTACTATTATTATGCTGTTTTTCTATTATTCTTTAGGGTCAGCCCTGGAGAAAACCTGGGGGGATTTCCGATATAATATGTATATTCTCACAGGACTTGTGGCAACCGTGATCGGTTCCTTTATCCTGTTTTTTGTGTCAGGGGGCAGCAACTACAGCGGTGCCTTCAGCACCTACTATATTAACCTGTCAATCTTTCTGGCTTTTGCAGCCAGCTACCCGGATATGCAGGTACTGCTCTATTTTGTAATACCCATTAAAATCAAATGGATGGCGTACCTGGATATTGCGTACCTGGCTATTTCCTTCTATCAGTCCGGCTGGGGGGGAAGGGTGGCGATCATCGCATCCTTGTTTAACTTTATTGTATTTTTCTTTGCCACCAGGGATTTAAACCGGATATCGCCAAAGGAAATCCACAGAAAGCAAAAGTTTGCCAAAGCAGTGAATCCCACCCGCACCGGGGACGGGGTGACAAAGCACAAATGCGCAATCTGCGGCAGGACTGAAAAGGACGGAGCCAACCTGGAGTTCCGTTTCTGCTCCAAATGCAATGGGAATTATGAGTATTGTCAGGATCATTTATTTACACATGAACATGTAAAGTAGAGGAGAAAAGGAATCTATGAGAAAAACAAAAATTATTTGTACGATGGGGCCGAACACGAATAAAAAGACAACCATGAGGGCATTAGTAAAGAATGGCATGGATGTTGCAAGATTCAACTTTTCCCACGGAGACCATGCGGAGCAGCAGTCCCGGATTGATCTTCTGAAGAATGTCCGGGAAGAGCTGAATAAACCAGTAGCCCTTCTTTTGGATACCAAAGGTCCGGAGATCCGAACCGGACTGCTGGAAGACGGTAAAAAAGTGACCCTGCGGGAAGGCGAAGAATTTACCCTCTATACCGATGAGATTGCGGGCAATGAAAAAGGATGTTCTATTACGTATCCCGGACTTGTAAGAGATGTTGACGCGGGCAATAAAATCTTAATTGACGACGGCCTGATTGAACTTGAAGTAGAGAAGGCAAAGGCAGGGAAAATTATCTGCAGAGTCTTAAACGGCGGAGAGCTGGGCGAGAGAAAAGGTGTGAATGTGCCGAATGTGAAAGTGAAGCTGCCGGCAATCACGGAGAAAGACAAAGAGGATATTCTCTTTGGGATCCAGCAGGAGTTTGATTTTATCGCTGCATCCTTTGTGCGCAACGCAGCTGCCATCAAGGAAATCCGGAAGCTGCTGCGTGATAACGGCGGAGAGCATATTGCCATCATCGCCAAGATAGAGAACGCAGAGGGCGTGGAAAATATTAACGAGATTATCAGTGTCTCCGACGGCATTATGGTGGCCAGAGGAGATCTGGGGGTAGAGATACCAGCGCAGGAAGTTCCCCATATACAAAAAGAGATTATAAGCAAATGCAACATGAAATACATCCCGGTTATCACAGCCACGCAGATGCTGGATTCCATGATCCGCAATCCCAGACCTACCAGGGCGGAAGTGACAGATGTGGCCAATGCAGTCTACGACGGAACCGATGCGATTATGCTGTCCGGAGAGACCGCTGCCGGCAAATATCCCATTGAGGCCCTTAAGATGATGGGTGAAATCGCAGAGGCCACAGAGCCTTATGTGGATTACCGTTCCCATATGCTGCACAGAAGCATGTTCCGGGAAACCAGCGTATCCAGTGCAGTGGGAATCGCAGCGGTGCAGACAGCCAAGAATATTAATGCAGACTGTATCGTTACACCTACCATTTCCGGACAGACCGCAAGGCTGATCTCCAGTTTCCGTCCGGAGGTACCTATCTATGCAGTGACGCCGAATGAGTCTACCCAGCACAAGATGCAGCTCTACTGGGGCGTGACTCCGTTAAAAGGATACGAAAAGGATACCACAGAGCATATCATTAACCATGCCATGGGTACAGTAAAAAGAAAACGTCTGGTAAAGAAGGGGGATCTGGTTGTATTTACCGCCGGGGATCCTGCAACCAACACCAGAACCGGTGAGGGAGCCATTACCAACATGATGCATGTGGTAGAGGCAAAATAGCAGAAACAAAACGAGGAGATGAAAAAATGACTAAAGAACCTTTCGTTACATACGAAAAACTCAAAGAGATCAATGAAGCTTACCCTACCCCTTTTTATCTCTACGATGAAAAGGGGATTCGGGAGAATGCGCAGGCGGTAAAAGAGGCGTTTTCCTGGAACCCGGGGTTTCGGGAGTATTTTGCAGTAAAGGCGACGCCCAATCCCTTTCTGATTGATATCCTGCGGGAGTATGGGTGCGGCTGTGACTGCTCTTCTATGACAGAGCTTATGATGGCTCATGCCCTGGGCTGCAGACCGGAGGAGATTATGTTTTCTTCCAACGCAACTCCTGCGGAAGAGTATCAGTATGCCAGAGAGATAGGGGCTATCATTAACCTGGATGATATCACTCATATTGATTTTTTGGAACAGGTAACAGGGAGTATTCCGGAAACAATCAGCTGCCGCTATAACCCCGGAGGCTTATTCAAAATCAGCAATGACATTATGGACAACCCGGGGGACGCCAAATACGGCATGACCACAGAGCAGCTGTTTGAGGCTTTCCGTACATTAAAGGCAAAGGGGGCAAAGGAATTCGGGATTCACGCTTTCCTGGCCAGCAATACTGTGACGAATGAGTATTATCCTATGCTGGCAAAGGTGCTTTTTGAGGTTGCAGTTGAGCTTCAGAGAGAAACCGGTGCCCATATTAGTTTTATCAATCTTTCCGGGGGAATCGGAATACCTTACCGACCGGACCAGGAGTCCAATGATATCCGTGTGATTGGGGAAGGCGTCCGCAAGGTATATGAGGAAGTCCTTGTCCCTGCGGGGATGGGAGATGTGGCTCTCTATACAGAGCTGGGACGTTTTATGATGGGCCCTTACGGCGCCCTGGTCACAAAGGCAATCCATGAGAAGCATACCCACAAAGAATACATTGGCTGCGATGCCTGTGCCGTAAATCTTATGCGTCCGGCTATGTACGGGGCGTACCATCATTTGACCGTGATGGGAAAAGAGGATTCCCCCTGTGACCATATGTACGATGTCACGGGTTCCCTCTGTGAAAACAATGACAAATTCGCCATTGACCGGATGCTCCCCAGGATCGACAAAGGGGATCTGCTGTTTATCCATGATGCCGGAGCCCATGGATTCTCCATGGGGTATAACTATAACGGAAAGCTGAAATCTGCGGAACTGCTTTTAAAAGAGGACGGAAGCGTGCAGATGATACGCAGGGCAGAGACTGCAGAGGATTACTTTGCTACCTTTGATTGTTTTGACATCTATCAGAAACTAGTATCTGACAAATAATATACGATAGCAGGGGGAAGCATTTGCTCCCCCCTTTTTTTGTTCATAATATCACTGCCTGCATGAAAGGAAGAAATAATATGGAAGAATTTGCCATTTAATGGTATAATAGATTAGGTTGCATAGTAAACCATTGGAAAGAGGATAAAAGGGAGGAGTCCTACATACGGCAGCATAGTGCGGATCACTGGTTTAGCATTGCCTTCTGGCAGTGCCTTAAGGATTGAGGGAGGAAATGATATGAAGTGTCCAGATTGTGAAGCGGAGATTTGTGCAGGTTTGAAAACCTGCCCGGAATGCGGCTATGATTTCGAGTATGAAAAGGAAAAACAAGAACCGTCTGATGTACCGGAGCTGACAATGCAGGGAGGTCCTGCGGGCCTGACAGACCGAATAAAAGGGAAAGTCTTACTATTGCTGGGAATCGGTGCAGTGGTTCTGGTGATTATCTGTGGAATTGCTGTTTACAGCTGGAACAGTGATTCCGGTGAACAGAATGCAGAAAAAGAATCCGGGACAGGCTTCACGGAGGTACAAAAGAATACTCTGCAGTGCAGTACAGCGGAGGGTAAAGCACAGACTATGGCGTCTGTGCTGTTTTTATTAGGACTTCTTTTCTATAAATGTAAGTGTCAGGCGGTGCATGGCTCTGGTGCAGGCTATATAAAGCAGCCTTCTGTCAAATGCTGAGGACCAGTGTGACTTTTGGCCTCCGGGTATGATGACTTCGTCAAATTCCAGCCCCTTTGCCATCCGTACGGACGTGACAGTAACCCCATTATTAAAGCAGGAACTCTCCGGGGTAAGTAAATGTATCCTGCAGTTCCGGGAAAGAATGTGATACAGATGTTCTGCCTCCTTTCCTGTTTTGAGTATAATGCCCAGAGATGCCAGGCTTCCTGACTCAAAATCACAAATTACCTTTTTTATATACTGAATTTCATCCCCCTCACTTTGCAGGCAGAGAACTTCCGGCTTCTCGCCGTGCCGTTTTACCGCTTCCATGGAGGGGATGTCCTGAAACTGTCTGGCAAAGGTTATAATCTCATAGGTGGAGCGGTAGCTTTTATTCAGTGTAATATATTCAGCTTCCGGATAAAGGCGGCGGATGTCTTCCGGTGTATGCAGATGAGCGGGATTCAGCCCCTGCCCAAAGTCTCCCAGAATGGTCTTGGTGCAAGGGAAGAGAAGATTTATCACTGCATACTGAACAGGAGTATAGTCCTGCATCTCGTCTACGATTAGGTGTTTGGTAAGACGGCTTTCCTTCAGCCCGTCAAACACTGAGGCCAGATACAGATAGGGACAGACATCAGCCCATTCAAGTTTTTTTCCCCCAGAGAGCACAAACATATCAGGGGCGTTTATCGTCCGGTAAAACATTTTGTAGAGTGACAGAGAGCTTTTCACGGTAAGCATGCCGGCAAGGGCTTTTTGAATGGACGCTGCAGAGGGAAGTTCATCCTCCATGATAAGATCTGTTTTTAAACGGTCACAGATGTCCTCTGCAGACAGCAAAAGTCGTTCTCTGACGGAAAGCTTATGATAGGATAAAAAACGTTTTTTGATCCAGGATCCGGCTATGGTATAAGAACCTACAGAATAGTCAGAAGGGTGAAATACCAGTTCCGGCACCTGTTCTCTGTAAGTCTCCAGAAGGGAGAGAAACTGCAGTGTGGATTTGAAGCGCATGCGCTGGGTCCATCTGGCATCCCGCACCTCGAGGGGATCTCTGTCCTCCTCAAATGTAAGGGTATGTCCCAGCTGAATGCCGGCAATCTCTGACAGGCTCAGTTCACAGATAGGTTCTTCCCCCAGTTCAGGAATAACATTCGAGATATAATCCCCGAACACCTTGTTGGGTGACAGAATGGCAATATGATTGGCATTCAGCTGGTCTTTGTACCGGTAGAGGAGAAAGGCTATCCGGTGAAGGGCGATGGAGGTTTTGCCGGAACCGGCTACGCCCTGGATGATAAGAGTCTGTACCTTTTCTTTTCGGATAATCTGATTCTGCTCTTTTTGAATGGTGGAGATAATAGACTTCATCTTCTCGTCAGAAGTATGGCTTAATTCCTTCTGGAGGATATCGTCCTGAACATTGGCGGAGGTTTCCAGGGCGTACTCTATGACGCCGTCTTTAATTTTAAACTGCCTTTTTCTGGTCAGTTCTCCTTCTATCCACCCCTCCGGGGCTTCATACCCCGCAGGCCCCAGTTCACAGTCATAAAACATACTGGATATGGGCGCGCGCCAGTCAAAAATAAGAGGCCGATTTTCACAGAAGAAAGCAGACCTCCCGATATAAAACGCTTCCGGCACCTCCTCTCCCCCGAATCGAAAATCAATCCTTGCAAAATAGGGAGAATCCTTCAGACGTGCCAGTTTGTCCCGGATATCAACGGCAAATGCTCCCGTCTGGTCTGTCTGCTTCAGCAGCAGCTCGTTTTGGAACATTTCGTGGGGGTCAAGCTCTCCCCGGTTTTCTTCCATATATCTTTTGGTATTTCTGTAATCCCTGTCCAGATTCTGCACCGATTCTTCCGCTTTCTCCAGGGCCTCATTCAATTTTGCGAGAACCAGCTCCAAGTGCTTTTGTTCTTCCGGAAAGGGAACGTTGTGCTCTCTACTCATGAGAGGCCTCCTGCCTGAGAATAAACTGCTGGGTGGGATAACCGAACTCTTCCAGCAGTTCTCCTTCAGCAAACCCCAATTCTTTTATCGTCTTACGGTGCCCTGTGTCAGCCCGATCTCCCCTGCGGAATGTGGTAGTGGTGATTTCTCTGCCTTTTAGACACTCGTTCATCACTTTATCCAGAAATGCCCGGGGAATCCCTTTTTTTCTGTACAGGGGATGACATCCCAGGAAATCAATGCTTCCCCTGCTGTAGGAGAAGAGCAGGATTCCAACTGCCGCTTTTCCATCTTTTATGATCAGGGCCTGTCTGGTGCGGATGCGGTGCTTTAGAACGGTGAGATATTCCTCTTCCTTCAGATGGGGAAATCCGTCAATCACAAGACGGACCAATTCCATCCAGCAGGGGATATCTTCTTCTGCAGCAAAGGCAATTTCCCATGAGATATCATTTTTCTGATTCAGCATCTGATAGCATCCCTCCAATTCAAACCTCAGCTGCAGAGGGTAGAACTCCTCGATTTCCCTGTACCGGCTGGGCGGTATCTTGTACATTGCGGTAAATACAGAAGTAAAGGACTGCTGGCTTTCAAAGCCTGTATCCAGGGCAATCGCAAGGATTGGGCGGTCGGAAAAGACCAGCAGTTTAGCCGCCTCAGTAAGCCGTCTCCGCTGCAGATAGTCGTGGATCGTAAGTCCTACGGTGCCGGTAAACATACGGTGAAGGTAATACTTCGAATAGTGAACCGCCTCTGCGACAGCATCCAGATCAGGGGCCTCTGCGAGATGCGACTCAATATAGTCAATGACAGATAAAATACTGCCCACACTGTTATTTGGCATATGTGCAGCCTCCTTTCAAGCATTATTAGGCTGATACAGCAGTTTGTCTTCCGGCTGTTCTGCTGCCAGCAAGAGCATTATACCTGAAAAGTAATCACATTTTTTTATCATTCTTGCTGTTTTAAAGGAAATCTCAGACCCTCCATTCCACTACATCTGAGAATGGCTTTCTGGGCCTGGCAGAGGGAGCTTCCTCAGGATACCCAAGGGAAAGCGCTGCAAAAAGGGTGCCCTGGGGATTCAGCCACGCCTGGAGTTCTTCCAAAGCAAAAAAGATATCACAGATCCACAAGCTTCCCAGGCCCAGCCCGGCTGCTGCCAGGGTCATATTCTCAATGGCAGCTCCCACAGACTGTGCATTGCAGATCTCAAAAATCCGGTCTTCTTCCGTCAGTGGTTCTGACAGGTTAAGCCCGAGAGGGTTGGTGATAAAAATAGTAACCGGAGCCTGTCTCATGATTTCCAGAGTATTCCGTGCTCCCCCAAGATACTGCCGGCAGCCGGGAAGAAGAGGGCTTCGGGATTCCCGGTCCAGTCCCTGCTCCATGGCTTTTAGCATATCAGACTTAGAATCCCCGGAGACTACCGTGAATTTCCATGGCTGTCTGTTTTTGGATGAGGGGGCAAGGATTCCGGCCTGCAGGATCTCTTCGATGAAAGGCCGGGGTATGGGAATGTTTTTATATTTTCGGATACTTCTTCTTTCTGCTATGGTACTCAGCATATTGTATTAACCTCCTAATATTGTAATGACACTGGGTCTACGGACATTTCTACCCTTACTGCGAACCAGCTCTGTAGGATACCGGACATTAATCTGTATAACGCCCCGGCAGTTTGACGATCAGATGGTTTCATACAGGAAGTTCTCCTGAATCGTTTGATCGAATTTTTTCAGAAACACCTCTGTGGCTTTGGAAACCATCCGATTCTTTTTCCAGATAATGTTATTGCTGGTTTCGAACCATGGCTTGAGGGGGATAAACTTTAAACTGTTGTATACACTGGTATCTACATCTGTGTTGAGACAAAGGGGATATCCCAATCCTGCCTGTGACATTTTAACAGCGCTTCTGATTAAGGTATGGTTACTTACGATGGAAAGGGAATCAAAGCTGTCTCCAAGCCAGCCGGAGATTTCACTTCTTATAAAATCAGACTCCACAACAGACAAGGGAATTCTTTTCAGGTCCTCCCTTGTGATGGATGTATGGTCATACCATTCCGAGCCTTTGGGGGCAACGATTCCCCAGGTTGACGTGAATGGCAGGGGGCGGCATACTAAGTCATTTCTCATGGGACTGCCTGCGATTATAAAGTCCACATTGCCCTGGATTAAGGATTCAATCAGAGTCCGGGAGTTCCCGTTTACAAAGTTAAACTTTATTTTCGGATACATTTCGTGTATCTCTTTTGCTGTGCGCGATAACAGTCTTAGCGCAGGCGGTCTGTTTGCACCCACATGAACCGTGCCGGTTACAGTAGAGTCGCTGTGAGCGACATCGTTTGCTGTCTTGTCTACAAGATTGATGATCTCAATTGCCCGTTCAAAGAATATGCTTCCCTCTTTTGTCAGAGAAATCCCATGATATCCCCGGCTGAACAGTTTTTTTCCAAGCTCAGTTTCAAGGCTTGCGATCTGCCTTGACAGGGCAGGCTGGGTAATGTGAATCTCTTTTGCAGCACCTGCAATAGAACCTGTACGGACAATTGTAACAAAATATTTGATGACTCTTAATTCCATAGAAATCTCCTTTTGGCCGGATAGTAGTCGCTGTACAGTAAATGTATAATAAAAAGTTATAGTTCCGTATAAATTATAAGCATTTGTATCTTATTTGTAAAGTAGTTATAATAAAATCACTAGCTAGTAGTAACTTTTGTTAAATTTAGACAAAGGAGTGAATTGAAGGAGATGGGTAAAGAGGCAATAAAGAAAACAAACTTAAGCCGAAATACAATGGCAGTTTTTTCACTTGTAGGCGGCGCCCTGGTTCTGATCTGTACAGGAGGAGGAATCTACGGCGCATCGGTTATGACAGTTGCTCCGGCAGCAGAGAGATTTGGTGTAACCACCGCAGTTACGGGTATGTACAATACGGCCTGGCTGGTTGGCCTGATTCTTTCCGCATTTTTAGGCGGAAAAATTATTGCAAAGATTAATACAAACGGAAGTGCAATTCTTGGGGGAGTTCTGGGGTTTTTGGGGCTGCTCCTGATGGGATTTGCACCTGCACTTCCCATATATTTTTTCGGTGCATTTCTAACAGGCTGGCCGATCTGTCTTACCGGACCGGCGCTTCTCCAGACAACCATATCAAAATGGTATTATAAGGGAAGAGCTACCATGATCGGAGTCGTAGGAATGACAGAGGCGATTGGAACTACCATCGTTGCGAATGTTACAGCAAAGCTCCTTGATAACGCGGGCACGGGTTATACGACGGCGCTGATCTTTGCGGCCTGCTTCGTTCTGGCGGGGAATCTTCTGGCAGGTCTTATCTTCTTTCGGGGAGTACCGGAGGACTACGGATATGTTCCCGTGGGTGCGGAGAATATGAGAAGTGAGAGCGGAGCATTAGATGTGCCCGGACTTACAAAAAAAGAAGCGTATTCCAAATCTTACTTCTGGATGTTCCTCATTGGCATGTCGATTCTCAATATGGGATATGGGCTTGTGCAGCCTCAGCTCTCTGCATACAGCCAGTTCTTAGGATACTCTGCTGCACAGGCGGCAATCCTTGTTTCTGTGTGGAGCTGGGGGAAGAGTCTGATTAAGATTGTATATGGTTTGCTGGGCGACAAGTTTGGGCTTAGGGTTGGCATCTGCGGAATCGCCATTATCCCCATTATTACCGGTATTCTTTACATCTTTAATACCGGATTCCCTGTGCTGATATTATGCGCGGCAGGTATGGGTATTATCGGCGGACTGACAGGCGCCGGAACTTTGGGGATTTCCAGAATGGTAGGATCTAAGGAGCTTACCAAGATGGCACTGCTGCCACATGGATTTAACGGAATAGGCAACTTTTTTACCGGATTTATCTTTAGAGCAATGTTCACAGGAACCATGGGAGGATACCAGAGGGCTTATACACTTTCTGTTGTTGTGCTGGTCGTATATTTTGTACTAATGTACATATCACTAAACAAAAAAAATATGTTCGAGAGCGAAGGAACATTGTAAGAATTCAAGGAGGTCTATATGAATAATTTTGAATATTTTTTAGGAAGTAAACTGATTTTTAACAATGATCTGAAAGAAGGATTGAAAGAGGCAAGGGAATCGGTAAAGGCGGATAAGGCGCTTCTCATCACTGACCCCGGGCTGGCAAAACTGCCGAATTTTAAAGCTTTACGGCAGGCGATGGAAGAGATCGGTTTTGCGTTTGAGGAGTATCTGGATGTGCGCCCCCTGCCGAAGGATTACACCATCGATGACTGTGCCAAGGCCTTTAAGGATTCCGGGGCAGACTGCATTATCGCATTTGGCGGCGGAAGCGCGCTGGATACCGCCAAGGGTGCGGCAATTATCCGGACAAACGGCGGGCAGATGAGAGATTACTTTGGGGTAAATAAGGTTAAGAGAGCACCATATCCTGTAATCGGAATCCCCACAACAGCAGGATCCGGAGCTGAGGTCAGCCGTGTGATTTCTGTCACAGATTCCCAGAAGAATGTCAAAGATCAGGTGATGGACAGAGCATGCTGCCCGGCAGTTGCCCTTTATGTTCCGTCCGTACTGAAGGGTTCTCCCAGGTCTGTTACAACAACAGCGGGTATCGATGCCCTGGGACATGCTGTGGAAAGTTACCTGAATATTAAGGGAAGTCCGGTCACACAGGCAGTCTCATTGATGGGCGCGGGAATGATCTACAAAAACATCCTTTCCTTTGTGGAGGATACCGGAAACGAAGATGCTGCTGCCAATATGCAGATTGGATCTACGCTGGGTATCATGGGAGCCGGTTTTACAGGAAATATTGACGGGCACTGTGTGGCAAGATCTGTGGGGGGAAGCGGGGAGATTAACCATGGTGCGGCAGTTGCCGTAGCGCTTCCCTATTGTATGGAGTTTAACCTCAATGCAGCAACAGATAAGCTTGCGAATCTCGCAAAAGAATTCGGGCTTGCAAAAGACGGCATGAGTCAGATGGAGCTTGCACAGCAGGCTGTCTTAGGTGTCCAGAAGCTTCGGGATGATCTGGGACTTTGCGGAAACTACAAAGATCTGGGAATGAAGCTTGACAATTTAGATGCTATGATTGAAAGAAGCGTGTATTTTTCACAGAATGGTTCGGATGCCTATGCATCTCCCGGAAATCCTGACTTTGAGGATTTTAAAAAGATGTATATGGATGGGTATAACGGAAGGGTAATCAGTTTTTAAATCAGATCCTTTATTGAAATGGAGGCAGTTAAATGACGGATAGAGAAATGATTATGGAAATGGTGGAGAAAGCCAGAGCAGCCCAAAAGGAGTTTGAAACCTTTTCCCAGGAAAAGGTGGATGCCATTGTTCGGGCTGCGGGAAAAGTGATTTTTGACCATTCCGAGGAACTTGCAAGAATGGATTTTGAAGAGACCGGTATGGGAACCTATGAATCAAAGGTATCCATGCAGTCCAACCGGGCTAAGGCATTCTGGTTTCATATGAAGGGAAAAAAGAGCAGGGGGGTTCTGAGACGGATTCCGGAAGAAGGCTTAATCGAGATCGCAAAGCCTATGGGGGTTATCGGTTCTATTACACCGGTTACTTCAGCTGTAATCTCACCAATGCACAACACCATGGCATCCCTGAAGTGCGGCAATGCAGTCATTGTCGGACCCCATCCCAGAGCCAAAACAACCTCTGGCCGTGTTGTTCAGCTGATGCAGGGTGCCATTGAAGAACTTGGGGCACCCAGGCATCTTATCCAGGTGATAGGGGAGCCGACTATTCAGCTTTCAAAACTTCTTATGGAGCATTGTGATGTCTGTATCTCCACCGGGGGACCAGGTGTTGTCAAGGCAGCTTATACGAGCGGGAAACCGGCTTACGGTGTGGGGGCCGGAAATGTGCAGTGTTTGGTAGACCGGGGTGTGGATGTCAAAGAGGTGGTTCCGAAGATTATTGCGGCACGTATGCATAATCAGGGAATTCCCTGTTCCTGTGAGCAGTTTGCACATATTCCGGAGGAATTATTTGATGAATATATAAATGAGTTCAAACAAGCAGGCTGCTGTTATATCGACGACGAGGCACTTACAGATAAAGTCCGTGACACTTTATTTCCGGACGGGGAGATTAATAAAGAGCTTGTAGGCCGTCCTCCTTTTGAGATTGCAAAAGCCTTCGGTGTGGAACTCCCGGAGGATACCAAGATTATCGTTGTCAAGGTTACAAAATATGGCGGCAATGAGATTCTTGCGAAGGAGAAGCTGTTCCCGGTTCTTGCCGTACGTTCTTATCAGACATGGGAAGAGGCTGTAGAGGCTGCAGAGGCCAACCTGACGGTCATGGGCAAAGGACATTCCACTACGTTTCATTCCAACGACAAGGATAAGATTGAGTATGCAGCAGAAAAAATCAGTGTTTCACGTTTTGCCATTAATCAGTCCTCTACCGCAGTAGTAGGCGGAACGATGCGGAATGGACTTGCGCCTACGGGCACCCTTGGGTGCGGATCATGGGGGAATAACAGTATCAGTGAAAATCTGGACTATAAGCATTTGTATAATATTAGCAGGGTCGTTTTCGAACCAAAGAACAATGTGGATCCAACAGACGAAGAAGTATGGGGTGAGTAGACCATGAGAATTGACAGGTTTTTAGAAAGAACTTCTGATGATGGAAAAAAAACGATGGTAGTCTCTGCCGCGGATGATCAGGAAGTTATGACATGCATTGGGGAGGTTTTAAAGAGGGGTCTCTGCAATTGTATCCTGGTAGGAAATAAAGATAATATTTTCTCTATCGCCCATGAGATTGGCATGGATATTTCAGACTGTGAGATTGTCCATGCCGCGGATGAAGTGGAGAGTGCAGGGAAGTCCGTCAGCCTGGTACGGGAAG
Organism: Lactonifactor longoviformis; assembly: GCF_042848515.1. Classification (GTDB taxonomy): domain Bacteria; phylum Bacillota; class Clostridia; order Lachnospirales; family Lachnospiraceae; genus Lactonifactor; species Lactonifactor longoviformis. The sequence continues at coordinate 3,537,923 of NZ_AP031453.1, read as the reverse complement.
GAAAGGCAAATGTCCTTATGAAAGGCGGGATACTCACAAAGACACTTATGCATGCCATTCTTGACAAAGAAAAGGGGATCAGAGGCGGAGGCATTCTGAATTCTGTCTGTGCCATTGACTGCCCGAAGCTTGACAGAATTGTCTATTTGTCGGATCCGGGGGTTGTGACATATCCTACTTTCCAGCAGAAGGTGGATATTATAAACAATACAGTATCCTTTGTAAGAAAACTGGAGGTGGATATTCCTAAGGTAGCAGTTGTGTGTGCGGTTGAAATCATCAACCCGAATATGCCTTCCACTCTGGAAGCAGCGGCGCTTGCCCTTATGGGGCAGCGCGGCCAGCTGAAAAACTGCATCGTAGACGGGCCCCTGGGATTGGACAATGCGCTTTTTCCGGAGGCAGTTAAGCATAAGAAGGTCAGTTCACCGGTTGATGTGTGCGGAAAAGCAGATATTGTGATTATGCCCAATGCTGAATGCGGCAATGGAATTATGAAGGCAGTGCGGTTTATGACAGATTCCGCTACGGCGGGCGTACTACTGGGCGCGAAGGTCCCTGTGGTAATGACAAGCCGGGCAGACAGTGCTGAAAATAAGCTGCGCTCGGTAGCACTGGCGCTGGCAGCGTCAGAATAAAAGTAAGGAGAATATTTTGAGAGAAGAAAAAATATATCGGATCCTCACAATCAATCCGGGCTCTACCTCCACAAAAATAGGTGTTTTTGACAATGATACATGTATCCTTGAACATGTGGTAAGACACCAAAGGCAGGAGCTTGTCTCCTGCCCCGGGCCTGGAGTTTTTTCGCAGAAGGATATAAGAAAGCAGCTGGTGCTGGAGGCACTGAAAGAGAATCACATTCCCTTGGAAACCCTGGATGCTGCTTCCGGGAGGGCGGGAAGACTGCCGCCTATGGAAAGCGGTACCTATGAAATTAATCAGGATCTTATGGACAGTATACCAGATCCCCTCCCCTCACCGGCGCTTCTTGGAATGGTGATTGCGAAGGAGATCGCAGATGAGTACCATATTCCGGGGTTTATCGTTGATCCTGCCACAGTGGATGAGCTGTGGGAGATTGCCCGGATTACAGGATTCCCGGAGATTACAAAGGTTATCCATGTTCACTGCCTGAACCAGAAGGCAGTTGCAAGACGTGCAGCAGCTGAACTGGGGAAGGGGTATGAAGACTGCCGGTTTGTGGTTGCACATCTGGGCGGCGGTATTAGTATCGGTGCACATCGTTACGGGAGAATCGTTGACGGCGTGGGAGGAAGCTCCGGTGAAGAGCCGTTCTCTCCGGAACGGGCCGGTGCAGTCCCCGGGGTCTTGTTTCTGGATTTCTGTTTTTCCGGGAACTATACCAGAGATGAGATCATGGATCGTTTCGTAAGGAGCGGCGGTATGTTCTCCTATCTTGGGACATCGGATTTGAGAGAGACAGAGGCCATGATTGCAGATGGGGACAAAAAGGCAGAGCTGATCTTCGAGGCCATGACCTATAATGTGGCAAAAGCAATTGGACAAATGTATGCCGTACTTGATTCGGATGTCGATGCCGTTATTTTAACCGGAGGCCTTACATACTCTGAACATTTTAGGGATAAGGTGATAAAACGTATCAGAAACATGGGAAAGGTAATCGTATATCCAGGTGAGTTTGAGCTTGCCGCCCTTGCACAGGGAGCACTCAGGGTGCTGAGAAACGAGGAGAAGCCGAAAGTATTCAGGAAAAAATAAGAGTAGTTTGGCGCACTGTTTCAGTAGAGAATAACAGGGGGAAAAGAAATGATATTTGGCTTACCGTTGCTTACTTTTTTTCTTGCGATTGGAGCACCTGTAATTTCGGTGATCCTTTCACTGGTTTTTGTGTTCACTTTTGATGAGGGGGATCACTGGTTAACAGTGGAAGATATTATTGAAAAGTTCAGAAAGGGGCGGTAGAGATGCGGACAATAATTCTGGTGTGTATTTACTTTGCTGTTATCCTTCTGATTGGCTTTTTCGCGGGAAGACGCACAAAAGATATGTCGGGGTATATGGTTGGCGGGAGGAATCTCGGGGTATGGATTGTATCTCTGGGTATTATGGCGGCTGTGATGAGCGGCTGGACCTGGCTGGGGAATCCGGGCAGTGCATATTCCGGGGGCTATTCCTCTGTTATCACATACACTGCGTTTTCCCCCCTGGGACTTATTATAAGCTATTTTATAATTGCAAAACCGGTGCGTATCATCAGTGAAAAGTTCAATTGCTATACTCTGGCGGATATTCTTGCGGCGAGATGGAATGACAATAAGACCATCCGTTTCTTGTGCGGGATCATTATTTTGATCGGCTCCGCCACCTATCTTGTCAGTCAGTGGGTTTCCATGGGAACGGCAGTGCAGGAAGCGCTTGGCACCGGATACAGACAAAGCGTAATTATCGGTGCGGTTATCATAACCCTGTATATTATAGCGGGCGGAATGCTTGCCAGTATGTGGACAAACTTTATTCAGATGATTATTATGTTTTTTGTGGCAGGCATTCTGGTAGTGGCGGGGTTTGCCGCGGTTGGGGGTTTTACAAGTATGAACGAACAGATCGCAGCGATTGAGCCGCAGATGATTAGCCCCTGGCATGCAGGAGACGGGGGTCTTGCCATGAGCTTTGTCCTGACGTATACGGTGTTTATGCTGGCAATAGCCTATGGGGGACAGCCTGCGGTGAATACAAAGTTTATGATGATTAAGGATAAAAAGCTGCTGAAGTGGTCCCCTTTCATTAGTGTAATTGCACTGATCGTTGGTACCTTTACAGTTTACGTGGGAATCCAGGGAAGGATCCTGGTGGAACAGGGAATTCTTGCACCTCCGGAAAGGCAGGATACGATTTTGCTTGATGTGATAGCTCATATCATACCTGGGGAATTGACGGACTTGTTTTTGATTGCGATTCTGGCAGCTGTCATGTCTACTGCCGAATCCTATCTGTTTACTTCATCCACATCCATCATACAGGATTTGGCAATCAAATCATTCGATATAAAAATGGAGGATCATAAAGTGCTGATGCTTACGCGGGTGACAATGGCAGTCATTGCAGTCATTACTGTTATCATTTCCCTGAGTCCTCCGCCGCTGATTGCGCTGATAGGCACGCAGGCTTTCGGTACCTTTTGCGCAGGCTTCGGACCTGTCTTATATCTCGGGCTCCGATGGAAAAGAATGTCTTCCAGGGCTGCGGTGGCAGGCATGAGTGTGGGATTACTGGGCGGAGGAATCTTTCCCATTATAAATAAGCTGCTTTTCGACGGTGCGCTGCTGTCCAATTGGACCATCGGGGGATTGGCTGTAGTTGCTTCCTATGCAGTGACCATTGCGGTAACGCTTTTGACGAAAGCAGAAAAATCAAAAGTTTTTGAGTAATCAATAAGGAGAAATTTACTTTGAAAGATTTGTTAGGATATAAAGATAAAATATGTGTTGTGACAGGTGCATCATCGGGCATGGGAAAGGCCTGTGCAGGGGAGCTTGCTGTTCTGGGAGCGAAGGTGTATGCCCTGGATATTGTTCCGCCGCAGATCGATGGAATCTGTGAATTCGTAAAGATAAATATGGGAGATAAGGCTTCTATTGATGGGGCATTTGCACATCTTCCGGAAACAATTCACAAATTTTTTAGCTTTGCCGGAGTTTCGGGGGAGAAAACATCCCCCAGGGAGACGATCTCTATTAACTATCTCGGCAATAAATATATTATGGAAGAATATCTTCGGGAAAGGATCCCGGAACAGGGGGCAGTAATGATGTGTACTTCTGTGGGAGCAAATAGATGGTATTCTGAAACAAATAAACCCGAACTGGAAGCACTGGTTCATGCCCGGGACTGGGAGGAAGCAGAAAAAGTGTTAGATGTAATCTGTGAAGACCTCCAGAAAGGGAATGCGTATACGTACTCCAAGAGGGCCCTTGGATATTTTACAACACTTTTTGCGTGCCAAATGGCTGGGAAAAATGTGAGGGTAAATTGCCTGAAGCCCGGGAATACAAGAAGCGGACTGACAGATGAGTTTGTTGAAAGATATCTGAGATTACATCCCGGGGAAACCATTGAGGATTATCACAAAGCAAATGGGCTGCGCCCCATTGCCGAGCCCCGTGAGATGGCAGAACCGGCAATTTTCCTGAACAGTGACATGGCATCTTACATCTCAGGAGCAGAATTGATTGTGGATTATGCAACAGATGCAGCAGTTCTTAGCGGGATAGAGAAGGAAGACCGATGGACCGGCAGAAAGCTAGTGCATACGTATGCTTAACCCAGCAGAATATGGAGGAAATGTATATGAGTATCAAATATAAAAATTTGTTCTCTCCTTATAATATAGGAAAGGTAAAAGTAAAAAACAGATATGCAGTTGCACCTATGGGCGGGGCGAAATTCACTGCACTTGGAACTTATGATCCCGATACAGTGGATTTTTATGTGGATTGTGCAAAGGGAGGATTCGGTCTTATCTTCAGCAATTCACTGGCAACTGACCTGGAGGTGGATCCCAACAGTCCTTTAGACAGACTCTTTCCAAACTACAATCCCAAAGCCTTTATTGCAAACTGTGTATTTATGAATGAGAGAATTCACTCCTACAATGCCAGGATTTTTTGCCAGATTACCATGGGACCGGGCAGAAACGGGGGTGGAAAACTGACACCCTCAGAATTACCGTATTACTTTGCACCGGATGAGAAATCGAGAGCGCTGACAACAGAGGAAGTCAAAGCTAAGATAAGTTCACTTATCCGCGGTGCGAAAATAGCAAAGGATGCAGGGTTTGACGGTGTTGACATCCATGCGATGCATTGGGGCTATCTGATTGACGAATTTGCGATGGAAATGATGAACCATAGGACGGATGAATACGGGGGAAGTTTTGAGAACCGTATGCGAGTGCCAAAGGAGATTGTAGAAGGAATAAAAAAAGAATGCGGCAGTGATTTCCCGGTCACAATCCGGGTGTCTCTGAAAGGATATATCAAGGATTTTAACGTAGGTTCCTATACAGGAGAGGGGGAAGCAGGAAGAACTCTTGAGGAGGCGGTTCAGATTTGCAGGACCCTGGAGTCTTATGGGTATGACGGACTGAGCGTGGATGTGGGTACTTATGAATCCTTCTACCATGCATGCCCCCCAAGTTACATACCAAAGGGAAATTATATAGACCTGGCGGAGGAAGCGAAAAAGGCAGTGAATATTCCCATCCTTTTAGCCGGAAGAATGAATGATCCCCAGATGTGTGAAAAAGCACTTGAGGAAGGGAAGATAGACGGAATTGTACTGGGAAGAGCAGCCCTTGCCGATCCCCATTATGCGGCTAAGCTTGAGAAGGGGCAGGAAGAAAGAATCCGGCCATGCCTTTCCTGCAACCAGGGATGCATTGGGAGAGAATTTCTGAATGGCGCTGTTTCATGTGCAGTCAATCCTTCTGTGCTGAGAAGAGAAAGCTACGGCATCAGGAAGGCGGACGAACCAAAGAAAGTTATGGTAGTAGGCGGCGGGGTTGCCGGTATGGAAGCCGTAAGAACCCTGTTTATGCGCGGCCATGAGGTTGCTCTTTATGAAGCTTCCGATCATTTGGGTGGCAATCTGCTCCCGGCAGGGGCTCATACATTCAAAGCACCGGTGCTGGAACTCAATGACTGGTATAAGAGGGAGCTAAAAGAGCTGGGGGTTGAGGTATATCTGAATACCAGGGTGAGTGCTGACTTCATTGAGCAGAGCGGGGCTGATGCTGTGATAATAGCAATCGGTTCCCTGCCGGTCATGCCTCCGATTCCGGGAATCGAACAATCCATTTCCAGCATCCAGGCACTTTCAAAGGGAACCAGGATTGGGGATAAGGTAATTGTTATAGGCGGCGGTCTTGTGGGATGTGAGCTTGCTATAGAGTACGGAATGGAAGGGAAAGATGTGACAGTTGTTGAGGCACTGCCAAAGATTCTCTCGGCTGGTGCTCCGGTTCCGTTTATGAACAAGATGTGCATTGAGGAAATGATGGATTACTATAAAATCAAAGTAAAAACGGGAAGCCGTGTGAGCAGGATAACGGAGACAGGCGCTGTAATTGCTGTGGATGGAGAGGAGGAGGAGCTGACTGCCGATACGGTGGTAATGGCAATCGGATTTAGGCCTGTCCCCTCGTTTGCTGATGAAGTAAGGGGCTGTGGGATGGATGTATATGAAATTGGAGACGGAAGAAAGGTGGGCAGCGTGATGACGTCCGTATGGGATGCCTATGAGATTGCCCGAAGTATATAGGAAAGAAAAGTACTGCCGGGCCAGGGGTGAAAGCATCCCTGGCGCGGCAGTTTCTGTAACTATTAATTATAACACAGTAACTGATAAAATAATAGTATCTGTTAAGATAATATATCTTTCTACATTTGAGTAATATCCCCGGGAAATCAATTCAAGTAAAATAATTATATAGGGATTGGGCAGTGATAAAACACACGTAAACCGGCCGCAGTTAGTGTTAGGAAAGGAGGAACAGGAATGGAATTAACAGAAAAAATGATACTTGGATTGACACAAATGAGCACCCAGGATGCCCGCAGTCTGCAGGAGATCTTCTGCACAGATCTAAAAGGGAAGGTAGCCGTTGTTACAGGCGGAGCCACCGGACTTGGCTATTGCGTGGTAAACCGCCTGTCAGAGGGCGGGGCATCTGTGATCATCGCATCCCGGAACGAAGCCAGAGGGAAAAAGGCGGAAGAGGAGTTCCGGGCAAAAGGACGGGAGGTTATCTGGTGCCGGACGGATGTGACTAAGGTAGCTGACTGCTATAAAACCGTGGACTTTGCTGTGGAAAAGTACGGGAAAGTAGATATTGTTGTAGCCAATGCTGCTACCTGGTCTATGTATTCCTTCCTTGATATGCCGGAGGAAGCCTTTGATCATGTTATAAATACAGATTTAAAGGGAGAGTATTTTATTGCCCAGGCAGCTGCCCGTGTTATGGTGCGTCAGAAGATCAGAGGGAAGATTGTATTTATCGCCTCTGTGGCGCATAAGGGATCCGACACCCCTAAGATCGGTATGATGACCCATTACAATGCGGCGAAGGGTGCAGTGGTCAGCCTGACCAAGGGGGTTGCCAAGGAACTGCACCAATACGGGATCAGTGTCAACTGTGTTGCTCCCGGCGGGATGACAACATACGGTGCCGTCAGCAATTCCTCCGAGGCATTTGAACTGTATGGCCAGGAACTGGCGGCAGATCGGATGCAGTTCGGGGCAGAGGTACCTGTGGCATCCAGTCCGGATCAGGTTGCCCTGGTGGTATTGGCCATGTGTACAGCGATGTCTGACTATGTGGTGGGAGAGACCATTGATGTGGACGGCGGTTCTCTCATGAGCTTCCAGCAGAAGCCCTGGAGTTACAATGTGGAGGGCTGTATACCTGGTCCGAAAGCAGAATAGTCCCGGTTCTTACAGGTGTTCGTTTCTTTACCCGAAGCTGCGGGGAAAGAAATTGGAATACGGTACATGAGGCAAAGCAAATTCAAATGTGAAAGGGGAACAGTTACATGGAAGAAAACAAAGTAGTAGTTTCTGAGGAGGAACAAAAAGAAGCCCAGAAGGGTATTCACATGTCTACGGTAAGAAAAGCCAGAAAAAATCTCGCGTATCTGCAGAAAAAGAAGGATAAAGGGGAAAAGATTGTCCAGATGTGCCCGGCAGCCCTGGGTCCTATGTTTGCATTGGCGGCGGAGGTCGCTGACTGTGATATTCTCCGCACGCCGTCCTGGTTTGCCGATACCCAGCAGGATTCTATTGACAGCGCAATTCCCACCATTAAATCCTACCGGGCGGTAGCACAGAGACTCCATATTAACTTCTATATGCCCACGCCTACGTATGCGTCAAAAGAGAAGGCTCTTTCCTATGGATCGGAATATGTGGTTGCAGGGGCAGATTCTATGCTGCCCATGGGTATCAGCAATGAGACACTGCGATACATGACAGATAATTATGTCCCTGTATACGGCCATATCGGAGCGATCTCGGGATGGCAGACCAATGCTACCGGCTATTCAAAGCTGGGTAAGACAGCAGAGGATGCTCTGAGAGTCTTTAAGATGGGGTATGAATATCAGGAAAATGGGATGGGCGGAATGACTGTTGAGCTGACGCCCATCGAGGTCAGTGCTGCCATAGCAAAGAAACTGCGCGTTCCTGTAGTGTCTATCGCCGGCGGTGCGGCGTGCGACGGATCTGAGATGGTGGATATGGATACCTTCGGTATGATGCCGTCTGCAGCATCCCATGCCAAGACCTATGCGAACTTTATGGAATTTGCAGCCACCGCATATGCGATGTGGGCGAATGATGTGCGTACAGGGGCATATCCGGAAGACAAGCATGGCTGGCATATGGATCCGGAGGAATTGGATAAGTTTATGAATGCATTAGAAAAATTCTAACCCCGGGATAAACACCCCAGGGCAGGCATACAGCCGTCTGCCCTGGGGACTTCTATCCTAAAAGCCGGGCAAGCAGTTCCCTCTGGGAAGATACATGAAGTTTGGCGTAGATGTGTGAGATGTGCTTTTGCACAGTTGCCCGGGTGACACTGAGAGTCGTGCTGATGTGGGCAGGGGACATTCCATTGCACAGCAGAGTAGCGATCTCTATTTCCCTGGGAGTTAGCTTTGTGGACTTCCAGTCTATCTTGCTGATATCGGTATCCTGCATCTGATAGCTGAAGAAGTTTTTGTACATATTTTTAAACTGGGGAACTGCCAGCTTGATAAATGCAATCTCTGACGGCAGAAAGTTTTCGTTCGTTGTCTTATCAAGACAGGAGAGAACTCTAACGTGTCCGTTCAGGTCCTGAAAAGCATAGCCCAAGGTATAGGTGAGCCCCCGGGGACGTATAAAATCAGGGATAAATTCTTTTGCGCTCTCCTCCTTCCAGGACACAAGAGAAATCTCGGAATCTGCCTCATTCGTTAGGTAGGGTGTGTAAATGGAGTAGCGCTTGTTTTCCGGCAATTTTGAATAGTATTCCAGGTAAAGGGTAGACCAGTGGCTGTCTGTATTGAACAAATACTGATCATAGACCTTCCCGTTAGAGTCAAAAAAGTAGATAAGTCCCTTGTCAAAGCGGCAGTATTCCCGCAGGCCGGTCATTATCTCAATGGCAAACTGTCTCTGCTCATGGAAGCTTCCGCAATGCAGACAGAAATCATATAGCTCACGCCAGGGGATCTTGGTATCGTTCATATCATCCTCCTCTTTACAAATCAGTGAGTTCCTAATGATACTCTTATGCGGGGAAAGGTAAAGTACACTTTTTCTTTAATATAAAAGTATTTGAGTGAAATGTCAATATAGTACTTGTCCTTGAAACTTTAGAGAATCGGCATTCACTTTAATTAAAATACAGAGGGGGAATAGCGCATGCAATGCTTAGACGAAGTAAGAGAACTTAAATATTTGCAGATAAGGCTGGAGCGGAGCGGTCTGGATGAACAGCAGATAAAAGAGGCTCTTTTGGAAAAGGCCGCAGAACAAAGTAACATCCACGTGCCCAACGAGCAGGTGGAAAGGGAATATACCGCTCTGGTCCAGACTGCGAAACAAAGGATCCGGTATGAGTACATGGCTGAGGGCAAACCGTTTTATGGATTCCCGGAGTCTTTTTATGCTGCACTGGAGTCTCTTCGGGTGGAAGCCTATTGTTCGGTAAAGACAGAATTGCTGCTGCAGGCTGTTATTGAAGCGGAACATCTGGAGGTCTCCCGGGAAGAGCTGGAGAAAGAAGGGCTGGCTTCTGCCAAAAGACTGGAAGTCACACCTGAGATGGCCCGGATGTTTTACGGGGATGACTACGGACTTCTTAAAAAAGATCTTCTGAGGCGAAAGGCGATAGACTTGATTTATGAGCATGCGGTTCTGGTCTGAACAGGGACATACTGTGGGAGGAGGATACGATGGTAAAAACAATGACACACGGTGCAGGCGCATTGGAGAAGCTTGCCGCCGGAGCAGATAAACTGGCCGATACCGTAAAAGTAACGCTGGGTCCCAAAGGACGGAATGTCCTGATTGTCAGGGAACCGTCCGGCTGTCTGATTACCAATGACGGTGCCGCAATCGCGGAGGCAGTGGAACTTCCCGACCCTTTTGAGAATATGGGGGCGCAGATTATAAAACAGGCCGCCCAAAAGACGAAGGAGGGTGCCGGAGACGGAACTACTACAACTCTTGTGCTGGCCCAATGTATTGTTCAGGAAAGTCTGAGAAATATAGCGGCGGGAGCCAACCCCATAGAATTGAGAAAGGGGATTCAGGCAGCTGCAGACCTTGTGACAGAGGAAATAAAAAAAGCGGCTGTGCCCGTGGAGGACAAGGCGGCAATGGCCCAGGTAGCGGCAGCCGCCTGCCAGGATCCTGCGGCGGGCAGCATGATCGCTGACGCCATGGAGCAAATAGGAGAATACGGAGTAATCACCGTTTCCGAGGGCAGTAAACTGGAGACAGTCCTGACCGTTGCTCAGGGGATGCAGTTCAGCCGCCGTCTGGTGACAAACAGCTTTCTAAAAGAAGGAGAAACACAAATCCGTTTGGACCACCCCCTGCTTCTGCTTACCGATTACGAAATATCGGAGATTGAGGAGCTGGTGCCTATTCTGGAAGAAGTGCTGAATCTGGAGCAGCCCCGGCCGCTGCTGATCCTTGCCGAAAAGCTTCAGGGAGAGGCACTGGACACTCTGGTATTAAACAGGGCTAAAGGGATCCTGGATGTGGCCGCCGTCATGCCTCCGGAATACGGGGAGGGACGTCAGGAAACCATGGAAGACATTGCGGTATTGACCGGAGGAACCGTAATCACCAAATCTTCTTATAAGATAGAAGAAACAACCCTGGACATGCTGGGAAGCGCCGACTCGGTCACTATAGATTCACAGAAAACCGTGATTGCCGGGGGAGGGGGAAGCAAAGAGAAAATTCAGTTTCGTATCAATGAGCTCCGGATGAGATCGGAAGATACAGCGTATGCATTTAAAAAAGAACGGTATAAAGAACGCCTGGCCCGGTTCGTCGGGGGAATTGCCTTTATTGATGTTGGGGGAACTACAGAAGTGGAGATGAAAGAGTGCAAGATGCGGATTGACGATGCTGTGAATGCGGCAAAAGCAGCTGCGGCAGAAGGAATGATACCAGGCGGGGGCACTGTTTTAGTAAAATCCATCCCTAAAGTGAAGGAATTTGCTGAAACGCTGGAAGGTGACCGAAGAACCGGTGCCTATATCGTGAGCCGGGCTCTGGAGGGCCCTCTGCGTCTGATTGCCGAAAACGCCGGATTTCACGGAACAGAGGTTCTGGCAAAGGTAAAAACGCTTCCGGCAGCATATGGGTTTGACGCGGGGGCGGGAGAGTACAGAAATTTGATGGAGGCGGGAATCATAGATCCGGCCAAAGTCACGGTATCGGCCCTCACGTGTGCTGTATCTGCAGCCTCAACGCTTTTGACTACCGGGGCGTCAACCCACCTATTTCCTTAAGATGTCCGGCAGGTAAATAAGGAGCCTTAGATATAATCCTCCCCGTAATCTTACGAGTGCTGATACGTCTGATTTCACACAAAAAAAGAGTCCAGTATTCTCAGTGAATACTGGACTTAATACTGCCGGCAATGGGACTTGAACCCATACGTGGTTGCCCACAACAGATTTTGAGTCTGCCTCGTCTGCCATTCCGACACGCCGGCATGTTCATTCCGAACCGAAAATAATTGTACCATATTCTAACATGATCTGCAAGGGGAAATTTGGCTTTTTTCTGATAAGCAAGATGAAAAACCTATAACTCTAAAACTTCCCCTTCATGTACCGTGAATGTGAAGTCTCTAATTTCTTAACGCATACTTCACACATCTCCCCCCGGTAGAATGTTATAATTTAGAAAAGTCAATTCTTAATAGAGAAGGAGTGAAATCTTATGAAGCAGAGGGGAAATTACAGGTTCCTGCTGCTATTTTTTGCGGCTTTTTGTCTCTTGCTCGGGGGATGCAGGACGACAGAAAAGAAGGAAATAGCGTTTGCCGATGTGGGATGGGACAGTGTACGCTTTCATAACGCTGTGGCGGGACTGATTGCAGAGTCTGCGTATGGGTATACCTGGACAGAGACGCCGGGGTCTACGCCGATTATGCATGAGGCCCTGAAAAAGGGCGAGATTGATGTGAGCATGGAAGAGTGGACAGATAATATCTCTTCTTATGAAAAAGACTTAAAGGCAGGGACGTTTCAGGAATTAGGATCCAATTATGATGACGACAAACAAGGGTTTTATGTGCCCAGATACGTAATTGAGGGGGATCCCTCCAGAGGAATTGAAGCGGCTGCCCCTGATTTGAAAACAGTACAGGATCTGGAAAAGTATGCGGACATTTTTACGGATCAGGAGAATCCAGGCAAGGGAAGGATTTATGGGGGAATCCCGGGATGGGAGATCAATGAGACTATGAGAAAAAAGGTAAGCTATAATGGCCTGGACAGCTTATACAATTACTTTCAGCCGGGTTCAGATTCTGCATTATCTGCAGCCTTTACCTCTGCCTATGAAAAGGGGGAACCGATCGTAGGATATTACTGGGAGCCAACGTGGCTGACGGGGAAATGTGATCTGGTACTGCTGGAGGACAAAGCATACGTGGATGAGGAGCAGTTCCGGGAGGGAAAGACAGAGTGCCCTGCAGTAAATGTTACCATTGCGGTGAGCAATACATTTGCACAGTCAAATCCGGAATTCTGCAGTTTCCTGGAGAATTATCATACTTCCAGCAAATTAACCAGCGAGGCTCTGGCATATATGCAGGAGACAGGGAATGACTATACTGCTGCGGCAAAATGGTTTCTCACAGAGCATGAAGATCTGATTGAACAGTGGCTGCCGGACAAAGAAAAAGCTGATGCGGTAAAAGGCGCATTGGGGATTCAAAAAGTCAGAAAAAATTATTTTCTTGAGTTTCCCTTTGAACTGCCTATACATACCGAAGACTTTGACAGTGCCGTAAAGGCTTTTGCCGCACACTTCAGCGGGTTTTTCAATGGGATCCGGGATGGGCTGGATGGGATGATTGGGGGAATCCATGGCATTCTGGGACTGATTCCCTGGTGGCTTATGATTTTCCTTGTCTTCTTAGGTGGATGGAAAATCGGAGGAAAGATAAAAACGGGAATTCTCTATAGTATTCTTCTTTTCATTGTAGGAATGATAGGGCTGTGGGCGATGATGTATGAGACTTTAGCCATTGTGATTGCATCAGTTGTCATTTCATTGGCAGCAGGACTTCCTATCGGCATTCTTATCTCAGGCAGTGACAGAGCGAATCGGATTCTGCGTCCGATCTTGGATACGATGCAGACCATGCCTGTGTTTGTCTATCTCATACCGGCAGTCTTGTTTTTCGGGCTGGGAAGAGCACCTGCGGTCATCGCTACCACAGTGTACGCAGTGGTTCCAGTAATACGCCTTACCAGCCACGGGATCCGTCAGGTAGAGCCCGAGGTGGTGGAGGCAGCCAGGTCCTTTGGATCTACCTGGCTGCAGTGTCTGTGGAAAGTGCAGATTCCACAGGCAATGCCTACGATTCTGACTGGTGTCAATCAGACACTGATGATGGCCATGTCCATGGTAGTTACCTGCTCTATGATTGGTGCTTCCGGTCTGGGGATGGAAGTACTTATCAGTGTGAACCGGATTGAGATAGGAAGAGGACTTTTGGCCGGCATTGCAGTAGTAATTGTAGCGATACTCATGGATCGTATGACCCAGGGATGTCTGAGGAAGGGCGAGGAGGAGAGAAATGGAAAATAAGACTGAGCAGAATACAGAACGGATGCTCCGAATCAGGCACCTGACAAAATTCTACGGAATGAATAAATCAGAGGCATTCAGGATGGCTGAGAGAGGAGAGGAAAAAAACAGCATCTATGAGAAGACAGGGGTTACCTTGGGACTGTGGGACGTGAACTTCGAAGTACAGAAAGGAGAGATATTCGTTATTATCGGACTTTCCGGATGCGGAAAATCCACTCTGGTGCGCATGCTGAATCTTCTCCATCGACCTACCAGCGGTGAAATAATTTTTAACGGCCGGAATATAGCCGGATTCAGTAAGAGAGAGCTTCTGGACTACCGGAGAGAAAAGATCTCTATGGTATTTCAGAATTTTGGGCTCATGTCTCACAGGGATGTGCTGGGAAATGTGGCATACGGACTGGAGACGAGAGGTATGTCAAAAAGTAAGAGGGAAGAGACAGCAGCAGATATGATACAGCTGGTAGGCCTTAAGGGACAGGAACATACACCCATTCAGAGTCTGTCCGGAGGGATGAAGCAGAGGGTGGGAATTGCCAGGGCTCTGGCCAATGATCCGGAGATTCTGCTCATGGATGAACCATTTTCCGCTCTGGATCCTTTGGTTCGGAAGGATATGCAGTTTGAGCTTTTGTCTCTGCAGAAGAAGCTGCAGAAAACAGTGGTTTTTATCACTCATGATATTAATGAGGCATTTAAACTAGGTGACAGAGTGGCTATTATGCGGGACGGAAGGCTGGTTCAGGTTGGAACTCCGGAAGAGATGAGCGCGGAACCTGCCGATGATTATGTAAAAGAATTTGTAGAGAGCGCGGATAAGGCAAAGGTGCTGACAGTGGGGCATGTGATGGCAGCGCCCTCCTGTGTGGTGAGCAAGAGAGACAGTCTGGATTTTGCTATTTACCTCATGCAGAGGGAGGGGAATTCGACTGCCTATCTGGTAGACGAAGAAGAACGCCTGAAAGGGATCCTTACCATTGAGGCAGCAGTCAGAGGAAGGCAGCGGCACCAGTCTTTGGAAGAAATACAGTGGCAGGAGGCGAAGACAACAACTGCGGATACTACGGTGAGAGATATTCTTCCTGTGGCGGCACGCACCCGATACCCAATTGCAGTGGTAGACGCTGTGGGGCATCTGGAAGGAATTCTTACTAAGGCGGCTGTACTGTCCTCTCTCGCGTAAGGGGAATTACCAGGAATTGCTTGTTTCTATTGTGGTTAGACTGTGCTAATATAATGAATGTAACAAAAACGTAATATTTACATAATCAATATGTAACACAAGGAGGACAACATGTTTAAACATTCATTATCTATTTTAGCAACTGCAATAGCTGTAGCGGGAAGTAGTTTGCCTGTATACGCTTCCGGCTCAGAAGATATGATATCCCAGCAGCTCAATGGGAAGGGTGTAATCGTAATTGGCACAGGCCAGCTGGCAGACTGCCCGGAATTAAATCTTCCAGGCATTATCATACCCGGCTTACCGGACTGCAATTTTCCTGAGATACCAGGTCTGCCGGGGGAACCGGATACGGAGCAGCCAGAGGGACCTGACACCGAGCTTCCGGAAGAACCAGATACCGAACAGCCGGATCTGCCTGACGCCGAGCTTCCGGAGGAACCAGATACCGAACTTCCCGACACACCGGATACCGAGCTTCCGGAACAGCCGGATACGGAACAGCCGGATGTGCCAGGGGAAGATCAGCCTGGAGATGACAATGCCGATGAGGACACGTCCTTTGCCCGCCAGGTTGTTGATTTGGTGAATCAGGAGCGGGCCAAAGAAGGTCTCTCTCCTCTCTCAATAGATGAAAAAGCAGTATCTGCAGCGCAGGTAAGGGCCAGAGAGATTGAGACATCCTTCTCTCATACAAGACCAAACGGAAGCAGCTTCAGCACAGCTCTTACAGAAAGCGGAGCCAGCTACCGGGGGGCAGGAGAGAACATTGCCTGGGGACAGAAAACTCCGGAGGAAGTAATGAAGGGCTGGATGAACAGTCCCGGACACAGAGCCAATATTATGAATGAGAAGTTTACTTCCATAGGGGTAGGGTATTATCAGAACGCCAAAGGCGTAAATTACTGGACCCAGTTATTTACTTACTAAGCTATTCATTTTCTAATAATTTCGATAAAAAGAGATGGACCCGCAGATAATGCTGTCCATCTCTTTCTTATGATAGGGGAAATATTAGCCCCTGCGGGAATCTGAAGTCCCTTGAGAATTGATATGTGGGTCAGGCAGAAACTCATAGGTGGAGGTTCTGTAGCGATAGAGCAGATACAAAAACAGCAGTACATTGACACATGTAGTCAGAATCCCTCCCTCTATGCCGAAGTCGCCTCCGTTCAGCAGGTTTGCTGCAGGGTAGTGTGAGGTCATAATACTGCTGATGTTCAGCCCGCTGACCGGCATTCCATAAACTATAGATTGGAAAATATTCCATGTGATATGATAACCTATGCACATCCACAAATTGCCGGATTTGTAGTACGAATAAGAAAATACGATTCCAACGAGTATAATATTCACCAGGGATAGTACGGTCACGCCGGGATTGAAGAGATGAATCCCGCCAAAAATAACAGATGGCAGTGCCATAATCAGATATATATTGTTTGATCTGCGCAGGACAGACATAAGTAATCCGCGGCAAAACAGTTCTTCCGCAAACCCTACCAGCAGCATAGTGACAATCCACCAAAATAAGGAAGGGGAGAAGGCGGGTCTCACAGAATCAATACAAACGCTGTTTGTTAAGATCAGGATGAAAAAGATAAGCGAACATGCTCCAAACCCAAGGAGCAGGCCGGTGGCGCCTTCCTTTTTAAACCTTTTCCTAAAATCCCGAAGCCCTAAGTCCCTCCACTGGTACCTCATAATTTTCCAGACACATAATGACAGGAGGATGATTACAAGTTCCATTAAAATCTGCAGCACAACAGGCAGTGCATCATCTACTGCAAGTGCAAAGGAACTCATGTAGCCAGCTGCGTCATTGATATCTCCGGTTAACACTAATATTTTTCTCAATATCTCTACGCATAGCGTACTTGTCAAACCGGTGAGGGCATAAAACAATGCCATACAAATGATAACAATCCATCCGGAGCGGACGAGGCCATAACGATTTTTAAATAGTTTTCTCATAAAGTTTCCTTCCTCCATAGATGTGTTTAAGGACCCCGTAAATCAGCCTTGTTACATTTAGGTTCAGTATCGTCTCTGTATTCTTCCCGGGCTGTTGTTATTCCGGAAGGATATATTCAGTTACTTTATCCGTAAACAAAATACCGTCCAGGTGATCCAGTTCGTGGCAAAAACATTTTGCCATTTCACCGGACACAGTATAGATATGTTCTTCCCCCTGTTCATCCAGCGCCTGTACCGTAACCTGTAAGGGACGAAGTGTCTTTCCAAACCGATCCGGGAGACTGAGACAGCCCTCCACACACTCCTGTACACCTTCTTCTTTTAGGATTACAGGATTGACAAGCTTATACTGCTGCCCATCCATATGGATTACAACCAGACGTTTCAGAATACCTACCTGCGGGGCGGCAATGGCAGCCCCATTTTCTGTGTGATGGAGGGTATCCATCATATCCTCAAGGATCTCCCGTATGCGGTCATCCACACAGTCCACAATTCTGCATTTTTTTCTTAGGATTGGGTCATTCTCATACCGCAGTCTTCGTATGGCCATAAGAGCACCTCCTGCTTTTTTCTGTCCTTGCTTTCCGTTCACTTTCCTCAAACATAAAGACTTCTTCAATTCTGCAGCCGTAAATCCGGGCAATATTTACTATTATAAAAAAGTCCCTCTGATGTGTCAAGCAGACCTTACATATGGGAAAGATAATTGCCCCTGCACTCTCCCTTTGTCCCGTGTTATAATGATAAAAAACAGTGCAAGGACAGTGCGAATGAATATATATAGAACCTACTTTTTAAACTATAAGTTTCCATTCCTGGCGGGTGTCATCTGTGTGGCCTTCGAGGCATTCTGCGACCTGCTGGGTCCCACCCTTATGGGCAGGATCATAGACGAGGGAATAGTCAAAGGAGAGATGAGGACGATTCTGCGTTGGGGACTGCTAATGCTGCTGGTGACAGGAATCGGTGCCTGCTTTGCCGTTGCCCGGAACATTCTGGCCAGTTATGTCTCCCAGAGTGTAGGAGCAGATCTTCGGAAAGATGTCTTTTCCAGGATCCTGTACTTTTCAGAGAAGAGTGTAGATTCCATAGAAAGCGGTTCTCTGATTACAAGAATGACAAATGACACCTCACAGGTTGTGATGTTTATCAATGGTATCATGAGGATTTTTTTGAAAGCTCCCATAACCTGCATGGGAAGCATCATACTGGCAACGGTGCTTAATTACAGGCTGAGTATAATTGTCTACGGGGTGGTTGCCCTGGTGGCTTTTCTCATCGTACTCAGCATGCGGCTCAGTTATCCCAGATTTTTCCGCCTCCAGAGGGCCATGGACGGGGTAAATGCTGTGATTCAGGAGTATCTCATAGGGGTTCGGCTGGTAAAATCTTTCGGCACATACGGAGAGGAAACTGAAAAATTCAGGGAGGCTAATGAAGCTTTGATGAAAAAAAGCCTGGATGCACAGAAAATTATTACCTGGATCTCCCCTCTTCTGAATCTTACCGTAGGGATGGGGACTCTGCTTGTAATCTATGGAGGAAGCAGATTGTTTGCCTGGAATCTGGCCGGCGCCGGTGACATCTCGGCCTTTACAATTTATATGGCTCAGATTTTAACATCTCTTGTGATTATAACCAGTGTTTTCAATATTTTTGTCCGGACCAAGGCATCGGCTGCGCGCATCCGGGAGGTGATGGAATGTGAAGAGGACTGTGCTGCTGATAAGCATGAAGCGGCGGAAAAGGAAGAGCCTCTGGAGGGGGCCGTTGCCTTTGAAGCGGTAACCTTTGCCTATCCCGGGGGCAGCGGAGAACCGGCCCTGAAGGATATATCCTTTCAGATCCCTCCAGGCACCAGTCTTGGCGTCATCGGACCCACAGGAAGCGGAAAATCAACCCTGGCATGGCTTCTCCTCAGATTTTACGATGCGGACAAAGGGAGAATACTGGTGGGAAACCAGGAAATATCGTCTATTCATCCGGAGAGACTCAGGAAAAATGTAGGGATTGTCCCTCAGAATCCCATGCTGTTTTCCGGGACGGTGGAGGACAATATCCGCTGGGGAAATAAATGTGCGGACCACGAGGCGGTAGAACGGGCTGCGGCCTGCGCCCAGGCAGATTTTATCTCCCGGATGCCCCGGGGATACGATAGCTGTCTGGGCAGCAGCGGTGTAAATATATCCGGAGGGCAGAAGCAGAGGATCTCCCTGGCAAGAGGCCTTCTGAAAGAGGCACCGATTCTTATTCTGGACGATGCCACAAGCGCCCTGGATGGAATTACAGAGGCAAAAGTAAGGAAAAATCTTTTGGCCCGGGATACCCGCCAGACCCTGATTCTCATTACACAAAAGTGTACCACGGCCATGTTTGCGGATCAGATTCTGGTGCTGGAAAACGGGAGGGATGCGGGCTTTGGAACTCACAGAGAGCTTCTGGCTTCCTGTACTGCCTACCAGGAAATCTATGCCTCCCAGGTGGAGCATAAAAGGGGGGAGGAATAACATGGAACAGGGAAAAGGACTGCAGGACATGGGAAAGATGCCGTCTATGGGACGGGGACATGTTGGCGGAGCCAGAAGATTTTCCTCCTCGGCAAAACCGCAGAATGCAAAGGGCACGTTAAAAAGGATTCTCAGAATCTATCTGAAATGGGGCCGGGCAATTTTTGCGGCAGTTGTTTTAACCGCGCTTGCTTCCGGCATTACCGTTCTTTTGCCCTATTTTACAGGGAGGGCCTTTGATGCGTTTCAGGCCCGGACAGGAACAGTACAAAGAGACCTGCTGGGAACAGCGCTGTTTATTATGGGGAGCTTGTACGCAGCCAACTGGCTGATTACCACCGCAAACGGCCTGTGTATGCTCAAGGTGACGCAGAAGCTTGTGTTTGCTCTGCGCTCAGAATATTTCTCCAAGCTTCAGAAACTGCCCCTTACCTTTTACGACACCCGGTCTCACGGGGACACTATGAGCAGACTTACCAATGATATTGACAATATCAGCTCTACCATTGCACAGGCCACTACCCAGCTGATTTCAGGGGTTCTTACCCTGACAGGCTCACTGGTGGTTATGATTTCCCTGAATCTGCCCCTCACCGGCGTGGTTCTTCTGTGTGTCCCGCTGGTGGCAGGACTCACCAAGCTGATTGCAGGGAGAAGCCGGAGTTATTTCCTTCGCCAGCAGCAGAGTCTGGGTACTCTGAACGGACTGATAGAGGAAAATATCAGGGGACTTAAGATGGTTAAAGCTTTCGGCAGACAGGAGGATGTACTGGAAGAGTTTTCTGTTCTCAACGGACAGCTGTTTGAAAACAGCAGAAAGGCGCAGACCTGGTCAGGATTTCTGATGCCTCTGATGAATGTAATTAATAACCTAATCTTTACGCTGGTTGCCATTGCCGGAGGAATCGGGACGGTTTCCTATGGGCTTTCCATCGGCACAGTAATAAGCTTTTTAACATACTCTAAGCATTTTGCCCAGCCGCTCAACTCTGTGGCAGGGATGTTTAATACCATACAGGCAGCTCTGGCCGGGGCCGAGCGTGTCTTTGAGATCCTAGACGAGAGGGAGGAGACTCCGGATCCCCCGGATGCGGCCGTTCTTGAACATCCGGCGGGAGAGGTGGCCTTCTGCAATGTGGATTTCTCCTATGAACAGGGAAGGAAAGTATTGGAAGATGTAAGCTTTCAGGTGCATGCGGGAGAGGTGGTGGCACTTGTGGGAGAGACCGGAGCGGGAAAGACGACCCTTGTAAATCTTCTCACCAGGTTTTATGATCCTGACCGGGGCAGGATTCTCATAGACGGAGTGGATACCGTTACAATCACCAGAAGAAGCCTGCGGGATTGCTTTTCTGTAGTGCTTCAGGATACCTGCCTGTTTACCGGCACGATTATGGATAATATCCGCTATTCCAGGCCCCAGGCAGGGGACGAAGAGGTGATAAAGGCAGCCCGTATGGCCTGTGCCCATGAATTCATAACCCGTCTGCCCAAGGGATATCAGACGGAAGTATCAGGAAGCACAGATACACTTAGCCAGGGGCAGAGGCAGCTGCTTGCCATAGCCAGGGCAGTCCTCTGTCAGGCGCCTATTCTTATTCTGGATGAGGCAACCAGCTCTGTGGATACCAGAACAGAGAAATCCATTCAGAGAGCACTGGTGACTTTAATGGAAGGCCACACCAGCTTTCTGATCGCCCACAGGCTCTCTACTATTCGGGATGCGGACAAAATTATGGTCATAGGGGACGGGAGAATACAGGAAACAGGAACCCACGAGGAGCTGATGAGAAAAAAAGGAGTTTATTATCGAATGGTTGCGGGTCAGATGGGTCAGGAGGTATAATAATAGCGGTATCTGCGGATTAACATCCCGCCTCACAGGAGAAACACAGGGGGATTTGGCAAAGCATTCATAATAAGGAGGAGAATATATGGCAGAGGTTACACTGGGAACAACCGGCATTACAGTAAATAAAAATGGGTTCGGAGCCCTTCCTATCCAGCGAATCGGCAGAGAAGAGGCAGCCTATCTTTTGAAGAAGGCCTACGACAGCGGCATTACCTTTTTTGATACTGCCAGAATGTATACAGACAGTGAAGAAAAAATCGGTTATGCCTTCAGAGGCATGCGTGAGAAGGTTTATATAGCCACAAAGACACCCGCTGTTACAGCGGAAGACCTCTGGAAGGATCTGGACACCAGTCTGAAAATGCTGGACACAGATTATATTGATATCTTTCAGTTTCATAACCCTTCCTTCTGTCCTGTTCCGGGGGACGGGACAGGACTTTTTGAGGCAATGGAAGAGGCCAAAAGGCAGGGAAAAATACGTTTCATTGGAATTACAAACCACCGCTTATCCGTAGCGGAGGAAGCCATCGCATCGGGACACTATGACACACTGCAGTTTCCCTTCTGCTATCTGGCATCCTCCAGGGATCTGGAGATTGTCCGCAGATGCAGGGAGAAGGAAATGGGATTTATTGCTATGAAGGCCTTATCAGGGGGACTCATAAACAATTCCCGGGCAGCGGCTGCCTATATGGGACAGTTTGACCATGTTCTCCCCATCTGGGGAATCCAAAGAGAAAGAGAATTGGATGAGTTTCTCTCTTATGTAAAGACACCACCGGTGATGGACGACAAGATACGGCAGCTGATCGAAAAGGACAGAAAGGAGCTGTCCGGTAATTTCTGCAGGGGCTGCGGCTACTGCATGCCATGCCCCCAGGATATTGAGATTAACAACTGTGCCAGGATGTCTCTTCTTCTGCGCCGGTCTCCGTCAAAGCTACAGCTGACTGCGGATGTGCAGGCCAAGATGAAGAAGATAGAAGACTGTATTCACTGCGGACAGTGTGCCCAGCGATGTCCTTATGGGCTGGACACTCCGGCGCTGCTGGAGGCAAACTACAAAGATTATCAGGAGGTCCTGAACGGAAAGGAGATCTGATGTGGCTAAGATTGTGACATTGATAGAAGACACCGGAAGAGATGACGGCCTGGAGAAGGAGCATGGACTGAGCTTTTACATTGAGGCGGCAGGGCATAAAATACTTTTTGATACCGGGGCCGGCAATAGATTTCTAACCAATGCAGAGGCATTGGACATAAATATCTCTCAGGCAGACACCCTGGTAATCTCCCATGGCCATTACGACCACGGGGGAGGAATGGAGGCCTTTCTGGAAATCAATCAAAAAGCTGGGATCTACATCCGAAGGGATGCTTTTCTGCCCCATTATTCCTTAAAACAGGAGGGATGGACAGATATCGGTATCTGTTCCAAATTAAAGAACTCCCCAAGGATGCGGTTTACAGAGCAGGAGTTTCAGATAGACGAGGGCCTGTTCCTTTTTTCCAATGTAAAAGGAAGGGTCCTCTGGCCAGACTCCAACCAAAATCTGAAGGTGAAAATTGGTGACAGGTATGTGCAGGATGACTTTGCACATGAACAGAATCTGGTGATTTCAGAAGACGGCAGAAAAATCCTGGTGGCCGGATGTGCCCACAATGGGATTATCAACGTTCTGGAACATTATAGGCAGCTGAAAAATGAAATGCCGGATCTTGTAGTTGGAGGGCTTCACCTGACAAATCCCAGAGCCGGAACATCCATAGAGCCGGAAATCGTCCGGGAAATCGGGGACAGGCTGTCTGCCTATCCCTGCAGTTATATGGTCTGCCACTGCACTGGGGAAGAAGCATATGGGATCCTCCGCAGAAAGCTGGGAGACAGAATTCAATATATAAGGACAGGAGATGTGATACATTGATAGTGACCTGGATTGGAGATATACGGCCGCTGTTGGAAAAAGCGTTCTATGAGCACTGTTACCGGATGCTGCCTGCCATGCGCAGAGATAAGGCGGACCGCCTGTCCCGTATGGAGGACAAAGCTCTAAGTGCAGGGGTATGGACACTGCTGGAAAGAGCCAGAGAGGAATTCGGTTTTAGGGGCTACCCCCTGTATAATCTGTCCCATTCTTTTCCCTATGCTTTGTGCTCTTTTGTGACAGAGGATGCAGATGTTCATGGGGGAGTGCAGCTGGGATGTGACGTGGAAACTGTGAAGACGCCGAGAGTATCTGTAGCCAGCCGTTATTTTCGGCCTGAGGAATATAGATATATTCTGGAGCAGCCGGATGAGGAAAGACAAAAGCAGGCATTTTTCAGGTATTGGGTCCTGAAGGAGAGCTTTTTAAAGGCGACGGGCAGGGGAATGGGACTTTCCATGGACAGCTTTGAGATAACAATTGCTGAGGAGGGAGGCAGTACAGCGCCTGTGCTTACCCGTAATCCCCCGGAATATCCGGGTACCTACTATTTTCAGGAATACCAGGCAGCGGCGCCGGACGCCAGGGTCGCTGTCTGTTCTACCTGTCCGGACTTTGCACCCGGGCTGCGGTATGTGGAATTCTAATCAATCGGAAAGGAATAGGATGCTATGAGCAGAATAATGATTGTGGAAGATGACCAGGTGATAGCCAGAGCTATAAAAAAGCATCTGGAATCCTGGGACTTTGAGGTGTATTGTGCGGAGGATTTTCAAAAAATACTGTCAGAATTCGCAGAGTTCCAGCCGGAGCTTATCCTGCTGGATATCTCACTGCCCTTTTATAATGGATTCTACTGGTGTACGGAGATCCGTAAGCTCTCCAAGGTGCCTATCATCTTTCTCTCTTCCACAACAGATAATATGAGTATTATCATGGCGATGAACATGGGGGGTGATGACTTTATTGAAAAGCCCTTTGACCTGCATGTCCTTACAGCCAAGATTCAGGCCCTCTTCCGGCGCGCTTATTCTTTTCAGGGCAAGGTGGATATGATAGAGCACAAAGGAGTCATCCTGAACCTGGGTGATGCGGCCCTGTACTATCAGGGGGATAAGGTGGAATTGACCAAAAATGAATTCCGAATCCTGCAGACGCTCATGGAACAGGCCAATAAAGCAGTATCCAGAAGTGATATTATGACCAAGCTTTGGGAGAGCGACAGCTATATTGACGACAACACCCTCACGGTGAATGTGACGCGTCTCAGGAGAAAGCTGGAAGATGCCGGGCTCACAGACTTTATTAAGACAAAAAAAGGGATCGGATATATGGTGGGGTAGATGAGAGAGGATAAGAAGCCAAAGGTTTTATTGGAATATGCTAAAAAGAAGCTTCCTCTGTTTCTGTACCTGTCACTGTGCACCGGTATTTTCTGGATGGTGTTTTCGCTTTATAACCTGCCGGCGGAGGCTGTTGGGTATGCAGCCCTGCTCTGTCTGGCGGCAGGCGTGCTATTCTTTCTGGGGGGATTCTTCCGGTTTCGGATCCGGCACAGAGCTTTGAGGGACCTGAGGCATGAAGTCACTGTGCACCTGGAGAATCTTCCTGAGACAGGGGAACTGCTGGAACGGGATTATCAGGAACTGGTCAGAACGCTGTATGAAGAAAAAAACAGGCTTCAGGAGGCAATGGAGGCGGGCTATCAGGAGTCAGTGGATTACTATACTCTCTGGGTACATCAGATTAAGACGCCCATTGCAGCCATGCGTCTTTTATTGCAGTCGGAGGACAGCCGGCTGAGAGAGGAGATGGAACTGGAGGTTTTTCAGACAGAACAGTATGTGGAGATGGCGCTTCAGTATCTCCGCATGGGAAATATGGGAAATGATATGAATCTGCGTCTTTACAATATGGAACACCTTATCCGGCAGGCAATCCGCAAATATTCCAGGCTCTTTATCCTGAAACATATTGCCTTGCATCTTTCAGAGGTAAGCAGCAGAGTGATTACAGATGAAAAATGGATGGTGTTTGCTCTGGAACAGCTTCTTTCCAATGCGCTGAAATATACGAAACAGGGCAGTATCTCTATCTATCTGGATCCGGACAGAGAGCAGACCCTGGTAATTGAGGACACCGGGATTGGCATTCAGGCAGAGGATCTCCCCAGGGTATTTGAAAAAGGCTTTACCGGATACAACGGAAGGAAAGATAAAAAGTCTACGGGCATTGGTCTGTATCTCTGCAAAGAGGTGCTGGAGCGGCTGTCCCACAAAATAGAGATAACCTCAGAAGTCGGGGTGGGAACCAAAGTAAAGATTGATTATTCAGCCAGATACAGAGAGTTTGAATAATACAGATCGGCATTGCTGAGTCCTACTAGACAATCGGGAAGGAACTTATTATTATTTATGCAGTAAATAAATTACGAAGGAGGAGAAGAAACTTGAAGAAGCTTATAAAAGAGTTTAAAGACTTTGCCCTTCGGGGCAACGTGATGGATATGGCGGTTGGCGTACTTATCGGAGGTGCGTTCTCAGGCATCGTAACATCCCTTACCGACAATTTCATTCAGCCGACTATTAACATGATTATAACACGCAAATTTTACAGTTTGGAAGAAATTGCAGGGTATGCGTCTGCATTCGGTTCATCGGTGGTGAACTTCCTGATTATGGCGCTTATCCTGTTTTTTCTTCTGAAAGCAATGAATAAGTTACTGACCATCGGTGCCAGGAAGCCGGAGCCGGAAGCACTGGCTGTCAAAATCTGTCCTTTCTGCCAGAGCGAAATCAGCATAAATGCTACCAGATGTCCCCATTGTACCTCCCACATTCCGGAGGCTGAGGAGGAAGTACAGGCTGAAATTGCGGAAGTGTAAGCAACTACATACTTGAAGAATTCCCCCTGCAGGGCCAGAAGGAGCTGGTCATGCAGGGGGATTTTATGAGCAAAAAAGGCATAACTGGTCCCCGGACGCAGATAGAGGCCAAATTATAACAGATTTTTTATGCAGAGACACAGAATCAGATTAAGACGCGTATTCCAGTGATTGAGATCCTGATTTAAGATAGATTCTATTTTTCCCAGCTTATAGTAGACGGTGTTTCTGTGTAAAAAGGTCTTAGCGGCAAGGGCGTGGATACTGAAATCACAGGCTATGTAGGACTCTAAGAAATTCAGATAGTCAGTGTGGTTATATTTGTCATATTCTATTAGGTCTTTAAGCGTATCTTCATAGAAATCAGAAATAATTCTTTCCTGGGATTGCTGGAGCAGCAATTTATATACCCCCAAATCCTCGTAAAACAAATAAGAAGCATCCAGCTTCATGGACAATTCAGAGGCTTTCTGCGCCAAATGATAATTATCTCTCAAATTGGTAAGCGGATCGTTAACCACACCGGTTCCTGCATTTACCTGAAGATGCAGTTCTTCTTTAAATACCTGAATAACTTGTTCCATTATCTGACGCAGGAAGGGAGATGCTGCCTGGGTCAGCACAATGACGAGCTGTGTGGACAGGTAAAAAGAGGCGAAGGAGTTGCGGGGACAATAGCGTTTTAAAATCATCTCAATATACAAAAGAGCCCTTTTAACATTTATATCGTGTGTATTTTTTGTATAGGGGGAGAGAGATAAGCAGGTAACCGTATACTTGTCCGTCTCAGAGTATCCATGCTGAAGAAGCGTGGAAATACAATAGTGATAAGAAGAGGGGTTGAAAATAATTTCTTTAAACGCATTGTTAATACTCACCTCCATGGTTTCATTTTCCATAATGAGGAATCCGTATGTCTGGGTGATCTGCACCAGTTTGCTTTCCCAGGGAGTAGTAAAGAGAGGAAAGGAAGCTGCATTGCAGAAATCAATGACAGTCTGTGAGATAACTGAAATATAAGGGCCGGTGTTCAGCACCAGACCCACGCTACCAGCATTTTTTAAGGCTTTGCAGAATGGCAGAATCCAGCTGCAGTCTGCTCTTCGGATGCCAGTAGTAAATATTAGTTCATTTCCTACTAAAAAATCGGCAATACTTTCGTCCTCTATAATATGCACCCAGGAAACAATCTGATTCAGGCCGGCTTGTCCGGCTAATAGTCTGATGTTATATGTTTTTGCGGTTTCTTCAAACAGTGTTTGCAGCGTGATTGACATAGGCAAAACTCCTTTTGGTGCAGATAAACAAATAGTTGATTAAAATTTTGTATATAATTGCTAATCATAATAATTATTATATCATAAAACAGTGAAAAAACAAAGAAATAATAAAAATTAAATAAATTAATATGTGCATATGCCCAACAAAGATTATATAATTAGCTATTGTAATGTGTAACAAAACTGGTATATTAAAAGATATAAAACATCAGATAAATTGATGTAATTAATTAAACATAGGAGGTATTTTATGGATTTCGATTTTTCATATGTGGATTTGGCCTTTGTCAACGGTCAGATAATCACTGTCAATGAAAAAGATGAAATATGCCAGGCGGTGGGCATAAAGAAAAATAAGATTGTCTTTGTGGGGACCAACGAAGATCTAAAAAGGATCATAGACCAGAATACAAAAGTCATTGATTTAAAAGGACGTACCATGTGCCCGGGCTTTATCGACAGTCACTTCCATCCCATTTTATCAGGTTTCATGGGCGGAGCAATTTTGGATGCCACATATCCAAACTGCAAAAGTATTCAGGACATTAAAGAGCTGATTCGGGAGAGGGCCAAGGTTACCCCAAAGGGCGGATGGATCAAGCTATGGGGCTATGACAATAATAAGCTTAAGGATAAAAGACATGTCACAATAGATGACCTGGACGAAGCGGCGCCGGAGCATCCAGTGCAGTGCATGAGAACATGCGGACATGTATGCGTATATAATACGCTGGGACTGGCAGCCGGTGATATATATTCCCCCGAAGACGCCGTGCGGTTCAGAGAGGGAGAACTTGAGGTTGTAAATGGCAGACTGACCGGATTAACCAGGGATTTAACCGCCTTTTATCTGTGGAGTAAAGTAAAGTACACAGAGGAGGAAATGATACAGGCTCTGAAAAAATCTAATGATGAGCTGCTGAAAGGCGGAATAACATCGGTTCATGACTGTGGCGAGTGTGATGCGCCGGCTTACAGTATTATGTACCAGGCTGCAAAAAAGGGATGGTTTAAACCCAGGCAGTTTATGATGCTCCACAGTATTTTCGGAAAACCATTCTCAAAAGAGGACAATGATCATTTTCTATCATTAGGTTTTCATACAGGACTAGGGGATGAACACTTTCGGATCGGAAGCTGCAAATTTATGGTGGACGGAGGAAGCAGCGGGCCGACTATGGCCACCAGAGAACCATACAGTCACAATCCCAGTCTTCCCAGGATACTATCATGGGAGAGAGAAGAAGTGGCAGATTATATAGATTATATTAATGCCCACGGCTGTCAGGCGACTGCCCATGCAGAAGGGGATCTTGCCGTCGAATTTATGGTGGAAGGATATGAAAAAGCATTACAGAATCATTACCGTGCTCCGGAGGAACATAGGCACAGGATTGAGCACTGTGTAATTGTGGATGAGGATTTAATCCGGCGAATGAAAAAAGTGGGTATTATCCCTGTGGCCAATACCCATTTTATGCCATTAAACGGGAGTGATTACCATAGGTATTTTGGCGACAGGATAGATTACTTTTTTGCCCTTCGGAGCTTTATAGATGCAGGCCTTCGGCCGGTGATAGGCTGTGACGCTCCAACAGCAACCTGTGAGGCTGTGAAAGGTCTGGACGGCGCAGTGAACCGCATAGACCGAAAGACGGGAGAAGTATGCGGACCGAAACAAAGGATTACTATGCTGGAGGCAATCCGCTGTTATACGATAAACGGAGCGTATGCAAGCTTTGAAGAGAATATCAAGGGCAGCATTGAAGTGGGAAAACTGGCAGATTTTACTGTATTTTCAGAAGATATTTTACATATAAATCCTATGGATATCGTGAACGTAAAGGTGGATTATACGATTATTGACGGCGAGATATGTTATGAGAGATAAGGAATTGGAGAAGGAGGAGAGAAAGTTGAAAAAACTGACGTATAAAGAAAAGTTTATCCAAATGAATAAGGAAGCAAAAGCGACATGGATTCTGGCGGCCATTTGCTTTTTGGTATGGCTTGCCGGAGGATTTGGGGTTTATGGACTGGTCGGAAACAGCTGGACAATATGTAAAATGCCCGCCTGGTTTGTACTGGGAAGTTTTGGCTCATGGATAACAGCCATTATAGGTGTTGTTATACTGACAAAAAAAGTTTTTGTAGATTTCGACCTGGAAGATGACGAGGAGGAAGAATAATGGATGCAGTTTTGAGAATGACCCCTATTGCCATGTTTTTTGTGCTGCTGATGGGGATTGGAGTGTACGTTCAGAGAAAATCAGCGGATGCAAAAGTAAAAGATTTTTCCAATGAATATTTTATAGGCGGGCGCAGCCTGGGCGGATTTGTATTGGCGATGACGCTGGTGGCCACCTATAGTTCTGTAAGCTCCTTTCTGAGCGGAGCCGGAAAAGCGTGGGAAACCGGTTTTGGTTGGGTATATTATGCTACCTCACAGATTGTTGCGGCATTCCTGGTTTTGGGTGTTCTGGGCAAAAAGATGGCTATTATCGGAAGAAAGACAAATGCCGTTACCGTCATAGATATCCTCCGTGCCAGATATAAATCTAACATACTGGCAAATATCTGTGCCGTTGTAATCGTCGTATTTTTTACGACTACTATGCTGAGTCAGTTTATCGGAGGGGCACAGTTGTTTTCAGAGTGTACTGGCGTTAGCTACAAGACAGGTCTTATTATCTTTTCTGTGGTGGTTATTCTGTATACAACAATAGGCGGATTTAATGCAGTAGCCATAACGGATACGGCATGTGCTGTTGTCATGGTAATCGGTACAGTGCTGCTGTCGATCTCGGTAATTAAAAATGGGGGCGGCATCGACCAGATTATGGCTAATATAACAGCGGCTTCCCAGGAAGCGGTATCCTCCGGTCAGGGAATGGATCTTCTTGACCCCAGAGCCAGCGGCGGGATCCCTTTTCAGTTGTATCTGACCCAGTGGATGTTATGCGGAATTACAACAGTAGGTCTGCCTCAGTCACAGGTTAGATGCCTGGGCTATAAGGATACAAAATCTGTACATAAAGCCATGATTTACGGTACCGTGGTTGTAGGTATCATGATGATCGGCATTCATCTGGTAGGAACCTTGTCGAGAGGAATACTCCCAACCATCGATGGCTCTACAGACACCCTAATCCCTATTGTGATCGTAAAGTATATGATGCCTGTTTTAGGAGGAGTTACAATCATAGGTCCTTTAGCAGCTACTATGTCTACGATCTCCTCCCTGCTGATTGCCGGATCCTCGGCTATCATTAAGGATATGTATTTGCATTATAAAGAAGAAAAGCATCAGGAAGTGAACCAAAAAACAGTTGCCAATCTATCCTTTGGCGTGACTGCCGTTATGGGAATTGCGGCAGTGCTGATGGCGGTAAATCCTCCGGATCTGATCGTGTGGATTAATATGTTTGCCTTCGGCGGGCTTCAGACAACGTTCTTTTGGTGTATGCTGCTTGGCCTGTTCTGGAGAAAGGCTAATTCTGCTGGGGCAATCCTTAGCGTTGCAGGAGGATTGGGAGCATACTGCATTACCATGGCATTAGGGATTAAAATTGGGTCCTTCCATAATATTATCATCGGAATGGCAGTTGCATTGATACTGTTTATCATAGGAAATTATTTTGGAAAGCCTATGGATGACAAAACGGGAAGACTGTTTTTTCCGGAAAAATATTAACGCAGCTGCAGTAGGACAGTAAATGAAAAAAATAAGTTCACTTTTAATTATTATTTCCGGGATTCTCTGGGGAAGCATGGGGATCTTTGTCAGACAGTTTAATACAGGCGGATTGGCTTCCATGGAGATTTCCGGAATAAGATCCTTTGGCGCCGGCCTGATTATTATAATTGTTTTGGCTCTGTGGAAAAGAGAATTATTAAAAATAACGCCAAAGGATATCTGGGTCTTTCTGGGAAGCGGGGTATTGAGTGTTTTGTGCTTTAATTACTGCTATTTTAAGACTATCAGCTTGACCTCCATGGCAGTGGCAGCCGTGTTATTATATACATCCCCAATGATCGTTATCATATTATCCGTTTGTCTGTTTCATGAAAAATTAACATCCTATAAAATCATAGCATTGATTATTTCCTTTTCTGGATGTGTATTGGTGTCAGGGGCCATTGGAGGTCAAACAGCATTGACCCCTCAGGGACTGCTCACAGGTATCGGCGCAGGATTTTCTTACGCCTTGTATACAATATTCAGCCGATATGGACTGCAGAAGGGGTACCATCCTTTAACCATTGTTGCATACACCTTCCTTATCTCTGGACTGGGAATACTCCCCCTGTGTAAGACAGGTACCGTGATTCGGGTTCTGGCAGAGGATAAGAGACTTCTGCTTCTCGCCGTCGCATTTGCTGTGGTGAGCACCGTATTACCTTACTTTCTGTATACCATCGCACTCAGTTACACAGAACCGGGCAAGGCGGCAATAATGGCATCCACAGAACCGGTGGCTGCCGCGGTATTCGGTGTGGTTTTGTTTCATGAAAAAATGACTTTAAATATTTTTTTAGGAATTCTTTGTGTATTATCGTCTCTGCTAATATTGAATTTTAAAGTGATGAAACGGAATCCTGGAAAGTGATCTAGGGAGAACACGCTGTAAAACGGACATAAAAGTCCGTTTTACAGCGTGTTTATAGAGAGTTTTGTCCACTGCCCAATCATTAAAATAGATTTTGTCATACTCTTTTTACCTCTTCTTTCTCCCATTTACCACGTTTATCTCTCTCCCCTTTTTTCAACTTTCACCATTATAATTGTTTTTCTGATATAAGAGAAGAACCGGAAACAGCTATATTTACTTTTTCCGATAAAAAGGGCTTTACCCTTTTGGTTGGATAAAGCCCTGTAAATCTGATTTTATTATATCATTATTCACGTTCACTGCCAAACACCTTCTTCGATATATCCGGTTAGCAAACAATAAATTTCTGTAAAGTATAGCAGATTTTCAGATGAATTTTATATCTGGTTTTCGATTATCCGTGTAAACACTATACTTTCAAACATTTTGCAGTATAGAAAAACACTCATTTTACCACGAATTTACCACGATTGCATGAACCTTGATATGCTGATATAAATTACACTAGAAGACACCTAAAATGTTATTTTTGTATATATAGCAGTCAATCCTATGACTAACAGTGTTGTATATATAGTTATGAGGTTACTAAAATTGAATTTATAATTTGGAAAAAGCTATATTATACACATCGTCCTGTTCTGGTAAATGTGTAATATAGCCTATCGGTAACTTGTTTTCCGTCGCTTCAATAACTGCTTTTGCCCCCACCTCTCCAAAAGCACCACATAATTCTATACAATCAATTCCTTCTTCATATAGTTGTTTAGCCACTGTACATGCTTCTTCTATATTTGCAACTCCAACAATCTGTGCTTCTCCGTTATGTATAATAGCTCTATCAACCATACAATTAAAATTTCCAATAATCAAAAATGCAAACTTCATTACTTTTACCTCCACAAATTCACGTTTTTTGGTTTTTTCATATCCACATTATAACAGTTCCATATATCCCCTACAAGAAAAAACAACAGGGGAGTGTTGTAAACTTGTGATTATGTCACCTTAGGATGCACTTAAGAAAATGTCTCTTTTGTGGAACCTATAGTAGAATAGAAAGTAGGTAAACTATTTTTTATTGCCCAAATAGTAAAAAAACAGCTCAGCAGACCGTATAAGACTTTATACTGCCATGCGAAAGCTCCTGATTTCATGCGAGTTAGCGCGTATCGGATCCGTTCTGTGGTAAAAGTTCTTGCAACATACTTTTGTGAAGTTGGGCGGGATTTGGGCGGCTGCGCGTCCTGCCGGACGCTGTGAGCAAGTCGGTCAAACCTCTCGTTTTCAGCGCCCTTTGACGGGGGATTGGGGGTAGCCCCCAACAAGCGGTTTGAACAGTTTTCGCATAGCGGAAAATGGGAAAACGCATAACGGTGTGTACCGTTGTGCCCTGCTTGCCACTATTGAAAACGTCAAAAGAGGAAGTGCGTTTTATACCAATAAGGCGTACTTTACCAATAGGACGCACTTAAATCAGCCCTACAAACCTTAATGAATTGTTTTGCTATACAACAAGCATTGTAGCGGTACTTTTTTATCTTTCAAGTCAATTACTATATCTTTTGCTTCTGATTTCGTAAATCCTCGGTGTTCATAAAACTGATAGGTGCAGGCATTGTCGGTGTAGAGATAAACCAGTTTCCCCGGTTCTTCCGCTTCAAATGCGGAAAGCAGGGCTGTGCCAACCCCCTTGACTTTACATTCCGGGTCGGCAGCAAGGAAAACTATTTCCCCATCAGGTTCCTGCTTTTTGCGGAAGGACGCAAACATCTCTTTATTCGCTGTGTCATATGCGCCAACACCTTCCCCTGCAACGATGTTTTGCATAATATCAAATGCTTTCACAAAGATTGTTCGCCAAAAGCTATGGTGTCGTTTTTTCTCCCCCTTCATATCAGCAAGCAACACGCCAACAAAACAATCGTTCACATACGCACCGTAGGCTTTCGTTGCCCGATTCAACTCCATGTGCCAGAAATATTTGCTATACAGAGAAAGAATGGTTTCGTTGTCCATATACCAATCCAAGTGCATTCCTTGAATTGCAAATTTCTGCGCCTTTTTATAATCCTTCTTTTGTATTTCTCTTATTTCAACCATATTTACCTCGCAAACTGGAATTTGTCGTGCTGCGCCTTATCCGCCTAATGCGAATATTTTTGTTTCTTCTACTCTAAATGCTAATGCCGAAACTGTCAAGTTGCTATATCTATTCTTATATTGTGCCCCAAGTCTTTATAAAATTAGGGCGGGAATCGGGCGGAATTTTGGTCAAATCATGACCTGTAAACATTTTACAGCACAAGCTGGGAAGAGCCGTTAAACGCCCTAATCATCAACCTTCCCAGAAGCCGGTCTGGGAATTTCTTATTAAAAATCCGCTTTATTTCATCCACATTCTGCTCGCAGATCATCCCATGATTCGGGTAGGACGCCGCTTTTACATACGCATGGAAAGGGATGCCTTTTGCGCTCAGGGCGGCAGAAATCAGGACGTTGGTATCGATCAAAACCCTCATGCGTTTTTGTCCTCATTTCTTAATTCGCTTACAAGCTCCATAACATTATCTTCAGAGGTTAAGTCGGTGCGCTCCGCTTCCCCTGCCATCTCCTGCTGAAGCACCTGCATGGCATAGACAGCAGAATTGACAATACGGACAGTATTTCCCTCAACGATAAACGTAATGCGGTCACCGCTTGCCACTCCGAGAACATCCCGGATATCCTTTGGGATGGTAACCTGCCCCTTTGCCATGACTTTTGCATTATCGACAAACATATTTACTGCCATGATTTTACACCACCTATCTAAAAATATGAAAAGTAGGGATTTCCCTACCTTTACTATATGCAGTGATCGCAGAAAAATCAAGGGCAAATGTTGGCATGGGATAAGACAACGAAGAGCGTTTTAATCATGGATTTACGTGCTTTTTCGGCTTTTAAGCAGGGTTTTTAATGAAAAAGTGCCTTTTTTGATGAAAAAACTATTGACATTTTGTTTCCGGAGTGGATGCGTTATATTTATTCTTTTTCTTTCTGATGACAGCATGGATATTCAGCTTTTTCATAATCCTGTGTACTCGCTTAGGGCTATAACATGTATGGTTGAAATGATTGAGCCATGATGCCATTCTGCGGTAACCTAGGATGTGACAGAACCGTTCATCATACTCTTTAATCAGCTCAGCCAGCTTTTGGTTTTCCTGCTCCTGCACAGGAATGTCCCGGTGTAGCCATTTATAGTATCCGGTTCTGGTAATTCCAAGCTGCTTACACATCCAGTTTATACTCCACTCCTTAGCTTCGTAGAAATGCTTCACTGCCAGATATTCATATGAGCCTAAACCGTCAAGATACTCTTTAGAAACCATTGCTCTGAACTCTGGAGAATGCGGTGATTTAGACATGAAAATACCTCCTAAGTAGATTTTGGTTATTTACCTTGTCTACTTAAGAGGTATCATATCAAAAGTCAAACCCGGTTTTACTTTAGCGTTCACATTTCCCAGTGGATTGCGGTATAATGAAAACTTTAATCGTATTTTACACCAATTGCCCAAGATAATATAAAGAATTATAAAGGGTTATCTGAATAATTATCCAACTAAATCCATGAAAAATGCTGTAAATATGCAGATATATGCGATTATAACGGGTATTATATTGTTAAGCAACCTTACGGTTTCGTAAGATTGCCTCAATGAAATGTAAGCCCAATCTATGGCAGAAGATCTGTAGGTTTGGTATTCTGATGTATGTAATCGCAGGGAAAACCTGCTATCATATGGATGGAGGATTAATTATGAAATTATTGGACGTAAAAAATGTAAAAAAAACATATACTACCAGATTCGGCGGCAATAAAGTGCAGGCATTGCGCAATGTATCATTTTCTGTAGAGGAAGGAGAATATGTTGCAATAATGGGTGAGTCTGGTTCCGGAAAAACCACCTTATTGAATATTCTGGCCTCCCTGGATAAACCTACAGGGGGAGATGTTATGCTGAACGGAAAAAGTATTGTGGGGATACGGGAAAAGGAAATTGCTGAATTCAGAAGAAATAATCTGGGTTTTGTGTTTCAGGATTTCAATCTTTTGGATACCTTTTCCATTCAGGATAATATTTTGCTTCCCCTTGTTCTTTCAAAGGTGCCGTATGAGGAAATGAATAAAAGACTCCTTCCCCTGGCCAAACAGCTGGGCATAGAGGCTATTTTAAAAAAATATCCCTATGAAGTATCCGGGGGACAAAAACAGCGTGCCGCCGCCGCCAGAGCATTGATTACAAACCCCAAACTGGTACTGGCGGATGAGCCTACCGGAGCTCTTGATTCTCGTTCCGCAGATCAACTGCTGGATATGTTTTCAGAGATTAACGAAGAGGGACAGACCATTTTGATGGTAACGCACAGTGCCAGGGCGGCCAGTCATGCCGGCAGAGTGCTGTTCATCAAGGATGGGGAAGTCTACAATCAGATTTATAAGGGAAATATGGACAGTGAGGAACTTATGCACCAGATTAACAATACACTGACGGTGCTGATGAGCGGAGGTGAGGAACGTGAATAAAGGCTTTTATCACAAACTTGCAGCCAATAACATCAAAAAGAATAAAAGAGTATATATCCCTTATATTCTAGCAGGGATTTTCACTACGATGATGTACTATATGCTGAATTCCATCTCCTTAAATGAGGGACTGGATCACATGAGCGGGGGCGCCAGTCTGAAGATTATACTCAATCTGGGATGTTGGGTGATCGGAATTTTCGCGGTGATTTTTCTGTTTTATACGAACCGTTTCTTAATGAAGCAGAGGCAGAAAGAGATAGGACTTCTGAATATTCTTGGAATGAATAAAGGACATATTGGTAAGATGCTGTTCTGCGAAACCCTGCAGATTGCACTGATTATTATAGTGGGAGGACTGGTGGGAGGGCTTCTGCTGAACCGTCTCATGTTCCTTCTTCTGCTAAAACTTTTAAATTTTTCAGTGACCTTGAAATCGGCAATATACGGTAAAGCCCTTTTGTCTACGATCTGCCTTTTTGCTGCGATTTTCCTGGTGATTTTGGCAAGCAATCTGCACCAGATTCACCTGACAAATCCCATAGATCTCCTTAAAGGGGGACAGAGAGGAGAGCGGGAACCTAAGACAAAATGGCTGCTGGCTCTGGTGGGAGTTATCTGCTTAGGCATTGGCTATACAATATCAATTGTCACAAAATCTCCTCTGGATGCAATGATGCTTTTCTTTGTAGCCGTCCTTCTGGTCATTATCGGCACCTATGCTTTGTTTACAGCAGGAAGTGTGGCCATATTGAAGCTTCTGCGGAAAAACCCGGGATATTATTATCAGACGAAGCACTTTATCAGCGTTTCGGGAATGATTTACAGAATGAAACAAAATGCGGTAGGTCTGGCCAATATCTGCATTCTATCAACAGCGGTGCTGGTTATGATTTCAGGCACGGTATCTCTGTATGTGGGACAGGAGGATGCTCTTAAAACCAGATACCCCAGAGAAGTGCAGGTTACAGGATATGATATCAATGAAGAAAAGAAGCAGATTGTCAATTCCATAGTGGAGGAGACCTTGAAAGACCGTCAGATGGAGGCAGTTAATCAGTTTGCTGTCAGCATGGGAAGCATGGTTGCTTATAAAGATGGCAGCGATTTTGAAATCACCGAACTGCAGGACTTTAACAGTAGCCAATTAAAAGAGATATGCCTGATTCCTCTGGAGGAGTATAACCGCCTGGAGCACAAAGAGGAAACACTGAATCCGGGCGAAATCCTCATGTACTCAAAAAACGATTCCAGTGACGCTCAGATTACTATAGAAGGCGATACCTTTCAGGTGAAAAAACATCTGGATCACTTATTTGATACAGAGAGACCGGAGGATCAAGAACTCATAGAGGTTTATTACATGATTCTCCCGGACGCAGATGCGGTGAAGAGGCAGATGCAGAAACAGGATTTTAAAGAAGCCAATCTCAACGGACTTATGTATAAGTATGGGTTTGACTTAAAGGGCGATGAGAATGAGATTCGGGACTTTGAGAGTGACCTGAAGTCACGGTTTGAGCAAAATACAGACGGGGATTTGGTCGTCTTTGTGGAAGGGAGATTATCCGGCAGAGAAGATTTTTATTCGGTATATGGAGGACTGTTCTTTATTGGTATCTTCCTGGGCCTGGTTTTCTTAATGGCAACCGTACTGATCATTTATTATAAACAGATTTCGGAGGGGTACGATGACAAAGAGAGATTTGCCATTATGCAGAAGGTGGGAATGAGCAAAAAGGAAATCCGATCATCTATCAGAAGTCAGGTACTTACCGTGTTCTTCCTGCCTTTGGTTATGGCTGTCATTCACATTGCTTTTGCCTTTCCTATAGTAACCAGATTAATGGCAATTATGAATCTGACGAATGTAGGACTGTTTGCTGCCTGTACGCTTGGCGTGATATTGGTGTTTGGGGTACTGTATGGAATTGTCTACGGAGTGACGGCTAGGACGTATTATAAAATTGTCGAGTAGGAGAGAAATAGCTTCCTAAGTTTGGATACCCCAGTGGGAACACCGTTCGTATGGGCAGAGAATGCTTTATGTGCATTCTCTGCCCATTCTTACGTGCGTCTGGCCTGTCTCTGGCCCCAAGACCTCCTCCCTTGACCGTCCGCAACACTCCGCTGGCAACTATTTTACCTCGAACTTTACATACACTCTTCCATTATCTATCCCCGGTCACCGAATGCCCAAACCTCTTTTTATAGGCCCTGGAAAATGTGGAGTAATCTTTAAACCCGCAGTCTAAGCAGGCCTGTGTTACAGGCATCCCCTTCTCTATCAATTCTTTGGCAAGAGACAGCCGTTTGTATGAAATATAATTCCCAATGGTATACCCCATCTCTTCTTTAAAAAGCCGCATCATGTGATAGCGGCTGATATAAAAGGTTTGAGCCAGGTGATCAATGGAGAGATCTTCTGCCAGATGTTCGTTAATGTAAGCCAGCAGGTCCATGATTTTGGAATTGCAGGTGCTGGTATTCAGGTATTCCAGGTCATTGCTGAGGGCGGCACGGTTCAAATGTATCATGAACTCCAGAAAAAGCAGCTGGCGGTACAAGCTGCTGGCGTAGGCGGAATCAGAGAATGATTGCTCCAGCGCCACAACGGAATCAAAAAGAGTCGTTTTGCCCAGGGTATGCATGCGCAGGACATTGGAATTCTCCGTTTGTGCCTTTTGAAAGCAGTAGCTGAGATCGTAGTCGCCGGTACGGTAATCTTTAATAAAATTAGGAGAGATATAGACGATAATCCGTTCATATGGCACTGTCACATCTATCTCCGGACGATGAATGGCATTGTGGTTGACGAATACGATATCATAGGGCTTTAGTTCATATGTTTTTCCCTCGATCATATAATTTACCTTACCACTGATAAAAAGA
Organism: Lactonifactor longoviformis; assembly: GCF_042848515.1. Taxonomy (GTDB): domain Bacteria; phylum Bacillota; class Clostridia; order Lachnospirales; family Lachnospiraceae; genus Lactonifactor; species Lactonifactor longoviformis. Next base: position 3,498,350 of record NZ_AP031453.1, on the reverse strand, counting down.
ACTATTTTATCAAAATCATGGTAATGGAATTCAAATTCTGTCATGGGGGCATCTGTCAGGTGAAAAAGCTGAAATTCACTATTTAAATACCCACGTTTCTCGTATATACTCATAGTAGACACCTCTTTTGTATTATACAGCATAATTTGCAATATAAAAAGCACCATTTCGATTTTGTGATCAAATAATGCTTGCTATGATAGGAAAAGAGAGAATAGGGAGGTATGAATTATGGCAGTTACATTTAAAAAATATCACGGTTTGGGGAATGACTATCTGGTGTACGACTGTATTAAAAACACTTATGAGCTGACACCTAAGCGGGCCAGGATGATTTGTGACAGGCATTTTGGGGTGGGTTCTGACGGAATTTTGGTGGGGCCTTATTTTGAGGAAGACGGCATACATGTGAAAATATATAATCCGGACGGGAGCATGGCAGAGGAGAGCGGAAACGGAATCCGAATCTTTGCCCGTTATCTCAAGGATAATGACTATGTTCAGAAAAAACATTTTGTTCTCCACACAGACAGAGGGCCTGTGGAAGTGACCTATCTCAATGAGAACGGCAGCCGGCTTCGGGCATCTATGGGAAAACTCAATTTTTTCAGTGATGAGATTCCTGTCACAGGACCCAGGCGGGAAGTCATCAATGAGGAGATGGAGTTTGGAGGAAAGACCTATAAGACCACTTGTGTTTCTATAGGAATTCCCCACTGTGTCATTCCCATGGATGAAATCTCAAGGGAAAAGGTCTGTTCTATTGGAAAGTTTTCCGAGGACGCCCCCTGTTTTCCGAACAGGATGAATACGCTGATCATGAAGCCTATAGATGAATACAATATAGCCATAGAAATTCACGAGAGGGGCGCCGGTTACACACTGGCATCAGGCAGCGGCAGCTGTGCGGCGGCAGGTGTGGCATACCGCCTGGGCCTTGCCAGCAATAAGATGACCGTTCATATGCCAGGAGGAGAACTTCAGGTAGAAATCGAAGAGGATGGCGAAGTTCTTATGACCGGAGATGTGGGGTATGTGGGGACTACTACCCTGGGATATGAATTTTTGGCTAAGCTTAGAGTGCTGGAGTAAAAAGACAGTAAACCGGACCGTGTGAGCAGAGATGAGGAGACAGAATATGGATATAGAATTGAGAAAAGAGATTCTGCGGCTGTTGGAGAGGAATGCCCGTCTGAGCGCTGAGGAGATCGGCGTGATGGCAGGCAGGCCGGCAGACGAGGTACAGAAGATTATCAGAGAACTGGAGAATGAGCAGGTTATATGCGGCTACCATACGCTGATTAACTGGAACAAGGAAGAGGAGGAACTGGTAACTGCACTGGTAGAACTGAAGGTAACTCCTCAGGGGGGAGATGGCTATAATAAAATCGCGGAGCAGATTTACCAGTATCCCCAAGTGGAAACTTTATATCTTATGTCAGGGGCTTACGATTTTCTGGTAGAGCTGAAGGGGAAAACCATAAAGGAAATCTCCATGTTTGTATCAGAAAATCTTGCGTCTATGGATGAAGTGCAAAGCACGGCTACTTATTTTACGCTGACAAAATATAAGGAGCAGGGAGTTAACCTGATCAAGAAAAAACAGGACGGAAGAATGGTGATCACTCCATGAGCCGGTTTGTGACTGATAAAGTAAAACAGATGAAACCCTCAGGTATCCGAAAGTTTTTTGATTTGGTCAGCGAAATGCCGGATGCCATTTCCCTTGGGGTGGGGGAGCCTGATTTTGATACGCCCTGGCATATCCGGGAGGAGGGTATCCGTTCCCTGAAAGCCGGCAGAACCTTTTATACCTCCAACGCCGGTCTCAAGGAGCTCAGGGAAGAAATATGCAGATATATAAAGAGAAAACAGGGACTTAGCTACGATCCTTTCAGTGAGGTTTTTGTTACCGTAGGGGGGAGCGAGGCCATTGATATTGCCTTCCGTACTATACTGGAGCCAGGGGATGAGGTGATTATTCCGGAGCCGGCCTTTGTATCCTATGTACCCTGTGTACAGCTGGCCGACGGAGTGCCGGTAACGATCTCCCTGAAGGAGGAAAACCAGTTCCGTTTGAAGCCGGAAGAGCTGGAGGCGGCCATTACCCCAAAAACGAAGGCACTTCTTTTATCCTTTCCTAACAATCCTACGGGGGCGATTATGGAGAAAGAAGATCTGGAAGCACTGGTGCCGCTGATTATGAAACATGATTTGGCTGTAATATCAGATGAAATCTACAGTGAACTGACGTACAGAGATCCCCATGTGAGTATAGCAGGTCTTCCGGGAATGCGGGAGAGAACGATTCTGATCAATGGATTCTCAAAAGCCTATGCCATGACAGGATGGAGACTTGGTTATGCCCTGGCACCTGGTGAGATTATGAAGCAGATGATCAAGCTTCACCAGTTCGCCATAATGTCAGCTCCAACAAACAGCCAGTATGCAGCTGTCAGAGCACTGAGATACGGGGATGAGGATGTGCTTTTAATGCGCCAGTCTTACAATGAAAGGCGGAGATATCTGATGCACCGGTTAGCGCAGATGAATATTCCCTGCTTTGAACCGTATGGGGCATTCTATATTTTCCCCAATATATCCAGGTTCGGCATGACTTCAGAAGAATTTGCCAACCGATTGCTTTCAGAGGAAAAGGTGGCTGTAATCCCCGGGACTGCGTTCGGGGAATGCGGTGAAGGGTTTATCCGGATTTCTTATGCGTATTCTATTGAAGAATTGAAGACTGCATTTGACAAGATTGAAAGCTTTATCTCCAGGTTAGCCTGAGAATACAGGGCGGGGACATACTCTCCGTCCTTTTGCCGTAGTTACGTGTTGTTCCAGAAAAGGAGCAGATTATGCAGATTGAGAGCCTTGTGATTCGGAATTTTAAATCTATCCGTGAGATGCGAATAGAGGGAATTGAAAATGCCCTGATTCTTGTGGGGAAAAATAATACGGGAAAGACTTCTGTCCTGGATGCGATCCGTGCAGTGGGCGGAGTGTATGAGATAAAAAAAGAAGATTTTAATGAAAAGCGCCAGAATATAGAGATTCAGGTTACGTTAGGTTTTTCTCCCCAGGATTTGCGTCTTCTTCACAGCCTTGGGATGGTCAGCCAGTATAAACGCTATGAGCTGTGGGAGAAGGACTTTTGCCAGAAGCTGCCCTCCTATAAAGAGGGTAAGCTGTTCTTTGAGTTTTCAGCCAATTATGAGGGAAAAATACGGTATCACGATGGGATTAAAAAGAATAACTCCCATATTCGGGAGGTTTTTCCAAAAATATATTTTATTGACATACAGCGGGAGGTCAAAGAGATACAGGACGATCTGCTGATGTTTCAGGAAAATGAACTTCTCGGCAGAATGCGGTCCGGCAGCTGTATGTTCCACGAGGGCAAGCAGTGCCAGCACTGTTTTTCCTGCATCGGGCTGATTGAGAAGAAGACGCCCCGGGAGCTGGATGTGTTTGAGACTTCAAAGCTTCTGGAGTACAAGATGTATCATATGAACCTCAGCGATTTTTCCAGGAAGGTGAACCGGAATTTCCGCAGAAACAGTGGATCTTCCGAAGAAATCTGTTATACGATGGAATGCAGCCCGGATCATATGTTTCAGGTTACGGTAGAAACGTATCACAGCGTCAGAAACAGAAGACAGCCTATCGAGCATTTGAGCAAAGGCATGAAAAGTATCTACATGCTGTCTCTTCTGGAGGCTTACGTGGAACAGGGAAATCTAATCCCGAGTATTATCATGATAGAAGACCCTGAGATTTTTCTCCACCCCAAGCTGCAGAAGGTTTCCAGTGAGATTTTGTATCGGCTGTCAAAAAAGAATCAGGTGATTTTTTCTACCCACTCCCCGAATCTGATTTTTAATTTTAACAGCAGGCAGATTCGTCAGATTGTATTGGGGGAGGATGAATATTCTGTTGCCAGGAAAAAGACGAATATAAATGCTATTCTGGATGATCTGGGATATTCAGCCAGCGATTTAATGAATGTAAGCTTTGTATTTATAGTAGAGGGAAGACAGGATAAAACTCGTCTGCCGCTGCTTTTGGAAAAATATTATTCCGAAATTTATGACAAGAAGGGAAAGCTTTCCCGGATTGCTATCATTACGACCAATAGCTGTACAAATATCAAAACTTATGCAAATCTGAAGTATATGAATCAGATATATATGAGGGACCAGTTTCTTATGATAAGGGACGGGGACGGGAAGGATCCGGAACAGCTGGCAAAGCAGCTCTGCCGATATTACGATGAGCGCAGCCTGGAGGACATTGATAAGCTTCCCAAGGTAACCAGGAGAAATGTACTCATTTTAAAATACTATTCCTTTGAGAACTATTTCCTGAATCCGGAGATTATGGCACAGTTGGGAGTGATCGAATCCCCGGAAGAGTTTTACCGCATCCTCTTTGGAAAATGGCAGGATTACCTCTGGAGAATACGGAGCGGACAGCATCTGACAGAAGTGCTGGGGAAGAAACTGGAATCCAAGGAAGAACTGAAAAGCCATATGGAGGACGTGAAAATTTACCTGCGGGGCCACAATCTTTTTGATATTTTTTATGGCAGATATAAGGATCAGGAACGGGAGATTCTCAAAAAGTATATTGATCTTGCACCCAGGGAAGAGTTTCAGGACATTCTGGATGCGGTAGACAGGTTTGTTTATTTTGACAGCAGAAAAAAGGGAGAATGAGAAATAAATGGGAGAACCCATAACAGTATTAAATTTTGATCATGTTTATGAGGAACAGGATTTTTACCGGAAGGAGAAGTATATCTGGATCGATCTTACAGATGTATCAGGGGTAAATGGCTACTGTGACAGCCATGCCATGGCTGTGCTGAGAAAACGGCTCAGACAAAGACCCCATTCCAGAATTCATTTTATTGACTCCGGCAATTATCATTATGTGACTTATCTGCTGCTGGAATATATCAGAGAACCTTTTTCCCTGGTTCTTTTTGACCATCATACAGATATGCAGCCGCCGCTCTTTGAAGAGTTATTATCCTGCGGCTGCTGGGTCAGAAGAACGCTGGAGGAGCACAAGTATCTGCGGGAAGTGATTATGATTGGAATGGAAAAAAGGCAGCTCGAGGCCATTGATCCTGTATACCGCAAACGGATTACAGCATATAGCAGGCAGACAGTGGAGGAAAGCAGTGAATGGGAGGAATTTGCGGAGCAGCATATTCATTATCCGGTATATATTTCTATTGATAAAGACGTAATAGACACAGGGGAGGCTGCTACCAACTGGGATCAGGGCGGACTGACCTTAAAGCAGCTGAACGAGGTTTACGGAAAAATCTGCAGAAATCACAGGGTTCTGGGTATTGACGTGTGCGGAGAGAGTGCAGACTATCTGGGAATGCTGGAACGCTTCGAAGCAGATAACAGCAAGAATAACCAGGCAAACGAAAAAATCCTGGATATGATAGAGGAAAAGACATTTTCCTAGTAAAAAAGACAATTTTTTCTGGACTTTTTTAAAATTTAACGATAATATTATGTATTATGTTGTAATGGAATCATACAATCGGGAGGAAAAGCAGCAATGAAGAAAGTAGTAAAATTCGGCGGGAGCTCTTTGGCAAGTGCAGAACAGTTTCAGAAGGTGGGGGATATTATTCGTGCCGACGAGTCAAGACGGTACGTGATCCCCTCTGCACCCGGCAAAAGATTTACTGATGATATTAAGGTTACGGATATGCTGTATGAGTGCTATCAGGCAGCTGCAGAGAAGAGAAAGGAATTTAAAAACCTGCTGAGATGTATCCAGGAGAGGTACCAGGAGATCATCGATGGTCTTGGACTTTCTCTGTCACTGGAAGAAGAATTTTCGGTAATCGAGCAATCATTTAAAAATGGTGCGGGAGAGCAGTATGCAGCTTCCAGAGGAGAATTCCTCAACGGTAAGATTATGGCTGCCTATTTGGGGTATGAATTTATAGATGCGGCAGAAGTAATTATCTTTGACGAAAATGGAAGCTTTGAAGCGGACAGAACCGACGAGATACTTTCCGCACGCCTGGAAAATGTAAAAACTGCTGTAATCCCGGGATTTTATGGTGCCACAGAGGATGGTGTAGTTCACACCTTTTCCAGAGGGGGATCCGATGTAACAGGATCCATCGTGGCAAAGGCCATCAAGGCAGACCTGTATGAAAACTGGACTGATGTCTCAGGATTTTTAGTGGCAGACCCAAGGATTATTAAAGATCCTCAGGTAATTGAGACCATCACATACAGAGAGCTTCGGGAGCTTTCTTATATGGGAGCAACCGTGCTGCATGAAGATGCTATCTTCCCTGTAAGAAAAGAAGGAATCCCTATCAATATCAGAAATACCAATGCACCTGAAGATAAGGGAACCTTTATCGTAGAAAGCACTTGCAGAAAACCCAAATACACCATTACAGGAGTGGCCGGCAAGAAAGGGTTCTGTTCCATTTACATTGAGAAATCCATGATGAATGCGGAGATTGGGTTTGGGCGCAAAGTTCTTCAGGTATTCGAAGAACAGGGGATTTCCTTCGAACATGTGCCGTCCGGAATTGATACCATGACAGTATTCGTACACCAAAGTGAGTTCGAAGAAAAAGAACAGCAGGTAATAGCGGGTATCCACAGAGCCGTACAGCCCGATGTAGTAGAGATGGAGTCCGATCTGGCCCTAGTCGCTGTAGTAGGCCGGGGAATGCGCGCCACCAGAGGAACAGCCGGAAGAATCTTCTCTGCTCTGGCACATGCCAATATAAACGTAAAAATGATTGACCAGGGGTCCAGTGAACTGAATATCATTATAGGTGTAAAAGACAGCGACTTTGAAACTGCAATAAAGGCAATATACGATATTTTTATTATGACTCAGATCTAAAAGAGGGATAAAAAGGGGACGTGTTCTTTCTACAAAGAACACGTCCCAAAATCGATCCAGCCTGTCCCTAATTCATCTTGCCCTGTCCCTTTTTCATTATATTCCTCTAATGTATTGCAAAACATATAAATTTTCTTTAAATATTCCCGCCAATGTTTCATGAAAAATTAACAGCTGTCAAGAATAATATATGTTATGATAATTGGGTATTCTAAACCGGAAAAGGGGCCGGTTTAGCATTGCTGAAGGCGGCACATGAAGATGTGCCTGTATCGTTATAAGGGGAGAATATTATGGATAATGTTTTGAGAAGCCAGTTGAAAAAGATTGGCAAAAAAGAGAAGAAATTACTGGACAAGAACAAAAAGGGGACCGTCCGGGCAGTCTCGGAAAAGTTAGAAAATAAGATTCCGGAAGGGGTTAGAGTTAAGCTGGAAACTGCTTTCTATAAAGGGTTCCGCCTTGTCTTTTCTAAAGGGACGGGATGGATTGAAAAAACATATAACAAAGAAAAGCGAATGCTGGAATATGAAGCAGAGGATTATACATATGAGAGAGATCAGAAAAGAGTAATCAAACAGCTGAATAAAGTTTCCTCCAGGAGCAGTATGTCTAATCTGGGACTGACAGCTTTGGAGGGGACTGTTATGGGGGTGCTTGGAATCGGATTGGCTGATATTCCTGTGTTCATAGGTGTGCTTCTGAAGGGAATCTATGAAGTGGCTATAAGCTATGGATTCTCCTACGAAAAAGAGGAAGAGAAATATTATATTCTTCTGATGATAGAGGCAGCGCTTGCCCACGAGGAAACACAGCGAACACTGGACGATAAGGTAAATGAGATTACTGAGTATTTAAGCCAGGGGATCGCTGTTCCTTATCTGGTGGAAGAACAGATGCGGCAGACAGCAGATGCCATGGCAGAAGATATGCTTTGTATGAAGTTTATTCAGGGTATACCTATTGTAGGAGTGCTGGGCGGAGCCGTTAATGTGTCCTATTTTAACCGGGTGATGAGGTATGTGAAATTGAAGTACCGGAAGCGGTATTTGTTGTCGAAAAATTGAGATTTAATGCAATCGCTTGGACATCGGCTCAGGAGTATTCAAGACGGCAGGTGTGGAGGACATGGGGACGGCAAGAGAAATCCCGGGGCAGCGGGCTGGCTGGTTCGGACAGGAGGAAGGCTTAAGTTCCGGGGACACCTCCGTCGCGAAGAGAGTCTAAGACAAAACCGGAATCCCCGCCGGAGCACCGTTCGTATGTGCAAAGAATGCTTGATGTGCATTCTCTGCCCATGCTCACTTTTTTCGGCCCTGACTGCCGAAAAAATCTCCAGCGTGAATCCCGGTTTTGCCTAAGACTCTCTACTCACTCCTGCGGAACCGTCCGCGGAACTTAAGCCTTCCTCCCGCCCGAACCAGCCCGCCCGCCGCCGAGGGATTCCTCTCACTTGGGTATGGGAGAGTTCCAGGGGTAGAGCTACATAATGGGAACAATAATGCGAAACAAGAGGAAAAGTGTACCACTCTCGACCTTCCCCACCCGTTTTCCGTGAATGTGAAGTGAGTCTCTGCCAGGTCAAGTGAGGAGGTCTTGGGGCCATGGTAAGGGAGGGTACTGCTCCTATCTGCGCAGACTGCGGAGTGCGTCCGAAGATCCACTGCCGGCGGTCACTTAGGAGCGAAGGCTCTCCTGAGCTTCTTAGTGAACGGCCAGGCAGTTAGCTAAGGAGAAACGCAGCAGCAAGCAGATAGGAGCAGTACCCTCCCTTACCATGGCCCCAAGACCTCCTCACTTGACCGTCCGTCTGCGATGCGCTCGCCGACTACATAACCTCGAACTTCACATACAAAAAACTATAATTTCTTTTCCATTATATAATCATCCATCACAAACCCATTCCCAATATCCGCCACCTGCGTTCTTGTTTTCCGGAATCCCATATGCTCATAAGCTCCGATGGAATTTGTATTGTTTTTATTGCACGTCAGCCAGATGAGGGAGAGCCCCCGCTCTCTGCACAAAGAAGAATAAAAATCAATCACTTGGGAGCTGTAGCCGTTGCCCCGGTGCGCTTCCTTTATGTAAATCTTGCTGAGAAACAGCGTTTTGTCCTCCTGGTGAATTCCTGAATACCCGATGGGAGTACCTTCCAGGCTGAGAAGAAAGTATTCATATCCCTCTCCTAACTGTTCCTTGAGAGCCGAGTAGGACTGGAAACGTTCCAGCATATATGCAACCTGTTCAGCGCCTATGATAGGGGTAAAGTGCTGCTGCCATATTTCTTTGGCAAGGCCGGCGATGGTCAGAATCTGGGCGTCAGTAACTGCGGGTTCAATGTGTAATCGTTTCATGTAGTATGCCTCCTTATGGTACATAAAATTGTATTTATTATAAAATGAAACCAAAACTTTTACAAGGAAATTGCCAAACTCCACATGTGCTTTACTTTTGATTGAAAGAAGAGTAAAATAGTAAAAAATGAAATTATTTTTTCAGCAGGGAGAAAAAAGCCCGGAAAGGATATTAAAAATATGGAAATAAAAGAAATAATGGAAGCTGCAGGTTTTCCATATGAAACTACTTTACGAAGATTTTCAAACAACGAGGCGTTGTTAAAAAAGTTTTTATGTAAATTTGTAGACGATACCACATTTTGCGAGCTTACAAAAGGAATAGAAGAAAAAGATTATGAAAAGATTCTCATGCAGGCTCACACCTTAAAAGGTGTAGGAGCTAATTTAGGATTTGACAAGCTGAGCCAGGAGTGCGCCGGCATAGTAACGGCAGTCAGAGAAGAACGGTATGAGAAAATCCCCCCTTATTTTGAGCAGGCAAAGAAAGAATATGAGACAGTAATGGCCTGTATTCGTCAGATACAAGGGTAAAAGAGGAGGTGTCAAGCATGACTGCAGATGAGAAATTACATAGAGGGAAACCCAGGATTCTCATCGTGGATGACTTGGAACTGAATCGGGCAATATTGTGTGAATTATTCTGCAAAGAATATGAAGTGCTGGAGGCCGAAAACGGCCAGGAGGCTATTGATGTGCTGGAAGAACAGAGCGACAGCATACAGGTAGTTCTTCTGGATATTGTGATGCCTATTTTGGATGGGTTCGGTGTTTTGGATAAGATGAGCCAGAAGGGCTGGATTGGACGGATCCCGGTAATTATGATTACTGTAGAGACATCCGACGGCGTAATGCAGAAGGGATATGAGATGGGGGCTACCGATATCATCTCTAAGCCATTTAACCCCAATATCATCCGCCAGCGTATCCACAACATCATTGAACAGTATACCTATAAGCAGAAACTGGAGCGGCTGGTAGAAGAACAGACAGAGATTCTCAGGCGTCAGTCCAAGAAGCTCAGAGAAAACAGCGCCCAGATGATTGATACCCTCAGTGCCGTGATCGAGTTTAAAAACACAGAGTCGGTGCAGCATATCTATAATATACGTACACTTACCAAGATCCTTCTGAAAGAGTTCTCCCGCAGACACAGGCAGTATGCCCTGAATGAAGAAAAGATAGAAAGTATTTCCGAAGCAGCAGCCATGCATGACATCGGTAAAATAGCAATTCCCGATCAGATATTAAACAAACCGGGCAAGCTGACAAAAGAAGAGTTCGAGATAATGAAAACACATACCCTGAAAGGGTGTGAGATTTTAGAAAAGCTGGCTACGGTGCAGAGTCTGGCCTACTATGACTACTGTTATGACATTTGCCGCTATCACCATGAGAGATGGGACGGAAACGGCTACCCTGACGGACTGAAGGGAGATGAGATTCCCATCTGGGCCCAGGCAGTGTCTATCGTAGACGTGTATGATGCTCTGACCAGCAAACGGGTGTACAAAGATGCCTATCCCTCCAAGAAGGCGATTCAGATGATAAAGGATGGGGAATGCGGAGTGTTCAACCCCCTTATGCTGGACTGCTTTCTCAAAGTGGTATCCAAGTTTGAGGAGGGAATACGCAGGGAGTCAGAGGAAAAGAATCTGACAGCTGAGGACAGCGGTATCATTATACCGGAGCAGGACAGCCACCAGGACAACGAGTATGAGCTGTCAACCCGAACTCTTCGCCTGCTGGAATTAGAGAGGCAGAAATACAGAATTCTTTCTGAGCTTTCCGGAGAGATTTTATTTGAGTATAATATCAAGTCAGACAAACTAATATTTTCGGATCAGTACCAGGTGCTGACCGGGCGGGATGCCGGCTTTGAGAATTTCTGGAGGGGAAGCGCCAAAGAGCAGCTGATTCTGAAGGAAGATATTCCCAGACTTTATGAAAAGATAAAAGAAATATCAGAAGATAAGCCGGACTGCAGGCTGGAGATGCAGATTGATCTGGAAGAAAAGGGCTATGAATGGTATGAGGTATATCTCTATCCTATCTGGGATACTGGCTTTGAGAGGGTGTGTATCGGCTATATGGGAAAACTGATAAATATCCAGAAGCAGAAAAAGAGGAACCTGCAGCTGCAGAAGGCCGCCGACAGTGATCCGCTCACCGGGATTTTAAACAGGCAGGCAATGCAGAAGAAAGTATCCCATCTTCTGAGAACCAGGCAGATTCATGCGGGGGCTATCGGGTTCATTGATCTGGATAATTTCAAGACAGTAAATGACAGCTACGGTCATATGTTCGGAGATGAGGTTCTCAAGCGGGTGGCTGGAGTCCTGAGGAGCATACTCAGGGAAACAGACTATATAGGACGAATCGGCGGGGACGAGTTTATCGTATTTTTCAGGGAAATTTCTGCGAGAGAAGCCCTGGAGAGAAAGCTGGAGCAGATGTGCGAAAGTCTGAGGCAGAATGTGGACGGCTGTCATGTGTCTGTGAGTATCGGAGCCTCCCGCTATCCTGAGGACGGAGACACCTATGATGTTCTGCTCCATAAAGCGGATCAGGCACTCTATATGTCAAAGCGCATGGGAAAAAATGGATTCCAAATCTACGATGAGGCCTGCGGCAGCAAACCCTTCCGCTCCCTTTTGTCGGGTATGGATGAGTATGACGAACGCCTGGAACAGATGGTGCAGGCATTAAAATAATATCAGACATAAACTACCAGGTATTGACATTTTTAGAAGCTATGCTACAATATATGGTATGTCAGAACGAAACATAGAGAAGGACTGTTGCAGTCAAAGGCCTACAGGCAAAAAGCTGCAGCGGTTCTTTTTCACGGAAAAGGAGGAAATGAATGGAGATATCAAAGAATGCCAGAATGGTACTGGAAAAACGCTATTTGATGAAAGATGAAAATGGTGAGGCAATGGAAACTGTGGATGGAATGTTCCACCGTGTGGCCAATGCCATTGCCCGGGGAGATCTTCTCCACGATGAAAATGCAGATGTAGATGCCACGGCGGCAGCCTTTTATCATATGATGACGGAACTGGAGTTTTTGCCTAATTCCCCTACCCTTATGAATGCAGGACGTCCTCTGGGGCAGCTGTCTGCCTGCTTTGTTCTTCCGGTGGAGGACAGTATGGACTCTATCTTTGAAGCGATCAAACAGGCGGCTTTGATCCATAAGAGCGGAGGCGGGACAGGCTTTTCCTTTTCCAGACTTCGTCCGGAGGGAAGTACGGTCAATTCCACAGGAGGGGTGGCCAGCGGTCCCATAAGCTTTATGCGGGTATTTAATATGGCAACAGAAGCGGTAAAACAGGGCGGATCCAGAAGGGGTGCCAATATGGGGATTCTTAGAATTGACCACCCGGACATCCTGAAATTTATTGACTGTAAAGCTGATAATAAAGAAATTACGAATTTTAATATCTCTGTAGGACTCACAGAGGCGTTTATGCAGGCAGTGGAGACAGACGGGGAGTACAGTCTGATCGAGCCGCATACCGGTACCGTGGCCGGCAAATACAGAGCCAGAAAGGTATTTGACAAGATTGTGGATGCCGCATGGAGAAACGGAGAGCCGGGTATTATTTTCCTGGATCGCCTGAACAGGGACAATGTAGTTCCGAAGCAGGGGGAGATTGAATCGACCAATCCCTGCGGAGAACAGCCCCTGCTTCCCCACGAGAGCTGTAATCTCGGGTCAGTTAACCTGACAAAGATGCTGAAGGAGAGCAGAACAGGCTATGTATTTGACTGGGAAAAGCTGAAAAATACTGTGAAAATGGCAGTTCATTTCCTGGATAACGTGATTGATGTGAACAAATATCCTCTGGAACAGATCGATTACACCACAAAACAGACAAGAAAGATCGGGCTTGGCGTTATGGGGTGGGCAGACTGCCTGCTGATGATGGGAATCCCGTATAATTCGGAGGCAGCAGTAGAACTGGGAGAAAAGGTAATGAAATGTATCACGGAAAGCGGCCGTGAGGCCAGCCGGAAGCTGGCAGAACAGCGGGGAGCTTTCCCGCTCTTTGAGGAAAGTATCCTTCCCCAGGACATGCCCCAGAGAAATGGGACGATTACAACCATAGCTCCCACAGGGACGCTCTCCATCATTGCCGGTTGTTCGTCCGGGGTAGAGCCTATCTTCGGCTATGTATTTATAAGAAATATAATGGATGGGACAGAATTGCTGGAAGTCAATCCCATCTTAAAAAAGGAACTGGAGAGAAGAGGATTATATTCGGAAGAGTTAATGCGGAAGATTGCAAAGGAAGGTACGGTGGCCCATATAGAAGAGCTTCCTGAGGATCTGCGGAGAGTCTTTGTGTCCACCCATGACATCAGCCCCTCCTATCACGTACGCATGCAGGCTGCTTTCCAGAAATATACGGATAATGCCGTGTCCAAAACCGTTAATTTCAGCAATTATGCCACGAGAGAGGATGTGGCAGAGGTCTATACCCAGGCCTTTAAGCTGGACTGCAAAGGCGTTACGATCTACAGAGACGGCAGCCGCAATGAGCAGGTACTGAATATCGGCAAGGTGAAAAAGGACGGGGAAGAGGAAGAGATAGCAGGAAGAGTAGTTCCCCGGCTGCGCCCGGCGGTTGTCTCCGGGATTACGGAAAAGGTTCAGATCGGATGCGGCAATCTCTATATCACTGTAAACTATGACGATGAGGGAATCTGTGAGGTGTTTACCAACACCGGGAAAGCCGGAGGCTGCCCCAGCCAGAGTGAGGCGACCGCCCGTCTGGTTTCCATATCCCTGCGCAGCGGTATTGATGTAAAGTCTATCGTAAATCAGCTTCGGGGAATCCGTTGTCCTTCCACGATCCGGCAGCCCAAGTTAAAATGTACTTCCTGCCCGGATGCCATCGCACGGGTAATCGAAAAAGTCTATAATGAGCAGGTGAAGTTAGGACGCTGGGCACCGCCTGCCAGCAAAATCGTGGTAAAGACGGAAAAGGACGGAAAAGGCACAGTGCGCAAGGCAGCAGATCCTCTGATTCCTGAACCCGGTGAAGTCCCTGGAAATATGCATTTTTGTCCGGAATGCGGTGCATCCTTAGAGCATGAGGGAGGCTGCGTCATCTGCCGCCAGTGCGGATACAGCAAATGCGGGTGATCACAGCGGCAGAAACTCTAGAAAAAAAATATGGATTTTATACAGTTCTATGGTATAATGTCGGTAGGCATGGGACAAACATGGTCCATGTTCTGTGAATGCTGAAAGGCAAGACTTAAAAATAACTGAGGTGTAATTCATGAAGAGAGTATTGTTGAAGTTAAGCGGAGAAGCTTTGGCAGGTCCTAATAAGACAGGGTTTGATGAAGCTACGGTAATGGAAGTAGCAAGACAGGTAAAGGTATTGACAGATGAGGGAACCCAGATAGGAATCGTCATCGGAGGCGGGAATTTCTGGAGAGGACGAACCAGTGAGACTATCGACAGGACCAAAGCAGATCAGATTGGCATGCTGGCTACTGTGATGAACTGTATCTATGTATCCGAGATTTTCCGCTATGTGGGAATAAAAACTCAGGTGCTGACACCATTTGCCTGCGGATCTTTTACTAAATTATTTTCCAAGGACAGGGCGAATAAATATTTTGACAGAGGAATGGTAGTATTTTTTGCCGGGGGAACAGGCCATCCATATTTCTCCACAGATACCGCTACCGTGCTTCGTGCCATTGAGATTGAGGCAGAGACCATTCTTTTGGCAAAGGCTGTGGATGGTGTATATGACAGCGATCCTAAGATTAATCCGAACGCGAAAAAATATGAGGAAGTAACCATCCAGGAGGTCATTGACCAGAAGCTTGCTGTTGTGGATATGACAGCATCTATTATGTGCATGGAAAACCATATGCCTATGCTGGTATTCGGACTGAGCGAAGAAAACAGTATTGTGAATACCGCCCATGGAAACTGCTCCGGCACAAGAGTAACGGTATAGAATTCAAATGCTTATTAAATAAAAGGATTTAGGAGGAACTTTATATGGACGAAAGAGTGCAGGTATACGAAAACAAAATGCAGAAATCACTGGAGAATTTAATCTCTGAGCTGGGAACGATCCGTGCAGGACGTGCCAACCCGCATATCCTGGACAAGATTCAGGTGGAATATTACGGTACGCCGACGCCTCTTCAGCAGGTGGCAAATGTTACCGTGCCGGAACCCAGAATGATTCAGATTCAGCCCTGGGAAGGCTCTCTGGTAAAGGCTATTGAAAAAGCAATACTTGTTTCCGATCTGGGAATCAACCCTACCAATGACGGAAAAGTAATTCGCCTGGTGCTCCCTGAGCTGACAGAGGAGCGCAGAAAAGAATTAGTAAAGGATGTTAAGAAAAAAGGAGAGGCATGTAAAGTGGCCATCCGCAATATCCGCCGCGATGCCAACGATGCTTACAAAAAGCTGGCAAAACAGGATGTTTCTGAAGATGAGATCAAAGAGCTGGAGTCAAAAGTACAGAAGCTCACAGATAAGTTTGGAAAAGATATTGACAAAGTTGTAGAAGATAAGTCAAAAGAAATCCTGACTGTATAATTGATAGGAAAGACAGGAGAGGGGCACACTACCATAAGTATCTTATGGGCACGTGCCTCTTTGCGCGTAGAGAGGAGTTTAGGATGAATATTCCCAATCATGTAGCCATCATACTGGATGGCAACGGAAGGTGGGCAAAGTCCAAAGGAATGCCCCGGAATTACGGCCATGTAAAGGGCTGTGAAAATCTGGAGAAGATCTGCGGGATTGCAAAGGATCTGGGGATTAAATATCTGACGGTGTATGCATTTTCCACGGAAAATTGGAAACGATCCAAAGAAGAAGTTGACGGACTGATGAAGCTGTTCCGGAATTACACCAAGAAATGCATTAAAATAGCAAAAAAGAATAAAATGAGAGTCCGTATCCTGGGGGAGCCGTCTGCATTCGACGCAGATCTTCAGGAGAGTATCCGGGAATTGGAGGAGTTCTCCAAGGACTACGATGAACTTCATTTTCAGCTGGCCCTGAACTATGGAAGCAGGGATGAGATCGCCCGTGCGGTAAAAAAAATGATGCGGGATCAGGAAGCGGGGAAACTGGAGTGGGAAACTGTTACAGAGGACACGATCTCAAATTATCTGGATACCGCAGGACTGCCGGATCCGGATTTGATGATACGCACCAGCGGAGAAGAGCGGCTGTCCAATTTTCTGCTGTGGCAGCTGGCCTACACAGAGTTTTATTTTACTCCTGTTCCGTGGCCTGATTTTGGAAGAGATGAATTAATCCAGGCAATCGAGAAATATAATAGTAGAGACAGACGCTACGGAGGCGTCAAGGAGGAGTCATAATGTTTAAGACACGGCTGTTAAGCGGGATTGTACTGGTGATTCTGGCTCTGATTACAATTATTTCAGGAAATCTTGTATTATTTTGTACACTTCTGGGCATCTCTCTGATAGGGATGCAGGAGCTGTACCGTGCCATGGGTGTGAGAGAAGATAGGTTTAATGCCTTGGAACTGGCAGGCTATGGAGGGGCAGTGATTTTTTATCTCACCTTACTTCTGGGGCAGACAAAGTATGAGATGACGGCCCTGCTTTTTGGGCTGGTGGGAATTATGTGTGTCTATGTGTTCGCCTATCCAAAGTATCGTGCGGAACAGGTTATGGCGGCATTCTTCGGCATTGTTTACGTAGCGGTAATGCTCTCTTATATCTACCAGACCAGGAACCTGGAGGATGGTAAGTTTATAGTATGGCTTATCTTTATCTGTTCCTGGGGCAGCGATACCTGCGCATACTGTGTGGGGATGCTCATAGGAAAACATAAGATGGCCCCTGTCCTGAGCCCGAAAAAGTCGGTAGAAGGCGGAGTCGGCGGAGTCGCTGGAGCGGCTCTTATCGGCGGCGTCTATGGGGCTGCCGTCCACAGTGATATTGCCATGTATGCGGTGATTGGAGCTGTCGGCGCGCTGATCTCAATGGTAGGGGATCTGGCGGCTTCTGCCATCAAAAGAAACCGTGAGATTAAGGATTATGGTACGCTGATACCGGGGCACGGGGGAATCCTGGACCGGTTCGACAGTGTGATATTCACAGCGCCGTTTATTTATTTTTTAGCGGCAGTGCTGTTATAGCGAAGGGAAGCATATGAAGAAAATAGCAATCTTGGGGTCCACAGGATCCATAGGTACACAGACGCTGGATGTGGTGCGCAGGAATCAGGATATACAGGTTCTGGCTTTGAGTGCAGGCAGCAATATTAAGGTTCTGGAAGAACAGATACGGGAATTTCATCCCCGTCTGGCGGCTGTATGGAAGGATGAAAAAGCAAAAGAGCTGGCAGTTAGAGTTGCCGATACTGATACCCGGGTGGTGAGCGGGATGGATGGTCTGCTGGAATTATCTGTCCTGGAGGGAACGGAACTTCTGGTAACAGCTATTGTGGGGATGATAGGAATTCTGCCCACAATAGAAGCAATAAAAGCGGGAAAGGATATTGCCCTTGCCAATAAAGAGACGCTGGTAACCGCCGGCCACATTATTATGCCTCTGGCACAGTCCCGGGGTGTGAGAATTCTTCCGGTTGACAGTGAACACAGTGCTATTTTTCAGTGTCTGAACGGGGAGGACACAGGGACCGTGAGCAGACTTTTGATCACAGCCTCCGGCGGACCCTTTCGGGGAAAGAAGACAGAGGAACTCAGAAATGTAAAAGTGGAGGATGCTCTGAAACATCCCAACTGGGCTATGGGCCGGAAGATAACGATAGACTCCGCGACCCTGGTCAATAAAGGCCTGGAGGTTATGGAGGCAAAGTGGCTGTTTGGCGTTGACTTGGACCGGATACAGGTAGTGGTACAGCCCAAAAGCGTGATACACTCTATGGTTGAATTCCGGGATGGAAGTATTATGGCTCAGTTAGGAACCCCTGATATGCGGCTGCCTATTCAGTATGCCCTGTACGGGGGAGCCAGAAAGTATCTGGGAGGGGAACGCTTAGACTTTTTCCAGCTGGCAGACATTGCCTTTGAGGCGCCGGATACAGAAATTTTCCGGGGGCTGCCCCTGGCTATGGAGGCTTCTGAAGCGGGAGGGTCTATGCCCACAGTATTTAATGCCGCCAATGAGATGGCAGTGGGCAAATTCTTGAAGAGAAGTATCGGTTTTCTGGATATTTACCATATTATTGAGGAATCTATGGGAAGGCATCAGGTGGTTAACAATCCAACTGTAGACGAAATATTGGAGATAGAAAAGGATACATACAAGTGGATTGAAAGCAGGTGGTAAATTATGAGCAGTATATTTCATATGGTAAGTAACGCAGGGCCGTTTCTCATAAAACTTTTGGTGGCAATGCTGGTATTCAGCGTCATCGTAATCTTTCATGAATTGGGACATTTTCTGTTGGCAAAGAGAAACGGCATTGGCGTCGTGGAGTTTTCTTTGGGAATGGGCCCCCGTTTGATCAGCACAGTGAAGGGGGAAACCAGGTATTCCGTAAAGCTTCTGCCCTTTGGCGGTTCCTGTATTATGGTAGGAGAAGACGGGGATGAACAGGGGGAGAATACGTTTAACAATGCCCCGATCTGGGGACGGATCGCTGTGGTAGCCGCGGGGCCAATCTTTAATTTTTTTATGGCGTTTGCATTTGCTATGATTATTGTCAGTGTGGTGGGATATGATCCTGCGGAGGTGATGGAAGTGCCGGAGGGCTCCCCGGCGGCAGAGGCAGGTCTTCAGGCCGGAGATATCATCACAAAGTTTGAGGGCCGCAGCGTAGATATCGCCAGGGATATGGATACGTACATTGCCCTGCACGGACTTACCAGCGACGAGATAAACCTTACCTACACCAGAGACGGAAAAAAACAGTCAGTCCGCTATCAGGCAGAGAGTGTGGAAAAGTATATGCTTGGCTTCGGCTATACGCCAGACGGCCCGGCTGAGATAACCAGTCTTTCCAGAGGACTTCCTTTGGAGGAAGCCGGACTTCAGATCGGGGATGTGATTACCAGCATAGACGGAACCCCCATCGGGGATGCCAATGGGCTGGTAAAGTATCTGGAGGCAAATCCCCTCAGCAGTCAGAGAGTAACCATCGGATACGAGAGAGACGGCAAAGAAAAGGAAGTCTCTGTAGTTCCCAGGATGAATAAGAATATCTCTCTGGGGTTCGCTTATAACCTGGGGAGGGAGAAAACGAACTTCCTGGGGGTTATGAAGTATAGCTTCATAGAAGTAAAGTATTGGATTCGTACCACAGTGGAAAGCTTATTTATGCTTGTTAAAGGGCAGTTTACAGTGAACGACCTTTCCGGACCAGTGGGAATCGTAAATGCCATCGGTGACTCCATCGATCAGGCAAAGCCGGAAGGGACGAAGATGGTTTCCCTGCAGATGATTTACTGGGCCATTCTTCTGTCTGCGAACCTGGGAGTCATGAACCTGCTGCCGATTCCAGCGTTGGACGGAGGACGCCTTGTCTTTCTGATTATCGAAGCAATCCGGGGCAAGGCACTGAACCGGAACGTGGAAGGTATGGTTCACTTTGCAGGTTTTATGCTTTTAATGGCATTGATGGTATTTGTAATGTTTAATGATATCCGCAAACTGTTCTGAGTTTACCAGGATGCACAGCTATGCGCAGCCGGAGGCAGATAAAGCCTCCCGGCTGCCTTTTTAGTATATTGGAAAAGGTTCTCCGGGCGGGATGCTGGATAGCCGGATGTTCTCCTATATGGAGATCCCCATCTTTGTGTGTCTGGGAAGAGATTCTCTGTAAGTCTCGTCGATTCTGATATGCGTTTCAATCATCTCCTCCAGCAGTTTTTCATCCCTTTTCTTCAAAGCGGTAAGGATTGCCAGGTGCTCTTCGTAAGTTTTTTGGTATTCCGCCTTCTCATAGGTAACCTCTGCCATCCCCTGAAAGTACTGCTGAATCAGAACAAAAAGAGTCTGATACAGGTATTTGTAGAGAATATTGTCGGAGAGATCAAGCAGTGCCATGTGAAAATTGCTGTCGTATGCTGTGAGAAGCTCCACAGATAGTTCCTTGCCGTTTTCCATGTGGGCCTGGGGAGGAACCATAGAGGCCTCTAGCTGCAGAATGGCCGGATCAGGGACATTTCGTACGATATATTTACATGCTTCCATTTCCAGAACCTTGCGGAGCTGGAGAAGATCGTCCAGCTTTCCTTTACTTAAGGCAAACATGATGCAGAGGGTATTGTTGATTGTGTTTTCCGGGTGCTGGGTGATATAGTTGCCGCCTCCCTGGCGGCTTTCCAGGATCCCCATAATTTCCAGTGCCTTCAGTCCTTCCCTTACAGACGAGCGGCTCAGAGACATGGACGCGGCCATATCCCGCTCTGTAGGAAGCTTGTCCCCGCATTCCAGCTCTCCGGTGAGAATATCCTGCTCGATTTTTCTGAATACTTCGTTGCAGTTCGTGGTTGATTTTGTGAATTCCATGTTTTCCTCTCCTTTTAAAAAGTTAAATAAATAACAGGATAAAATGTATTTACGTTTTGGCAGTTATAGTGTATAATAATATTATAACAATTGGTCAGACCAATTTCAAGAGTAAATTTACTTTTACATCAGAATAATTGGGCGGGCATACGGCTGCACCGTATGATAATGTATACCCAAAGGGCATCCCGTGACACATGCCCTGCGGGCGGGCATACGGCTACACCGTATGACAATGTATAAGGAGGTTGATGATATGAAGGTTGTATTTGCTGAGTATCCTGAGAGCAGAAACAGGGATATTAAAACGGAGATGATGTATCTGCCGGACGGCGCAGAGATCGGATTTGCGGTGTATGACGAAGACCATCTGGAGGCATATTATGAGGCTTTAGAAGATGCAGATGCAGTTTTGACGGGGTTTGCCCCTCTTGATAAAGCGGCGATTGATCACTTGAAGAAGTGCAGAATTATATCTGTGCAGGCAACAGGCTGGAATTTCGTTGATTCTGATTATGCAAAGGCAAAGGGGATTGCTGTATGTGCGGTGGGAGAATACTGTACCCAGGAGGTAGCAGACCATGCTATGGCACTTATGCTGGCACTGTGCAAGATGTTTCCCTATCATACAAGAAGAATAAACCAGGATAAGGCATGGGAGATTGAGAGCTTAAAAGATCGTGAGGTCCGGCGGATTGAAGGCCAGACTCTGGGAATTGTAGGATTCGGAAAGATTGGCCGGGCCGTGGCGAAAAGGGCGCAGGCCTTTGGGATGAAAGTGATTGCATACGATCCTTATATCGAGGCGGAAGCCGCCAATGCTATGGGGGTATTGCTGACCGATATCGACACCCTTCTGGGAAGCTCTGATATTATTACCATCCATATGAACATGACGGAAGAGAATGAATGCTTTTTTAATAAAAATACCTTCGCTAAAATGAAAAAGCATCCTTTTATCATTAATGTGGCAAGAGGCGGCATGATCAATGAGGAGGATCTGGCGGAGGCACTGGATAAGGGTCTTGTCAGAGGCGCTGGTCTGGATGTGCTTTACAGTGAATCGCCTGACCTTGCAGCCAGCAGGCTTACCAACAGGGAGAATGTGATTATTACGCCCCACAGTGCTTTTTATTCGGACGATTCCATTGAAGCCTGTGAGAGGATCTCAATGGAAAATATTCGCTATTATCTGGAGGGAGAAAAAGACAAGGTATTTAAACTGGTATGATAAAAAGGCAGATAAGCGGGCCGGGAACGATGGGTTCCCGGCCCTTATTGCGTCAGCGGCTACTGAAGTTCCGCAATTCTTGTAACACCTACAAAGATTTCCTGTATCTTATACCAGGTGCGGTAGTCTACGATTCCGGTCTGAGGGAGACCGAAAATGCTCTGGAATTCTCTGACTGCATTCTGTGTGCCCTCCCCGTAGATGCCGTCAGCAGCGATGGAAGGAATCGCAGTGTAAACTTCACCGATGGTATTAAGCTGTTCCTGCATCTGGCGTACTTTGTCTCCGCTGGCGCCTATATCCAGATTGTAGCCGGGCCATGAGGCGGGAACCCCTGAAACTTCCTCGGCGGAGTTAATGTACATATTATCGCCGTAATAGTGCCGGAGGATTTCAATGGCGGAATAATTCTGATCGCCCAGGTATTTTGAGCCCCACTGACTCATCCAGTTGGGACAGGAGACCCTCTGTCCGTCACAGTACTGTGTCAGGATAGGCTGTTTTACATTCGGCCGTGAGAGATAATTGGAGAATAATTCATCCACAATATCAGAAATGCTCTTGAAAATATTTCTTCCGTACATAAATTTATGATCATAAGCGGTGGATGAAGTAATGGTAAAATCATACCCTTTGTTCCGATACCACTCTGTGTAAACGCGGTTCAGGGTAAAGGACATAATGGCCAGAACATTGGCACGTATCGTATTATCCGGCCAGGTAGCGTATATCTCACTGG
Organism: Lactonifactor longoviformis; assembly: GCF_042848515.1. GTDB lineage: Bacteria > Bacillota > Clostridia > Lachnospirales > Lachnospiraceae > Lactonifactor > Lactonifactor longoviformis. The sequence continues at coordinate 3,475,606 of NZ_AP031453.1, read as the reverse complement.
ATGCAACATTTTTGATATAGTCCCTGTAACGGATATAATAGTTTGCTGCTGTTGAATCACTGGGGGCGCCGTCGTGCACTACAACATATTCCGGAATCACAACCCTGCTCAGGACAATCTCCCCTGATTCATTGGTAGGCTTGATCTCATCCTCAGGGATCTTAGGAGGGTATTCTCCATACAGGGTATGAGCCGGAATCACGATGTTCTGGAATTGTTCTCCGGGAGCTGTGGGCTGCATACGAACCGGGAGAAGTGCCTCGGCTTCCGGGAGAACCTCTGTGCCTGAGACGTCGATGGGCTCAAAGCCGTCAGCATTGATCTGCACTGTGTATTCAGAATAGGGCTGATACTCTGAGGGAGCCATACTGTAATCCAGCGGCGGTGCCGGAAGCTCGATCTCAGGTGTCTGACCGTTTGCATCTGTTGTTAATTCTTCGATAGGGCTTTCGGGATCTCCGGAGTAGGAGATGGTTACTTTAGCATTTGTGATGGGCAGATTCCGGATGGATGACTGGACAGTTACCATAAGCCTGCCCCGATCCACCCGATTATCCTGCATAGCGCGCATATGCGAATAATTCATAAGTACCTCGCAAAATAGAACCTTCGTAATATTTTATGCAGCAGTCTTTAATATGTACCTGTGAATCATTTTTCAGGAAAAAATCTGAGAGAAACTCATATCCTTTGCCTTTTGTGGGAATCATGAGTAAGAGAGGCAGATTTTACATTTTACATTTATTTAACATGCCCAGGCTTTTGGATTTTACAAGGGATTGTTACTATCTAAATGTATTAAGTGAAGCAAACAAAAAAGGAGTAAAAGGTTATGATGAAAAAATTAGTAGCAGGACTTTTGGCAGCAACGATGACCCTTGGTATGTTAGCAGGCTGCGGAGATAACGCAGGAGATTCCAACAGTGACACACAGACTGAGGGTACAGACAACACAGGCGATACGGATGCGAAGGATACGTCTGGTAACAGCAATCCTATCACCGTTATTTCAAGAGAAGACGGCTCAGGTACGAGGGGCGCGTTTGTTGAACTGTTTGGAGTAGAAGAGAAAGATGACAGCGGGGAAAAAGTGGACAACACCACACAGGATGCGGAAATTACCAACAGCACAAGCGTTATGATGACAAGTGTGGCCGGAAATCCTGATGCCATCGGTTATATTTCTCTGGGTTCCCTGAATGACACTGTCAAGGCATTAAAAATCGATGGGGCTGAGGCAACGGTAGACAACATTAAAAGCGGTACTTACAAAATTTCCCGTCCTTTTAATATTGCTGTAAAGGAAGGCTTAAGTGAAGTGGCTCAGGATTTTGTTGACTTCATCTTAAGCAGTGAAGGGCAAAAGGTAGTTGAGGACAGCGGATATATCACTGTGAACGATTCTGCTGAAGCATATGCCGGCAGCAAACCGTCAGGAAAAATTGTAGTTGCAGGCTCTTCCTCTGTAACCCCGGTTATGGAAGCGCTGAAGGAGGCATATTTAAAAGTAAATTCCGGAGCTGAAATTGAAGTACAGCAGAGTGATTCAACAACAGGTATGCAGTCCGCCATGGACGGCATCTGTGATATCGGAATGGCATCCAGAGAGCTGAAGGACTCTGAAACAGGCGGCGGTCTGAAAGCAACTCAGATTGCACTGGACGGCATTGCAGTAATCGTTAATAAAGAAAATTCAACAGAAGACATGACCAGTGACCAGGTAAAAGCTATTTACACAGGTGAGACAACATCCTGGGGAGATATTCAGTAATTATTTTACGGCGAAAGAGTTGTGGCAGAAACAAGAGGCTGCAGCCCTTTTTCGCGTTGAAGGAGCGTAAAACATGAAAGACATGAAAGAAACAATAATGAAAATTATCTTCCTGATATCTGCCTGCGCTTCTATACTGGCAGTAGCCCTTATCTGTATCTTTCTTTTTGCAAATGGGGTTCCGGCCATAGGCAAAATCGGAGCCGGGGAATTCCTTCTGGGTAAGACCTGGAGGCCGAACAATAATCTTTTCGGCATCTTTCCCATGATACTGGGCAGTATCTATGTTACGGCAGGAGCAATTATTGCAGGCGTTCCCATCGGAATTCTGACAGCAATTTTTATGGCTAAGTTCTGTCCAAAATGGCTGTACCGGTTTATGAAGCCTGCTGTGGATCTGCTGGCGGGAATCCCCTCAGTTGTCTATGGCTTTTTCGGTCTGGTGGTAATGGTGCCTCTTGTGCGGCAGTTCTGCAGGGCATTTGAACTGAATGGCAACGGCAGCAGTATATTTACGGCATCCCTTCTTCTGGGAATTATGATTCTCCCCACAGTGATCGGTGTTTCAGAGGCGGCAATCCGGGCTGTGCCGGACCAATATTATGAGGGAGCGCTTGCCCTGGGGGCAACCCATGAGAGAAGCGTATTTTTTACGGTGTTTCCGGCAGCGAAGTCAGGTATTATGGCCGCGGTTGTACTTGGAGTTGGAAGAGCGATCGGAGAAACCATGGCGGTGATTATGATAGCTGGCAATCAGCCGCGGATGCCAAAAGGACTCTTCGAAGGGGTCAGAACCCTGACCGCCAATATTGTTTTGGAGATGGGGTATGCGGCGGATCTTCACAGAGAAGCGCTCATTGCAACGGCAGTGGTACTCTTTGTGTTTATTCTGATTATCAACCTATTATTCTCGTTACTCAAAAGGAGGCAGAAATAATGCAGGCAATGAATAAGCAAACCTGGAAACAAAAAGCAAAGGCTTATAGGAGCAGTCCTCTGTCCTTGTTTCTGCTGATTTTAGTGGCACTGGCGTCCCTGATAACAGTATGTGCTCTTCTTTTTCTCATTGGATACATTATGGTAAAGGGGATACCGAACCTTACGCCGTCTCTTTTTGCATGGACATACAATACGGAGAATGTTTCTCTGCTTCCTGCACTTATCAATACCATACTTATGACACTGTTATCCCTGCTGATCGCAGGCCCTCTGGCAATTTTTGCCGCGATCTATCTGGTAGAGTATGCCAAGCGGGGCAATAAATTAGTGGAAATTGTGCGTGTGACGGCTGAGACGCTGACGGGAATTCCATCTATTGTTTACGGACTTTTCGGCCTGCTGTTTTTTGTGACAACACTGAAATGGGGGTATTCCCTTCTTGCGGGCGCATTTACTCTGGCAATTATGATTTTGCCGGTAATTATGAGAACCACAGAGGAAGCACTGGGGTCTGTGCCCGATACGTTTCGGGAGGGGAGCTTTGGGCTGGGAGCCGGACGTCTCAGGACAGTCTTTGTCGTGGTCCTTCCGTCAGCAGTTCCCGGTATCCTTTCCGGAGTCATTCTGGCCATCGGAAGAATTGTGGGAGAGACAGCGGCCCTTATGTATACGGCGGGAACAGTAGCTGAAGTGCCAAGCAGCCTCCTGTCTTCCACGAGAACGCTGTCTGTGCATATGTATGCCTTGTCCAGTGAAGGCCTTTATACCGATCAGGCATATGCCACGGCGGTGGTTCTCCTTATTATTGTACTGCTGATTAACTGGCTGTCTGGTGCTCTGGCCAAGAAAGTGAAGAAAGGATAAAGACATGGATAAGTTTACGATTTCAAATCTGGATTTATATTATGATGATTTTCATGCCCTGAAGGATGTGAATCTGAATCTGCCGCCCAACGAAATAACCGCCTTCATCGGGCCCTCCGGGTGCGGCAAATCAACCTTATTAAAATCTCTGAACCGGATGAATGATCTGGTGGAGGGATGCAGAATCACGGGAAAGGTGTTGTTGGACGGGGAGGATATCTACGGGGATATGAACGTGAATCATCTGCGCAAACGAGTGGGCATGGTGTTTCAGAAGCCGAATCCCTTCCCTATGAGTATCTATGACAATATTGCGTACGGTCCCAGAACCCACGGAATTCATTCCAGGGCAAAACTGGACGATATTGTGGAAAAGTCCCTGAGAGATGCCGCCATCTGGGAGGAAGTGAAAGACCGGCTGAAATTAAGTGCTCTGGGCATGTCCGGAGGACAGCAGCAGCGTCTCTGCATCGCCAGGGCGCTTGCGGTAGAGCCGGAGGTACTCCTGATGGATGAACCTACCTCGGCCTTAGATCCTATCTCGACTTCAAAAATCGAAGACCTTGCGATAGAATTGAAAAAAGATTATACTATTATTATGGTTACACACAATATGCAGCAGGCGGCCCGTATTTCAGACAAAACAGTCTTTTTCCTTTTGGGAGAGGTCATCGAGTATGGGGAGACAGAGCAGGTATTTTCTGTTCCGAATAACAAGAAAACAGAGGACTATATTACCGGGAGGTTTGGATAATGAGAATCAGGTTCGAACAGCAGCTTGAACAGCTGAACATTGAATTAATCAAGATGGGCGCCCTGTGTGAATCAGCTATTAATAAGGCAAATGAGGCACTGCTCAATGTGGATAAAAATGAAGAGTGCGTGGCAGAGGTTATGGGGATTGAGGATGAAATCAATCAGAAAGAGCGTGACATAGAGGCCCTGTGTATGAAGCTGCTTCTGCAGCAGCAGCCGGTCGCCAGGGATCTGAGACAGATTTCCTCTGCGCTTAAGATGATTTCTGATATGGAGCGCATCGGAGATCAGGCGGCTGACATTGCAGAGATCTCTAAATATGTCCAGGTGCGTCAAAATGCCAGCAAGATTCACATCGGAGACATGGCCAAGGCGACTACGAAAATGGTTACGGAGAGCATTGATTCCTATGTAAACCGGGACCTGAAAATGGCTCAGGAGGTGGTCAGATATGATGATGTGGTGGATGATCTGTTTCAGGAGGTAAAAAGTGAGTTGATAGAACTGGTTGTAAAAGACAGCCAGAATGGAGAGTTTTACTTTGATCTTATTATGGTTGCCAAATATTTTGAGCGAATCGGCGATCATGCAGAAAATATTGCCCAGTGGGTAGAATTTTCAATTACCGGAAAGCATGAGTTTTAGAGAAAAGGGTTAGGATGGAGGAACGTATGATTTATTTGGTAGAGGATGATGACAGCATACGGGAACTGGTAATTTACACGCTGCACAGCACAGGGTTTGAGGCTGTGGGATTTATGTGTGCAAAGGACTTTTGGAAGGGAATAGAAAAGCAGATGCCGGCCCTGGTTTTGCTGGATATTATGCTGCCTGATGAGGATGGTCTCCAGATCCTGAAGAAGCTCCGGAGCAATACTTCAACAAAGAAGGTTCCGGTTATTATGCTCACGGCAAAAGGCACGGAATATGACAAGGTGGTAGGACTGGACAGCGGTGCGGATGACTATATTCCAAAACCGTTTGGCATGATGGAGCTGGTATCCCGGATAAAAGCAGTCCTGCGCCGCACGGAGCCGGTAAAGGATGAGAATGTATTGGAAGCCGGCAGCATATCTGTGGATATTGACAAGCACCTGGTTATGGCTGACGGAAAAGAGGTTACACTTACCCTGAAGGAATTTGAACTGCTCTGTTATCTTATGAAAAACAAAGGGTTTGTGCTGTCCCGTGATAAGATTCTTTCCCGTATCTGGGGATATGACATTGATGTGGAGACACGAACGGTCGATGTACATATCCGTACTCTTCGGCAGAAGCTGGGCAGCTGCGGAGAAATGATAGAGACTGTCCGGGGTGTGGGATACCGGATAGGAGGAACCAGATAATGAGAAAAAAAATCTTTGGGAATATGTGTGTGATCTCCATACTGGCTATCTTAGTCACTTCTATCTTTGTTGTGGGCGTATTTTACGGGGACTTTGTAGAGAAGATGAAGAGTGAAGTGGAAACAGAGGCAGGATATATCAAAACTGCCGTGGAACAGATGGGAGAGGAGTATCTTGATGAGATCCTCAGCCAGCCGGAGGTAAACAGAAGAAACCGTATCACCCTGGTAAACAGTGATGGCACGGTTATTTTTGACAGCTACTATAATCCGCAGTCACTGGAAAACCACAGGAAGCGCCCTGAGATTCAGGCTGCCCTGACAGAGGGCACAGGGAGGTGCAGCAGGGTGTCAGATACGCTGCAGCAGGAGACATATTATTATGCCCTGAAGCTGGACAACGGTATGGTGCTTCGGGTGGCGAATACCAGCAGCAGCGTATATGCCAGCCTCCTGCGGGTTATTCCCCTGGTTCTTCTCATCTGTGTTATAGTATCTGCAATTACCATGCTGATAGCTACCCGTCAGACGAAAAAGATTGTGCAGCCCATCAATGAACTGAATCTGAAAAAACCGGAAGAGAATGATACTTACGATGAGCTGGCCCCTTTGCTGGGCAGACTGGAAAAGCAGAACAAAACTATTAAGCTTCAAATCGAGGAGCTGAAGGTGAAACAGAGAGAGTTTACCGCGCTGACCGAAAATATGAGCGAAGGATTTTTGGTTATTGACCAGGATGGAAATGTACTTTCCTACAACAGCAGTGCTCTGGAGCTCTTGGGAATGAAGCAGGCCATCGGTGAGAAACAAAATATTCTTACATTTAACCGCAGTGTGGGACTGCAGAATGTAGTGGATGAAGCGCTCAAGGGCAATCCAAGCGAACAGGAGATACAGGTAGAGGGGAAATACTGCCAGATTATGGCGAACCCTGTGACCAGCAAAAAGCAGATCAAAGGTGCAGTTATTGTGATTATGGATGTTACAGAAAAACAGCAGAGAGAGCAGATGCGCAGAGAATTCTCAGCAAATGTCTCCCATGAGCTTAAGACACCTCTCACATCGATCTCCGGATATGCTGAAATTATGAAAAACGGCCTGGTAAAACAGGAGGACATTCCCAGATTTGCCGAGAATATCTATAAAGAGACTGCCAGGCTTATAACCATGGTAGGTGATATCATAAAGCTGTCCCAGTTGGATGAGAACCAGGTCGCTATGCAGAAAGAAGAAGTAGATTTGTATTCCGTGGCAAAAGAAGTAGTGGAGCGTCTGCAGGCAACCGCCTCCGGTCATAAAGTTACTCTCTCCCTGCTGGGAGAATCCAGAACTGTAAACGGAGTGCGCCAGATACTGGATGAAATGATATACAACCTCTGTATCAACGGCATAATCTATAACCGGGAGGGCGGGTATGTGCAAGTGCGCGTAGAAAATCGGGAGGGACACACCATTCTGGCAGTCAAAGACAACGGCATTGGGATCCCCCAGTCAGATCAGCAGAGAGTATTCGAGCGTTTTTACCGGGTAGACAAAAGCCACTCAAAACAAGTGGGAGGTACAGGGCTGGGGCTTTCCATCGTAAAACACGGGGCAATGTTTCATAGAGCCGGTATCGAGATGGACAGCATTCCAGGTAGCGGCACAGAAATCAGGATAGTCTGGTAGAAATAGGGAAATATTTATATGTTTCATGGGAGATTATTATTTTACTTATTAACCTTCAGGACGTATACTGATGGATGAGGAGGCTTTCAAAGATGGAAAAGGGAATTATAAGAAAGTTATTTTTATCCACCTTTTATCTGAGTGCATTTACGTTCGGAGGGGGATATGTCATTATTACTTTGATGAAGAAGAAGTTTGTGGATGAATATCACTGGATGGAGGAGCAGGAGATGCTGGACCTTACTGCCCTGGCCCAGTCGGCCCCCGGTGCGATTGCGGTGAATGGGTCTCTCATCGTAGGATTTAGAATTGCAGGGATCAGAGGGGCTCTGGCTGCAGTTGCCGGGACAGTACTGCCTCCGTTTTTTGTATTGTCTGTAGTTTCTATGTTTTATGCGGCATTCCGGGATAATAAGATGGTTAGTCTGGTTCTGGAAGGAATGCAGGCGGGGGTCGCAGCCGTAATTGCAGATGTGGTGATTGATTTGGGTGCTAAGATTGCGGGAGAGAAGAATGTGGTGTCTCTGCTGATTATGGCAGGGGCTTTTCTCTGTGCGTACGTGTTTCATATAAATGTGATTATCATCATACTGGTCTGTGTGGGGATTGGAACCATACGGGGGCTGTGGAATATGAGGAAGGATGGGACAGAATGATTTATATAAAATTATTTCTCAGCTTTCTTCAGATAGGCGCTTTCAGCATCGGCGGGGGATATGCCGCCCTTCCCCTGATACAAAGTCAGGTAGTACACATTCAGCACTGGCTTACTGCGGGAGAATTCACAGATCTGGTGACAATCTCACAGATGACTCCGGGACCAATTGCCATTAATGCGGCCACTTTTGTAGGTCTGCGTCTGGGCGGTGTATTGGGGGCAGTGATTGCCACACTGGGCTGTATCCTCCCATCGTGTATTATCATGTCGATTTTGGCGTATTTTTATTTTAAATACCGGGAGCTGGAAGTGCTTCAGACCATTCTGCAGGCACTCAGGCCTGCAGTGGTGGCGCTGATTGCTTCTGCGGGCCTTGGCATTTTAGTACAGGCACTTTGGAGCGACAGCAGCAAGGGGATTTCCTTGGAGACGCTGAGCCTGTCCGGGGGAGCCATCTTTGTGGTTTCTATCATTCTGCTGAGAAAAAGGAAGATGAACCCTATAAAGGTTATGGGGATCGCCGGAGCTCTGAATGTTGTCCTATTCTATGCCTCGGTGCTGCTAAAATAAATGGTTTTCCATTGCAAACCGGCCGGAGGAATAGTACAATCACAGTAAGATGATTCGTGTGAGGCCTAAGAACAGGAAGTCGTAAAGGAGGATGCCAATGGAACGTTTTGTGATGGATGATTTTCAAGTACAGATATCCATAGAAACACTGTCGGAGAAGCTGCATCTGTCGGAGCAGGAAGATGTGGAAATGATGGGGGAAAAGCTGCAGGAGGCCCTTCGGATAGCAAAGCCGAAAGCAGTGTATAAAATCTGTGAGGTGACGGAAATTAACGGGGATAAAGTAACCATAGAGGATACCGAATTCCAAAGTCCTACCCTTGCGGCCAAACTAAAAGGCATTCACAATGTTTTTGCCTTCGTAGCAACCTGTGGGACAGAAGTGGATGCGTGGAGCCGCCGGGAGGATGACTACATTGTGAATCTTTGGCTGGATATGCTCAAGGAGATGATTCTGGTAGAGGCTCGAAGGCAGTTTCGAAACCGTTTATCTGAAAAGTATGGGATTAAAAAGTTCGGAGTCATGAATCCAGGATCCGGGAATGCAGACACCTGGCCCATCAGACAGCAGGCCCAGCTGTTCTCCCTGATAGGGGATGTCAATGAACTTACAGGTGTGGAATTGACCGGGGGAACCCTGATGTATCCCACAAAATCAGTCTCAGGAGTTATGTTCCCGTCAGAGGAAGACTTTGTGAGCTGCTCCATCTGCAAGCGGGCGAATTGCCAGAACAGAAAGGCAAAATATATGGGGGCATAATAGCAGAACAGACGGACTGTTCCTCATAGGCATAAAAGCAAGTTACCCATTTAAGCGTGAGCCGTTTAAATGGGTAATTTGTTTAGTCTGCTTTTTATCTTTGTACACGTCCGCTTGTATTGCCGCCCGCAAGGGAGGTGACCTCATCTGGGGTAACCAGATTAAAATCATGTTCGATGGTATGCTTCAGACAAGAGGCGGCCGCTGCGAATTCCACGGCTTCCTGAGATGAAAAGCCGGAGAGCAGAGAGTAGATAAGCCCTCCCCCAAAGCTGTCTCCGCCGCCCACACGGTCTACAATATGGATGGAATAAGTGCGGGAGAAAAAAGCATTCTTACCGTCATAAAGCATACCGCCCCAGTTGTTATCCGTAGCGGACAGGCTTCCCCGCAGGGTAATGGCAGTCATTTTACAGCCGAACTGCCGGCAGATCTTCTGCGCTACCCCAATATAGCCTTCCTTTGAAATTTTACCGGTATCAATATCGGTGTTTTCAGCATGAATGCCGAATACATCGGCCGCATCCTCTTCATTCGCAATGCATACATCTACGTATGGCAGTAATCTGCTCATGATCTCCTTTGCTTCTTCTCTGGACCATAGTTTTTTGCGGTAATTTAAATCGCAGCTTACCGTCAGCCCCATTTTCCTGGCAGTTTTTACTGCCTCCTCACAGATGGCTGGCATATCTTTGCCAAGTGCAGGGGTAATCCCTGTGAAATGAAACCAATTGGCACCTTGGAAAATGCTGTTCCAGTCATATTCCCCCTGTTTTGACAGCGCAAAGGAGGAGCAGGCACGATCATATATTACCTTGGAGGGGCGCTGAGAGGCGCCTTTTTCAACAAAATAGGTGCCAAGTCTGGGTCCGCCCCTAAGAACCGATGAGGTATCTACGCCATAACGGCGCAGAGCGTTAAGGGCGGCCTGTCCGATCTCGTGTTCCGGAACCTTTGACACAAATTCAGCGTCAAGTCCATACTGTGCCAAAGACAGTGCCACATTCGCCTCGCCTCCTGCAAAACTGACCTCAAAACGGTCTGCCTGTACAAAACGTTCATACCCGGCAGGATTTAAACGCATCATTATTTCCCCAAATGTGATTACTTTACTCATATCTTACCTCCCAACTGCACGGCAGAAAGCGCGTGCGGCTTCTGTTATTTTTTCATATTCTCCGGCTTCTGCCCAGGACGCGCTGACCAGATTCCCTCCGATGCCAAAACCGGTGCAGCCTGCGTTTAGATAGTCAGGTATATTTTCTGGTGTGATTCCCCCTACTCCAAGAAACTTAATATGTTTTAAAGGCGCCTTTAATGCTTTGATATAGCCGGGGCCTAAATTGCCTGATGGAAATATTTTGACAAAATCTGCACCGCATTCGTGTGCAAAGGCAGTCTCTGTGGGAGTAAGGGCCCCGGGCATGGATACAAGCCCCAGCCGCAGCGTTTCCCTGATGACCGGTTCCTTTGTATTCGGGGAAATAATATACTCAGCGCCGGCTTTGGCGGCCATCTGCACCTGCTCTACAGTCATAACCGTGCCTGCTCCAACCCGAATATCTTTTCCAAACTTATGGATGACGGAAGCGATAGAAGCAGTGGTAGTTTCCAGCGCATCAGGATTACTCTGATCAAAAGTAATTTCCATCATGTGAATCCCCCCTTTGCAGAGTGCCTCCGCAACAGAAACACATTTTTCCGGCTGAATGCCGCGAACAATGGCAATGATTTTTTCATTTTTAACACATTCCAAAATTTCAGTTCTCATAAATTCCTCCTTAATGTTTTAAAACTATTTGGATAGCATTCTTCCATCCCTTATATTTTTTTCCCCGCAAAGAAGGGCTCATCTGCGGATTATAAGAGGTTCGGTGAATCACATGAAAAATGGATTCATCATAGATTCCGGCTGCGATTCCGCTCATAAACGCAGCGCCGATGCCGGACAGCTCCTGGGTGTTCGGAACCTGTACAGCCGCATTCATGAGGTCACTTTGAAACTGCATGAGATATTCATTCTGCGTGGGACCTCCGTCAACGAACAGATTTCCGATGGGCAGATCTGCTTCTTTTTTTATGCAGTCCAGAACATCCCGAATCTGAAAGGCAATGCACTCTAAACCTGCCCGTACCAGCTCTGCTCTGCCCGTTTTCCTGCTCATGCCGGAAAAAAGAGCTTTTGCATCACTGTCCCAATAAGGGGCGCCAAGCCCTGTAAATGCAGGGACAAGATAGGTGGAATCCTCAGGATTGGACTGGCGGGCTAATTCCGAAGATTCTGCGGCAGAGCGGATCAGACCGATCTCCGTAAGCCAGGTCAGAACAGCACCTGTATAATTAATATTTCCTTCCATTATGTACTGGGTGTGCCCTTTAAAGCGCCAGGCGACGGAAGTGGCTATGCCCTGGCTGCTGAGCTTTGGCTCAGAGCCAATATTGATTACAACAGATGACCCTGTGCCGTAAGTTGCTTTGATCATGCCCGGTTCCAGACAGCCCTGTCCAAAAAGAGCACTCTGGGAATCCCCCAGGACACTGTGAATCGGAATCGGATGATTCAAAAATCCGCCGAGATCTGTCGTTCCGAACACAGAGTCAGAGTCACAGACTTCAGGCAGCATAGAAGTCCGAACGCCAAACATGGAGCATAAATCCTTGTCATATGACTGTGTACGAAGGTTAAACAGCTGGGTGCGTGAGGCATTGGAATAATCTGTCCGGAAACAAGTATTATTGGTCATACGATAGATCAGCCAGCTGTCTACCGTACCCAGATACAGCTTTTTCTGAGCGGCGAGCATTTTAGCTTCTTCATTATGCTCCAGGAACCACGCCATTTTGGAGGCCGGAAAATAGGGGGATAAAGGAAGTCCGGTCCGTTCCTGAATGAATGCAGCATGGCCTTCTGAAGCAATACGCTCACAGACAGGACGCGATCGGGAACACTGCCATACAATTGCGCTGCATACGGGTTTTCCTGTCTCACGGTTCCATGCCACAGTTGTCTCACGCTGGTTGCTGATACCTATACATCTGATAGCATCCTTATCAATTCCGGATTCTGTTACCAGCGCTCTGATACAGCTTATAAGATTTCGGTAGATTTCCTCCATATTATGGGAAATCCACCCCTCCGGGCTGACAATCTGTTGGTGTGCTGCGTCGGTGCGGTGGATTAAGCTGCCGCGGCAGTCGAATAAAAGACACTTTGTCCCCTGAGTGCTCTGATCAATAGAAAGGATATATGGTTCTCTCATGGCAGATCTCCTTTAAGCCATATTTGCTTTTACGGCAGCGGCAATTCCTGCTGCGTTCAAAGCGTAGTGAGCGAAGACTTCGGCAGAATTACCTGTAACAACAGGTTCGTCGGGAAGAGACAACACGATGGTTTTTTTGGGATTTTCGGCGGAAAGCACCTGGCAAACCATAGAGCCAAGCCCCCCTATTGGGGCATGTTCTTCTACCGTGACGACAAGTTTTGCCTGGGCAGATTCCTCAAGGAGTGTTGTCCGATCCAATGGCTTCAGACAGTACATGTCAAGCACGGAGGCCTGAATACCGTCCTTCCCCAGGAGTTCCATTGCGTCCACTGCCGGTTTTACCATCTCCCCGCAGGCAACGAGCAAGACCTCTTTCCCTGTTCCGATTTTGGCAGCGCGATCCATTGCAAAGGGCACATGGTCTTCACTGTAAATATCTTCCACCGGGTTGCGGCCAATACGGATATAGGCGCTCTGCTCGTCTTTCAGAAGCGCTTCTGTCAGCGCTTTCGTCTGGTGGCGGTCGCTGGGAAGATACACCCGCATATTTGGTATCGCAGAAATAGCTGCTATATCCTGAAGAGAATGATGGCTCATACCGAGAGCCCCATAGCTGATCCCCCCCGATATTCCGATGAGCTTAACATTCGTATTGGAATAGGCGACATCAACTTTAATCTGTTCATAGCTGCGGGCAGAGAGAAAAGAGGCCGGGGAAGCAACAAAAGGCTTCTTTCCGCTGTGCGCCATTCCGGCCGCGATACCTACTAAATTCTGCTCTGCAATACCTGCTTCAACGAACTGATCAGGAAATCTGTCGGCGAAAGCGCTTAGTGATGCGGAACCGCGGGAATCGCTGCACAATACCGTAATGTCTTCATCCTGTGCGGCATGCTCCATTAAAACGTCGCATATTACCTTTCGGTTTGCTATTTTATTCATAACAATAACTCCTTTCTTGCCTTAAAATCAGAGATGATCTGTTGGTATTCTTCTCTTGAGGGCACTTTGTGATGCCAGTTTGCCTTATTCTCCATCACAGAAGAACCACAGCCTTTTACCGTATTTGCAATCAGAACGGAAGGTTTCCCTTTGTAAGCTTCCGCCAGTTCGAAAGCAGCATCTAATTCCATGATACTATTTCCGTCTGCTACGTCAATGACATTCCAGTTAAAAGCCGCGAAGCGGTTATGAAGATCATCCAGCGCCATCACATCCTCAGTATTTCCAGAGATCTGCAGACGGTTGCGGTCAACGACAGCACATAGATTATCCAATTTGTAATTAGAAGCTGCCATAACAGCTTCCCATACCGAACCCTCCGCCAGTTCCCCGTCACCCATAACGACATAGGTGCGGTAGCTCTTTTTGCTGCGTTTGGCTGCCAGAGCCATACCTGCTGCCACAGGAAGTCCGTGTCCAAGGGAGCCGGAATTCATTTCTATTCCTGGCAGCTTGTTGTTGGGGTGGCCGATGTACGGTGAATTGTATTGTGAGAAGGCTGAAAGAATATCCTGGAGATCAAGGAACCCCTTCTCGGCTAATACAGCATAGTATGCTTCCATGGCATGGCCCTTGCTTAATAGGAAACGGTCACGATTGGGTTCCTCAGGGGCATCAGGATGAATATTCATTCTTTTAAAGTAGAGTGTCATAAGAATTTCAAGGACACTCATGTCACCGCCAATATGCCCGCCATTTCCGGCCAGTACAATATCCACGATGTCCTTTCTGAGATCGTATGACTTGATTTGCAGATCCCTCATAGTAATTGAATCAGAAGTCATTAATAATCCTCCTTTCTAGAGAACAACAAATAACGGATATCTCGTTAAATGTAAAAACGTTTTAATAAATTTAACTGAAGTATAAAACCGTTTTTATATAAAATCAAGTAGAAAAATCAAAATCAGCAATAAAATCAATATAATTGTGCAATATACACTAAAATAATAGGGTTAACATTGTTAAATAAGCATGATTGACAACAGAGTATCGCGTGGTATATACTTTGAGATATAAAAACGATTCAATATTACATCAGAAATAAGGTGAGATTACCAAGGAGTGGTGTTCCCGTATCTTTCTTGAAAATATATTAAATAATATATTGAATTTTAATATAAAAATGTTAAAATGTTTAATATATAAATCTGGGAATAAGTACCAAGAATAGATAAGGAGAACAAAAAATGACTGAGAACTCAAGAGAGGACAGAAACAAAAAAATAACAATAACAGAAGTTGCGAAGCGTGCAGGCGTATCGGTAGGTACCGTATCCCATGCGTTAAATAATGTGGGATATGTCAATGCCGCGACAAGAGAGAAGGTTCAAAAAGCAGCGGATGAGCTGGGCTATGTACCGAACCGTGCGGGGCGGACATTAAAGACCAGAAAGACCGGGTTAATCATGATGGCTATACCGGATACCTCCAATGAAATTTATTTTGGCATGATTCAGGCAATGCTTACGGTTACGAAGCAAAATGGTTATTCTATGCTTCTCTATTATACAAACGGAGATATGCAGGAAGAATTAAAAACCTTACAGCTTCTCAAAGAGCATGTGGTGGATGGGCTGTTTTTGGTTCATTTCTCCTATGACCAGAGGATTCTGGATGAAATAAGACAGTCTAACAGACCGGTTGTTCTTTGCGGTATGTGCAATCATTTGTGGGCGAATAGCCTGGAGCCATTTGATACGGTTTCCATTGATGTATATGAAGGCATTTACGCGGCTGTCCGCCATCTGGTCCAGATGGGGCATCAAAAGATAGGTTATCTGGCAGGTAAGCTGGGGACAGAAGTGTACCGGCAGCGTTATCAGGCATATCGGGATGCGCTGGAGGAATACAAGCTGGAATTCCGGGAGGATTACGTATTGTGGAATGACTACTCTGAGATAGGAGGGTATAATTCCGGACGTACACTCTTCCAATTATCTGACCGGCCCACTGCAATCTGCGCGTCCAACGACCAGCAGGCGATCGGATGCTGGCAGGCGATCCGGGATCTGGGAGGAAAAGTACCTGCAGACATGGCTCTTACCGGCTTAGATAACTTGAATATATCAAATATTTTGAATATTACCTCTCTAAATATGAAGGAAACCTCTGTTGGCGAAGAAGCTGCCCGATTGTTGTTTTGGCGTTTAGCCCATGAAGATGGAGAGCTGGAATACCAGAATATCTATCTCAGACCAGAGTTAGTTGTCCGGGAGAGTACATTAGGAAGTCTTTAACTCCGGTTTTTCAAGCCTGTGAATCCAATACTGGATCGATAGAAAAAGGAGGCTGTTACATGGAGAGCATCATTAGAAGAACGTTTGAAAAGGGGGAAGGAGTATTCCGGATGGTTCCGAACTTTGTATCCAGAACTTTCAATCTTCCCGGAAGAAGGCTGAAGCTTCACCCGGATGACTACTATTATTATGGAACAAAGGCAGGGGCAATTATGGAACGCTGGTTTAGTTCCATTAATAAAACCCGCAATAACAATCTGGAGAGGGAGGATGAGGGACTGAGTTATATCCTCACATTCGAGGGAGAGCAGGTTTTGCTGGCAGATGCAGTAAAAGAACTGAAGGAAGAACTCATTGGCGATACGCTTCAGAAGAGATATGGAACGTGGCCGGTGTTTGCAAAGTTTTTTGACTATGCCAATCCGCTGTATTTTCATATGCATCCCGGGGATGAAGTGGCTGAAAGGGTTGGGTGTTCTGCAAAGCCTGAGTGTTATTACTTTCCTCCGCAGCTGAATGACTGCGCAGGCAAACGGCCTTCTACCTATTTTGGATTTAATCCGGAGGTGACAAAGGAAGAGGTGGAGAAAAAGCTCAGGCAGTTCAGTAAATGCGATACCCATATCACCGCATTATCCCGTGCTTTTGATCTGGAAGTTGGAACGGGATGGTACATACCGGCAGGAGTGCTGCATGCCCCCGGATCTCTTTTGACCTATGAACCCCAGTGGAGTACAGACTTGAACTGTGTATTTGAAAATGTGGTATGCGGTGAAGTGTACGACAGACATTTCCTGGAGGATATCTGTCCGGAAGATATGGAAGAGGAAGAACGGATCGGATACATTATGGATGCAGTTGACTGGGAGGCCAATTTTGATCCGGATTTCAAAGAACATTACTTCCGTCCGCCGCTTACACTGCCAAAGACTGATAAAAATATGACTGAAAAATGGGTATGCTACGGAAATGATTTTATCACAGCTAAGGAAACAACCATTGTTCCAAACAGTACCGTCACACTAAAAGATAATGCTGCGTACGGCTGTGTCATCGTGCAGGGCTTCGGTACCTTTGGAGTGTATCAGGCAGAAGCTGTGAACATGATGCGGGCCGGAGACCTTACGGCGGATGAGTATTTCGTCTGTAAAGACAGCGCAGAGAGAGGCATTCAGATTACGAACAGCAGCACAACCGAGCCGATGGTAATTTTGCAGCACTTCGGACCGGATAATGCAGTATACATCTCAAAATAGCAAAGGGAGGATTTTAATGAACAGTGTAAACGATTGCTTTGAGTTAAGAAATGGGGTGCGGATTCCGTGCATCGGTTATGGTACATGGCAGACCCCGGATGGTGAAACAGCAGTGAAGTCTGTGCGGTATGCGATTGAAAATGGCTATCGCCATATTGATGGGGCTGCTGTCTACGGGAATGAAGCCAGTGTGGGACAGGGGATCCGGGAAGGATTGGACGCTGCAGGGGTGAAACGTGAGGAGTTGTTTATTACCAGCAAGGTGTGGAATACAGATAGGGGCTTTGAAAAAACAAAGAAAGCCTGTGAAAAGTCCCTGAGGGATTTCGGTCTGGAGTACTTTGACCTGTATCTGATTCACTGGCCGGCCAATGAGGTAAACTGCGGGAAAAACTGGGACGCAGTGAACCTGGACACCTGGCAGGCTATGATCGACTTATATAAGGCCGGAAGGGTCCGCGCTGTGGGAGTGTCCAATTTCCTTCCCCATCATTTAGAGTCTCTTATGAAAACAGAAGTTCCCCCCATGGTGAATCAGATAGAATGTCATCCTGGTCTTATCCGCAAAGAAACCATCGATTACTGCAGGAAAAACGATATTATTGTTGAGGCATGGAGTCCCATGGGAAGCGGTGCAATGTTCCGGAATGAGACAGTGAAAGAAATTTCAGAAAAGTATGAGAAGAGCATTGCTCATATCTGCATTCGCTGGTGTATGCAGCATGGAATCATTCCGCTGCCGAAAAGCGTTACGCCGTCACGCATCAAAGATAATCTGAATGTGTTTGATTTTAAACTGGAGCAGAAGGATATGGAGAAGATTGACAGGATGGAGCTGGCAGGATACTCAGGAAACGATCCGGATACGTTCCATGTATTTTAACCGGTATCAGGACAAGAACATATATCATTTAAGGAGGATGGAATTGTGATCAAACGTACGTTAGGAAGAACGGGATATGAGGTTTCCGCATTGGGGCTGGGAGGCTTTCAGTTTACCAGTATGTTCGATGTCTCTCCAAAGGAGGCAGATGCAATCATTGATTATGCACTTGCCAATGGAGTGAATTTTATTGACACGGCGCAGTGCTATGGCGGGGGCGAAAGTGAAGCCATTGTAGGAAGGGCACTGCAGCGCCATGCGGGAGCAGACAGGCCGCTTGTATGTGCCAAGGTAGGACACCTACATGAAGGAATTCTGGCTGGTATGCGCAACCCCATTGAGGCTTTTCAGGATCCGGACAAGATTCTGGCTGCCATCAAACACTCCATGTGGCTGATGCGTATCGATCATTTTGATCTGCTGCTGATGCATGAGGTGGAAAGAGAGTGGAAGGCGGATTTTGATACAGGAAACTGTGTCTGCATGGAGGTGCTGGAACAGTTAAAAAAAGAAGGAATTGCAGCATACATTGGCGGTTCTTCCTGGGACTGCAACGCACTGGCGCGTATGGTTAAAACAGACCGTCTGGATGTGGTTATGGTTGCGGGCGGCATAAGTCTGCTAAACCGCTGGATGTACGACGAGCTAGTTCCTGCTGCGAAAGAGCATAATGTGGGCGTTGTTGTGGGCGGCTGCCTTGGACAAAATAACCGTTTTTTGGTTTCAGAGGACCGTGAAGGGGTTCAGAAGGAACTGCTGCACTCATCAGATCCACGTCAGGCGGCACAGGGAAAGAAACTCTCCCTTCTTTATGATTTGGCAGATGAGATGGGAATCACTATGATTCAGATGGCAGTCCGCTATGTTCTGGCTCATGAGGAAATCCATTCTCACACTATGGGCGCACGTGCGCTGGCGCATATCAAAGATAATATTAAGAGCGCCGAGATGGGACCGTTAAGCGCAGACGCGGTTGCAAGGATTGATGCAATTCAGGATTTAGATCGGGATGTAAGCGGAAGTATGAAGCTGAAAGAATTTACGGTTGTTTCTTCAAAGTAAAAGCAGGAAGAAAAAGGAGAAAAAGATGATACAGATATTAAAATATGGTGAGCCCATTTTAAAAGTAAAGTACATTGAGGATGAAAGTGATTATGAGATAGAGAGGATGGCTGTTTTGGTAAATCTGTCTTATGACAATAAAAAGGAGATTTTCATCGAGAATATCCCTCTTCAGCCAATGAAAGGAACGATCACAGGGCACACTACCATTCCCTATATTGATAAGGCTGTTATTGTAGAAAATTATGAAGAACTGGCGGAGGATCCTGATGTATTCGAAAAATTTGCTCAGGTATGGCCCCAGATGTACACACTTCGCCCGGAAGAGCGCTTTAAAGATCTTCCATTCTATCACGCAGAGGGTGAATTTGTGCATGGCGGTATGATCTACATAGATACGAACTGTATAGCAAAACCACATAATCTTGGACTGCATAAGACTCATCCCAGAGACATAGATGAATACCACTGTCAGATTCTGGGATATGGGGCTATGCAGAAATTTCATGAGCAGGATTTCGGCACAAAATTTCAGGAACTGAGTATGGCGCCGGGAGTGGTGCATGATGTAATTTTTGACGAAAACGGGGAATATCCCTGGCATCAGTATCAGTCTAAGGCACCCGGTGTGTTTATGGGGATTCACATTACCCGTTCCTAACTGCACACTGGCTTCGAAGGATGATAATATAACTTTAATTTATTATGAGAAAGGAAAAAAATTATGAAGAAAATGAAAAAAGTGGCTGCCCTTGTTTTAGGATGCATTATGATGGCTTCTTTAAGTGCCTGCGGAGGAACGGAATCTAAAGACGGAGCAAGTGATTCAGATGCTAAAGACAGCAAAACAGAAACATCCGCCGGCGGGAATGTAGAACTCACAATGGCGAGCGGTGCTACAACAGAGCACATTCTTTCCAAGTTTGGACAGGCACTGGCAGATGCTATTAATGAAAAGACCGGCGGAACGGTAACAGTGAAATACTATCCGGGCGATACACTGGCAGAGGCCGGCCAGCGTTTGGAGATGAATATGAATGGTGATTTAGATATTGATATCCAGGCATTAAGTGTTTATGACAGCTATAATCCGCAGCAGGGGATCATGAGTGCCTTCTTTATGTTTGAGAGCTGGGAACATTATCGCGCAGTGACCGAAAGCGATACGTATACAAAAATCATTGAGGGCCTGGAAGGGGCCACCGGTTTGACGGATCTGGGTGATGTGTATTATGCAAAGCGTAATTTCTTATCAAAAACACCAATTCAATCCCTGAGTGATATGGAGAATATGAAATTCCGTACTCCAAACGAAGAGATGCCCATTGCTTTCATCAAGGCACTTGGGGCTGCGCCCACACCAATGTCAGGGAATGAAGTATATACATCTTTGCAGAATGGCACAATTACGGCAACAGAAAACGGCGCGGAGCAGATTGTAAACTCAGCATTTTATGAAGTGGCAGACAATATGACAATGACCGCTCACCAGTATCAGACCATGCACATTATGCTTTCCCAGACAGCAAAAGATAAACTCTCAGAAGAACAGCTGAAGGCCGTGCAGGAAGCAGTTAATGAGACGGTTGCTGAATATGACCCGCTGTGTCAGGAACAGGAAGCTACCCAGGAAGAGTTTTTGCGGGAGAATATTCATGTATATGACATTGATCTGACGGAGTTCTATGACGCTGCAGAAAAAACTTATGATGACTTTGACGATGTCTGGGGTGACGGAACTTGGGAAAAGTTTAAAGAACTGGCTAAGTGATTTCCCCAGTTTGCCTTCCAATGCCTGTTCTTCTATGTGTAAACAGGGAAGAACAGGCACAGAGCGCAGGAGTGTAACGAATCACTCGCGGAGGATATATAATGATTCGAGGAATTCAAAATTTAAAAAAATATATGGGCAAGGTAGAAACATTCTTTATGACGTTTATTTTTGCAGCTGCCTTTGTGATCATCATGCTGCAGGCGGTCAGCCGCTATGTGTTCAACAGCCCGATCATCTGGACAGATGAGCTATCCATCAATCTGCAGATGATCATGGCCTTTGTGGGTATTGCATATGGGATTCGAACGAAAACACATATTAAAGTGGATGGGCTGTACCGGCAGTTTCCGAAAAAGCTTCAGATGATAATTGCTATTTTTTTCAACATTCTTTTCCTGGTAGTTGCTGTAACCTGTATAAAATATGGATGGCAGTATGCAATGCGGAACTGGAATATAAATTTTGGAACCATGCCTTTTGGAAAGGGAAAGCTCTTAATGGCAGTACCGGTTGGCTTTGGGGCAGCTATGTTTTATACAGTACTGGATATGATCGATGAGGTCGTGCAGCTGTTCGGTAAGGCCCCGCTGTTTGAGGCAGAGAAGGAGGGAGACAGATCATGAGTTTGCATTTCATATGGCTTTTTGTAATGATGTTTGGGTTTATGGCCCTTGGCTTATCGGTAGGTTCCTGTATTCTCTTCTCTTCGTTCATTTATATGTGGATTTTTGATATCCCGGTTTTCAGCGCACTTATCTCAGGGGTGTCGGCGCCAATGTCTCAGACACTTTTGGCTACAGGGTTCTTTATTCTCGCCGGAAATCTTATGAACCGGGGCGGTATTACAGACAGAATTTTTAATTTTGCCAGAGATGTTGTAGGTTGGATCCCGGGGGGTCTTGGGCATACCAATGTCCTCGCCAGCGTTATATTTGCAGGAATGTCAGGCTCAGCCACAGCAGACGCAGGGGGGCTTGGTCAGATTGAAGTAGAGGCTATGAAAAAGAATGGTTATGATACGGACTTTTCATTGGCAGTGACCGGAGGATCCACAATCCTGTCACCTATTATCCCTCCAAGCATTCCGGCAGTTCTTCTGGCCTGCATTACTGGGGCCTCCACAGGGCGGCTGTTTATGGCTGGTGTGATTCCAGGTATTCTTTATGCCGGGATTATGATGGTGATGATAACCATTATGTCCATGAAAAGGAAATATCCCCGGGATCCGTTTCCAAAGGGAAAACAGTTTCTGAGGGACTTTCTTGCAGCATTTTTTCCGCTGCTGACGCCGGTAATTATTCTGGGCAGTATCTATAACGGAGTTGTAACACCGTCAGAAGCTGCTACACTTGCAGGTGTTTACGCAATTTTGGTAGGCTTGTGTACACGTGATTTAAAGATAAAAGAACTGCCTCATATCTTCCGCGAGGGAGTCCAGCTTCTGGGAAGTATTCTTTACATCACGGTTGCAGCGAAAGTCTTCAGCTATATTATTACCCTGGAGCAGGTTCCGACAATTGTGGCAGAGTTAATGGTGAAGGGAATTCATTCTCCGTTTGGCTGCCTGATGGTAGTAGCGGTAATTCTTCTGATTTGCGGGTGTGTTATGGATGGTACGGCGACTATCTTTATTGTGGCACCTGTGCTTTTTCCGGTTGCCGTAAGCTTTGGCGTTGATCCGGTTCAGTTCTGTATTGTATTTGCATTTACACTGATGATTGGAGTTATTACACCGCCCTTTGGAATGGTTTTGTTTGTCCTGCAGGGAATGAGCGGAATCGAATATGGAAGGTTATGCAAAGCCATGGTGCCGTTTATTGTTCTGGCACTGGTAATGATGATGATACTTATTCTGTTCCCGGGTGTTTCTACATTTCTTCCAAATTTAATTTATGGGACGTAAATACTGTCATAAAAGATAACAGATTATGCGAGGAGAAAGATTATGAAGAAATTGGTTTATTTTTTTCACACAACGCCGGCTACCCCTGAACCTATGAAAAAGGCATTTCAGGAACGATATCCGGATGCGCAGCTGGTAACTATCCTGGATGACGGGATCTTACCGGAAGTGATTGCCAATGACGGAATCCCCACACGGGCAATTACAAAACGCCTGGTAGAATACGGCGGAATGGCTCAGGACCAGGGGGCATCTGTGTTTGTGTGTATGTGTACTACACTGGGGGTGGCTGTCCGGGAAGCACAGAAAGCAATCTCCATGCCTATGATTACTATAGATGGCCCCATGCTGAGGGAAGCTGTAATGTCCGGGGAGAAAATAGGCATGCTGATTACATTTCCGCCGACAGAAAAAACATCCAAGGCTGCCTGCCTTGCCTTTGCAGAGGACTGCAATAAAAAAGTGGAGGTAGAGGTTGTCATTGTAGAGGGAGCGCGTGAAGCGCTGAATCAGGGCAGCAAAGAGCTTCATGATGAATTGATAGTAAAAAAGGCGCATGAGATCGCCGGAGCGTATGATGTGCTGGTATTTGCACAGGTAACTATGCTGGATGCGGCAAAACGCTGCGAGGATCTGCCTGTACCGGTTCTGACCAGTGTGGAATCCGGGATTGAGCAGCTGAGTCAATACCTTGGAGGGAGATAGGAATGAAGATTTCAGACGTAAAAGCAACCATTCTCAAGTATACCTATGAAAATGGAATTGCTGACGCACAGAATTATTTCTCAACGCGCTGTGCTGTCATTGTGCAGGTATATACAGATGAGGGAATTATTGGACTTGGTGAGTCGGCTTGTTTTGGAGGACCGCCTGAGACAACTAAGTTTGTCATAGAAAATGAATTGAAACCCATTATTTTAGGACAGGATCCCACAAATATTCAGAGAATTTGGCAGAGGATGTTTGACCGGACCCGCCAGCATGGCCGCGGAGGTCTGATATTTGCTGCTATGGGAGGCATCGATATTGCCTTATGGGATATCCTGGGCAAAAAAGCTGGGCTTCCGGTCTACAAACTGTTAGGCGGATATACAGATTATGTAATTCCTTACGCAAGTTCCGGCTTTTATTCGAAAGGGAAAGATACAAAAGCCATTGCAGCAGAGTGCCGCAGCTATTTCGAATTAGGATTTAAATATGCAAAAATCAAAATAGGAAGGAATCCGGAAGTCCTGATGACGCCGCTGTACAATATGGCTTTCACAGAAGAGTGCAGATATTCCTTAGAAGAGGATCTGGAGAGGACAGCGGCCTGCTGTGCGGTTGCGAAGGAATACGGAGCGCGCATTATGGTGGATGCCAATAATAACTGGAACACCTTTACCGCAGTCCAGATGGGTAAGAAGCTGCAGGAAATGGGGGTTTACTGGATTGAAGAACCTCTGCATCTGGACAATATTGATGGATCTGCAGAGCTGGCGGCAGCACTGGATATGCCTGTTGCAGGGTATGAGTCAGAGATAGGACTTTACCGCTTCCGGGAATTTATAGAGCGAAGGGCAATCGATATTGTGCAGCCGGATTGTGTCTGGTCCGGGGGAATTACGGAGTGCTGCCGGATTGCAAAGCTGGCGCAGGCACATAATCTTCCCTGTAACCCGCATGTATTTTCCTCAGGAGTCAGTCTGGCTGCCAATCTTCATTTTCTGGCATCCCTTCCAAATGGGGGACTCTTTGAGATGGATCGCAATGTGTATCCCCTTAGAGACGAATTGCTGACAGAGAAAATAGATATAGCGCCGGATGGATTTGTTTATGTCCCCCAGGGACCTGGTCTGGGCATTGAGTTAAATATGGAAACCTTTACTTACTATAGCAAGAATTAGATGAGGAGAAAAGCCATGGCAATGATAACAAAAGAACAGGAAATAGAATTATTGAAGAAATTAGAAGAAAACATTAATTTTACATATGTACCGCAAAAAGATGCCGAACCAATGACACCGGAGAGAATGGCCGAAATTATCAAGGAACTGGAACAGTATCCCAGTGGGTTTGTTGCAGCCTGCCTGGAGAAAGGCCACAGGCGTGTGGATTATTACACATCAAGAATGGATAAATATTATACCGATGCTTCGATTCAATGCACCAACAGAGCAGTGGGGGCAAGATGTGGTTTCGTAGTAACGATGCGGGTAGGTGTTCCGGTTCCGGAATTTGACGCACCGGATCGGTTTGAGCTGCTTCGTCTGATTGATGCCAGTCCAAAGCCAGTTACCCTGGTAATCCAGGTAGATGAACCGGAAGGGATGCGCTTATCAGACAGCAATTTCGGGGGACAGTATGGGCGTGTGTGCAACATCTGCGGTGTGCAGAATGTTATCTGCGATGGGGCAATCCGTGACATAGAAGAGCTGGAAGGATACGGCATGCAGCTGATGATTCCCGGGACAGTGGCGTCTACAGCTCCCTCTATGATTTATGAGCTTAATGGAAAAGTCGAAGTGGCGGGAATGGAAGTGGAACCGGGCGAGCTGGTTCATATGGATCGTGACGGCGCGGTGAAATTTAAAGCAGAGATGCTGGAAGAGCTTTTGGAGATGTGCAGAGCAGAGAAGTGGGCAGAGGATGAGACAAATAAGGTGATCGAGATGGCAGAGACAGTAGAGGAATGTATTCACGCATATGAAATTTGCCACTTAAGATGTAATCCAGCAAAAGAGGAAGCGTAAAGAGAGGTTTTTCCTATGAAACATGAGCCATACACCTATGCGAAAGAGAGTGATTTTCTGAAAGATTTGTCGCGCCTCAAGGGAGGTCTGCCTTTTCTGGACGATCGCGCGGTATTAAACAGTACCTTTGAGATAGATGGAAAAATAATACGCAACCGGTTGCTGGCGCAGCCCATTGAGGGCGGAGATGCCCTGGAATCCGGGGCACCCAGCGGGCGGACGATACGACGTTACTGTGATCTGGCTGCAGGGGGAAGCGGTGTAATCTGGATGGAGTCCATATCCGTGAATCAGGAAGGAAAATCCGTCCCCCGTCAGATGTGGCTGCGCAGGGAAACAGCAGAAGAATTTTCCAAAATGGTTACCAAAATTCATGAGACAAAGAAAGATACTATAGTTGTTGCGCAATTGACACATTCCGGGAGGAACAGCAATCCGGATGGGAAAAAGCTCGCAGTCTGTGCCTTCGAAAATCCCTGCCTCCCCCAAGACAATTTCCGCATTGTGAAAGATGAAGAGCTGGACATGCTCCGGGAGGATTACATCTCAGCAGCGATTCTTGCACAGCAGGCTGGTTTTGATGCGGTAGATATTCGTGCCTGCCACGGCTATCTTTTAAATGAATTGTTTGCCGCCTATAAGCGCGGGGGAAAATACGGCGGAAGCTTTGAAAACAGGACAAGACTTTTACGAGATATTATACGCGGTGTGAAGGCGAAGACAGATTTAACCGTCGCAGTAAGACTAAATGTGACAGATGGTCTTCCGTATCCGTTTGGGTGGGGATGTGAAAAGAAGGATGTCTGGGTTCAGGATATGACGGAACCGTTGAAACTAGTTCAGGAGCTGGAACATCTGGGGGTGTCTGTCATTAATGTCAGCGCAGGTATTGGTGCGTGTACTCCCTATATGATCAGACCTTTTGACCGCGGAAATAATCTTCCGGATGAACATCCTCTTGAGGGTGTGGAACGGCTTTTACAGTCGGCAAAGAAGATAAAAGAAACCGTCCCCTCTGTGTGTGTTGTGGCATCTGGCCTGACCTGGCTGAGGGACTTTGCGCCTGCTGTTGCAGCAGGCGGTATTGCCGAAGGATGGTTTGACCTGGCTGGCTTTGGCCGGCAATGGATTGCTGATCCGGCGTATGCCAATGAAATTCTCCAGGGAATTCCATTAAAAAAGAAATGTACGACCTGTGGAGGATGCATGGGGATTTTGAAAAAAGGGCAGCCGATGCGCTGTGTAAATAATAGGGGAGGACAAGGATGTGAAATATAAATTAGCGTTGCTGGCAAAAGATATTCATAACTCAGTGCTGCCGAAAACGTACCAATTTTTTGGAACATGTATTGGAATAGACGTTGGATTTGAAATCTATAATATTTCTCCGGAAGAACTAGATGATAAAGTTGCTGAGATGAAAGAATCACTGAATGGGTTTACCGTTACCATGCCCTACAAAGTAAAAATACTAGAATACTGTGATGCGCTGGACGTATCTGCCGAAACATGCGGGTCGGCAAATACCATTCTGGTAAAGGATGGCCGGCTGATCGGATATAATACAGACGGTTGGGGAATGATTAAATGTCTGCAGCTCAAAGGATTTGAATTTGCAGGGAAAAGAGCTGCACTGGTGGGAGCCGGCGGTGTAGCCAGGTCAATTGCCTACCATCTCCTGGTGAACGGAGTAAAAAGTGTAGATGTCCTGAATCCATTTGCGGATGAGACAGAGGCACTTGTGCAGAAAATGGGACCGCTCTTCACCGGCCACATTCTGAATCAGGAGAATCTTGTACAGTTTACGAAAGACAGAGATGTATTTATTAATGCGAGTATACTGGGTCAGGTTGGATATAATGATTTTGAAAACCTGGATTTCCTGGATGGGCTGAAGCAGGATGCTCTTGTCTTTGATGTTAACTATTCTAATCCTGATGCGAAGCTTCCCGAAGCGGCAAAAGAAAAAGGGTTCCAGTCCTATGTTGGAAAAGCCATGAGTTCATGCCAGGGAATCCGGGCAATGGAGATCTGGACGGGAAAGAAACCTTCGGATGAGGATGCCAGAAGGCTGGTGGCCTCCGTCGAGAGTGAAGCGTGATAATTAACAGGTGCAAAAGACTCTTATCAGAGTCCGGGCACCTGTTTTTGCGTTTTTTTGCAGGTCTGTACAGGTAAAATATACGGTTCAAAGACTGAAACTTGGAACAAAGCATTGATATCCGAACAAATGTTTGATAAAATGAAAATAGCGATTTATTTCATCACGCATACAAGTTGTCCTCAAGATAAGTAAGAATTAAGGGGCAGCAAGGAGAGGTATAGATATGGAACAGATGACGTTATTTGATGACAGAGGCAGGAGCGCTCCTCTGGCCAGCAGACTTCGGCCGGAGCGTCTGGAGGATTTTGTAGGGCAGGAACATCTGCTGGGGAAGGGGAAGATGCTGCGCCAGCTTATAGAGCGGGATCAGATATCCTCCATGATTTTCTGGGGTGCACCTGGAATAGGCAAAACTTCACTTGCGAGTATTATAGCAAACCGGACCAAGGCAGATTTCATAAATTTCAGTGCTGTTACCAGCGGAATTAGGGAGATTAAGGATGTGATGAGCCGTGCGGAAAGCAGCCGGAGAATGGGAATCCGCACGGTGCTGTTTGTGGACGAGATTCACCGTTTTAATAAAGCACAGCAGGATGCCTTTCTGCCTTATGTGGAGAAGGGAAGCATCATCCTTATCGGTGCTACTACAGAAAATCCTTCTTTTGAGATTAATGCAGCTCTCCTGTCACGCTGCAAAGTGTTTGTACTCAAGGCATTGGAAGAAAAAGATTTGGTTAAACTTCTGACGCACGCACTTAAAAGTCCTGCGGGATTCGGAGGACAGGATATCCATATTACGGACAGACAGCTGCAGGCTGTGGCAGCTTTTGCCAACGGGGATGCCAGGATTGCTCTCAACACTCTGGAGATGGCCGTGCTAAACGGTGCAATTGACAGCAGCGGGGGCGTCACTGTCACAGATGAAGGAATGTCACAGTGTATCAGCAGAAAATCACTTCTCTATGACAAGAATGGCGAGGAGCACTACAATCTAATCTCCGCGCTTCATAAATCTATGCGCAACAGCGATCCGGATGCGGCAGTGTACTGGCTTGCGCGGATGCTGGAAGCAGGGGAGGATCCCCTTTATGTGGCCAGGCGTCTGATCCGTTTTGCCAGTGAAGATGTGGGAATGGCTGACAGCCATGCCCTGGATCTGGCAGTTTCCGTCTACCAGGCATGCCATTTTAATGGAATGCCGGAATGCAATGTGAATCTCACCCATGCAGTTGTGTACCTGTCCATGGCACCGAAGTCCAATGCTTTATATGCCGCCTATGAGGACTGTAAAAAAGACGCCATGAATCACCTTGCGGAACCAGTTCCTCTTCAGATTAGAAATGCTCCCACAGGTTTGATGCGTGAACTTCACTATGGGGAAGGGTATGTGTATGCCCATGATACAAAGGAGAAACTGTCCCGGATGCAGTGCTTGCCGGATGCCCTGAAAGACAGATGTTACTATCAGCCCACATCCCAGGGGAAAGAAAAAGAAGTAAAGGAAAAGCTTGACAGAATTAAGGCCTGGAAAAAAGGGGAAAAAAGTTGAAAAAAATTCTGAAAAGGTGTTGACGAAACATAAACCGGATGCTATAATATCACTTGTCGTTCGGCAGTAAAGCCAAGGCGATAAGCGGGAGTGCTGGAATTGGCAGACAGGCAAGACTAAGGATCTTGTGGGTGTATGCTCGTGTGGGTTCAAGTCCCATCTCCCGCAGTATGAAACCCTGTATCTTATAGTAGGTACAGGGCTTTTTGTTGTTCAAAGAAAAGGCAAAGGTTAAGGGGATTTTGGAACTAGTCTATATCGCAAGTTGCTTCATTCCAGGGTACCAATACCCATCTTGAATATATCAGGGGAGCATGGAACAGGAATATCAACTATAAGCAAAATAATTAAAGATTTGGTAGACCCTATAAAAGGCAGTAGCCTATCAAATTTTTCAGATGAAAAAGATGGATTTCAAATGTAACTAGCACAGTACTATCTAACCTTTTTCGATAATACGGAGAAGCTGAAACCCAGTTTAAACCTTATTTTTTGTCAAGGAGTGACTGGGGGTGTCACATATAAAAGAAAGTTTTTAGCAGAACGGTCTTTATAGAGACTATTCCTTTACAAATCAGCAAAATGGATAAGCCTTCCAAAACCAGAATCAAACAGGCGATTGATAAGCTTCCGGCCGGAGATGTGAAAAAGCTCCAGGGATACATATATGACTATCGCCTGAGGGTTGGGGATTTAAGAGTACTATTTTCCGTTGAAGAGGATACAATAATTATTAAAGATGTGCTGCCCAGAGGACAAGTATATAAAAGAATATAAGAGGTGATGATTATGAGTAAAGAGATGCTAAAAGGCTTGATTGACTTAATAGATGAAGAAGACATGGAGACGATTTTTCGTGTACTGGTAAGATTCGTACCAGAAGATAAGCCGATGCCAGACGAAGTCGAAGCAATTTACCGGGCAAATAAGAGTATTGCCGAACAGGGCACCGTGTCTTATGACGAAATTGATTGGAATTGACAAAATTACTTTAAATTAAATTTTAACGGGCAGATTTTTATATTTTTTAAAAGTCTGCCCATTTGCTGTTTTTACTGGAGGAAAACGTTTAACGCAGTCTTTAAAGTTTGTTAAAAAAACATAAATTATTTAAACCAATTTTATATCTCACAAAAAAATATCGAAAAAAGTTTTCTTTTCGAAAAAATTAGAGATGATTAGCTCCAGAGATACTTATCCATCTGCTCGTTAGACTATGCCGGGATTTTTCGGTAAGGGCTTGCTCCATAGACTACGGATCTTGTGGGTGTATGCTCGTGTGGGTTCAAGTCCCATCTCCCGCAGTAGAATCTCTGTAAATGCAGTTTACAGGGATTTTTTTTGTGTCTAATTGGAATTTAGGGATATAACTACGTGTACTTCGGCTCAAGATGCTTCATGACGACAGGTGTTGTGTGGCAGGGGGACGGTGAGAGGAATCCCGCGGCAGCGGGCGGGCTGGTTCGGACGGGAGGGAGGCTTAAGTTCCGGGGACACCTCCGTCGTGAAGAGAGTCTAAGGCAAAACCGGAATCCCCGCCGGAGCACCGTTCGTATGTGCAAAGAATGCTTGATGTGCATTCTCTGCCCATGCTCACTTTTTTTCGGCCTGGACTGCCGAAAAAATCTCCAGCAAGAATCCCGTTTTTGCCTAAGACTCTCTAGTCACTCCTCCGGAATCGTCCGCGGAACTTAAGCCTCCCTCCCGCCCAACCCAGCCCGCCCACCGCCGCGGGATTCCTCTCACCTGGGTATAGGGAGTTCCAGGGGGAGGTTTTTGGCAGTTTATCCAAAACATCAAGCGGACAATAGTGCGAAACAAGATAAAATGTACAACTTTCGACCTTCCCCGCCTGTTTTCCGTGAATGTGAAGTGAGTCACTGCCAGGTCAAGGGAGGAGGTCTTGGGGCCAGGGGTATTGGGTGGAACTGCGCAGACTGCGGAGTGCGTCCGAAGATCCACTGCCGGCGGTCACTTAGGAGCGAAGGCTTTCCTGAGCTTCTTAGTGAACGGCCAGGCAGTTAGCTAAGGAGAAACGCAGCAGCAAGCAGTTCCACCCAATACCCCTGGCCCCAAGACCTCCTCCCTTGACCGTCCGTCTGCGATGCGCTCGCCGACTACATAACCTCGAACTTCACATACACAAAACTAGAATTTTTCTTTAATCTTCCTCTCCCCCAACTCCAATCTCTGTTCCAGATCCCTTTCCCCTGAAAGAATACTTTTAAACCGTTCCCACTCATCCAGCAGCCCCTGCCCGTGGGGGACCAGGTAAGCGCCTGCGTCACTGCCCAGGGCCATGGTGACACCGGCTTTCCAGGCTTTTCTTATAGTTTCGCCTGCTCTCCTCCAGATGCTTTCCAGAACAGTGTCCGAAAACCGTCCGCAGCCTATGAGGTTAGGAACCACAGTGACCGTAGGCACCCACACGGCCTTAGACTGGGAAAAGGCCCGGATGCACTCATCATCCATGTAATTGCCGTGTTCCACGCTGTCCACCCCTGCCAGCAGGGCATCGTACACAGGGCCGGCTCCGTTGGTATGGGCCATGACCGAAAAACCTTCCTCGTGAGCTATGTGTACCATCTCTTTGACCAGCGCATAGGGCAGGGCATTCCCCGTAATATGGCCGTCTGTGTCGAAGTCCATGATTCCCGTTGTCATGATTTTAATAAAATCCCCGCCCTGCACTTTTACCTCCCGGACAAGAGCCGCATATTCCGGAAGGGTATCGAAGCCCTTGCCTACAATGCCTCCGTAGTGCCCGTTTTTATGAATTGCAAAGATAGGAGTGCGGTAGTCGATTCCGTAAGAGGGCGCAATCTCCCGTGCCCGCCTGGAAACGCCAAGGCTGTCTCCGCCGTCCCGGACAAACCCGATGCCCAGCTTTTGATAGGCGGAAAAATGGGCATGGATTACAGATTCGTCCACACCGGTTTGATGGCGGTTTACCGCATGTTTATAGTTAACAGCGTCCATAATAATATGGGCATGACATTCTCCGAACATAGGATCTCTTCTTTCTTTCTGTGATTTGTGATAGAATAGGAGCTGTTAAGCTCAAATAATAATATATCAGATATTGCACGAAATGTTAAGAAAAAGGAGAATTATGATGTTAACAATAGGAAGTCATTTATCATCCGCAAAAGGATATGAAGCCATGGGAAAAGAAGCTCTGAAAATCGGAGCCAATACGTTTCAGTTCTTTACCAGGAATCCCAGAGGGGGAAGGGCAAAAGAGATACGTCCCGAAGATGTGCAGTCCTTTTTGAACTTCTCCAAAGAGCATGGATTTCCCTGTATTCTGGCGCATGCGCCCTATACCATGAATGCCTGCGGAGCAGATGAAAAGGTGCGCACCTTTGCCATTGAAACTATGGCGGACGATCTCAGAAGAATGGAGTATACACCGGGAAATTATTATAATTTTCATCCGGGAAGCCATGTGCAGCAGGGGACTGAAAAAGGGATTGCCCTGATTGCTGATGTTCTGAACCGGAACCTGAGGCCGGATCAGACCACCACGGTGCTTCTGGAGACTATGTCCGGAAAAGGGAGCGAGGTAGGGCGGAATTTCCGGGAACTGCGTGAGATCCTGGATCGTGTGGAACTCTCAGATAAAATGGGAGTCTGTATGGATACCTGCCATGTATTTGACGGCGGGTATGACATTGTAAATTGCCTGGATGAGGTGCTGACGGAGTTTGATCAGGTGATCGGGCTGAAGCGGCTGAAAGCGATCCATTTAAATGACAGTATGAATGAGCTGGGCAGCCATAAGGACAGGCATGCCAGGATAGGGGAGGGACATATCGGCAAAGAGGCTCTGATCCGTGTCATCAACCATCCTGCACTGAGAGAGCTGCCTTTTTATCTGGAAACGCCGAATGATCTGGAGGGCTATGCCGGAGAAATCGAACTCCTAAGAGAAGCATACCGCTAACGACAGGCGGTATAAAAATAACCAGAAAGCATAAGAAAAAGAAAATAATATTGTTCAATCATCTGAAATTAGGGAAAAAACGGGAGGCAATATTAACAGAGGATCCCAGTTGTGCTATCATAAAAGACGATGCTTATAAGAGTGCAATAGGAAAGAAGGTTCTTAATAATATGAAGTATGTAAAACAGATTGGGATTATCGGAGGCATTACCTTTGCGGGAGAGCTGCTGAATTATCTGCTGCCTCTGCCGGTGCCGGCCAGTGTATATGGAATGATTCTGCTGTTTCTGGCTCTGTGTATGGGAGTTGTAAAAGAAGAGCACATAAAAGAAACTGCCGATTTTCTGCTGGTTCTGATGCCTGTGATGTTTACAGGTCCAAGTGTGGGAGTGATAGAGAATTATGCCAGTATATCCCAGGGCCTGCTGGGGTTTGTGGTGATTATTGTAATTACAACCGCGGCAATTATGGGAGTAACAGGGGCAGTCACCCAGGGAGCGATGCGGCTGTGCGCAAAGGTGAAAAAAACAGAAAAGGAGTCAGGGGGCGAGGACTATGAATGCGGTGTTTGAAAATTCAGCCTATTTTGGTTTTTTTCTTACCCTGCTGGGGTATGGGCTTGGGCTGGCAGTCCAGAAAAAAACAAAACTTGCAGTGTGCAATCCCCTTCTTATCTCCACAGTATTTATTATTGGGGTGCTCCTTGCGGGGAGGATACATTTTGAGACGTTTAATCAGGGGGCACAGTATATCACATATCTGCTCACTCCGGCTACTGTCTGTCTGGCACTGCCATTGTACCGGCAGCTCCGGATACTGAAGGAGAATTTAGTGCCTGTACTGGCTGGCCTTACCGCCGGCACTGTCACCTGTATGGGACTGATTGGAGGGATGGCGTATCTTCTGCATCTGGAACGAACTATGACCCTGTCCCTGCTTCCCAAATCGATCACCACAGCTATTGCCATTGGCGTGACAGAGGAGATTGGGGGACTGTCAGGCATAACAGTTGCTGCAGTGGTAATTACAGGAATTCTTAGCACCGTGGTTGCCGACCTGGTTTTTAAAGTATGCCATATCAAAGATCCCGTGGCCCAGGGGCTTGCACTGGGAGCATCAGGACACGCCATCGGCACAAGCAAGGCCCTTTTGATGGGCGAGATACAGGGGGCTATGAGCAGCCTTGCCATTGTAGTGACGGGAATTATAACGGTAATTCTGGTTCCGGTGGTTGCCAGATTTATATAGGAGCAGAAATGCGGATACCTGTCTGTGATCAGATACAGACAGTATCCGTATTTTTTACTTTACAGAGTATGCCTTATGAAGTAAAAGCCTCTGGGAGACACAGCATACAAAATCAGGCCTTTTCTTACAAAAAAGAGGAAATTTTTGTATTTTGCGGAATATATTAAATATAGACACTTTGATTTTACTTGTTCCCATGGAGGTGCAAAGTATGACAATTCGTGAAAGTTTTGAAGAACTGGAGATGGAACTTCTGAGTCCCTATGCCTCTTACAGCAGACATTCGAGAGGGCGCAGGAGGCATGAAGAAGAGTGTGATGTGAGAACCGTCTATCAGAGAGACAGAGACAGGATTCTCCATTCCAAGGCGTTTCGCAGGATGAAAGACAAAACACAGGTGTTTTTGTCTCCCCAGGGGGATCATTACCGTAACCGGCTGACACATACCTTAGAGGTGTCTCAGATTGCAAGAACCATTGCAAAAGCACTGCGTCTGA
Organism: Lactonifactor longoviformis; assembly: GCF_042848515.1. Taxonomy (GTDB): domain Bacteria; phylum Bacillota; class Clostridia; order Lachnospirales; family Lachnospiraceae; genus Lactonifactor; species Lactonifactor longoviformis. The sequence goes on along the minus strand of NZ_AP031453.1, from coordinate 3,440,816 downwards.
ATGAGGATCTGGTGGAAGCCATCGCTTTGGGGCATGATCTGGGGCATACGCCCTTTGGACATGCCGGGGAAAAGGTGCTGGATACCATATGTCCGCTGGGATTTGCTCATTATAAGCAGAGTGTGCGGGTGGTAGAACGGCTGGAAAAGCGGGGAGAAGGGCTGAATCTGACCTGGGAGGTACTGGACGGCATACGCAATCACCGAACTGCGGGAAGCCCCAGCACGCTGGAAGGACAGATTGTGCGCTACTGTGACAAGATCGCCTACATACACCACGATATGGATGACGCGGAGCGTGCGGGTATCATCAGCGAGGACAACATTCCCATCACGATCCGAATGCTTTTGGGGTACACAACCAGAGAGCGTCTGAATACCTTTATCCACGACATTATCAGAAACAGCCAGGGGAGGGACAGGATTACCATGTCTCCGGAGATTGAGGAGGGCATGCGGGATCTGAGGAGTATTATGTTTCAGGACGTATATCTGAACCCTGTGGCGAAAAAGGAAGAAGAGAAAGCCTGCAATATGATAGAAAAGCTGTATGAATACTACAGCTCACATGAAACGGCCATGTCCCAGGAGTATGTAGAGCTGATACAAAACGGTGAGGAAAAGGAGAGGGTGGTATGCGACTACATATCGGGAATGACCGACCAATTTTCCATCAATAAGTTCCGGGAAATCTATATTCCGAAGGGATGGGAAGTATATTGACAGGAATTTCCGACAAAAAAATGAGAAAAAGGAAAAGGAAACCGGGAAGTAACGTGTAATATAGCATATGGAGGAAGAACATGTATTATTCAGATGATTTAATTGAAGAGATACGAATGAAAAATGATATCGTGGATGTCATCTCCGGCTATGTGAAGCTGCAGAGAAAAGGAAGTTCCTACTTTGGTCTCTGTCCTTTTCACAATGAGAAATCTCCTTCCTTTTCTGTGAGCCCCGGAAAGCAGATGTATTACTGCTTTGGCTGCGGAGCCGGAGGCAATGTATTTACCTTTATTATGGAATATGAGAATTATACCTTTGTGGAGGCAGTCAAAATGCTGGCCGAACGTGCCGGAGTGGAGCTTCCTGAGATGGAATACTCCAGAGAGCAGAAGGCGCAGGCAGACCGGAAAGCACTTTTGCTGGAGATTCAGAAACAGGCTGCGAACTTTTATTATTACCAGCTCCGCCAGGAAGCGGGCAGACAGGCTTACGGCTATCTCACCGGCAGAGGGCTCAGCGACGATACTATAAAAAAGTTTGGACTCGGCTATTCCTCAAAGTATTCGGACATGCTGCACCGTTACCTGAAACAAAAGGGGTATTCGGATGAACTATTAAAGGATTCCGGCCTCTTTCAGTTTGATGAGAAAAGAGGAATGCATGACAAGTTCTGGAATCGTGTGATGTTTCCCATCCAGGATGTGAATGGCAGGGTGATTGGGTTCGGAGGGCGTGTGATGGGAGAGGGAAAGCCTAAATATCTGAACTCACCGGAGACAAAGATATTCGACAAAAGCAGGAACCTCTACGGACTGAACATCGCCAGAACCTCCAGAAAGAAAAATCTGATTATATGTGAAGGTTATATGGACGTCATTGCCATGCACCAGGCGGGATTCTCTAATGCGGTAGCTTCTCTCGGGACAGCTTTGACATCCGGACATGCCAGTCTGATGCGCAGGTATACAGAGGAAGTTCTCCTCACCTACGACAGCGACGAGGCAGGAAGAAAAGCAGCCCTCAGGGGAATTCCCATTGTGAAGGCTGCGGGGCTCAAGGCCAGAGTGGTGAATCTGTCCCCGTATAAAGATCCGGATGAGTTTATACAGGCGCTGGGAAGAGAAGCCTTTGAGGAGCGCCTGGACGAAGCGATGAACAGCTTCCTGTTCGAAATCTCTGTGATGGAAGGAGACTATGATCTTGCGGACCCCCAGGGTAAGACGGATTTTTACCGGGCAATCGCCAAGAAACTGCTGGAATTTCCGGAGGAAATCGAGCGGAATAACTATATGGAGTCCATTGCTTCCAAGTACCATATTGCCTATGAGGACCTGAGGCGGCTGGTGAATAAGCTGGCCCTCAGCGGAACACCGGCAGAGGAGAGAATTAAGCCTAAGTCCGGCATTCACAAAAAAAACAATAAAGAAAGCGGAATCGAAACGTCCCAGAAGCTGATGCTTACCTGGCTCGTTTCCTATCCGTCTATGTTTGACACGGTCAGGGGCTATATTGGCCCGGATGATTTTACTACACCTCTGTACCATACAGTGGCTGAGCTTTTATATGAACAGCACGCACAGGGGGAGGTGAACCCGGCAAAGCTTCTGAACCGGTTTACAGACAGTGAAGAACAAAAAGAGATCGCCTCTTTATTCAATGCCACACTTCATCTGGAGACAGACGGAGAACGGCAGCAGGCATTAACCGATACGGTTTGCCGAATTATGAGAAATAGCATCGAATATCGGACAGCACACCTGTCTCCCACAGATATGCAGGGTTTACAGCAGATTTTGGCGGATAAGCGCAGATTAGAGGAGATAGAGGCAAAACGGGTGATATTGCATATTTCTTTCGATTAAGGATAAAATATAAACAAGTTATGAGAGGATGGAACACCTATGGAAATGAATATGGCAAAATTCAGTGAAAAATTAGCAGAGCTTCTGGAAATGGGCAGAAAGAAAAAGAATGTTCTGGAATATCAGGAGATTAATGACTTTTTCCGGGATACCCCGCTGGATGCTGAATATCTGGACAAAGTCTTTGACTATCTGGAAGCCAATGGAATCGACGTGCTGAGAATCAGCGATACGGATACGGATGTGCTGCTGCTGGACGATGATGAAGATATTAAGTTGGACGAAGAAGACGAGGTAGATGTTGAGAATATAGATTTGTCGGTGCCTGAGGGGATCAGCATTGAGGATCCGGTGCGGATGTATCTGAAAGAGATTGGTAAGGTTCCCCTTCTGACGGCGGAGGAAGAGATTGCGCTTGCCCAGCGCATGGAAGACGGGGATGAGAATGCCAAAAAGCGTTTGGCAGAGGCGAATCTCCGCCTGGTAGTAAGCATTGCAAAGCGCTATGTGGGCCGGGGGATGCTGTTTTTGGATCTGATCCAGGAGGGAAATCTGGGTCTCATCAAGGCAGTGGAAAAGTTTGATTACAGAAAAGGATACAAGTTCAGCACCTATGCCACCTGGTGGATCCGTCAGGCAATTACAAGGGCTATCGCCGATCAGGCCCGGACGATCCGTATTCCGGTTCACATGGTGGAGACCATTAATAAATTGATCCGGGTATCCAGACAGCTTCTTCAGGAGCTTGGCCGGGAACCTCTGCCGGAAGAGATTGCAGAGGAGATGAATATGTCCGTTGACCGTGTCCGTGAGATTCTTAAAATTTCACAGGAGCCGGTGTCTTTGGAAACTCCTATCGGAGAGGAAGAAGACAGCCATTTGGGTGATTTTATTCAGGATGACAATGTACCTGTGCCGGCAGATGCAGCTGCATTTACCCTGTTAAAGGAACAGCTGGTGGAGGTGCTGGGAACCCTTACCGAGAGAGAACAAAAGGTGCTCCGTCTTCGTTTCGGCCTGGATGACGGCCGTGCCAGAACACTGGAGGAAGTGGGAAAAGAATTCAATGTAACCAGGGAACGTATCCGCCAGATTGAGGCAAAGGCGCTTAGAAAGCTCCGCCATCCCAGCCGCAGCCGCAAGCTAAAAGACTATCTGGATTAATACAGGAGAAAGCGTATGCAGTTATCCAACAGGCTTTTAGCTGTGGCCGGCATGGTTACAGAGGGAAATACAGTTGCAGATGTTGGCTGTGACCATGGGTATATCCCCATTTATCTGATACAGCAGAAAAAGATACCAGGTGCCATTGCCATGGACATCCGGAGAGGCCCTTTATCCCGGGCAGAAGCACATATAGAGGAAAATGGACTCAGGGAATACATACAGACGCGCCTGTCAGACGGTGTACAGGCCCTGAAGCCCGGGGAAGCAGATACTCTTATCATTGCCGGGATGGGGGGAGGTCTGGTACAGAAGATTCTAAGAGACGGCGAAGAAGTGCTCCGCAGTGTATCGGAATTCATTCTTCAGCCACAGTCAGAGATTCGCCAGGTACGCTTCTTTCTGCAGAAAAACGGATATTCCATCACAGCTGAAACAATGGTGCTGGAGGATGGAAAATACTATCCTATGATGAAGGCTGTCCATGGAGAGATGGAAGAGACGGAAGAGATTTATTTAAGGTACGGGCGGGAACTGCTTCAGTCCGGACATCCTGTGCTGAGACAGTATCTGGAAAAGGAAAAGGACACCTGCCTGCAGATTCTGGATACGCTTTCGCTGTCCGGAACCCCTCAGGCAAGAGAACGGGAAAAAGAAATTCAACAGGAGATGCAGTATATAAAAGCTGCTTTACTACACTATGAAATGTAAAGAAATCATACAGACACTGGAGAGATTGTATCCCCCGTCCTTTGCAGAGGACTGGGACAACGTGGGACTGTTGGTGGGGGATGAGGAATCCCAGATATCCAGGATATTTCTTGCCCTGGATGTGACGGATGAGACCTTACACGCGGCAGTGGATTTTCACGCGGATCTGATGATAACCCATCATCCCATGATTTTCAGCGGAATCAAACAAGTAAACGCCGGGAATTATCTGGGCAGACGGATCATAAAAATGATAAAAGAGAATATTGCCTGCTATGCCATGCACACGAATTTTGATATCTGCGGCATGGCTGATTTGAGTGCCGGGTATCTTCAGCTGACCGATACCTCTGTGCTGGATGTTACCTTTGAGGACAGCGGCAGAGCGGAGGGGATCGGAAGAGTGGGGACCCTTCCCCGGAGGATGACACTGAGGGAGTGCGCCGGTTTTGTGAAGAAAGCCCTGAATCTGTCCCACGTCACCGTTTACGGAGATATGGATCAGAGCCTGAATCGGGCCGCCGTATCTACCGGCTCCGGAAAGAGTATGGTGGCAAAAGCTATCTCATCAGGGGCTGAGGTTCTGGTGACCGGGGATATTGATTATCACACGGGAATTGATGCGCCCTCCAGAGGGATCGCGATAATTGATGCGGGACATTATGGAACAGAGGCTATGTTTATTGACTTTATGAGACAGGTACTTGCCGGAGAATACCCGCAGCTCATTGTGGAGGGAATGCCGGTAAAAGAGCCATTTACCTGGATGTAAAACCAGTGTTTGGATCATGCAGAGCAGAATTGGGACGGGGAAGTGTATTCCTTCGTCCTTACTTTATAAATGGAGGTTGCATATGGAACAGGAGAGAATTTGGGTAGAGATTAACGGGGAAAAAAGGGAGTATCCATGGGGGATTACTTTTGGGGAAATTGCACAGGATTATGAGGGCAGCACCAGATATCCCATTGTGCTGGTTACAGTGAATGGAAAGCTGAAAGAACTCCATAAACGTCTGAAGAGAGAGTGCTCCATAGAATTTATCACCACCGGGGACTCCATTGGACATAAAACCTACAAAAGAAGTGCCTCTCTTCTTCTCCTGAAAGCAGTGTACCATGTGGCTGGTCACGAAAATGTAGAGAAGGCGGTTCTTCACTTTGCGGTGGGCTCCGGGTTTTATTTTACGATTCAGGGAAAGGTGAAGGTGGATGAGGAATTTCTCGGGAAAGTAAAAGCTTATATGATGGAGATGGTGGAGAAGAAGATTCCCATTATGAAGCGGAGTGTAGGTACCAACGATGCTATAGAACTTTTTCACAAGCATGGCATGTATGATAAGGAAAAGCTGTTCCGCTACCGGCGGGTCTCCAGAGTAAATATTTACAGCATTGATGAATTTGAAGACTATTTTTACGGGTTTATGGTAAATCATACAGGGTATCTGAAATACTTCGATCTGTTTCTCTACGATGAGGGCTTCGTTCTTCAGCTTCCGGAAGCCAGCAATCCGGAGAAGGTGCCGCCGTTTCGTCCCATGCCTAAGATCTTTCAGGTGCAGAAAGAATCTGAGGAATGGGGAGAACGGATGGATGTGGCTACCGTTGGGGAGCTGAACGATATGATTACGACCGTGGGCGCCAGAGAGATGATCCTCATCGCTGAGGCACTGCAGGAAGGGAAGATATCTAAGATAGCGGAAGATATTGCAGGGATGAAGCGTAAGAAGTTTATTATGATAGCCGGCCCGTCTTCTTCCGGAAAAACCACGTTTTCACACAGACTCTCCATTCAGCTGTCTGCGCATGGACTGAAGCCTCATCAGATCTCGGTAGATAATTATTTTGTCAACAGAGAGGATACGCCTGTGGACAGTGAGGGAAACAAAAATTACGAGTGTCTGGAAGCCCTGGATGTAAAGCAGTTCAATGAAGATATGTGCAATCTTCTGGAGGGCAGGTGCGTGGAGCTGCCTACCTACAATTTTGTTACCGGCCAGAGGGAATACAGAGGGGATACCATGCAGCTGGGTCCGGAGGACGTTCTGGTCATAGAGGGGATTCACTGCCTGAACGATAAACTCAGCAGTTCCCTTCCCTCGGACAGTAAATATAAGATTTACATCAGTGCTCTGACCCAGCTGAATATTGATGAGCATAACCGGATCCCCACCACAGACGGACGGCTGATCAGGCGTATTGTGAGAGATGCCAGAACCAGAGGAACCTCAGCCAAAAATACCATAGCCATGTGGCCCTCAGTGAGAAGAGGGGAGAGCGAGAATATCTTCCCCTACCAGGAATCTGCAGATGTTATGTTTAACTCTGCCCTCATCTATGAGCTGGCGATTCTGAAGCTTTACGCAGAGCCTATTCTGTTTGGCATAGAGCGGGATGCGCCGGAATATGTGGAGGCCAAGAGACTGCTGAAGTTTCTGGACTACTTTGTGGGTGTGCCAAGTGAAGATATCCCTCATAATTCCATTCTCAGAGAATTTGTGGGCGGGGGATGCTTCCGCCTGTGACGCTTTCATATTTAACGGATAACCGGCAGCAATCTTTCTCTCCTTTTCAGGGGCGGAAGACTGCTGCCGGTATTTTTGCGGAGATTGCCCTTTCGCGCAATCTTTCTTGTATTGTTGAATTGTACAGATAAGAATGGTATAATAATTTGGTATAGGTTCCAAGAATGAAAGCCTGCCTGTTCTGCGGGCGGTTTATGAGAGCTGCAATGCTGCTAAGAGCAAGTATCTGCAGGAAAGGTTAGAATAAATGAAAAAAGAACATTTGAATCATGGGAACAACTGGCATATTTCTTTTGCGCCTGTTTTGCGGTACAGTGCGGCTTTCTGTCTGCTCACACTGCTTGTCGTTATGCTGGGAGGAGCTGTTCTGTCTTTCAGCGGAATGAGAGAGGATGCAGAGGCTTCTCTTGCCGGCGTTCATGCGCAGATATCCCAGCGGGTTACCGAATCTATTACACTTCTGGAAGCCCTGGCTGGTTTGCCGGAATTCTACGATCCCAAGATACCGCCTATCGAAAAGGTGAAAAAACTGGATCAGATGTCCCCCCGCTTTGGTTATCTGATGATCTGTTATGTTGACGCAGATATCACCGTTTACTCTGACGGGGAGGAGCCTGCCAGTTTGGCCAGCAGGGATTATATGCAAAGGCTGTATTCTACCGGAAAGAGACAGGTTACAGACAGCTTTGCCGCAGGCGCAGATGGTGTGACTTTGAATTATACAGTTGCAGTGCCCCTCTGTGATGAAGCGAAAAATATAACCGGCAGCCTCTTTTGTGCCATCTACTTTGATGAGATGGTGGAAATCCTGGAGAAATCCTCCAAAATCAACAGCTCTGATGCCACACTGATTGGCACCCGGGGGCAGGTAATGTCATCTACTGCAGGACTGCCCTATGGAGAGTCCATTATGAATGAGCTGAAGAGCAGGCGCCTGATAGGAACAACTTCAGATCAGCTCCAGGAGAAACTGCTGGATGAGGTTCCCGGCGGATACTGGAGCATGGGGAATGGTTCTATTACCTATACGGCATATCAGCGCGTGGAAAATACCGGATGGGATATTCTTTGCTCCATCGACTTTCTGACGGTTTTTCTTAAGATTTTGCCCAGTCTGCTGCTGGTGGCTGTTCTTACCATTCTCCTCTGTGCCGGTCTTATGGTGATCCTGCGCCGTTACATAGCAGGCCAGATGCAAATGGTGAACATGCTGGTGCATTCCGTGGAAGAGCTGGAAAAGAAAATTTATCAGGATGAGCGCCCTGAGGGTATGAATTTTGATGAGATCATCCGTCTGACCGGCGACGGATTGTCAGACTCGCTGACAGGCGTAGTTACCCGCTCTGTGTTTTTAAACCAGGCGGAAGCACTTCTGAAAAAAACGGAGCCTGATTCTGTCAGCGCACTTTGCTTTGTGGATATGGATAACTTAAAGTATATCAATGACACCTATGGTCACAACGGCGGAGATGTGGCACTGAAAAGTGTGGGATATATTCTCAGGGAATATGAAAAGAAGTACGGCGGCGTAGTCGGGAGGTACGGGGGTGATGAGTTTGTGATACTCCTGATGAACCTGGACGATGAAACCGAACTGAAGGATGTGCTGAATGAACTGGTATTAAGGCTCCACTCAGAGATAGGATCCGCCGGACGGCATATTCCGGTACAGTGCAGCGTTGGTGTCTCTGTGTACAGCGGGGAGAAAGAACTGCGGCAGATGATCGCTGATGCTGACGAAGCCTTATATTTTGTAAAGCAGAATGGTAAGGGGTATTATAAAATTTATCACAAATAGAATAGAGGTAATTATGAAAAAGCGTGTCAAAAGCGGTATTCTGACGGGTATTGCTGTCCTGGTGTCTTTTATTCTGGCTTTCGCTCTGGGGGAGTCGGTGAAGCAGTATCTCATCCATATGCGGGAGCGTGAGGCGGAACATATTCTGCATTTTTACGGGGAGAATATCATGCTTCTGTTGAGTGAAAATCTAAATGAAACGGATGGACTCGTCCAAATGGCATACGTGATGGAAGACGGCGACACGTCATGGTTTGATCAGGCAGGGGCTTCCTTGCTGGAAAGGGAAGAGGTTCGCTATGTGTGTCTGATTCAGGGTGACACCATGGTGCAGGCCCTGCCCCAGGAGAAGTACGGGGGACAGGTCGGACGCAGTCTGGAGGATTTTTCCTATATTTATACTATGACAAAGGTAGTGAAGACCCTGGTGGTGGAAGGACCGGTTGAACTGGAGGAGGCGGCAGGGAAGGAGGAAGTCTTTCTGTTCCTGCAGCCTATTTTGGAGAACAATGTCTACATGGGAGAAGTGGCAGTGGCTCTTGACCGGGAATTTGTGCTGGAGCAGCTGGGATTTGAATATTTGTCGGAACAGGGCTATGATTATGAGCTTTGGAGGGTAGAACCTCAGAACGGGGGAAAAGAGGTGATCACACAATTTGGAGAGAAGGTGGATTTTTCCCATGCGGTAAAGACAACCTTTTATCTGCCTACGGAGTGGAACCTCAGCATTCAGCCCCAGGCGGGCTGGCTCACCTCCGGGCAGAGAACTTCAGTTTTTTTGGGCAGCCTTGCGGCAGCTTTTCTGCTGCTGGGACTCTTCCGTCTGCTTTACAAATTGTCCATCAGCAGCAGGAAGCTACAGCAGGCTGCATGTACCGACAGCCAGACAGGGCTGTACAATCACAGTGGATTTACTGCTGCGCTGGATAGGTGGATGGCGAAGGAAGACAGTACAATTATGCTGTTCTACTTTGTATTTGAGGAGTATAATTTTGTCTCACAGATGATGGGGGTGGAAGGGGAATCTGCCTTTCTTTGCAGCATTACTCCGCGCCTGCAGGGCTTTATTGAAAAGCCGTTTATCGCCGGACGGCTGGGTGCCGGCAATTTTATGCTGGCTGTCCGTGAGGACATGGATGAGATACAGCAGGAGGATTTTGCAAGGGGATTGTCTATTGAATTGCTTCTGAAGGCTTATCTGGAAGGTAAAAAGACTTTCCTGACACCGCGGTACCAGTATGCACGCCTTCTGCCGGGCAAGAAAAGAGCGGAGAAGGAGATTTCTCTGCTTATTCATGCCTATTATTCTCAGAGAAACCAGGAGTCGCCGGCCCGTAGAATGACTGAGAAATGCCGGCACCTGATAGAAGGAAAAAACAATATAACCTTTGACGAGTATACCGATCCGGAGATGACAGAACTGTCTAAAGCTTTTAATCAGTACCGCAAGCAGGTGGAGCAGCTTGCATATTTTGACCCTGTATTCAATGTGGGGAACCGTTCCAAATATCTCAGAGATGCTAATATGCTCATATCCTATGACAAAAAAAGACCCTTCAGCCTTTTCTGCGTGGATATCTGTGCGTTCAGCCAGTACAATGAGCTGTTCAGTGCGGATATAGGAGATGAAATTCTGCGGGAGGTAATTTACCGGCTTTCACGTCCCTTTGGCACTTATCTGTACCGGATCAACGGTGACGTTTTTCTGGGGATTTCCATGTCGGGGGAACCTGAGGAGACCATGGCAGCCAGACTGCAGACGATTCTTGCGGCCCCTGCCTCGGCAGGCAATACTACCTTTGTGCTTCGGGTGAGAATCGCAGTATGCCGCTATCCGGCCAACGGGGAGAGTCCTGAACTGCTTCTTGACCGCATACAGTCCGCACTGCGCTATGCAAAAGGAAGCAATCAGAATCTTGTCCTGTACAGCCAGAAGCTGGATACTATTATCCGAACTGAGGCAGATATACTGCGGCGGCTGAAAGATGCTATCTCCCGGCACACGCTGGAGGTGTGGTATCAGCCTATGATTCATGTGGAGACAGGCCGTTTTATCTCGGCTGAGGCACTTGTACGTCTCCCCGACGGGAAAGGGGGATATTTTTCTGCGGGGCAGGTGATCTCCCTGGCAGAGCGAAGCGGTATTGTGGAACAGCTTGGAGATTATGTGCTTCACCAGGCCTGCGGGTTTATGCATTCTACAGGGGAACAGCTGGGTCTGGCTCATATCTGTGTCAATATTTCTGTTCAGCAGATTCTGGTGGGAAACAGTGCGGAGCACCTGTTAGACATTATCCGGAAATCAGGAGTGTGCAGGAAACAGATCACTTTAGAGATTACAGAGAGCATCCTTATCCAGTCTATTGAACAGGCCTCTGTGACGCTGGACAAGCTGCGGGAAACAGGAGTTCGGATTGCACTCGACGATTTTGGCGTTGGATACAGCAGTCTTAACTATCTATCAAATCTGCCGGTGGATATCATTAAAATAGACCGTTCCCTTACCCAGCAGATCCGAACAAGTACCAAGCAGCATGCACTGCTCCACTCCATTGTAGAAATGGCGCAAATCAACTCTCTGATTGTTGTTTCCGAGGGGGTAGAGACAGAGGAGGAGCAGCAGTTGATTTCTGCTTCCGGAGTACAGTATATACAGGGATATTATTATGCAAGGCCTATGGAAAAGGAGGCTCTCATCCATTTCTTAGAAAAAAATAACTTTTAAGGAGAGAAGATAGAGAATTTCATTTGATTTTATGCTATACTATGGGTGCTGTTCACATAAAAGGTTCAGGCAGGTATAGATATGAAAAATGGAATTGTGATATATGAAAAGTTCTATCAGATACTGAAAAATAAAATAGAATGCGGCCTGATCCCAAAGGGTTCCAGGCTGCCCTCAAGGGCTGCCCTTTGCAGAGAGTTTGCAACATCAGAAAAAACAGTCCGCCGGGTGGTAGAGATGTTGGCCGCGGACGGGTTCGTGGAGACATCTCAGAGAAGGCGTCCCACCGTGATATTCGAACGAACCGCAGAGACGTATGGGAGGGGGATACTTCCCCTGCAGAAGGCCGATGCTACAGCCGCCAATGATATTCTGAAAACAGGGATTCTTGTGTGCTATCCGGTGATAAGCAGCGGCATATCCCGCTGCACAGAGGCGGACTGGGAGATACCGGAAGCTATCCTTGAGAAGATGGATCCCTCACAGCCGGCAGGATTTTGGAGGCTTTCCAACCGGTTCTGGAGATTTTTTGCTGCCAGGAATGAAAATGATCTAATTCTTCGTGCAGTGGATGGACTGGGCTTTGCAGACTTGGATCCCCTGCCCGGCACCTATGCAATCAGATGTGCTTATTGTGCGAAAATAAAAGAATTTCTGCAGACCGTTAAGAGGGGCGGTGCCCCTGAAAGCGTTCATTTTGATGATTTGTCTGCTCTTTACGGATTTGTATCTTCACAGGCGGAGGGAAGACTGTCCTTCAGGGTGGCGGCAGATTCCCCTATGCGGAGCGGGACAAAAACACTGTATCAGCGGATCAGCAAGGCAGAGGAGAGATACTCCAGAGTTTATCTGGATATACTGGGATTAATAGCCATAGGCCGGTATCAGCCAGGAGATAGGCTTCCTTCCCATGCTCAACTAAGGGAAAACTATGGGGTCAGCATAGACTCAACAGTAAAAGCAATTCACCTGCTTCAAAAATGGGGGGTAGTGACTGCCATAAGGGGCAAAGGCATCTTTGTGGCAATGGAATCCAGAGAGTTGAGCAGGATCCGTATTGATCCGGCCCTGATTGCCTGCCATATAAGGAGATACCTGGACAGCCTGGAGCTGCTGTCTCTAACCATAGAAGGGGTTGCTGCCCATGCCGCAGTCCATATCACCCCGGAAGAGGCAAAGGCGTTAGGGGAAAAGCTGGAGAAAGTTTGGAATGAGGATTACCTGTATCAGCTCTCGCCTATTATCCTTCTGGAGTTTATAGTAGAGCATATTCAATACGATGCACTGAAGGCAATCTACACAGTTGTGCAGGATCATTATCATATCGGGAGAAGTATTCCTAAGCTTCTGAGCCATGAAAAGAATCAATACAATCTGAAAATACATCAGGAGTGCCGGACAATTGCCGGATGCTGGGAGGAGGGAGAGGTCTATCTGTCTGCGAAAAAAGCAGCAGATATGTACCAATATATTCAAAGATTAATAGCTGCCGAATGTAAAAGGCTGGGATACTGGGAAAACGCCATGCAGGTGTATGATGGTACTTTTTTGTGGAAGTAATCCGTCACATGCCTGCATGGCGTTTTTTATTCTGCCCCCTGGTTCTCCGGAGCGCTGTCCTCGGGCTGGGGTTCATATTTTGCGAATATTTTGCGGAACAGCAGAGAATTTACATAGGCGATGGCAGCAAATCCGAAGAAAAGCCATATAAAAAGTCCGTATGCCAGTGTTTTCCCTGTAAGAAAGGTCAGGAATACCGGAGCTATGGTAATTACCGCGATAAGTATGGTGTAAGGAAGATTCAGAATGCTGAACAGAAGGGCATTCTTGAGACTGTTCTTCACATCATTGACAAACCTGGCAATATAGGGGAAAAGATAGAGCAAGGTAATGGTATAAAAGGTACCGATAATAAGAATGGCTGTCTGCATGACCTTTCCCATAACTCCCGTAAAGGCTGCCGTAATCCGGTAATCAAGACCAAGAATGATACCCAGGACCAGCATAATCAGCCATACTATGGTACTGATTTTAAAATTGCTCTTAAAGGCTTTCAAAAAGCCCTTTACCATGTAGGACTCTTCATTCCGCGCCATTTTAAGGGTGACCGTATAAAGGGCTGTGGCTGAGGCCCCGATGGTGATAACCGGGATACAGCAGATTAAAAAAAGTATATTCAGAATAAAGATATCAGCTAATCTGGATAAAAATCTCATAAGAGGACTGTCCAGACCAAAAAAACTACCCATAGTATTATTTCTCCTTTTCCAATGTTTCTTCCCCGGAGGGAAGATAGATGTGCACCAGTTCAATCCGGTTTTTCACCACACTGTCCACAGTGAGACGGATCTGCTGAGGGGTGATAACCTCCTCGCCCTTTACCGGAAAGCGATCCAGCTGTTCAATGATATATCCGCCGATGGAATCGTAGTCTTCTGATTCCAGATCAATGGCGAGTTCTTCGTTGAGATCATCCAGCTTTGTGGATCCCAGGGAAAGGTATTCTTCTCCCGGCACAATCTCTGTAATCTCTTCTTCTTCCTGGTCGTCGTACTCGTCCCGGATATCTCCCACGATTTCTTCCAGAAGGTCTTCCAGTGTCACCAGACCTGCCGTGGCTCCGTATTCATCCAGAACAATGGCAAAATTAATGGAATCCTCACGCATCTCCATCAGAAGCTCAGAAGTGTTTTTATATTCATAGGTGAAGTATGCCTCCCGGAGAATCGAACGAATGCAAAAGTTTTCCTTAGAGTCCAGCAGAAGCAAGTCCTTCATATTAACAATCCCGATGATGTTATCCGTTGTCTCTTCGTAGACAGGAAGTCTTGTATACTTGTCCTCTCTGAAAATTTCAATCAACTCTTCATAGGTAGATTCCACATCCACAAAGGTTACATCAATGCGGGGCACCATGACATCTTTTGCCTGAGAGTCGCCGAAATCAAATACGTTGTAGATCATCTGGCGTTCTTCGCTTTCAATCACTCCCTCTTCATGGCTGACATTGAGAATCGTGCGGAGTTCGCTCTCGGTCATTGTACTGTTTTTGCCGTTGGGATCGATTCTGAAAAGAAGCAGAAGCCCAAGGGACAGTTTATTCACCAGGTAAATCACCGGGGTAAGCAGTACCATCAGACCGTAGATTACTTTCGCATAGGCCAGCGCCAGCTGTTCGGAGTAGATAGTGGCCACTGTTTTTGGCGTAATCTCACCCAGAATCAGTATCAGCAGTGTTAAGATACCTGTTGCCAGCCCTACGGCGGCATTGCCGAAAAGCTTAATCGTTACTGAAGTTGCCAGGGCAGAAGCACTTAGATTTACAATATTATTTCCTATTAAAACTGCGCTCAGCATCTTGCCGGAATCGTTGACCGCCTTTAATAAAGTGGCAGCCCTCTTGTTGCCGTCCTCAGCCATTGTCTGAATACGGATCTTGTTCACTGTGGTCATCGCGGTTTCTGCTGATGAGAAAAAAGCAGAAAGTGCTAATAACAGCAGCAGAACCATTAACTGTATGGCATCACTAGGATCCAATGAATGTCACTCCTTTATCTGTATAAATTATATATAAAGAAAAATATACAGTATTTCAGCCATAATTGCAAGTGAGAACTAAAAGCGGCGCCTGTGCGGGCGCCCGGCTTCACGGGCAGATTTCCATAATATGGATATTCAAAAAATATGATTTTAGGGGTGTCGAAAGAAAGAGAACTATGGTATAATGTTTGGGAAAATGTAGAAATGTATATGCCCTGGTATGGGTTATACTTTAATATAAACAGTCATCAATTTGAGAAGAGCAAACATAAGAGGTGGAAAAATGAAAAAACTAAACAGAGGTCAAAAAAGACGTTTTCATAATCTGGTTTCGAATATTATAGGCTTAAGCATTGTATTGTCCCTCATAGTCTCAGGACTGGCCGGGAATACCCAGACGATACTGGCTGAGGCAGGCACTGCTGTTTATCTGAACGGAGCTTCCGGAGACGATACGGCAGGAGGAGGCACGGCGGAAACTGCGGTGAAGACGTGGAAAAAGGCCAAATCTCTGGCGGGAAGCAGCGGAACAATCTATATCAGCGGTACTGTAACCATCTCTGGTACTGTGGAATGGTCCCTTCCCTCAGGAGTCAGCTTAAAAAGAGCTCCTGGTTTTACCAAACCCCTGGTTAGTGTGGGGAAAGGCAGCAAACTTACTCTGGCGGCCAAATACTTTGGAAAAGAAGATGCGTCCCTGGGGGATGACGGCTGCCTTGCAGTGAAGGGGGAAGAAAAGGCTGACAGCACACCAAAAAAAGAAGAGGATCAAAAGAAGAATGATTCCAAGAAAGAGCCGATAAAAGAGGAGAAAGAACAGGAAAAGCAGGAGACAGAGAAAAAAGAGACGGAAGATAAGAAGACAGAGGACAATAAAAACACAGAGAAAGAAGACGGCGGAAAGAAGAACCCGGCAAAAGATATTTCTCTTCCGGATTCCTTTACTATGGAAAAACCGGAGGCTCTGGCAAACCTGTCCCTGAAAAGCTGCAGCGGTGACGGAACTTTTTCCTGGGCAGACAGCAGCTTTGTACCCGATACATATGAAAGCGCCTGTGTAGTTGTTTTCACTCCAAATGATATAGAAAAGTATGATTATTCGCAGATAAAAGGCTGGGATGAGAAGAAAGGTGCGGTAAAGCGGACCGTAACTGTTTACACCACCTCTCTGAAGGATACAGGCAAGGACACAGAGAAAACAGAATCCGGCACCGGTAAGACTGAGAACGATGAGAAGACGGAAAACAGCGGTGCAGTCCAGGGCAGTGAACCTGAAAAAGACAAAACCCCTGACCAGGGAACACAGGACAAAGACACGACAGAGAATTCCGGAGGCGGATTGGAAAAGGACGATGCCCAAAGTCAGGATAAGCAGCACGATGAAGACAGTTCTGACGGACAGAATACTCCCCAGGGAACAGACAGCGCAGACAAGGATTCCGTTAAGGACAAGGAAAGCAGCGATGAGATAGGGGCCGATGATGAAGAGACACAAAAGGGAGAAGAGACAGATAAGACGGCAATCTCCGATAAGAGCAGTGCTTTCCATCTGGCGGTGGAATCCCTTCCGGTGAGGATCACGGAACAGTCTCAGGTGGGAAGAGTAATTGCCGCATCGAAGCTGTATGAGGAGCTATCCCCGGCAGATAAAGCAATGGCGGCTGCCGATGATCTGAAAAAGCTGAAAGATGCCCAGGAGGCTGCGGGGTATGTAAACCGCACCAGCAGCGGGGTAAGTGTTTCAGGGGATTTCCTTCCATGGTATGTACAGTTCCAGGTGAATCTGAATCATGATGCTCCTTCGCTTGCGATACCTACCATAGATACTCTGCTCTCTTCTTACGAGATGAAACTCTGGGATCTTATGGCGGACACGGAATATAAGATTCCTCACGGTAAGAAAGTGACTGTGGTGATGAAAGCACCGGAGGTATCGGGGTATGAAAGCTTTACCATTGTCCATTATCTGGAGGACGGTACCGTAGAACTCATCACTCCTGTCATTGCCGACGGACTGATGACATTTGAGACGTCATCCTTCAGCCCCTTTGACGTAGGGGGAAGCAAGCCCCTGGTGGGACTGCCGAGCGGCGGTTCTTCCGACAAGAAAACGGACAGTACAGGCGGCTCCAACAATAACAGCAGCCTGACCGGGAATAAAGGCAGCAGTACGGACAACGGCAGCAACAAGACAGGTGCCAATAAGAAAAAGACCCCGACGGTTAAAGCATCTGCGGCCAAGACACAGCAGACTAAAGCTTCCAATCCGAGTACAGGCGATACCAGCGTACTTCTTCCTTATATTATAGGAGGGGCAGCTGCATTACTTATCATAATTATTCTTGTTGTTACCAGGAAAAAGAAGAAAAAATAGAAAAAAGTGATAGAACGGGAAACCCTTCCATATATTTACTATATGGGAGGGTTTGTTTATGGAACAGACAGCTGCAAAAAAATCAATACCAATGTTACTAATGAAATCCCTGCTGGCATCCTATGTGCTTACCGCTCTGCTGCTTTTTCTGCTGGCATTTCTCCTGTATAAATTTGATCTGGGAGAAAGCAAAGTGAATCTTGGGATTACAGTGATCTACATATTATCCTGCTTTCTTGGCGGATTTCTCGTGGGAAAAGGAGCGGGAACCCGGAAATTCCTTTGGGGCATGGTGCTGGGAGCAATCTATGCGGCCCTGCTGGTGGGAGTTACCTTTTTGGTGGAACACCGGGTAAGCGAAAACACATCGTCTCTGCTCTCTTCACTGTTTCTCTGTGTGGCGGGAGGGACCCTGGGAGGAATGCTGTCGTAAGGTGCTCAACAAGTAAAAAAATACTTTTAAAAAGGGGTGTCTTGTGATATAATTAGCACAGTTTACGAAATTAAGGAGGAAAAGTAATGAAACATATTAAAACATTAAATACGAAAAGTTTACAAAATACAGTGAAAAAAGGTGGATGTGGAGAATGTCAGACATCCTGTCAGTCAGCCTGCAAGACATCTTGCACCGTTGGCAATCAGAGCTGTGAACATTCCAAATAGTCAGCTGTAATACGGAACAATGAAGCAGCGGTTCAAAAGCCGCTGCTTGTTTGTGTTGTAATCCATGCGGAGAAGGTCCGCCGGATTTTTTAGAGAGAGAAAGGGGATTCGTTGTGGTCCATCGTTATATAAATAATGACTGCCATATCGTTTTGGATGTTAACAGCGGTTCCGTCCATGTCGTGGACGAAATTGTATACGATGCGGTTGGTCTTTTGGAAGACAAGCTGTCTTATGAGGAGACAGCAAAGATACTGAGTGAAACATATGCCCCGGAGGAAGTGAAAACAGCTCTGGAGGAGTGCCGGGAGCTAAAAGAAGAGGGAATGCTTTTTACCGAGGATATTTATAAGGATGCTATCTCTCATTTTAAAGAGAGGGAGACAGTAGTAAAAGCACTGTGCCTGCATATAGCACATGACTGCAATCTTGCCTGCCGTTACTGCTTTGCCGAGGAGGGGGAATACCATGGCAGAAGAGCCCTGATGAGCTTTGAGGTGGGAAAGAAAGCTCTGGATTTTCTGATTGCCAATTCCGGGAACCGGAAGAATCTGGAGGTGGATTTCTTCGGCGGAGAACCCCTGATGAACTGGGACGTTGTGAAGCAGCTGGTAGCCTACGGCAGGGAACAGGAGAAGATCCATAATAAAAACTTCCGCTTTACACTGACTACCAATGGCGTGCTGTTTAACGATGAGATTATGGAGTTTGCCAACAAGGAAATGAGCAATGTGGTTCTCAGTATTGACGGCAGGAAGGAAATCCACGATTATATGCGCCCCTTCCGTAAGGGAAAGGGAAGCTACGATCTCATTGTTCCCAAGTTTCAAAAGTTTGCGGAGAGCAGAAATCAGGAGAAGTATTATGTGAGAGGGACCTTTACCCATCACAATCTGGATTTTGCCGAGGATGTGCTTCATCTGGCGGATCTGGGCTTTCAGCAGATTTCTGTGGAGCCTGTGGTTGCTCCTCCGGAGGAACCGTATGCCATACGGCCTGAGGATGTGCCGTTTATCTGTGAACAGTATGATATCCTGGCAAAAGAAATGATTAAAAGGGAAAAAGAAGGAAGAGGATTTAATTTCTTCCACTTTATGATTGACCTTACAGGGGGGCCCTGTGTATACAAACGGCTTTCCGGATGCGGTTCCGGAACCGAATATCTGGCAGTTACCCCCTGGGGAGATCTCTATCCGTGCCACCAGTTTGTGGGGGAAGAAGAATACCTTATGGGCAGCGTGGACGAGGGTGTGACCAGGAAGGAAATTGTAAAAGAATTTAAAGACTGCAATGTGTATTCCAAGCCCAAGTGCCAGGAATGCTTTGCGAGATTTTACTGCAGCGGCGGCTGTGCCGCCAACTCCTATCATTTCCATGACACAATACATGATGTATACGAAGTGGGCTGTGAGCTTCAGAGAAAACGTGTAGAATGTGCCATTATGATAAAAGCAGCGTTGGCTGACTAATCTTAAGAAAGTAAGAAGGGAAGAAAGATGAAAAAAAACAAAGGAATAGTTGTTTTAATTCTGACAGTGCTTATTACCGGTTTCCTGGTATTTACAGCAGCCGTGGGAATTGGGCCTACCGGAACAGGGGCGGCAAAACACATTAAGACAGGTCTCGATCTGGCCGGCGGTGTCAGCATAACTTATGAGACGAAAGCAGAAAATCCAAGCGCCTCCGATATGTCTGACACTATCTACAAGCTTCAGAAACGTGTGGAGCAGTACAGCACAGAGGCTCAGGTATACCAGGAGGGAAATAACCGCATCAGTGTGGAAATCCCAGGCGCTACAGACGCCAATGCCATTCTTACGGAATTGGGCAAGCCGGGTTCCCTGCAGTTTATGGATACAGAGGGAAATGTGGTTCTTGAAGGCAGCGATGTTGCGGACGCCCAGGGTGTGGTAGGCGAGGATAATACCACGAAGAACAAACAGTACGTGGTAAGCCTGACGCTGACAAAAAAGGGAGCGGAAAAGTTTGCAGAGGCCACAAAGGCTAACTTGAATAAACAGATTGCCATTGTCTACGACAATGAGACATTGAGTGCTCCGGTGGTGCAGAGCGTAATCTCTGACGGGAATGCGCAGATTACAGGTATGAGCAGCATTGAAGAAGCCAAGAATCTGGCCGCTGCAATCAGAATCGGTTCTCTGAAACTGGAGCTTCAGGAATTGCGCTCTAATGTAGTGGCGGCACAGCTGGGTACCCAGGCGATTAATACCAGTGTGAAGGCAGCCGGTATCGGTCTGGCGCTGGTGATTTTGTTTATGATTATTGTGTACCTGATTCCTGGACTGGTATCCGGTATTGCGCTTATCATTTATGTATGTCTGGATCTTATCTGTCTGAATGCATTTGATCTTACACTGACACTTCCCGGCATTGCGGGTATTATCCTGTCTATCGGTATGGCTGTGGACGCCAATGTTATTATCTATGCCAGAATCAAAGAGGAGATCGCCTCAGGAAAATCGGTGAGAACCTCCCTGCAGTCAGGATTTAAAAAGGCATTTTCTGCTATCTTTGACGGCAATATAACTACCTTAATCGCCGCCTTTGTGCTGAACTGGCTGGGCTCAGGAAGCGTCAAAGGATTCGCCCAGACGCTGGCGCTTGGTATTGTTTTATCTATGTTTACTGCACTGGTGGTATCCAGACTGATTATCTATGCGTTATATGCAGTTGGTGTCAGAGATGCCAAGTTCTACGGTAAGATTAAACCCAGAGAGCCTATCAATTTCCTGGGAAAGAAAAAGATTTTCTTTGCCATATCTATTGTTTTAGTGCTTCTGGCGCCTGTTATGATGGGGGTAAACCAGGCTTCCTCAGGGAAAGCCCTGAATTACAGTCTTGAATTCGTGGGAGGTACCTCTACGAATGTAACTTTTAACGAAGATTTAAGCATGGAAGAGATAGACAGCAAAGTAGTTCCCCTTGTGGAGGACATCACCGGGGATGCCAATGTACAGCCTACAAAGGTAGTAAATTCCAACCAGGTAATCATCAAGACAAGAACCCTGTCAGTGGATGAGAGAGAAGCTTTGAACAAAGCTATGGTGGATAATTTCCAGGTAGATGAGACCAAGATTACTACAGAGAGTATCTCTTCTACGATCAGCGGAGAAATGAGAAAAGACGCAGTCATCGCAGTGGTGGTAGCTACCCTGCTGATGCTGGTGTATATCTGGTTCCGCTTCAAAGATATCCGTTTCGCCAGCAGTGCCGTACTGGCTCTGATACACGACGTGCTGGTGGTATTGGCGTTCTATGCCATTGCAAAAATCTCTATCAGCAACACCTTTATCGCATGTATGCTGACCATTGTGGGGTATTCCATCAATGCTACCATTGTTATCTTTGACCGTATCCGTGAGAATAAGGGTATGATGAAGAAAAAGGATGAGCTTGCTACCATTGTAAACGCAAGCATCACACAGACGCTGACCAGAAGTATTTATACTTCTCTGACTACCTTTATTATGGTATTTCTGCTGTTCGTCATGGGTGTGTCTTCTATCCGGGAATTTGCACTTCCTCTGATGGTGGGTATTCTCTGCGGTGCATATTCTTCTGTATGTATCACAGGTGCGCTGTGGTATGTGATGAAGACGAAAATTGGAAAAAATAAAGCATAACACAAGCTTCAGGGGATGTCCGACGGGCATCCCCTGTAAAGTTTTACAGGAGGAAAACCATGGAACGGTGGATGATAACAGCGAAAAGTGCAGACTTCAAAAAGATCGGGGAGGAATTCCGGATTGATCCTGTGATCGCCAGACTGATACGCAACCGGGATATTGTCGGGAATGAGGCAATCCGGGAGTACTTGTACGGCACCCTGGAGGATCTTCCTTCGTGGACGCGGATGAAAGGCCTCAGAGAGGCAGTTTCTCTGATTCAGAAGAAAATTGATGAGGGAAAAAACATCCGTATTATCGGAGACTATGATATAGACGGAGTCTGCTCTACCTACATATTGCTTCAGGGGCTTCGGCAGACCGGGGCGTCCGTAGATATTGACATTCCGGATCGGATAAAGGACGGATACGGCCTGAACGAAGAACTTATTGCCAGAGCGTATGAGCAGGGGATTGACACCATTATCACCTGTGACAACGGGATCAGCGCCTCTGAGCAGATTGCCTACGGGAAAGGCCTGGGAATGACGATTGTGGTGACAGACCATCATGAGGTTCCTTTTCAGGAGACGGAAGATGGGGGGGATAAGGAGATACTTCCCCCTGCGGATGTGGTGGTAAATCCCAAACAGAAGGCGTGCGGATATCCCTTTAAAGGCCTGTGCGGAGCCGGCGTGGCATATAAGCTTGTATGCGGGCTCTTTGAGCAATTCGGAATTTCTCAGGACGCACTGGAAGAATTGCTGGAATTTGTGGCAATTGCCACAGTAGGGGATGTGATGGACCTGCAGGGAGAAAACAGAATTCTGGTCAGGGAAGGACTGAAGCGCATACAAAATACCAGGAATACTGGCCTTAGAGAACTGATTCGGGCCAATCAGCTGGAGGACAGGAAGATTACCTCCTACCATATCGGCTTTATTCTGGGGCCATGCATGAATGCAAGCGGACGTCTGAGCACAGCCAAGAGAGCGTTGTCCCTTCTGGAGTGCCGGGATCCGTCAGAGGCGGCAGTGCTGGCCCAGGATCTCAAGAGCCTCAATGACAGCAGAAAGGATATGACAGCAAAGGCCACAGAAGAAGCTGTGCAGATGGTAGAGAATACGGCGCTGGGCCGGGACAAAGTATTGGTGATCTACCTGCCGGAGTGCCATGAGAGTCTGGCGGGAATTGTGGCAGGAAGAATCCGCGAAAGGTATGGAAAGCCTGCGTTTGTACTTACCAGAGCAGAGGAAGGGGTCAAGGGATCCGGCAGATCCATTGAGGCCTTTCCTATGTTTCATGAGCTGGTGAAATGCCGGGAATACCTGACGAAATTCGGAGGCCATCCCATGGCCGCAGGACTGTCCCTGGAAGAAAAGAATATTGAACCCTTCCGGGAAAAGATAAACAGCGGCTGCAGCCTTACGGAGGAGGACTTTGTCTCCAAAGTACTCATTGATGTCCCCATGCCGCTGCATTATATAAACAAAAATCTCATCAGCCAGCTGAGTCTCTTAGAACCTTTTGGAAAGGGAAACACGAAACCCTTGTTTGCCCAGAAAAAATTGAGACTTATGGGAGCGAGAGTTTTTGGGAAGAATAAAAATGTAGTGAAAATGAAGGCGGTAGATGAGACAGGCTATCCCATGGAGGCTGTTTACTTTGGGGACGGAGAAGCATTTGTGCAGGAGATTAGTCAAAAAGAAGAGTGGAGTGTGGCATATTATCCGGAGCTGAACAGTTATATGGGAAGAGAGACTTTACAAATCGTAGTTCAGAATTTACAATAGAATTTGATTCTGCAAAAAAAAGATGCTATAATGTCTGTAAAATGCAGTTTTTGTGTCGTAATATGGAGAGATAGAAAGAAAAACTGCATAAGATGCAGGTAAGGAGATAATAGAAATGAAGAAAGTGGAAGATTACGTAAGAAGTATCCCGGATTTCCCGGAGGAAGGTATTATCTTTAGGGATATCACAAGTGTACTGCAGGATGCGGACGGTCTGCAGCTGGCAGTGGATTCTATGCAGAATCTTGTAAAGGATTTGGATATAGATGTGGTTGTAGGCACAGAATCCAGAGGATTTATATTTGGCGTTCCCATTGCATACAATCTTCATAAGCCCTTTGTGCCGGTGCGCAAAAAAGGAAAGCTGCCCTGTGAGACACTGGCCATGGAGTATGATCTGGAATACGGCAGCGCAGAGATTGAAATTCATACAGATGCCATTAAACCCGGACAGAAGGTGGTGATCGTAGACGATCTTATCGCAACCGGAGGTACCATTGAAGCAGCCGTAAAGCTGGTGGAAGAGCTGGGAGGAGAAGTGGTAAAGATTATCTTTCTCATGGAGCTGGCAGGCTTAAAGGGCAGGGAGAGACTGAAGGGTTACGATGTAGCGTCTGTCATCTGTTATGACGGAAAATAAATTGGTAGGTGAGCAAACGAATGGAACATGAACACACATTAGATCGGGAAGAAAAGTTATATAAAATCAAAAAGGCAGACGAAAGCGTCAAGGCCATGGAAGATTTTACCAGCCCCTCAGTATTATATGAAGAGCTTATTTCCAGTGTCAGAAAATACCATCCGTCCACCGATATTACCATGATAGAGAAAGCCTATCAAATCGCCAGAGATGCTCATGAGGGGCAAGCTCGGAAGTCTGGAGAACCCTATATCATCCACCCTCTATGCGTGGCAATTATACTGGCTGACCTGGAGCTGGATAAGGAAACGATCGTTGCGGGCCTCCTGCACGACGTCGTGGAAGATACCGTAATGACCACGGAGGAAATCGTCCGGGAGTTTGGCGAAGAGGTAGCGCTTCTGGTGGATGGAGTTACAAAACTGGGACAGCTGTCCTACTCAGCCGACAAAGTGGAAGTGCAGGCAGAGAACCTTAGAAAGATGTTTCTGGCTATGGCCAAGGATATCCGGGTAATACTCATTAAACTGGCTGACCGTCTCCACAATATGCGGACCTTAAAGTATATGCCGGAGCACAAGCAGAAGGATAAGGCGAGAGAGACGATGGACATCTATGCACCCATTGCCCAGCGTCTTGGTATCTCTAAGATTAAGGTGGAGCTGGATGATCTGGCACTGAAATATCTCAAGCCGGAGGTCTACTATGACCTTGTGGAGAAGATCTCATTAAAAAAGAGCCAGAGAGAAGAGTTCGTGGGCAGTATTGTCGGCGAGGTCAAAAAGCATATTGAAGCAGCTAATATACATGCGCAGATAGACGGAAGAGTAAAACACTTTTTCAGCATCTATAAAAAGATGGTGAATCAGGATAAGACCCTGGATCAGATTTATGATCTCTTTGCGGTGCGTATCATAGTGGATACGGTCAAAGACTGCTATGCGGCTTTGGGAATTATACATGAGATGTATAAGCCGATTCCGGGAAGATTTAAAGATTATATCGCCATGCCGAAGCCTAATATGTACCAGTCATTACATACGACGCTGATAGGACCTACAGGACAGCCCTTTGAGATTCAGATTCGTACTTTTGAGATGCACCGGACGGCAGAGTATGGCATCGCCGCTCACTGGAAGTATAAAGAAGCTTCTGACGGCAAAAAAAGCGTGAGCCAGCAGGAAGAAGAGAAGCTGAGCTGGCTGCGGCAGATTCTGGAATGGCAGCGGGATATGTCGGATAACCGGGAATTTATGAGCCTTCTGAAAAGTGATTTAGACTTATTTGCAGAGAATGTATATTGTTTTACCCCTGCAGGAGATGTAAAAACCTTGCCTAACGGTTCCACGCCAATTGACTTTGCGTACAGCATTCACAGTGCGGTGGGCAATAAGATGGTGGGAGCCAGAGTGAACGGAAAGCTGGTCCCCATAGAATACGTTATTAAAAACGGGGACAGAATTGAAGTAATCACCTCACAGAATTCCAAGGGGCCCAGCAGGGACTGGCTGAAGGTAGTGAAAAGTACCCAGGCAAAAAACAAGATTAACCAATGGTTTAAACAAGAATTAAAGGAAGACAATATTTCCAAGGGCAAGGATATGCTGAGCCAATATGCCAAAGCCAAGGGTGTGGCTCTGGGCAGCCTTACGAAAAATAAATACATGGAATCTGTGATGCGCAAATACGGCTTCCGTGATTGGGATTCTGTACTGGCAGCCCTTGGGCATGGGGGACTGAAAGAGGGCCAGGTGCTGAATAAGCTCATGGAAAGCTATGAGAAAGAGCATAAAAAAGAGCTGACAGACGAACAGGTGCTGGAAGCGGCGGCGGAGGCCAAAGAAAAGCTGCCGGTGGGCAAGTCCAAAAATGGAATTGTGGTGAAAGGGATTCACGATGTGGCAGTACGCTTTTCCAAATGCTGCAGCCCAATACCGGGAGATGAAATTGTTGGCTTTGTCACCCGTGGGCGGGGGGTATCTATCCACCGCACGGACTGTGTGAATGTGCTGCACATGTCAGAGGCTGACAGGGCGCGTCTCATCGACGCGGAATGGCAGGTGCCGGACGTGGCCCATAGTGAGCTGTACACAGCTGAGATTAATGTGTACGCTACCAACAGGACAGGACTCCTGGTAGATATCTCACGAATCTTTACGGAGCGGAGAATTGACTTAAGCGCAGTGAATACCAGGACGACAAAGCAGGGGACGGCTACGATCAGTATGTCTTTTGATATCAGGAGCAAGGAAGAACTGCACAGTTTAGTTGAAAAAATCAGGCAGGTGGACAGTGTCATTGACATTGAGCGTACCACCGGTTAGGAGTTGCTATGGGAATGTTAGAGCTTAGGTATCTTCCTGTGGGTATGGGAGCGACCAATTGTTATTTAGTTATGAATAAAGATACCAGGGAGCTGGTGATTATAGATCCGGGGGATGACCCGGCAAAGATTAAACAGGCTGTATCAAAAATAGAGGGAAAGCCGGTGGCTGTTCTTCTGACACATGGTCACTACGATCACATGATGGCCTCAAATCAGGTAAAAAAAGAATATCATATTCCTATCTATGCGCCGAGGGCAGAACGGGAGGTTCTGGCAGATTCCGCCAAGAATCTGTCCGGAGGCTGGATGATGAAGCCCTACCATGTACAGACAGATTACTGGGCTGAGGATGGTGAGGTTCTGCATCTGGCAGGATTTGAGATTCGTATGATTCTTACTCCCGGGCACACGGAAGGGTCCTGCTGTTATTACATGGAAGAGGAACATGTGGTTTTCTGCGGGGATACTATCTTTCTGGAATCCTGTGGGAGAACAGACCTGCCTACGGGGGATATGTCGCAGATAAGAAAAAGTATTCACATAATCCTGGACACGGTTCCGGATGATACGGAACTGTATCCGGGTCACGGAGAAGCTACCACAGCAGCCCATGAAAAGGCTTTTAATCCCTTTGTGTAGGCCGGGGGACAGAAGATGACAGGAATCGAATTTAATGAGAGAGATTTTGAATATGATGTATATACGCTGGTGAAAGCCTTTTATCCCCGGGAAGAGCTTCGGATTTTCTATGAGGGGGAGGCAGAGAAGGAAGCAGAAAAGAAGCTGTGCCAGACCCTGCTTCAGGTATTATACCAGGAGGGAAAGGCATCATTATTCATCTATCAGGCAGGGCAATGCTCCGTTTCGGATGCCATTGCCCTGGATTGTGTAGACAGGAAAACAGCCAAAAACAGGCTGAAACAGATGGTGTACAGAAACCTGGCAAAGCTCACAGGCAGAGAACTTCCCTGGGGGGATCTTACCGGGATACGCCCGACCAAGATCGCCATGGGTCTGATTGAGTCAGGAATGTCCAATGCAGAGGCTGCTGACTTTATGCGCAAAAATTACTATACCAGCAATGAAAAGACAGCGCTGGCGATCACCATTGCAAACAGAGAAAGGGCGCTGCTTGCGCCTGTGGATTATGAAAACGGCTACAGCCTGTATATCGGCATCCCGTTCTGTCCGTCCATCTGTCTGTATTGTTCCTTCAGTTCTTATCCTCTGGAGCGGTGGAAGGACAGAGTAGACGAATATCTGGATGCCCTTTTCATGGAACTGGATTTTATCAGCGAGACCATGAAGAACCGAAGGCTGGATACGATTTATATAGGGGGAGGAACCCCCACTACACTCACCCCGGAACAGACAGAGCGCCTGCTTACTCATATAGAGCGCAGATTTCCTCTGGAGCAGGTAAAAGAATTCACAATAGAAGCAGGCAGACCTGACAGTATCACCCGGGAGAAGCTGGAGACTGTGCACAGATATCCGGTTACCAGGATCTCAGTGAATCCCCAGACCATGAACCAGAGAACCCTGGATCTCATTGGGAGAAAACATTCTGTGGAGGATATCCGGGAGGCATTTGCCCTGGCCAGGGCAACCGGATTTGACAATATCAACATGGACCTTATCGTCGGCCTGCCAGGGGAGACAAAGGATGATGTATCCTGTACGTTGAAGGAAGTGGAGAAACTTGCCCCGGACAGTTTAACCGTGCACTCCCTGGCAGTGAAAAGAGCTGCCCGTCTGAATATGTTTAAAGAACAGTATCAGGAGATGACATTTGAGAATAACCAGGAGATAATGGATATGGTGCAGGAATGTGCCAGAAACATGGGGATGGGGCCCTATTATCTTTACCGGCAGAAGAATATGACAGGTAATCTGGAAAATGTTGGGTATGCAAGGGTTGACAAAGCGGGAATATACAATATACTGATTATGGAAGAAAGGCAGACGATTATTGCTGCCGGAGCGGGAGCATCCACAAAGCTGGTATTCGACAGGGGCCGGCGCATTGAACGGGTGGAAAATGTGAAAGATGTAACCCATTATATTACCAGAATTGACGAGATGATTGAGAGAAAACGTGTGGGAATTGCCACTTATCTGCAGGAAGGAGAATTCAGATGACGGATTTCCGGCGGGAACAGGAACCTCATCATTTGATTAGTTTTGATCTGGAAGAAGAGATCGAACACGGTATCCGGGTGAGCAATCTGGCGTATCAGACAGCCCAGGGGCTTGGACTGGAGGAGGAAAAATCATATGAGCTGGCAGTTGCGGGGGTTCTCCATGACATCGGCAAGCTAAAGCTGGCAGGTTACATCGCAGGAATTGAAAACCCTCTGGTGGTGGAAGAACTGAAATATGTGCGGCTTCATTCTACCCTGAGCTACGAGATACTTAAGGAGAGAAACTATTCTCCTTTTATTTTGAGAAGTGTGTATTATCATCACGAGAATTTTGACGGATCCGGATATCCGGAGCATCTGGCAGGGGAGACCATACCTTTTGGGGCCAGAATTCTGAGAGTGTGCGATGTCTTTGCGGCTCTGACTACAGATCGACCGTACCGAAAAAAGTTTGATAAATATACGGCGCTGGAAATGATGATTGACGAAGTAAAGAATTATGACATGCTGATTTTTCTGACCTTTCAGAAGATTGTGCATGAAGAATTTTAAACATGAAAGAGAGGAGAACAACTATGGCATTAAAAAAGAAACCGGTCACCGGGATGAAGGATATCCTGCCAAAAGAAATGGAGATCCGCGATTATGTGATCCGCATGATTAAAGATACGTATAAGAGCTTCGGGTTTCTGTCCCTTGAAACCCCCTGTGTAGAACATATAGAGAATCTATCCAGTAAACAGGGAGGAGAAAACGAAAAATTAATCTTTAAAATCCTGAAAAGAGGGGAAAAACTGAAGCTGGAGACTGCAGCCTGTGAGGCGGATCTTGTGGACGGAGGACTTCGCTACGATCTTACCGTACCTCTCTCCAGGTTTTATTCCAACAATGCCAATGAACTGCCGTCTCCCTTTAAAGCTCTGCAGATGGGGAATGTGTGGAGGGCTGACCGCCCCCAGAGAGGGCGCTTCCGCCAATTTATGCAGTGCGATATAGACATACTGGGGGAACCGACGGTTTTAGCGGAGATTGAGCTGATTCTTGCCACTTCTACTCTTATCGGAAAGCTGGATTTTGAGAACTTTACAATCCGTATCAACGATCGGAAGATTCTGAAGGCAATGGCTGCCTACAGCGGATTCCCAGAGGAAAGCTATGACACAGTATTTATTATCCTGGATAAGATGGACAAGATAGGGGCTGAGGGCGTGGCCCGGGAGCTGGAAAACGAAGGATTCCCGGTGGAGGGAATTCATAAATATCTGGATCTTTTTCAGGAGATCACCAGTGATATCCGTGGCGTCCGGTACTGTAAAGAAAAGCTGGAGGGATATCTGGATGCATCAACTGCGGAAGATATGGAAACAATTATTACCAGCGTTGATGCTGCTAAGACAGCGAATTTTCAAATCCAGTTCGATCCTACGCTGGTGCGGGGCATGTCTTATTACACAGGCCCTATTTTTGAGATCTCTATCGACGGGTTCGGCGGCTCTGTGGGCGGGGGCGGACGCTATGATGAGATGATTGGAAAATTTACTGGAAATCAGACATGTGCCTGCGGATTCTCTATTGGTTTTGAGCGTATTGTTATGCTGCTTCTGGAGCGGGAATACCAGGTTCCCCAGGGAGAAGGGAAAAAGGCGTATCTGATTGAAAAAGGAATGCCCGCGGAAGGTATGGTAAAGCTTCTTGCCCAGGCGGCGAAGGAGCGCCAGGCAGGCATACAGGTATCTGTTTCCATGATGAAAAAAAATAAGAAATTCCAAAAAGAACAGCTGATGCAGGAAGGCTATCAGGAGATTGAAGAGTTCTTCAAGGACAGAGTATAGAGGAGAATAGGATTATGGCAGAATCAATGAAGGGATTAAAGAGAACCCACAGATGTACAGAAGTCTCCAAAGCAAATATTGGAGAGACAGTGACCCTAATGGGATGGGTTCAGAAAAACAGGAATAAAGGAGGCATTATCTTTCTGGACCTCAGGGATCGATCCGGGATTGTACAGGTGATTTTTGAGGAGGGCAGCATTGATGCCGCCGGATTTGAGAAGGCAGGGAGACTGAGAAGTGAGTTCGTAGTTGCTGTGGTGGGAAAAGTAGAGGCCCGTTCCGGAGCGGTAAATGAAAAGATGGCCACGGGAGAGATTGAGATTCGTGCAAAACAGCTCCGTGTGCTCTCTGAAGCTGAGACTCCCCCGTTCCCGGTGGAAGAGGAGAGCAAAACAAAGGAAGAACTGCGCCTGAAATACCGCTATCTGGATCTGCGCCGTCCGGATCTTCAGAGGAATCTTATGATGCGCAGCCGTGTGGCTATGCTTACCCGCCGCTTTCTGGAAGAGGAGGGTTTCCTGGAGATAGAAACACCGGTTCTCGGGAAGAGCACTCCGGAAGGTGCCAGAGACTATCTGGTTCCCAGCCGTGTTCACCCGGGCAATTTTTACGGACTTCCCCAGTCACCGCAGCTCTACAAGCAGCTTCTTATGTGCTCTGGCTATGACCGTTATTTCCAGATTGCAAAATGCTTCCGGGACGAGGACCTGCGTGCGGACCGTCAGCCTGAGTTTACCCAGATCGATATGGAGCTGTCTTTTGTTGACGTGGACGATGTAATCGATGTAAATGAAAGAATGCTGGCGTATCTCTTCAGAGAGGTACTGGGCGTGGAAGTTCCTCTTCCCATACAGCGGATGACCTGGCAGGAAGCCATGGACCGATTCGGATCCGACAAACCGGATCTCCGGTTTGGCATGGAGCTTACGGATGTTTCAGAAGCTGTAAAAGGCTGTGAATTTGCCGTGTTTAAGAATGCACTGGAAGCCGGAGGCAGCGTGCGGGGAATCAACGCTAAAGGGCAGGGAGGCATGCCCAGAAAGAAGATAGACAAGCTGGTGGATTATGCAAAAGATTACGGGGCAAAGGGGCTGGCTTATATTGCGCTTCAGGAGGATGGGAGCGTAAAATCTTCCTTTGCTAAATTTATGAAGGAAGAGGAAATGGCGGGACTGATCGCCGCTTTAGAGGGTAAGCCCGGAGATCTGCTTCTCTTTGCCGCCGATAAAAACAAGGTGGTTTGGGATGTCCTTGGGGCTCTTCGGCTGGAACTGGCCCGGCAGATGGAGCTTTTGGATAAGGAGGAGTACCGTTTTGTGTGGATTACAGAATTTCCGCTGCTGGAATGGTCAGAGGAACAGAATCGCTTTACTGCCATGCATCATCCCTTTACCATGCCAATGGAAGAGGATCTGCCCATGATAAAGACTAATCCGGGGGCTGTGAGGGCAAAGGCATACGATATTGTGTTAAATGGAACAGAGCTGGGCGGCGGAAGCGTCAGAATCTTCCAGAATGACGTTCAGGAAATGATGTTTGAGGCTCTTGGATTCACAAAGGAAGAAGCTTACGAGCGCTTTGGCTTTCTTCTGGATGCCTTCAAATACGGGGTGCCTCCTCATGCAGGCCTTGCCTACGGCCTCGACCGTATGGTCATGCTGATGGCAAAAGAGGACAGCATCCGGGACGTTATCGCATTTCCCAAAGTAAAAGATGCCTCCTGCCTTATGACCCAGGCACCCGGTGAGGTGGATGAGGTACAGCTGAGAGAGCTGGGACTGAAGATAGACAGGGCAGAAGGACAGACAGAACAATAAACAGGAGGTCAACTATGAGGAATACACAGTTAGGGCGGGTTTGGATTGCAGGGGCTGACGGAAGGGTGGCAAGAGAATTTGTAAAACTCTTAGATACCAGGGAGACAGAGCTTTTTCTTACAGACCGGGAAGACAGGGACGTTTCGGATGCCGATGGCGTAAACATGTTTGCAGAAATGAATCGGCCGGATGTTATCATTAACTGTGCAGGAATCACAGATGTACAGCTCTGCGAAACAGAGCCGGAACTTGCTTACCGCGTGAATGCGCTGGGAGCCAGGAATCTGGCAGTGGCGGCAAGGAGGGTAAATGCCCGCATTGTCCAGCTGTCCACAGACGATGTTTTTGACGGAAAGACGGATACTTATTACAGCGAATTTGATCAGCCGGCTCCTTTTACCGTGTACGGCAAATCTAAGCTGGCTGGAGAGAACTTTGTGAAGGATCTGGCGCCTAAACATTTAATCATCCGCAGTTCCTGGGTATACGGCGAGGGAAAAAATTTTGTTAATGACCTGCTGGAGTCGGCGAGGGGAGAGAAAGAGATCCTGGTTCCTGAGAATCAGGTGGCGGCCCCCACCAGCGCTCTGGAGGTGGCGAAGTGTATCCTGCGGCTTCTGACAGAGGAGGCATACGGAACCTATCACGCTGTCTGCAGCGGATCCTGCAGCAGATATGAATTTGCTGCTAAGATCCTGCAGCTTGCAGGGCTTGAGGCCAGGATCATTCCTGCTTTCTCCGATGACTTACCTGATATATCCATGCGACCTGCCCGCTCGGTGCTCTATAATATGATGCTGCGCATCAGCTGCATGGAGACCCCTGTGAGCTGGCAGGAAGCGCTGGAAACCTATATACGCAGCTTGAAAAACTAATGTATCAGGAAAATGAGGAGATTGTATATGAATGCAAAGAAAGAGAGAAAGAAACCGGGACTGACTACGGTTATATTTATCGCTTTGATTCTGGGGGCTGCTGCCGGTATTCTGATCCATTATTTTTTCCCGGAAGGGAACCTCAGAGATAACATCATTGTGGGCGGTGTTTTTGAAGTGATTGGAACCGGATTTATCCGGGGGATGCAGATGCTGGTGGTACCGCTGGTACTCTGCTCTCTGATCTGCGGGAGCATGGCCATAGGAGATACAAAGAAGCTGGGAAAAGTCGGTGTAAAGACCATGGCCTTCTATCTGGCAACCACAGCACTGGCGATCTCTATTGCCCTTGGCATTGCGAATCTGATCAATCCGGGCGTGGGACTGGATATCACATCAGTTCAGGCACAGGAGACCCAGATGGCAGAGGCCTCCAGTCTGACAGATACACTGCTGAATATTATTCCCAAGAATCCCATCCAGTCTCTTGCCGAGGGAA
This sequence comes from Lactonifactor longoviformis, assembly GCF_042848515.1. Classification (GTDB taxonomy): domain Bacteria; phylum Bacillota; class Clostridia; order Lachnospirales; family Lachnospiraceae; genus Lactonifactor; species Lactonifactor longoviformis. The sequence goes on along the minus strand of NZ_AP031453.1, from coordinate 3,407,180 downwards.
ATATGCTGCAGATCATATTTTTTGCGCTGATTGTGGGCGTTCTTCTGGCAAAACGGGGTGAAAAAGCGGAAGGGCTGGCTAACCTGTTCAGCCAGGGAAATGACCTGATGATGGATATGACCATGGCGGTGATGAAAGTGGCACCTATCGGTGTGTTCTGCCTGATTGCCAAAACATTTGCCAATATAGGGTTTGATGCCTTTGTGCCTATGCTGAAATACATGGCCGCGGTGCTGGCGGCGCTGGCTCTGCAGTGTTTTGGAGTCTACCAAATCTTTTTGAAGGTATTTACTGGTCTGAATCCTATTAAGTTTGTGAAAAAATTTCTGCCTGTGATGGGGTTTGCTTTTTCTACCGCGACCTCAAACGCAACAATTCCCTTGTCTATTGATACCCTTGCCAAAAAGATGGGGGTTTCCAGACGTATTTCCTCTTTTACGGTTCCCCTTGGGGCCACCATCAATATGGACGGAACTGCTATTATGCAGGGCGTTGCCGTGGTGTTTGTAGCACAGGCTTTCCATATCAGCCTGACGCCTGTGGACTATCTGACGGTTATTGCCACAGCAACCCTGGCAAGCGTAGGGACTGCCGGAGTGCCGTCTGTGGGATTGGTCACTCTGTCTATGGTATTTACTTCTGTGGGACTTCCGGTTGAGGGAATCGGACTTATTATGGGAATCGACCGTATCCTGGATATGACCAGAACGGCCGTAAATATCACGGGGGATGCTGTCTGCACAACCATCGTTGCCAGTCAGGACAAAGCACTGGACAGAGATGTATTCAATGCAGCGGGTTAATGGAGGAAGACAGATATGGAACTGACAGTTACTGCTTTTCTGATTGTGTGTCCCCTTATATTTTTGGCCAGTTTTGTAGATGCAGTAGCAGGCGGAGGAGGCCTCATCTCCCTGCCTGCTTATTTTCTGGCCGGTGTGCCCATACACAATGCCATAGCTACCAACAAATTATCCTCTGCCGCAGGCACCTGCATCTCTACCTGGAGATTCTGTAAAAATAAATACGCGGATCTCCGCCTGGCAATCCCTTCTGTTTTGGTGGCTTTGGCAGGATCCGCTCTGGGAGCCAACATTGCGCTCATAACCAGCGACAAAATCCTGAAAATCACCCTTCTGGCAGTCCTGCCCGTGGCAGCTTTTTACGTGTTCCGCAGCAAAGATATGGAACGAAAATCCTCCGTGCCAATCAAAGGGAAGGCAAAATACGCAATCGTAATCACAGCGTCCTTTGTGATCGGCGCCTACGACGGCTTCTACGGTCCTGGAACGGGCACCTTCCTGATCCTCATCTATACAGGAATGGCCCGTATGGACATAAAAACAGCCGCCGGCAACACCAAACTGGTAAACCTTGCCTCCAACATGGCCGCCCTTGCCACCTTCCTCCTCCACGGCAAGATCATCTTCCCTCTGGGACTGGCCGCCTCCGTCTTCAGCATAGCCGGCCACTACCTGGGCTCCGGAATGGTCATGAAAAACGGCACCAAAATCGTAAGACCCATCATTCTGGCGGTACTGGCACTCTTATTCATAAAAATAATCACGGGAATGTAGATTAGAAAAAGAAAACATCCTTAAATATACAGAAACGAACAATCGACTCAGAAAAGGTACTACATACCAAATATCCCACCAATTTTACAGAATGTGAATTGAGACAGTACCAGGAGAATGGATGTGTGATTGGAGGAGACAAGGCCAGGAGCCGCGCCCTCTGATATGCGCAGACTACGCAGCGCGTCCTAAGATCCACTGCCACCGTACACTTAGAATCGACGGCTCTCCGGAGATTCTTAGTGATCGGTAGGCAGTTAGCTTAGGAGAAGCGCAGTAGCAAGCATATCAGAGGGCGCGGCTCCTGGCCTTGTCTCCTCCAATCACACATCCATTCTCCGTCCGACAGCCGTACATCATTTCACATCACTGGAAATCTCCTTCACTGCCTCTCCCATCCCCCCAAGAATAGCCTGTGCCACATCTTCATTCATCTGCAGCTTCCAGCTTGTCCCGTCATTGATAAGAGTGAGATCCAGCTTTGTAGAGGAAGCACTTTTGTTGGCCTTTATAGAATTCAGCAGAAGCTGGCTGGATTTCTTCAGCCGTCCGCTCTCACCATCCGCAAAGGCCTGGGAGGAGTTGAGATAGGAGTCCAGTTTTTTCTCGTAGGAGTTCAGAATGCTCTTGGCATCATAGCTGGTAATCTCTGCGGTTACAGTAGCAGTATGACCGTCATCGGATTCTTTTAAGATATGATAATCAAAATGATCGCTGATCTGATTCGTCAGCTCTTGGGTGAGAGAACGGCTGTAGGCGTCATCTGCATCAAACAAGGTGTCTATCCCCAGATAACGGTTCAGCTGTTCCGTGTCAAATTCCTTCAAAGTATCAAAATGAATCTCCACAATTTCTTCCGGGGTAAAAAGGTTAGGATCCTGAAGGTAAGACACAAAACCTCCTACCAGCTGATCGTCCAGACGGCTGCTGTGCTCCAGTTTCCAGGTATTATTTTCCTTAGATAACTTCAGAGTACAGTTATTCTCCACAGTGTCGTATTGGTTCTCATCTAACAGCTCACCCAGGAGAAGATAGTAGTCTTCCAGGGAATACTCCACGCCTTCCGGGTTGGCAGAGCTGGCGATGCGTTTTTTCATGGAGGCCCGGGAATAGTCCTTTGCCAGTGTTTCGGCGTCTATGGTGTTCAGACGGACCGTCACTCTGGCAGTCTGGTCCTTCACCTGAATGTCCAGGATTTTATAGGAAAAGTTCGCATAAAACCGGGAGAATATATTTTTGATTTTTGAGGAAACTTCCTGATGGATTTCCCCTGAAGGGTAAAGATCCTCATAGGAAATATACTTCTCAATGGTTTTATCATCCAGATCCTTTAACAAATCCAGCTCTCTGGTAGCGGCAGCCTTTACCTGACTTTTTTCTGACTTTTGACATCCCCCAAAAAGGCAGACAAAAGTCAGGAGCAACAGTGTAAAAAGCAATAGTTTTCTGCTGTATTTCATGCATTTTCTCCAATTTGCTGTTTTATTTTTATTCATATAGTTTATCAGATAAGGGAAAAAAGTCAACTAAGCAATTATAAGGTGTGAATCGTATGCGCAAAAGAAAGGACGGCTGCACATAAGCAGCAGTATTCTGGAAACCCTAACAATACGGCATACAGAATTAAAGAATATTTAAGAAAATTACATAGAGAAGTTAATAAGACTTTGCTATACTGTATAAAATATTTTTGTTTATCCTAAATTCACAGTGAAATATATTAAATATAAGGAAGATGGAGGATGATGTATGAAAAAGAAAATCCTAATTGCGGTGTCTGCAGCTGCAGCCGTATGTGTGATAGCCGGGGCCTTCTGGCTGCTTCGGGGAAGGGACAAGGGGAAGAATACAGACGAGCTGGTGTATGTGGAGAAGGTCTCTGATCTGATGGGACTGGGCAGCGGCATGGGGAACCCCGGAAGGTTCTCCGGTGTGGTAGAATCTCAGGAAACCTGGGAGATACAGCAGAAGCAGGACAAAACCATCAAAGAGATATTGGTGGAAGTGGGGGAAGATGTAGATGTGGGAACGCCCCTTCTGACTTATGATACCGCAACCATGGAGACTGACTTAAAGCAGGCGGAGCTGGAACTGGAACGCTTTGACAACGATATTACAAACCTGAACAATCAGATTAAGCAGCTGGAAAAAGAGAAAAAGGAAGCCAGTGATGATGAAAAATTATCTTACACAACCCAGATTCAGACGGCTCAGACAGACATAAAGAAGACGGAATATGAGAAAAAAAGTAAGTCAGTTGAGATTGAGCAGATGAAGGAACAGATTGCTAATGCTACGGTAACCAGTGAGATAAAAGGTGTAGTAAAATCCATCAACAATGGAGAAAGCCAGGATATGACAGGAGGGGAAAGCCAGGCGCTTATGACCATTCTTGCCACTGGGGATTTTAGGATCAAGGGCAAGGTAAACGAACAAAATCTCTCAGCCGTGACAGAAGGGGAACCGGCAATCGTCCGCTCCCGTGTAGATGACAAGCGGATATGGAACGGGACTTTTGGGAAGATTGATGTGGACAATCCTGCTTCCAGCAACAATTCCGGAATGTATGGCATGGGGATGTCTTCTGAGGGTGCCTCGGATCAATCAGCCTCTACTTCCTATTATTTTTATGTGGAATTAGAGTCCTCCGACGGACTGCTTCTGGGCCAGCATGTCTATATAGAACAGAATGCCGGACAGGAAGAACAAAAGGAAGGGGTATGGCTGGATGCTTCTTTTATAGCAGATCTTGACAGCAAACCATACGTGTGGGCAGATAACGGCAAAGAAAAGCTGGAAAAGAGAAGCGTGGTGCTGGGCGAGTTCGATGAAGCGCTGAATCAGTATGAAATTAAAGACGGACTGTCCAGGGAGGATGCAGTGGCGTTCCCCCAGGAAACTTTGAAGGAGGGAGCGCCTACTACGGACAGCCCTGCCGCTTTGATGAATGAGGGCGATATGTCAGCACCTGCAGAGGGGGACATGCCTGTGGAAGAAGGAATACCTTCCGACGAGGGAATGCCTTCCGAGGAACCCATACCTTCGGATGATATGACCGAAAGTCCGGACGGAGAGGAAGGTGCTGTCGCCCAATGATACTTGAGTTAAAAGAAATCTGTAAAGATTATATGCAGGGCAAGATGACAATCCCTGTGCTTAAAAATGTAAACTTCACCATGAAAGAAGGAGAATATACGGCCATTATGGGGCCTTCCGGCTCTGGGAAAACGACTTTGATGAATATTATCGGATGCCTTGATAAAGCTACCAGCGGAGCTTTCTTCCTGGATGGAGTAGATATTAACAGTTGTTCAGACAACGCCATGTCAGATATCCGTCTGAATAAGATAGGGTTTGTTTTTCAGAGTTTTCAGCTTCTGCCCAGGCAGAGTGCTCTGGAGAATGTGGAGCTTCCTCTGAGTTATGCAGGCGTTGGGCGCAGAGAGAGACGGGAAAAGGCGATCGCCGCGCTGACCCGCGTTGGGCTGGAGGACAGAGTGGACTTTAAGCCTACTCAGCTTTCCGGCGGACAGAAACAGCGGGTTGCCATTGCCCGGGCTATGGTCAATAATCCAAAGATACTGTTGGCAGATGAGCCCACCGGTGCGCTGGACTCCAGATCCGGGGAACAGGTCATGGAACTTTTCGGACGCCTGAACCAAGAGGGGGTTACTATCTTAATGATTACCCACGATGCGGGGATTGCGTCTTATGCCCAGCGGGTCGTAACCATCAAAGACGGTATCCTGGCGGAAGAGGAGGGCAGAGAATGAAAAAGAGACTGGTCTTAGTGATAGGGGGAATCGCAGGAGTCTGCGTGGCAGCTGTGGGTATCTGGCTCGGCTACGGCAAAATGAGTAAATCAACGGTAAAGGTATACAATGTCAGTGATTTGGCCCAGGGCTACTGGGGAGATCCCATGAGCCTTAACGGAATAATCTCCTCCGATGTCTCCCAGGATGTACATCTGACGGACAAGCAGATTGTAGAAGAGGTTTACGTGAGTGAGGGAGACCAGGTAGATGTGGGCGACCCTTTGCTCTCCTATGATATGACCCTTGTGAATATAGAACTGGAAGTTGAAAAACTAAATAAAGAAGGGATGGAGATCCAAAAGAAGGGAACGGAGCAGGAAATTGAAAAGCTGAAGAAGCAAAAGCCTGTGCCGGAATCCTCAAAAATTTCTTCCCCGGGGAAAGACGAGACAGAAGGCGCAGCCCAAACCACATCCTTCTCAGGGGTGAGCGGCGGATTTACCCGTCTCTCCGGAAGCTCTGCAATGGAGCCAAAGACAGGTGCACCGGGAGAAGAAGACAAGGATGAAAAAGAGCCCGGGACAGGAACACCGGATCCGGGAACACCAGACCCGGGACAGGAACCCGATAAGGAGGAACCGCCCAAAGAAGAGGTCAAGACAGAGGCTTTGGAGCGCATTGATGAGCATTCCAAGCCCTACAAAGGAAGTGGGACAAAAGAGGATCCTTTTGTCTATCTGTGCAAAGAAAATCCCATTCTCATGGGTTCCCTTCTGAACATGCTGGGAGGCTTCGGGGAAGGTGATACCAAGACACTTCCCGAACAGTATGCCCAGTTGGAAATACGGGAAGGTGATACGGTGGACGGACTGCTTTTGACGGCCCTCTACCTGGATGGAAGAAAGATTGTGGAAAAATGTATGCCGGAGGAAGAATATCAGATCCGCCTCAGTGCCGTAAAGGGAGAAGAGCCGGAAGAGAATCCTAAAGGAGATGAATTTTATGATATCGGCGATGAGATTCCCCAGGATGATATCATTGCGGGCTATACCAAGGCAGAACTGGAAAAAGCGATCCAGGAAAAACAAAAGGACCTGAAAAAGCTGGAGCTGGATATCAAAGAAAGTGACCTGAAAATACAGAAGATCAGCGGCAAGCTGGAGAATCAGACCATTAAAAGCACGATTAAAGGTACGGTGAAAGCGGTAGGCGATCCTGAGAAGGGTGAAACAGACGGCAAACCATTTATTCAGGTGGTAAGCAGTGAAGGCCTTTATGTAAGGGGAAGCATCAGTGAGCTTCTTTTGGATAAAGTAAAGCCGGGACAGATGCTGACGGGAAGCTCGATGGAGACAGGGACTCCTTTTGAGGCGGAGATAAAGGAAATTTCCCCGTATCCGGCCAGCAGCAACTATTTTGGGGGCGGCGGCAACAGCAACGTATCTTACTATCCTTTTACTGCCTATATTGCCCAGGCAGAGGGATTAAAAAATCAGGAATATGTCAGTCTTCAAGCTGAGATAGACACCGGTGCGGGTGCGGATGCCCTGTATCTTCAAAAGCCCTTTGTGAGAACGGAGGACGGGAAAAGCTATGTATACTGTTCTGTCAAAGGAAGGCTGAAAAAACAGGAGATCATCACAGGCAAGACGCTGTGGGGATCTCTCATAGAGATAAAAAGCGGCCTCACAAGAGAGGATAAGGTAGCCTTTCCCTATGGAAAAGGGGTAAAGGAGAATGCCAGAACAAAGGATGCGTCCATTGATGAACTTTATTATTAAGAGGAGGTAAGTTATGCTGGAAAACATAAGATTGTCCTTTCAGGGCATCTGGTCACATAAAATGCGCTCCTTTCTGACAATGCTGGGCATTATCATAGGAATTGCATCTATTATTTCGATTGTTTCAACTATTAAGGGAACTAACGAGCAGATCAAACAGAACCTGATTGGATCTGGCAACAACACCGTGGATGTAACACTGAATCAGGGAGATTATCCCTATGAAATGGGATATAATGATATTCCTGCAGGAGTTCCTGTGATCACTCCTGAGGTAAAAGAGGAAATCCTGAATCTGGATGAGGTGGAAAAGGCTTCTCTGTATCAGAGCAGGACCTATGCAGATGGGATTTATTATCAGAACAATGGCCTGGAAGGGGGGAAGGTACTGGGGATTGACAAAGATTACCTGGATACCTGCGGATACCAAATCATTCAGGGCAGAGGGTTTACGGAGAAGGACTACCGACAGTTCGGCAAAGTGGTTCTTTTGGATGAGGACTCCAAAAACAGTCTGTTCCAGGATGAACAGCCCTTGGGGAAGACCGTAGAGATACAGGGTGAGCCTTTTACTGTGGTCGGTGTGGTAAAGAAAACCAATGCTTTTGAGCCGGTGATTAATTCTATGGAGGATTACTATAATTATAATCAGGAGAGCAGCGGTGTGGTGATGATGCCCGATGCCGCCTGGCCTGTGGTATACCGATACGATGAGCCCCAGAACGTAATTGTGAAGGCCCCGGACACGGAAACTATGAGCAGTGCAGGCAGAAAAACAGCGGATCTGCTCAATGGGTATCTGTTTGACAGCACCGGAGAGATTAAGTATAAAGCGGCAGATCTATTGGAAAAAGCCAAAAATCTCCAGGAAGTCAGCGCTAATACAAACCGCCAGCTTCTCTGGATAGCCAGTATCTCTCTTTTGGTAGGGGGGATCGGTGTTATGAATATCATGCTGGTATCTGTGACAGAACGCACCAGCGAGATTGGTCTGAAAAAGGCGATAGGTGCTCGGAAAAATAAGATTCTTGCACAGTTTCTGACAGAGGCCGCGGTACTTACCAGTATCGGGGGGCTTCTGGGAATCCTTGCAGGTGTTGTTCTGGCCCAGGCAATCTCCAAGATGTCTCAGACGCCGGTTGCCATCAGCCCTCCGGCCATCGTGGGCTCGGTAATTTTTTCTATGGTGATCGGAATTGTCTTCGGACTTCTCCCTTCTGTGAAAGCTGCAAATCTGAATCCGATAGATGCACTGCGCAGAGAATAGGAAAGACCTCTGCCCCGGGAAAATATCCTGAGGGCAGAGGTTTCTGTGCTTAAAAGCCGTAATCTTCCCCAATGAGAACCACTTTGATTCTGCCGGGTACCATGGAACGTCTGGTAATGACAAGATCGGAACAGATACATCCGTCAGACAGGCAGTCCTGACAGGTTCCTGTTACGGAACAGGGCGTCTTTACGCCAACCCGGAGACTGTTGGGCGGTGCAGCAGCATTTCGGACTCTATGTACACCGTCTTCTATGGTTTTTACCACCTTATTCATACCGGCCGCTATCACTACATGCTCGGGACCGTGGCAGAGGCAGGCAACCCGGTTGCCGGCACCGTCTATGTTGATAAGTTCGCCGTCTATAGTGATGGCGTTGCTGCTCATCAAAAAGTAATCAGCCATTACGATTTTGCCGTAAAGCGCCCGCTTCTCTTCCGGAGTCTTTGCGGACATTCGGTCAATAAGTTCATAGCCGCACCCCTGGAGCCCTTTCAGAATGCCTGCCTCTGCTAAAGTTTCTGATCCGCCCCAGGTTACCGAGGAAGCTTCCGGGATTAATTCCCGGATTTTTTCTACGGCGGACTCTGCAGTCGGACAGTAGAAGCCCTCCATGTTTCGCTTTTTTAGATTTTTTATCAGTGTTTCTGCCGTATTGGCGTAGGACTGAGCTTTGTATGACATATAAAATTACCTCCTTTCTTCAGATAGTATCATTGTACCATATTTTTTTGATAAACAATGGAAGTTTTAGAAAATGATTTGTCATATTTGACTGGTTATGCTAAAATGAAATGTAACGGCTAAAAACCGGTTCGCTTTCGATCAGTACGTTGAATACGATAATATAAAAGGAGTGGTACAAGGCCATATGAAAAAAACAGCAATCGTAACAGATAGTAATAGCGGCATTACCCAGTCCCAGGCTGGGGATTTGGGAATCTATGTAATTCCAATGCCCTTTTATATCGACGAACAGCTTTATCTGGAGGATATAACACTGACACAGAAGGAGTTCTATCAGAGGCTGGAGGATGATGCTGAGATCTTTACGTCGCAGCCGTCTCCAGCGGACGTAATGGAGCTTTGGGAGAAAATATTAGAGGATTATGAAGCAATTGTCCACATCCCTATGTCAAGTGGGTTAAGTAATTCATGCCAGACTGCACAGGCACTGGCTAAAGAGTATAACGGCAAGGTCCAGGTGGTGAATAACCAGAGAATATCAGTGACGCAGAGGCAGTCGGTTTTGGATGCCATTACGCTGGCAGCTGCAGGCAGGTCTGCGTTAGAGATACGGGAAGTCCTGGAGAAGGAGAAGGCCGAGTCAAGCATCTATATCACGGTAGAATCTTTGAAATATCTGAAAAAGGGAGGCAGAATTACACCTGCCGCAGCCGCCATAGGAACGGTGCTTAACCTGAAGCCTGTCCTGCAGATTCAGGGAGAAAAGCTGGACGCCCTGTCTAAGGCAAGAGGCAAAAAACAGGCGAAAAGAACCATGGTTCAGGCGATGAAAAAGGATCTTGAGGGAAGATTTGCAGCGTATGCCCAGTCCGGTTTGATGTGCCTGGAAGCTGCTTATACAGGAAATCAGGAGGAAGCCCTGGAATGGAAGAAGGAGCTGGAAGCTGCTTTTCCGGGGATGCCGATTCATATGGATCCCCTCTCCTTAAGTGTTGCCTGCCATATTGGTTACGGAGCACTGGCGGTAGCCTGTGCAAAAAAAGTTGAGATAGAATTGTAGTGGAGGAGTTATGAAAAAGATACTGGAACTAATTGAAAAAGAATTGAGACAAGCGTTTAAGGCAGCAGATTATGATGAGACATATGCCAGGGTGACCATCTCTAACCGTCCGGATCTGTGTGAATATCAGTGCAACGGCGCAATGGCTGCCGCAAAACAATATAAAAAGGCTCCCATTAAGATCGCCGGCGATGTGGTAGAGCAGCTAGGGGAAAGCCAGGTGCTTAAGCAGGCAGAAGCGGTGCCTCCCGGTTTTATCAACCTGAAAGTCAGCGGGGAATTTCTGTCAGAGTATCTCAATGAGATGCTAAGAGACGATCATCTCTCTGTAGAACAGACAGAAAATCCCAAGACGGTGATGATCGACTACGGCGGTCCCAATGTTGCAAAGCCGCTGCACGTGGGCCATCTTCGATCCGCAATTATCGGGGAGAGCCTGAAACGCATGGGGCGTTTTCTGGGACACAAAATGATTGGGGATGTACATCTGGGGGACTGGGGCCTTCAGATGGGACTGATTATCACCGAACTGAAAAAGAGAAAACCAGAGCTGGTGTATTTCCAGCCTGATTATACAGGAGAATACCCCGCAGAACCTCCGTTCACCATCAGTGAACTGGAAGAGATTTACCCTGCTGCCAGTGCATATTCCAAAGAGCATCCGGAATACAAAGAAGAAGCTATGGAGGCGACCCATCAGCTGCAGAATGGGAATCCTGGATATAAGGCTCTGTGGAACCATATTCTGAACGTCTCAGTCAGTGATTTGAAGAAAAACTATGAAAAGCTGAATGTAACCTTTGATCTGTGGAAAAAGGAATCCGATGCCCAGCCCTATATACCGGAGATGGTTGCGTATATGAAGGAAAAAGGATATGCACACCTGGATCAGGGAGCGCTTGTGGTAGATGTGAAAGAAGCGTCTGACACCAAAGAGATCCCTCCCTGTATGATTCTGAAGTCAGACGGGGCATCTCTGTACAATACTACAGATCTGGCAACCATTGTAGAGCGGATGAAACTCTTTTGTCCGGATGAGATCATTTACGTTGTGGACAAACGCCAGGAGCTGTATTTTACACAGGTCTTCCGGTGTGCGAGAAAGACAAAGCTGGTAAAGGAAGAAACAGGATTAAGCTTCCTTGGATTCGGGACTATGAATGGAAGAGACGGGAAGCCTTTTAAAACAAGAGAAGGCGGTGTAATGCGGCTGGAGACCCTAATCCGGGAGATCAACGAGGAAATGTATAAAAAAATCGTGGACAACCGCAGCGTAAAAGAAGAGGATGCCAGAGGGACGGCCCAAATTGTGGGCCTGTCAGCCATTAAATATGGAGATTTGTCGAACCAGGCATCCAAAGACTATATCTTCGATGTGGAGCGATTTACTTCCTTTGAGGGGAATACAGGTCCGTATATTTTATATACAATTGTGCGGATTAAGTCCATTCTTGGCCGGTATCAGGAAGAGGGAGGCGACTGGAAGCAGGGATGTATCAAAGCTCCTGCAAATGACTGCGAAAAAGATTTGATGCTTACGATTTCCAGGTTTAACAGTGTGGTGGAGAACGCTTACGAGGAGAAAGCGCCTCATAAGATATGCTCCTTTATCTACGATTTGGCCAATGCGTTTAACCGTTTTTACCATGAGACAAAGATTCTGGGGGAGGAAGATACCGGGAAAAAGGCCTCCTGGATAAGACTTTTAGTACTTACCAGAGATGTGCTGGAGACTGGTATAGAGCTTCTGGGATTTTCGGCTCCCGAGAGAATGTAGCACAGGAAAGAATACAGGGCGGACAGAACTGCCGAAACAGCGGTTCTGTCTGCTCTTTTTGCTAAGAACATACAGTAAAGCTGCAAATGCAAATTCATACTTGATATTTGCAGCAGATTGTACTATACTTGAATCACATTCAAGATCTTAAGTATCTATTTTTTTCAGGCGGATCCGCCATAATTCCATTTTTTATATTTTTAAAGAGAAGTGAGATTTCTCTGCCAAGGGTAAGCACAGGCAGCGGCAGAGGACAGACCTAAGCGGTGTGCAGACAGAGAGGGGGAGGCACTATTGCATCACTGGGAAAGATATTAGATTGCAGATACCGGATTATACAGCTGATAGGCGAAGGGGGAATGGGAAAGGTCTATCTGGCTTATGATCTCAGACTGGAGAAGAACTGGGCTGTAAAAGAAATAGAAAGCAGCAGGGGATGCGTGCTCCGGGAGAGGGATGTGCTGAAGAAGATGAAGCACCCTGCCCTTCCCGGCATTGTTGATATTATAGAGGAGAGCGGGTATACCTATCTTGTAATGGATTACATTTCAGGAATTAACTTAAAGGAGCTCTGCAGAGCGAAAAAAAAGATTCCCGAGAAGACAATCCTCCGGTGGGGAATAGAGCTCTGCGATGTATTGGACTACCTGCACAGACAGAAACCGCCTGTTATATACCGGGATCTGAAACCGGAGAATCTGATCATTGGAAATAAAGGAAAACTGTTCCTTGTAGATTTTGGCATTGCGCTGGTTGCAGGCAGACATTCGGCAGAGGATCGGTTAGGAACCAAGGGATATGCAGCCCCGGAGCAGTACCAGGGGAGGGCTGCCGTACAGTCAGATATCTATGGACTGGGTATGGTTCTCGGAGAACTGGTTAAGTGCGGAAGATATCAGGGAGAGGATCACTGCGCCCTGGAACGGATTGTGGGAACGTGTACCAGAAGAAACATCATGGAACGATATCAAAGTGTCCGGACAGTAAAACGCAGGCTCACCAGACTTCTGTACAGAAAGAGGCAGATAGGGCTGCTGTCGGCTGCTGGGGCGGCATTTGTAATGGCAGGGTGTCTGCTTCTTCTCCAACAGGAGGTAAACATGCAGAAGCAGGAGCAAGCATACCAGGAAGCACTCGAAACAGGAGCCCGGCAGGAGAAGGATGCCGTGCAGGCCTATGAGAGGGCTGTCAAAATGAAACCTGAGAGGGAGGAAGTATATCTGGCTCTGCTGAACACCTATATAGCCAGGGGAGAGACAAAGGCGGGAATCCAGAGAATACGGGAACTGGCCGAAAGGTACGAGAAAAGGCTGCCCCGGGAACACAAGCTGTGGACAGAGATTGGAAGGCTTTATTTCAGAGGCAGCATCCGGGATCCCTATTTTTCGGCAAATTATAAAAAGGCTGAGGAGTATTTTTCTATGGATCCTAAGGATTCCCGGGAAAAGCGCAGTTATCTGAATCTGTGCCGTATCTTTTCCTGTTACAGCGATGAGATTTGCTGGGAGGAGGCCGGAGAAGCACTGGAATATCTGTGCGGCCTGCTTGGGGAGGAAGAGAATCCACTGGCAAAAGCACAGGGATGTATGACTCTGTGCGGCGTTTATTTTTCTTACGAAGAGGAGCTGGAAGAATATCTTGAGAAACCGTGGGAGCAGGGGATTGCCCTGGCAGAGGAGGGGGCAGAGTCGCTGGAGCATTGCCGGGATCATATTCTTTATCCTGTTTATGCCCGTGAATTCTGCCTGCTTATAGGAAAGGCATATGAGTGCAGAGGGCGCTGGCAAGAGGCAAATTCTCAGTATGACAAAACCCTTGCTTACCCCATGTCAGAAAAGGAACAGGTTAAGATACGGCTGATGACTGCCTTTAACTGCCGTATGGAGGGGGACTGTGTAAAAGCCGGAACAATCTATGAAAAGCTGCTGCAGGACTTTCCGGAGGAGGCGGAGCCTTACTGTGCCTACAGTCTTATGGCTTTGATGGAGGAAAAGGACAGGAAAAAGGCAGAGGAGATTCTGGACAGGGGGAAAGGAGTCAGGGGAATCCGGGAGAACTACAGTTACAAGCTTCTCACAGAGCGTTTAAAAGAATCGGGAGAAGGAAAGGAGCGACAAGAATGAAAAAAGACTGGGGACTGATGATAGCTGCTATAGGGATACTGCTTCTGCTTCCGCAGCCTGTTATGGCAGGGGAATCGGGTGCCGTGGGGCCGGATGGGCCGCCCATTACGCTAAAGCCTGGAGAACGGTGGACGAGTCCGTGGGCAGGCCATGCAGAGATTCTGGATACCGGAAAGCTGAAAAGCCGGGGAGACGGAACCCTGGAAGCGGTAGAGCCGGGAGAGACAGAGATCATAGTAAGATATACGGTCAGGATAGAAAATAAAGATTCGGAAGAACCTGCCATTGAGGCGGAAGAAAGGACCGAAGCGGAAGCACCGGGGAAGGAGGACGCAGAGGAGGAACTGCACAGTATAGGAAGACCTTATGAGGCCCAGGACTCTTCCTGTCCGGTTCTCACTCTGAATAACCTGGAGGATATGTCCTCCAATGCCTGTGCGGTGGAGCCTCAGATTATAGTTGAAGACGAACATCTGGACACCGGGTTTCTAAGGATTGAATTGCAGGGAAAGCGCCAGGGGACACTCACACCGGTATTTGCCCGGACAGAAGAGGCGTGTCGAATGACCTTGTCTTTTGCACCAATTACGGAGGATGACGAGTATACGCTGCGTGTGGAAGCAAAAGATCTCTTTGGCAATTGTACAGAAAAAACCTGGATGTTTACGGTGAATCAGAATGGAACCAGATTTTACTATAACGGGGAGGGAGAGAAAGTTACTTACTCAAAGGAGTTCGTCCCCAGAATCCAGTGGGAGAATCCGGACGAAATTCAGGTTGTATCCTGTACCGTGAACGGCAAAGAAGTCCGGTGTACCATCAAAGAGGGGGAAATCTATGTGGACAGGGAAGCCCTGGAAACCGGCAAAAACAGAATTGTACTTGTTGTAAGAGACGGAGCAGGAAATATTACAAAGATGGAGCCGTGGGAATTTATGATAGAAGGGGAGGAAGAGGAACCGGACGGCGGCATACAGGAAGAGGAG
Source organism: Lactonifactor longoviformis (assembly GCF_042848515.1). Taxonomy (GTDB): domain Bacteria; phylum Bacillota; class Clostridia; order Lachnospirales; family Lachnospiraceae; genus Lactonifactor; species Lactonifactor longoviformis. The sequence continues at coordinate 3,392,166 of NZ_AP031453.1, read as the reverse complement.
CCGGTGGAACAGGAAAACCAAAAGGCTTTTCCCTGGGAAGGGGTTTTCCTGATCAGCGGGAGTTCTCTGCTGTTGGCGGAACATAGGAAAAAAATCAGAAGAACCTAGCCTGCTGGGGTTTGTATCCGGGAATTAACTGTGCTATAATGTATTCCATTAGCAACACTTCATTGATACGGAGATCTAAGATGCCACCGTACTCTGTGAAATAACTGAGCATGAATAGAAACAATATACACACAGAAAGATTGGGATAGCATGTGGAATACAATATTATTTGATTTGGACGGCACACTGACAGACTCGGCCGAGGGAATTACAAAGAGCGTTCAGTATGCTTTGGCACATTTCGGAATTCAGGAAACCGATTTAAAGAAGCTGGAGTGCTTTGTGGGACCTCCTCTGAAGGAGCAGTTTATGAAATACTGCGGGTTTAGCGAGGAACAGGGGCAGGAAGCTGTCCGGGTATACCGGGAGCGGTACAGCACGATTGGCATTTGGGAGAACCGTGCATATAAAGGAATAAAGGAGATGCTGTCAAAGCTCTGCACCAGGGGATACACGCTGGGAGTGGCCTCCTCCAAGCCTACCCACTTTGTCAAACAGATCCTGGAACGGTTTGAACTTCTGCCGTACTTTGAGGTAGTGGTGGGAAGTGAACTGGATGGGAGCAGAACCGATAAAGCAGAGGTGATAGAGGAGGCCCTGAGGCAGCTTAAGATCAGAGAATACCGCCAGAGAGTTCTGATGGTAGGGGACAAAGAACATGATGTGAACGGAGCAAGAAGGGCCGGGATCCCCTGTGTAGGCGTAGCCTACGGCTATGGCAGCAGGGAGGAACTCCTGAAGGCCCAGCCTTTAGCCATTGTCTATTCCGTCTCTGAGCTGGCCGCCTTTTTGATAGAGGGCAGGCTGGAAAGACAGGACGCGGTAAAACCACAGGAAACCGGGCAGAAGGACAGGCTGGATCTGCACAGAGGAAGGCCTCTGCTTAAGATATGGAGGGTTTTGTACCCTGTAGGAATACATTTCGCCGCCAGCATTGTGGCTTCTCTTATAGTGATTGTGCCAATGACTGTGTATGCCCTTATGGGGGGAAGCGGCGGTGCAGACGCGGTGAGCACCATTGGGCTTACGGGGCTGATGGAGATTCTTGCAATCCCCTTTTTGTTGTATTTTATGAAAAAAGACCGCATTCTCCGCGGAAGCCTGGGCGCGGAAGGAATAAAAATAAAAGCTTCTCCTGTCCTTGTACTCGTCCTGCTGCTTGCGGCAGCTGCACTCTCTGATCTGCTCAGCCAGGGAATGGCAGTGCTTCGGATACCGGATCTTTTTCCGTACTACGGGGAGATGACGGATGAGATGTACGCACAGAGCAGTTTTTGGGCGGTTCTGGCAGTCGTGGGAGTGCTGGCTCCGGTCGCTGAGGAGATGGTATTTCGGGGACTGGTGTATGCCAGAGTGAAAGACTACCTGGGGGGCAGATGGGGCATCCTTCTGTCGGGGTTCATCTTCGGGATTTATCACGGCAATATGGTTCAGTTTATTTTTGCTTTCTGTCTTGGGTGCTGGTTTGCCTGGCTGTATCAAAAATCCGGCAACCTGCTGATTCCAATTCTGGCTCACGTTGCAGTGAACGTATGGTCCTGTATTCTAACCTATATTCCGTCAGATTCAGGCTTTTGGACCTGGTATCCGCTTTTGATGGTTGCTGAGATACTAATTGCAGTGTGGGGCTGCTATTTTCTCAGTCAAAGCTATAGGAAAACTGGAAATTCCAGCCAGACAATTTAGACACAATTTTAAAAAAAGACAATTCACAGAGCCGTGGATTGTCTTTTTTTATGTTCACAACGAATTAAAATGGGTGAATTTGTCTTGATTCACATATAAATACACGGTTTAAAACATTAAAAATCAGATAATTTTATTTTAAATGATTTTATATCTAATTATCTGACGATATATGGGAAAAACCCTATTTACAGGTTTTAAAAAATGTAGTATATTTAGTGCAGTGAATTGCTAAAGATAAAAAGCGGCAGGCAGGTATGCTGCAGGAGACAAAAAAGAAAGGATGGATGTAAGATGCAGAAAACAACGAATAACCCGGAAGTCCAGGGCTTATATGAACCCCGGTTTGAGCATGACAATTGCGGTATTGGTGCAGTTGTGAATATCAATGGTGTAAAAACCCATGGCACAGTCGCCAATGCGCTGAAAATTGTAGAAAACCTGGAGCACAGAGCAGGCAAAGATGCGGAGGGAAAGACTGGTGACGGAGTCGGAATCCTTCTGCAGATATCCCATAAGTTCTTCCGCAGGGCGTGCAGCGACCTTGGTATCCGGCTGGGAGAAGAAAGAGACTACGGCGTTGGTATGTTTTTCTTCCCTCAGGACGAGATGAAAAGAAATCAGGCGAAAAAGATGCTGGAAATCATAGTAGAAAAAGAGGGACTGGAGTTTTTGGGCTGGAGAACAGTTCCAACGGTTCCGTCAGTTCTTGGGCATCGGGCCGTGGAGTGCATGCCATTTATTATGCAGGGCTTTGTGAAGCGTCCTCAAAATGTGGACCAGGGTCTGGAGTTTGACAGAAAGCTGTATGTGGTGCGGAGAGTATTTGAGCAGAGCAATGAAGATACTTATGTGGTTTCTTTTTCCAGCCGTACCATTGCCTACAAGGGGATGTTTTTGGTTGGGCAGCTGAGAACCTTCTTTACAGATCTGCAGAGTGAAGAGTATGAATCCGCCATTGCCCTGGTGCATTCCCGATTTAGTACCAATACCACTCCCAGCTGGGAGAGAGCGCATCCCTACCGGCTGGTGGTACATAACGGAGAAATCAATACAATCCGGGGAAACGCAGATAAGATGCTGGCCCGGGAAGAGACCATGGACCACGGTGCCATGAGCAGAGAACTTCACAAAGTCCTGCCGGTAATAAGCGCAGAGGGTTCGGATTCTGCCATGCTGGATAACACACTGGAGTTTTTGGTGATGAGCGGTATGCCTCTTCCTCTGGCGGTCATGATTACCATTCCGGAGCCGTGGGCCAACAACAAAACGATGTCTCAGTCCAAAAAAGATTTTTACCAGTATTATGCGACGATGATGGAGCCGTGGGACGGACCGGCGTCTATTCTGTTTACAGACGGTGATATTATGGGAGCGGTGCTGGACCGCAACGGCCTGCGTCCTTCCCGCTACTACATTACGGAAGACGGATATATGATACTTTCCTCAGAGGTAGGTGTTCTGGACATTGCCCCCGGAAAAATCGTACAGAAGGAGAGACTGCATCCGGGCAAGATGCTCCTCGTAGATACCAGGGCAGGCAAGGTGTTCTCGGATGATGAGTTAAAAGAATATTATGCCTCCAAGCAGCCCTACGGTGAATGGCTGGACAGCAACCTGGTGGAACTGAGGGAACTGAAGATTCCCAACCAGAGAGTCCCGGAATACACGGATGAAGAGAGAATGCGTCTGCAGAAAGCCTTTGGATATACCTTTGAGGAATACCGCACATCCATTCTGAATATGGCACGAAACGGCAGTGAAGGAATTGGGGCTATGGGAATTGACACTCCTTTGGCCGTGCTTTCTAACGCACATCAGCCTCTGTTCAGCTATTTTAAGCAGCTGTTTGCCCAGGTTACCAATCCGCCTATTGATGCAATCCGTGAGGAGATTGTGACATGTACTTCTGTATATGTGGGAGAGGACGGCAATCTTCTGGAGGAAAAGCCGGAGAACTGTAAAGTGCTGAAGGTGAATAACCCTATTTTGACAAATACAGATTTGATGAAAATCAAAAGTATGAAGATAGAGGGCTTTGCCGTTGAAGTACTCCCCATTACGTACTATAAAAACACCAATCTGGAAAAAGCCATTGACCGTTTATTTGTGGAAGTTGACAGAGCACACAGAGACGGCGCCAACATTATAATTCTCTCAGACAGGGGAGTCGATGAGAATCATGTTGCGATTCCTTCCCTTCTGGCTGTGTCTGCAGTCCACCAGCATCTTGTAAAAACAAAGAAAAGGACTTCTCTGGCAATGATTCTGGAATCCGGAGAGCCCAGGGAGGTGCACCATTTTGCAACGCTTCTGGGCTACGGTGCCTGTGCCATTAATCCATATCTGGCCCAGGAGACAATCCGGGAGCTGATTGACAATCATATGCTTGACAAAGATTATTATGCGGCAGTCAATGATTATAATGACGCAGTACTCCACGGGATTGTAAAGATTGCCTCCAAGATGGGCATCTCTACCATACAGTCCTATCAGGGAGCGCAGATATTTGAGGCAGTCGGCATCGACCAGACTGTGATTGACAAATATTTTACCAACACTGTGAGCAGAATCGGGGGCATTACCCTGGAGGACATTTCCAGGGAAGTGAATGAGCTTCACAGCCAGGCCTTTGATCCTCTGGGACTTAAGGTAGACACAACCCTGGACAGCATGGGAAGACATAAAATGCGCCGCGGGGGGGAAGAACATCTGTACAATCCCCAAACCATCCATCTGCTCCAGGAAGCCACGAAAAACGGAGATTACAGCCAGTTTAAAGAGTATACACATCTCATAGACAATGAGGAACGGATGGGTACACTCAGAGACCTGATAGACTTTAAGTATCCCAAAAAAGGGATCCCCGTGGACCAGGTGGAGAGTGTGGAATCCATTGTAAAAAGATTTAAGACCGGAGCCATGTCTTACGGTTCCATCTCTAAGGAAGCACACGAAACGCTGGCAATTGCCATGAATACCCTTCACGGCAAATCAAACAGCGGAGAAGGGGGTGAGGACTACGAGCGACTGGTAACAGGAAAAGACGGCAAAAACCGCTGTTCTGCTATTAAGCAGGTGGCATCAGGCCGTTTCGGAGTGACCTCCAGATATCTGGTCAGCGCCCAGGAAATTCAGATTAAGATGGCCCAGGGGGCAAAGCCGGGGGAAGGCGGACACCTGCCCGGAGGAAAGGTATATCCCTGGATTGCCAAGACCAGGCATTCAACCCCTGGGGTGAGTCTGATCTCTCCCCCGCCCCACCATGATATCTATTCCATTGAGGATTTGGCACAGCTTATCTATGATCTGAAAAACGCCAACAAAAATGCCAGAATTTCTGTAAAGCTGGTATCCGAAGCCGGCGTGGGCACAGTCGCAGCGGGTGTTGCCAAGGCCGGAGCCCAGGTTATCCTGATTTCCGGCTATGACGGAGGCACCGGAGCGGCCCCCAGAAGTTCCATCCACAATGCGGGTCTTCCCTGGGAACTGGGGCTTTCTGAGACCCACCAGACTCTGATACGAAACGGACTGCGCAATAAAGTTGTGATTGAGACAGACGGCAAGCTGATGAGCGGCCGTCATGTAGCCATTGCCGCTATGCTGGGGGCGGAAGAGTTCGGCTTTGCCACGGCACCTCTTGTCACCATGGGATGTGTGATGATGCGTGTCTGTAATCTGGATACCTGCCCGGTAGGCGTGGCGACACAGAATCCGGAGCTTAGAAAGCGGTTCCGGGGCAAACCAGAGTATGTCATTAACTTTATGCGGTTTATTGCCCAGGAGCTGAGGGAGTATATGGCAGAGCTTGGCGTCCGCACAGTGGATGAATTGGTGGGGAGAACCGATCTGCTGAAAGTAAAGGATACAATACAAAACGGTAAGGCATCAAAAGTTGATCTTGCCAGAATTCTGGATAACCCCTACGCTTCTCCGAAGGCAAAAGTAACCTTTGACCCCAGGCAGGTATACGATTTCCATCTGGAAAAGACAGCGGATGAAAGGATTCTTATGAAACGCCTGGGAGCTGCGCTGGAAGACAGGCAGAAAAAGAGTATAGAAGTGGATGTGTCCAACACCGACAGGGCCTTCGGAACTATCTTCGGGGCTGAGATAACCAGGAGATACCAGGACAGCCTGGACGAAGATACTTATACAGTGCTCTGCCACGGAGCAGGAGGACAGAGCTTCGGCGCTTTTATCCCCAAAGGGCTGACCCTGGAGCTTGAGGGGGACAGCAACGATTATTTCGGAAAAGGACTTTCCGGGGGCAAGCTGATTGTGTATCCCCCCAAGAGCGTTCAGTTTAAGCAGGATGAAAATATAATTATCGGCAACGTAGCTCTCTACGGTGCCACCAGCGGCAAGGCTTATGTAAATGGCGTGGCCGGAGAACGCTTCTGTGTCAGAAATTCAGGGGCAATTGCAGTTGTGGAAGGCGTAGGTGACCACGGGTGTGAATATATGACAGGAGGCCGTGCTGTGATTCTTGGAAAAATCGGCAAGAACTTTGCCGCAGGTATGAGCGGCGGCGTGGCGTATGTGCTGGACGAGGACAGCGATATCTATACAAAATTAAATAAACAGATGATCTCTGTGTCAAGGATCACATCCAAATACGATGTGCAGGAATTAAAAGAAATGATTCAGGATCATGTTACCTGTACCAATTCGGAAAAGGGAAAAGAGATTTTGAATAACTTTGGAGAATATCTCCCCAAATTCAAGAAAATTATACCTCATGATTACAGCCGTATGCTTCAGACGATTGTGCAGATGGAGGAAAAAGGGCTGAGCAGCAAACAGGCACAGATTGAAGCATTTTATGCCAATACCAGAAGATAGGAGGGAAAAGAAGATGGGAAAACCAACTGGATTTTTAGACTATAAAAGAAAAACATCAGATGCAGAAGCACCGGAAGAAAGAATAAAACATTTTAATGAGTTCCATGTTCACCTTCCTCTGGAAGAACAGCAGCTCCAGGGGGCCAGGTGTATGGCCTGCGGGGTGCCTTTCTGTCAGTCGGGAATGATGTTGGCGGGGATGGCCTCCGGCTGTCCGCTCCACAATCTGGTGCCGGAGTGGAACGACCTGGTGTATCTGGGCAACTGGAAGCAGGCATACCGGCGCCTGAAAAAGACAAATAATTTTCCGGAGTTTACTTCCCGGGTATGTCCGGCTCTCTGTGAGGCGGCCTGTACCTGTAATCTGGACAGTCAGCCCGTATCCACAAAAGAAAATGAATATGCAATTATTGAAAAGGCGTATGAAGAGGGATATGCAAAGGCCAATCCTCCAAAGGTCAGAACCGGTAAAAAGGTGGCTGTTGTGGGGAGCGGTCCCTCGGGTCTGGCAGCTGCGGATCAGCTGAACAGCAGGGGGCATTTTGTGACGGTATTTGAACGATTTGACAGAATCGGAGGTCTTCTCAGGTACGGCATACCTAACATGAAGCTGGACAAATCCGTGATTGATCGGAAAATCGCAGTCATGGAGGAGGAAGGGATAGAGTTTGTCACAAATGCAGATATCGGCAAAAACTACAAGGCAGAGGACCTTCTGAAAAACTATGACAGGGTAATACTGGCCTGCGGCGCTTCCAATCCCAGAGACATCAGCGCACCGGGGAGAGATGCCAAGGGAATTCACTTTGCGGTAGATTTCCTGAGGGCTGCCACGAAGAGTCTGCTGGATTCGGAATTTGCAGACAAAAAGTATATTGACGTGAAGGGAAAGAACGTGGTTGTCATCGGGGGAGGTGACACCGGCAATGACTGCGTGGGAACTTCTATCCGCCTGGGAGCTGCCAATGTGACACAGCTGGAGATGATGCCGAAGGCCCCGGATGTGCGGGCAGCGAATAACCCGTGGCCGGAATGGCCAAAGATCTGCAAGACAGATTACGGGCAGGAGGAAGCCATTGCCATGTTCGGTCATGATCCCAGAATCTATCAGACAACAGTAAAAGAATTTGTGAAGAATAAAAAAGGAGAGCTGGAAAAGCTGATTACGGTAAAACTGGAGAGCAAAAAAGACGAGAAAACAGGGCGCATGATTATGGCCCCCGTAGAGGGCAGCGAACAGGAGATGAAGGCTGAGATAGTACTGATCGCAGCAGGTTTTCTGGGCGCTCAGAAGTATATTGCCGATGCTTTTAAGGTTGAACTTTCCCCGCGGACGAATGTGGCCACCAGGGAAGGGGAATATGCCACTAATGTGCCTAATGTATTCACAACTGGGGATATGCACAGAGGACAGTCCCTGGTCGTATGGGCCATCCGGGAAGGCCGTGAGGCAGCCAGAGAAGTGGATATCAGCCTGATGGGATACTCTAATTTATCGGTGCAGTGACGAAATAATAAAAAGGAGAAGAAATCTGTTCCCTGGATTTCTTCTCCTTTTTTTGCTGAATCAGGATTCCTGCAGCATTGTTTTTCCATTTCTGTGCTTCTTTCGATACAGATTCGGGGTAACGCCCGCATATTTTTTGAAAGACTGAGAAAAGTAATTAGAGGAAGAAAACCCGGTCATATGGGCAATCTGTGTAATACTGTAATCGGAATTCTTCAGAAGCTCCTTGCTGTTCAGGATTCTCCGCTCCAGGAGATAGTTAATGGGTGAGGTCTCATAGGCCTTTGAAAACATATGGGACAGATAAAACTTGTTCAGGTGGGACAGCTCCGCCAGGGAGTCCAGGGTAAGGGAATCCTGGTAGTGGGTATCAATATACTCTTTCACAAACTCGCACTCAGCCGGAATATCTTTGGGGGCGGCCAGTGAAAAACTGTCGCCGGTTATTCGCTGGGTCCGCAGAAGAAAAATCATAAAATAATGCTGGCAGATCTGTTCATAGGAACTCTTTTTGTGCTTTACCTCATCCAGCATAGTCTGAAGCAGGGGAAGAATACTGCTTCTGTGGTTCTGGAAATCATAGATGTGACAGTCCAGGGTGTCGGAGAAAAACTGAAATCGGAGATTCTCTATCCCCAGGGCTATGTAGACCAAAGGCTTGTCCGTAGATGACTTTTCTGTGTGCTTTACATTGGGATTGATGATAATTAAAGTGTCTTTGCAGATGGGAAACTGGTGTGATTCCGTGCAGAAATATCCGCTCCCTTCCACCACATAGAATAATTCTGCAAAGCTGTGGGTATGGAGCAGGCTGATCCAGTCCTTTCCATAAGAGGAAGAGGAAATATATAATAAACGTTCAAGAGGCTGACGGTTGTAGACCTCAGCCATGGAATACTGTACATGTGCCATAGGGAACTCCTTTAAAAAATAATAGCATAATTATAGCATTTTCAGTGGTGAAAGACAAGATATATAACTTATTGAGCAACAATGGAGTTGAAGGCAGAAAACTATTTTTTTATACTGAAATTAATCATGTAGATCTAGTAACAGAATGCAGAAACGGGAAGGTAAGGAGAGAAACTATGGAAGAGTATGGTTTTGGAAGAGTGACAATACCAACGGATATGGATATTGTACAGGAGACAAAAGAAGTGGTAAACCGCTGGGGGGCGGATGCGATTCGGGACTGCGACGGGACAGATTATCCGGATGAATTAAAGAATATCGGAGTTAAGGTATACTCAACCTATTACACGACCCGGAAGGATAATGAGTGGGCAAAAGCGAACCCTGAAGAGATCCAGCAGATGTATATTATGACTTCCTTTCACAATGCAGAGAAAGAGAAGCTCAGCATTCATTTAATGGATCATCTCTACCCGGATATGCTGAAGGTGAACACCCGGGATGACATAAAAAGATGGTGGGAGGTCATAGATCGCACCACAGGCGAAGTGGTACCTTCGGACCAGTGGAGCTATGACGAAGAATCCGGCTGTGTTGTCATAGAGCCTGCCAGCCTTTTTCACGAGTATACCGTGAGCTTTCTGGCCTATATTATGTGGGATCCGGTTCATATGTACAACTCGGTCACAAACGGATGGAAGGATGTAGAGCATCAGGTGACCTTTGATGTGCGGCAGCCCAAGACCAGAGCCTATTCTATGGAGCGGCTGCGTCGTTTTCTGGAGAAGAATCCTCATGTGAATGTCGTGCGCTTCACAACGTTCTTCCATCAGTTCACCCTGATATTTGATGAACTTGCCAGAGAAAAATATGTAGACTGGTACGGGTATTCTGCATCGGTCAGCCCTTATATACTGGAACAGTTTGAACAAGAGGCAGGCTACAGGTTCCGCCCGGAATTTATTATTGATCAGGGATATATGAATAACACCTACCGGATTCCTTCCAGGGAATTCAGGGATTTTCAGGACTTTCAGCGCAGAGAGGTAGCCAAACTGGCAAAAGAAATGGTTGACATCACCCATGAATACGGCAGAGAAGCTATGATGTTCCTGGGGGATCACTGGATTGGCATGGAACCTTTTATGGAAGAATTCCAGAGCATTGGCCTGGACGCTGTGGTGGGAAGTGTGGGAAACGGATCCACGCTCCGTCTGATCAGTGATATACCAGGGGTAAGTTATACAGAGGGAAGATTCCTTCCGTATTTCTTCCCGGATGTCTTCCACGAGGGAGGAGATCCGGTGAAAGAGGCAAAAGTGAACTGGGTAACTGCCAGGCGGGCGATCCTCAGGAAACCCATCGACCGGATCGGCTATGGAGGATACCTGAAGCTGGCCCTGGAGTTCCCAGAATTTATGGATTATGTGCAGAGCGTGTGTGAGGAATTCCGGCTTTTGTATTCCAATATAAAGGGAACCACTCCATACTGCATCAAAAGAGTGGCTGTCCTGAACTGCTGGGGAAGAATGCGTGCCTGGGGCAATCACATGGTTCATCATGCCCTGTACTATAAGCAGAACTATTCTTATGCAGGCATCATAGAGGCTCTGAGCGGTGCGCCTTTTGCGGTTGAATTTATCAGCTTTGACGATATCCGCAGGGATGAACATCTGCTGGATGACATTGATGTTATCATCAATGTGGGAGATGCCGGCACAGCATACAGCGGGGGTGAAAACTGGATCGATGAGAAGATCATCACAGCTGTCAAAAAGTTTATCTACCAGGGAGGCGGTTTTATCGGAGTGGGGGAACCTGCCGCTTATCAGTGGGAAGGCCGGTTTTTCCAGCTGGCCACGGTAATGGGGGTTGAAGAAGAAAATGGATTCAACCTGAATAAGGATAAGTATAACTGGGAAGAACATGCACACTTTATCACAGAAGACTGCCGGGGTGACATTGACTTTGGGGAGGGGAAGAAGAATATATTTGCCCTGGAGGGAACTACAGTGCTAAAACAGATTGACAAAGAAGTGCAGCTGGCAGTGAATTCTTTTGGCAGGGGAAGGAGCGTATACATCAGCGGGCTTCCTTACAGCTTTGAGAACAGCAGGCTTTTGTACCGGGCTGTACTGTGGGCGGCGTCAGACGAAACAAACATCAGACACTGGTTCAGCACCAATTATAATGTAGAGGTGCATGCCTATATTAAAAATCACAAATACTGTGTGGTAAACAATACCTATGAGCCCCAGAGTACGGTGGTGTACCGGGGAGACGGCAGCAGCTTTTGTGCAGAACTGGATGCCAATGAGATTATCTGGTATGAGATAGAGTAAGGGGGCTATGCCCCCTTTATTTTGTCTGTTGGAACGGATATTCTGTAAATGGAATGCGCAGATCCATTCCGTCCACAGTGACGGGCAGAATACTGTAGCCGGATGCCTTCAGGTTTTTGGGCTTCCAGTGGTCCAGCATCAAATAAAAGTGTCCGTCCTTTTCAAATACAAAGGTACTCTGTCCATAGAAGGTTTTGCGGTAATTCTTTCCCTCACAGGGATTGTCGATGAGTTTCCAGCCCGTTAAAAGATTTGAAGAAATGCCGTACAGGGCGCTGTTGGCGTCCCAGCCGGTACACCCTGAGGTGATCATATAATACAGACCCTGGTGATAGAAAACCGCAGGGGCTTCCCTCTCCTGTTCAGGAAATATCTTTGTACAGACACCGGTAAAGTGAAGATAATCATCTGTCAGCTGGCTGATTCGGAGCGTTTTATTCCAGTCTGAGCTGTGGATCAGATATACACGCTGATCCAGATCCTGAAACAGAGTCATATCCCTGCAGTCCGAACGGTTGGGAATATCGCTGTACAAATAGGTGAAAGGGCCGGTGGGGGCGTCTGCTGTGGCTACGCCGGCTCTGGCGGATCGGTAGTCAGGGGTATCTATATGCATCCACATGACAAATTTTCCGGTTTTTTGATTGTATATTACCTTTGGACGCTCGCAGACCATATCACGGTACAGATCGCTGCCCGGTGCGGAAGAAGCAGGAAGCACAATTCCCTCATTTTTCCAGTCTATGCAGTTTTTTGACGAATAGCAGGAGATACCTATGAAATCTACCCGGATATCTCCGGAGGGGGCAAGGGAAGTCGGCCCGTTTTTGTTTTCTCCGTACCAATAATAAGTATCGCCGTGCGGAAGGATCATTCCACCGTGAGCCTGTATGGGATTTCCGTCGGTATCATACCAAAGAGTGCCATTTTTATTCATATTTGCTGTACATTCCTTTCTCTTTTGGAGTTTCCATAATTATAATGGCAGGATACTATTTTTTCAACCTGGAAATTTATTGGAAATGATAGCTGCCGTACCCTGCACAGCTCATGCTGTGGTTGAAATGCACTGATTATTTGAAATAAATAGTATTTCTTTTGTGTAAAAAGCAAAATATATAAAAGTAAAGACAAGATATTTATAGAATTAGAAGTAAAACTAGGCTATGATAAAAACATCTCAAGGAAATATTATTTATGGAGGGAAAAAGGTATGAAAAGGAAAGAAGTAACAAGATGGCTTGCTTTGGGACTTGCAGCAGTAATGTCAACCACCATTCTCGCAGGCTGTGGGAATACAGATGACAGTTCAAAGGGCGGTGATGACGCCAAAGGGGACGGCGGACAGGTGCTGAAAGTAGCTGCATTTGAAGGCGGATACGGCGCAGAACTCTGGAGTGAGGTTGCCAAAGCGTTTGAGGAAACCCATGAGGGTGTTACGGTTGAACTGCAGGTTGATAAAAAGATTGAAGATAAGATTACACCGGCCATGAAAAGCGGCGACTACCCGGACGTAATCCACTGTGCCACAGGACGTGACGCCGGTCTTACTGAGACAATTACAAAGGAAAAAGGGCTTACCTGTCTGGATGATGTGCTGGATATGACGGTTCCTGGAGAAGAGGTTACCGTAAGAGAAAAAATCCTTCCGGGATTTCTCGATACGCTGGGAACCATGCCTTATAATGACGGAAAAACATATTATGCGCCCATGTTCTACAGCCCCTGCGGACTTTTCTACAATGCAGGCCTGCTGAAGGAAAAGGGCTGGGAAGTTCCAAAGACATGGGATGAAATGTGGGAGCTTGGTGACAAAGCAAAAGCCGAGGGAATCTCCTTATTCACCTATCCTCATGCGGGGTACTTCGATGCATTTATCTACGCAACTCTGGAGTCTTCAGGCGGCGCGGAATTCTATAACGAATGCATGACATATAAAGACGGCATCTGGGAATCACCGGAGGCAACCGCAGTATTTGAGACAATAGGCAAACTGGCACAGTATGTAGAACCTACCACCCTGGGGAATGCCAATGAAGAAAGTTTTACAAAGAATCAGCAGCTAATCCTGGACAACAAAGCAATCTTCTGTCCAAACGGAACCTGGCTTCCGGGTGAAATGGCAGATGCACCGAGAGCAGAAGGATTTGAGTGGGGATTCACAGCAGTTCCTGCAGTATCAGATTCTCAGAAACCTTCTTCATTTACCTTCTTCGAGCAGATGTGGATTCCGGCAGAGGGAAAGAACCAGGATCTGGCAAAAGAGTGGATTGCATTTATGTACTCTGACAAAGCAGCTGACATCTTTGCGAAATCCAATGCGATTCAGCCAATCGTCGGGATTTCAGAAAAACTTACAGGCGACAATAAAATGTTCTACAGTGTATATGATAACGACGCAGCAGTTCCTGTAATGGGCGGATTCGCCTCTACCAATCCGGTGGAAGGTGTATCCATGAATGACACCCTGTTCAGGGCAGTGGATAGTATCGTAAGCGGAGATAAAACAGTTGCGGACTGGCAGAAGTCAGTAGAGGAAGCTAGCGATAAGTTAAGAGAGGCAATGGAGTAATCTATACAACAGGAAAAAGGGCATTCTATAATGTCCTTTTTTCTTCGCAAAAGGGAGAAAGGAGGAACGGGAATGAAACATAGAAAAGGCAGAAATGGTTTTATTGCAGTGTGTGTGCTGCCGGCAGTAATTCTTTTCATAATTTTCATGATAGTCCCAACAATAAATGTATTTAAAATGTCCTTGTATAAATGGGGCGGATTTTCTAATAATAAGACATTTGTGGGATTAAATAATTTTAAGATACTTTTTGAGGATCCAAAGTTCTATCGGTCCTTCCAGAACTCAGTGCTGCTGATTGTGATGGTCACTATTATTACAATGGTATTTTCCCTTGTCTTTGCAGCGATTCTGTCAAGAGAAAAGATCAAGGGCCAGAATTTTTTCAGAATTATTTTCTACATCCCAAATATCTTATCCGTTGTTGTTATATCAGCCATCTTTTCTGCGATTTATGACCCCAGTCAGGGCCTGCTGAACAGTATCCTGTCCATATTCAGAGGCGCTAAAGCGGATCCTATTCTATGGCTGGGAAACCAAAAGCTGGTTATCTACAGCCTTGTCATTGCTATGGTGTGGCAGGCAATCGGATATTATATGGTAATGTATATGGCCAGTATGTCCAGCGTGCCGGAGAGTTTATATGAATCAGCCAATCTGGAAGGTGCGGGAAGAATCCATCAATTTTTCAACATAACCCTGCCCCTTATCTGGACAAATATCAGAACAACACTTACCTTTTTTATCATCAGTACCATCAACCTGAGCTTCCTTTTTGTCAAGGCCATGACGGGAGGCAAGCCCGATGGAGCCAGTGAAGTATTCCTGAGCTATATGTACGGCCAGGCGTATACGAACTCTTCATACGGATATGGTATGGCCATAGGAGTGATTGTATTCTTGTTCTCATTTGGATTGGCCGGACTTGTAAACCTGGCCACAAAGCGAGAGCCGCTGGAATTTTAGGAGGGTGAGAATATGAAGAAAAATGGAAAAGACACGCTGTATAAGGTGTTTATATACATTGTACTGCTGCTTCTGGCAATTAGCATTGCAGTTCCTGTGGGCTGGGTATTTCTGGCTTCTGTCAAGGAAAATGCAGAATTCTACGGGAATCCGTGGACACTGCCGAAAGGAATTTATTTTCAGAACTTTATTGATGCATTTCAGGGCGCCAAAATGGGAGAGTATATGCTTAATTCCGTCATAGTTACGGTATTGGCGCTGCTGCTTCTCCTGGTGATTGCGCTTCCGGCAGCTTATGTTCTGGCAAGATACCGCTTCAAAGGCAGCAAACTGTGTAACATTATGTTTATGGGCGGGTTATTTATCAATGTAAACTACATTGTTGTACCTATATTCCTGATGTTTGTGGACGGAGACAAATTTCTGAACCGGGTATTCGGGAGCGGATTTCTGTTAAATAATCTTTTTGTGCTGGCGCTGGTATATGCATCCACCGCACTGCCATTTACCATCTACCTGCTGTCCGGATTTTTTGTATCTATTCCAAAAGACTACGAGGAGGCAGCTTTTGTAGACGGTGCCGGGTATTTCAAAACGATGTTTTCTATTATGATGCCCATGGCAAGGCCAAGTATTATAACGGTAATTCTCTTTAACTTCCTTTCCTTCTGGAATGAATATATCATCGCAATGACTATGCTTACGGGGGAATCCAAGACACTTCCCGTAGGACTGATGCAGCTGATGCAGGCACAGCAGGCAGCCGCAAACTATGGCCGTCTCTATGCCGGTCTGGTTATTGTAATGCTGCCCACTTTGATTCTGTATATCTGTGTGCAGAAGAAACTGACAGAAGGTATGAGCCTTGGAGGACTGAAGGGCTAAAAGAGAACACAGGAGGTGTGTGTTATGAAGAAATGGATAGTGAGAATCATCGGCCTGGTGCTTTTTATCGTATGTCTGGCACTGGTAATTCACGGCCAGAGAACCGTAGGGGCAGGATATCTTCTGGAGATGCTTGCCGGTCTGGTAGGAATCCTAATCATGCTGGGGATCTATAACAAACAGCACCAGTAGGTCTGCGGGGATGTGTCTGCTTGTGGCGCATCCCCTCAGGTTTTGCCTGATTCCGCCGATTATTCCGGGAGTCTGACCGGTTTCATAAAAAGTTTATTTTCCCGGCCTTGACAGTACTCACGTGAGTATCATATAATAAGTTAGCGATTCGTTTGTATCAGTTGATACGGCTAAGGCTGTATGAACGCCCCGGGGCATGCATTGCAGCGTTTGGGGTACACTTTACTACAGGGGGTAGTAAAGGTTTCGACAGGGGTTTCGAAGATGGTGAAGCTATCCGCAGGTGATGCGTTAAATCACAACCTTAAATTAAACGCAGACGAAAATTTAGCGTTAGCTGCCTAATTGCAGCTTGTCAGCCTTAGAGCACTCACACTTTAAGAATCTGGCATCGACTTTGTGAGAAACTTTATCGGCAAAGCTTTGAGCCGGTAGACGTATTATGAAGCTACTGAACCCACCAGGGTGTTAGTTCCCGGGCGGCAGAGGGAATGTTAAAGAACTGACTATGATAGTAGAAGAACATGGGAGAGGCTTTTGGACACGGGTTCGATTCCCGTCTACTCCATAAGAAAGTACTGTATTTACAGTGCTTTTTTTATTACCCAGGAAACTTTGTTCCCTGGGTAATAAAAAAACTCCGGGGGCTCACACTGCGGCGGAAAGCTTCTGTGGAGTGAAAAGTTCCTGGTCGGGATGCGCACAATGCCCTGAAAATGAAGGAGAGCCAGCACCCATTCGGATGCTGGCTTGAAAAAGAAAAAGTTTTGCGTTAGGTTGTTGGCCTCTTAACAATTATTATATTACAGGATGATTGTGACGAATCTGTGATGAGAATCTAAAGTAACAGGAAAGACTTTCTAAAGAATTTTTAAAAGGCAGCTCTCGTTCTTTTTCCTTAGCCGACAGTTTCTTTTAAACTCTGATAAAAGGCCATCATACCTTCCGTCATCAGCTTATTTTTGCGTGTGGCATAGGTGATTTCCCAAGTAAAATAGGGATCCGGAAAGGGATAATACCTGAATTGTGAATCCTTTTTGGGAATGGTATGCTCCGGCACTACAAACAGGTTCCCTGTGTCAAAGGCAAGCTCTTTCAGGGAATTAAAATCGTTTGATGACAGAAATACCCGGGGGGAAAAGCCTGCGTGTCTGCAGGACTCCCAAAAGTGGTGCTGGATATAAAACTGGTTGCTGAACATCACAAAGGTATGGGCAGCTAAACTCTGGAGTGTAATTTCCTGTGCCTCATACAGGGGATGTCCGAAAGGAATGCACAAATATACCTTTTCGGTCTTTATAACCTCCATTTGCAGATCCTCACAATTCACTGGTCCGGCGATAAGTGCCAGATCGCATTCTCCTTTTACTAACCTGTTTACAAGAGTGATATCTGTATAATCGCTGTAATTCAGCTCTATATAAGGATGTTGGGTTATGAAATCGGATAAAAAGCTGTGGGGCAGAGCGGAGAGAACACCAAAGGACATACCTACCAGAAGAGGCTCCCTGGCTGTGGATTTCATCTGGAGGACATAGGAGGATATGTACTCTTTTTTTCTCAGGATAATTTCAAATTCCTGCAGCACGTAGGTCCCGTAGTTCGTTAAAGTCACCCCGCTGCTGGTTCTTTTCAGCAATTGACAGCCCAATTCTGCCTCCAGGTCAAGCAGCGCTTTTGATATCCCCTGCTGGGATATGCGCAGCAGGGCGGAGGCTTTGCTGATACTTTTACATTTGCATACAGTGGTAAAAAATTCTATTTGTCTAAATGTCATAGGCTCCCTCCCGGCACAGAGATACAATATTTTTCTTGTAGGGTCACAACGAAAAGGATTCTTCTAAGAAAAGAATCGATATGTTATATTTATAACATATTAAAACAGGATGTACAAGCAAACGAGGAGGTATATCTATGAACAATAAGTATTATCCAAATCTGGCAAGCCCTATAACCATCAATGGAGTCACCTTTAAGAATCGAATTTTCGGTGCTCCCATGTCGAATCCGGAGTTGGATCCGGACTGTCATATGAGAAAAGAGGATATGGCATTTCACGAAAACCGGGCACGGGGCGGGCTTGCAAGCGTAGCTATAGGGCTGGGTATTGTGGACGCTGTGGGGAGGACCCATACCAAAGAGGTTACCCTTTACGATGTTATGTCCCTGCCATCTCTGAAGGAGATGGCCAAGGCTATGCACCGTCACAATTGCAATGCTGTTATGGAACTTGCCCACGGGGGAAAATATGCCAACGCCAGAAGCCATGACGGTTCTGCCGGACAGAGTGCAATCGGTCCCAACGATGAGATTAACCCGGATGGCCTTACCGTGCGCAGCATGACTGAGGAGGATATCTACAGGGTTGCAGACTGCTTTGCCAGTGCTGCAAAATTGGTAAAAGAGGCAGGGTTTGATATGGTATTGATCCATGGAGGGCATGGGTGGCTCCTGGGACAGTTTATGTCGCCTTCTATGAATAAGAGAACGGACAGGTGGGGCGGCAGTTTAGAAAACCGCATGCGGTTCCCCCTTCTTGTAATCGAAAAGATTCGGGAAGCTGTGGGATGCAGATTTCCCATTGAATACCGTATGAGCGGGGCTGAATTCACACCCGGCGGGTATACCATTGAAGAAGGGGTAGAGATGGCCAAGGTGCTCGACGGAAAAGTTGATATTATTCATGTCTCTGCTGGTGTCCATGAGGATCCGGAAGTATTTGTAATTACGCATCCATCTATGTTTATCGAGCACGGATGTAATGTATTCCTGGCAGCAGAGGTGAAAAAGCATGTAAAAACACCGGTTGCCACCTTAGGAGGACTGAACGATCCGGATATGATGGAAGAAATTATTGCATCCGGCAAGGCGGATATTATAGAGATTGCACGGCAGTCTATCTGCGATCCGTATTTCCCGGAAAAAGCTTTTTCCGGAAAGAAAGACGATATTACCCGCTGCTGCCGGTGCTTTACCTGTTTTTACAATTATCTGACGAACAGAACCTATTCCTGTGCTTTTAATCCTGTAGTTGGAAATGAGCTGGAAAATAAATTTGGATTTCCCGCGACTTCTCCCAAAAAGGTAGTAGTAGTCGGCGGAGGTCCCGGGGGAATGGAGGCGGCCATCACAGCAGCCAACCGCGGACACGCCGTCACACTCTATGAGAAGAACAGCCGTCTGGGGGGACAGCTCTTATCCGAGGAGCACATTCCCTTTAAAGCAGATATGTTCCGGTTTGTCAAAGTACTGGAAAAGAGATTGGAGAAGGCCGGGGTTACGGTGAAGTTAAATACAGAGCTTACAGCAGAGCAGGCGGCTGAGCTGGGAGCTGATGTCATCATGACAGCAGTTGGGGCAAAGCCAATTGTACCTCCGATTCCTGGTATAGATAACCATAAAGTCGTTACACTGGAAGCCCTCCATCAGACGCCCCCTGCAATTGGACAGAAAGTTGTTATTCTTGGAGGCGGACTTGTGGGAAGTGAATGCGCCATCTATCTTGACGGCCTTGGGAAAGAGGTTACCATTGTTGAAATGAAGGATGACTGGGCAGCGGATTCCTACTTCATGCACAAAAATGCCATGAAGGTTTATATGAAGGACAGTACTATTAAAATACAGGTCAATACCACTGCCAAAGCCGTTACTGAGGAAGGACTCCTGTGTACTGCTCCTGAGGGTGAGATCCTTTTTGAAGCTGACACCATTCTTCTGGCGGCAGGCATGAAAGCAGACCGCGAGACTGCAGAAAGCTTTTATAATGCTGCGCCCAGGGTATTTGAGATTGGGGACTGCATCAGGGCGGGACGTGTTGCAGATGCCGTTTCTAACGGGTATTACCGGGCGATTGACATTTAAACAAATACATACAAGTTAAGCTGCGGCAGGTAACGTATCGTTGCCTGCCGCAGCTTTTTGAATAGACAGCCGGCTGGCCGGTTTGGTTGCAAAGTGCCGGCACAGAGGGTATAATAAGGAAAAGCTTTTTTAGACGGACCGTGATTATTTTTGGGGGGAATAGTAAATAAATCCGGAAATTTCACAGTTCTAACATATTTGATTGATATAGTTAAGAAAGATAGATCATGTTGGAGGAAGACCAGATGGAAAAATGTAAGATATTAGTTGTGGACGATGAGAGCAGGATGAGAAAATTGGTCCGGGACTTTTTGGTAAAACAGAATTTTGACGTGCTGGAAGCCGGAGATGGTGAAGAGGCTCTGGATATTTTTTATGAGACAAAGGATATAGCTCTTATTATATTAGATGTTATGATGCCGAAGATGGACGGCTGGGAGGTGTGCAGGGAGATTCGCAAAGAATCCAAGGTCCCTATCATTATGCTGACTGCCAGGGGGGATGAGAGGGACGAGCTTTTGGGATTCGAGCTGGGAGTGGATGAATATATTTCTAAACCCTTTAGCCCCAAGATTCTGGTGGCAAGGGCAGAAGCCATCCTGCGCCGGACAAATCAGATAGCATCCGACGATATCCTGTCCGCAGGAGGGATTGAGCTGAATAAAGCCGCACATATGGTGTCCATTGACGGGGAAAATATTGAACTCAGCTATAAGGAATTTGAGCTTCTGGCATATTTTATGGAGAATCAGGGCATAGCTCTGTCCAGGGAAAAGATTTTGAATTCAGTATGGAACTACGACTACTTTGGGGATGCCCGTACCATTGATACCCATGTAAAAAAACTGAGAAGCAAGATGGGAGACAGAGGGGAATATATCAAAACTATCTGGGGTATGGGGTACAAGTTTGAGGTATAAACATGAAACGATCATTGAATAAAAAACTGGCATTTACCTTTACGGGGCTTATGCTGGTAATGCTTCTGGCCATCGGACTGATCAACACCTTTTTTCTGGAATCCTACTATACGTCAAAAAAGGAAGATATGCTGAGGACAGTTTACAGTAAAATCAACGATTTGGTAGTGACATCCAATGTGAGAGATTCCGATGTAACCTCAGATTTCAGAAGATACTGCTCAGAAAAGAACATCTCCTGGGTGGCAAGCGATTACCAGTCCTACCGTATCGTAGAGGGCAGAGAGAGTGATGTGTTATATCCCACGCTCTTTGGGTATATCAACGGTCTGCGCAATGCCAACGGCAAGGCAGTAAAGCAGACCGATGATTACATTATTCAGAAGATTCAGGATACCAACCTGCAGACCGATTATCTGGAGATGTGGGGAAAGCTGGAAAACAGCGGGTATTTTCTGATTCGGACTCCTGTGGGAAGTATTCGGGACAGCGTGCAGATTTCCAATATGTTCTATATTTATATTGGACTGGTGATGATTCTAATCAGTATAGTAATCATCCTGTTTTTCAGCAGAAGAATCACAAAGCCGATCACAGAGCTCACGGATATTTCCAGGAAAATGGCGGATTTGGATTTTAATGCCAGATACACCAGCGGAGGGCAGGACGAGATAGGCATTCTGGGAGATAACTTTAACCGGATGTCCAGGGAGCTGGAGACAGCAATCTCAGGCCTGAAATCTGCCAACAACGAACTGCAGAAGGATATAGAAAAAAAGATTCAGGTGGATGAGATGAGAAAGGAATTTCTTTCCAATGTGTCTCATGAGCTAAAGACTCCCATTGCACTGATTCAGGGATATGCAGAAGGGCTGAAGGAGTGTATCAATGAGGACGATGAGAGCCGGGACTTCTACTGTGATGTCATTATCGACGAATCGGCCAAGATGAATGAGATGGTGAAGAAGCTTCTTACTCTGAATCAGCTGGAATTCGGCAAGGATCAGGTGACCATGGAGCGGTTTGAACTGACAGAATTAATCCGGGGTGTGGTGCAGTCTACCAGGATTCTGGCAGAACAGAAAGAAGTTAGGGTAATCTTTCAGGAGGAGGATCCCGTCTATGTATGGGGGGATGAATTCAAGATAGAAGAAGTGGTTACAAATTATGTATCCAATGCTCTGAACCATGTCAAATACAGCAATACCATAGAGATCCGGATCCTTCAGGAAGACAAAAAGGTGAGGGTGACCGTGTTTAATACAGGAGATCCCATTCCGGAAGAGGACCTGGATAAAATCTGGATTAAGTTTTATAAAGTAGACAAAGCAAGAACCAGAGAATACGGGGGAAGCGGCATTGGACTTTCTATAGTAAAAGCTATTATGGAGTCCATGAATCAAAAGTGCGGAGTACAGAATTATGACAATGGAGTAGAATTCTGGTTTGAGTTGGAAAAACAGTGAAAAAGATCGAAAGAGGGCATGTCAGATGTCCTCTTTTCGTGTTTTCATCCGTTGTATATTTTTTTTAGCTGTGTTAAACTATCCATGTATGCTTATGCCATGCCTGGCATGGCGTGTGCTCCGCAGCAGGAATACAGGGGCGATTTTGAATATACAAGGAACGAACGGGGAAGATACATATGATTGCAATCATTGATTATGACGCAGGAAATATAAAAAGTGTAGAAAAAGCATTCGACCTCCTGGGGGAGGAAGTAGTGCTGTCCAGGGACAGGGAGGAGATACTGTCTGCAGACCGGGTAGTCCTTCCCGGGGTGGGTTCTTTCGGCGATGCCATGGAGAATCTGAACAGATATGGTCTGGTACCGGTTATACAAGAAGCTGCAGAGAAACAGATTCCTTTTTTGGGCATCTGTCTGGGGCTTCAGCTTATGTTTGAGGAGAGTGAGGAGAGTCCGGGAGTGAAAGGACTGGGTCTGTTAAAAGGCAAAATCCTTCATATCCCAAAACAGGAGGGACTGAAGATCCCCCATATGGGATGGAATTCTCTCCATCTGCAAAACCAGGGCAGGTTATTTGACGGGATACCGGAAGAAACGTATGTCTATTTTGTGCATTCCTATTATCTGAAAGCAGATGAACCATCTGTTGTCAAAGCAACCACTGAGTACAGCACGCAGATCCATGCATCTGTAGAGAAGGGAAATCTCTTTGGCTGTCAGTTCCATCCGGAGAAGAGCAGTACGATGGGGCTTAAGATGCTGGAAAACTTTACAACTATGAACAGGGAGGGACGCTGATTATGTTTACCAAGAGAATTATCCCCTGCCTGGATGTGAACCGCGGCAGAGTAGTAAAAGGCGTTAATTTTGTTAACCTCCAGGATGCCGGCGACCCGGTGGAGATCGCAAGGGCATACGACAAGGCAGGCGCGGATGAGGTTGTTTTTCTGGACATTACGGCCTCATCAGATCAGAGGGATACAGTAGTAGATATGGTCCGCAAGGTAGCAGCCAATGTGTTCATCCCCTTTACTGTGGGGGGAGGGATCCGAACTGTGGATGATTTTAAAATGCTCCTGAGGGAGGGAGCAGATAAAATATCGATCAATTCATCAGCTATCAATACGCCGGATTTAATCAATGCTGCCGCAGACAAGTTCGGCAGCCAGTGTGTGGTTGTGGCAATAGATGCCAAAAAGCGGCCGGACGGAAGCGGCTGGAATATTTATAAGAACGGCGGACGGATTGATATGGGAATTGATGCGGTGGCATGGGCCAGAGAGGCGGCAAAACGGGGAGCCGGGGAGATCCTTCTCACCAGTATGGATTGTGACGGGACAAAAGCCGGATATGATATTGAGCTGACCCGGCAGATTGCCCAGGCAGTTGACATCCCTGTGATTGCATCCGGGGGTGCCGGAACGATGGAGCATTTTTATGAGGCACTGTCGTCAGGTATGGCAGACGCGGCTCTGGCAGCCTCTCTTTTTCATTATAAGGAACTGGAAATCAAAGAAGTTAAGAGATACTTACATAATAAGGGTGTTTCTGTCAGATTATAAGAACAGGAGGAAGTGCATATGCCCCCTTTACAGGGAGAATGGCTGGAGGCCTTAAAACCGGAATTCAGCAAACCATACTACAAACCGCTTTTTGAGAAAATAAACCAGGAATACCAGACAAAACGGGTGTTTCCCCCGGCCGACGATATCTTTAATGCCTTTCATTTTACTCCACTGGAAGAGGTGAAGGCAGTGATTCTGGGACAGGATCCTTATCACAATTACGGACAGGCTCACGGACTGTGTTTTTCTGTAAAGCCAGAGGTGGATATTCCGCCCTCTCTGATTAACATATATCAGGAACTGCACGATGACTTGGGCTGTTACATTCCAAACCATGGATATTTGGAAAAATGGGCCCGTCAGGGAGTACTGATGCTGAATACAGTGTTAACGGTGAGAGCCCACCAGGCTAATTCCCACCAGGGATTAGGATGGGAGCAGTTTACAGATGCAGCCATCCGTATCCTGGATGAAATTGAACGCCCTATGGTATTTATCCTGTGGGGCAGGCCGGCACAGATGAAAAAGAGCATGCTTCACAACCCAAACCATCTAATTCTGGAAGCTCCCCATCCCAGTCCCCTGTCTGCGGGCAGAGGATTCTTCGGAAGCAGGCCTTTCAGCCAGACGAATAATTTTCTGCAAAGCCATGGAATTGCACCGATTGACTGGCAGATAGAAAATGTATAAAACGAAGGATGAATAATTATGAAACAAAAGAATACTTTTTTGAAGAATGCCTCATTTCTTATGATTGCGGCTCTGGTCTCCAGGGTCATCGGGCTTGTATACCGAATTCCCCTCAATGCTATTGTAGGCAGAACAGGGATGGGGTATTACAGCTTTGCTTTTTCGGTATACTCTATACTGCTTTTAATTTCTTCGTATAGTATTCCCATGGCTGTTTCTAAAGTAGTATCAGAACGTCTGGCTCTGGGCCAGTACAGAAGCGCCCATAAAGTTTTTAAGGGCGCTATGATCTATGCCTGTATTGTTGGAGGGATTGCAGCTTTGGTAGCTCTGTTCGGGGCTCCCTATCTGATCCCTCAGAATCAGCCAAATGCCATTCCGGCGCTGCAGGTATTAACTCCCACGATCTTTTTATCTGCCATCCTCGGAGTTCTGAGGGGGTATTTTCAGGCGCACAATACGATGATTCCCACATCTGCCTCTCAGATTATTGAACAGATTCTGAATGCCATTGTGAGTGTTTTGGCGGCGTGGCTGCTGATCAAGTACCTGGCGGCAGACGCCATAGAGGAAGCTACCTGGGGGGCTGCCGGAGGAACCGTGGGTACGGGAGCCGGGGTGCTGGCAGGTCTGCTTTTTATGACTTTTGTATATTATATTAACCGGGGTACGCTGAGGCGTCAGGTGAAACGGGATCATACAGGGGTAGATATCAGCTACCGTGAAGTATTCCGGATTATTCTGCTGATGGTGACGCCGGTTATTTTCAGTACCTTTATCTATAATGTCAGCAGCTATATTGACGGTTACATGTTTTCCTCAATTATGGGAAGACACAGGATCGACGACGAGCTGATCAGCGCAACGTATGCAGAATTCAGCAGCTACTATATGACGCTGATCAATATACCCCTCAGTCTCTCCAGTGCATCCTCCACGGCGGTAGTGCCGAATATATCGGGGCATTATGCCCGTGGGGAGATCTCAAAAGCCAATCAGAAGATAGATGAGGCTGTACAGCTGACCATGTTTATCTCTGTTCCGGCTGCTGTGGGGCTGGCAGTGTTAGGCCATCCTATTATCCGGCTCTTTTTCCCCACCACCACAGGAATTGCAGGGAACCTTCTTATGATTGGGGCGGTATCCATCGTTTTTTCCTCGCTGTCTACCATAACCAACGGGGTTCTTCAGGGGATAGGAAAACCTCAGATTCCGGTTCGCAATGCGGCCATTGCCCTTGTGATCAATGTGGCATTTCTGTTCTGCGGTCTTTGGTTTACAGACAAGCTTGGGATCATAGCAGTGCTGCTGGCCACCATTCTGTATTCTGTCAGTATGTGTATCCTGAATGGGATTTATCTGAAAAAGTATCTGGGATATAAGAATGAATTCAGAGACTCTTACGGAAAGCCTTTTCTGGCCTCCGCGGGAATGGGACTTGTGGCCTGGGGGAGTTATTATGGATTGTATCATTTACTTCCCCATAATATTGTATGTCTGGCTGTGGCAGTCCCTCTGGCGGTATTCACATATATTATTCTGTTTGTAGCTATTGTGAAAGTGCCCGGGGAACAGCTGAGAAGATTTCCGGCCGGAACTATAATCTATAAACTGGCGAAAAAGCTGCGCTTATATAAGTGATTTTTAATGTCGCTCTTTTTATCCATAGAGTAGTCCGCAAAGCCTTTCACAGGCTTTACGGACTCTTTCTTTTTCCGGGAACTGTTAGGAAGTCTCATTGCTATTGCACGAGTAACCGTATATAATGTGGGGGAACTTATTTCGCAGGAGGTATGTATGAAGCAGAGCAAGGTATTGTTAATAGATGATGATAAAGACTTATGTATGCTGATTGAACGAGAGCTGCTGCAAGAAAATTATGAAGTTACGGTAAGACACGACGGTAAAACAGGGTTTGAGGCATTTAAAAATGATAAATACCAGCTTGTTGTGCTGGATATTATGCTTCCATTCCTCAATGGGCTTGAACTATTAGAGAAAATACGGATTAAGGATTCTGTGCCTGTGTTAATGCTTACGGCAAAGGACTCTGAGGCCGATAAAGTAACAGGGCTGAGGCTGGGGGCGGATGATTATTTGACAAAGCCGTTTTTAATGAGTGAGTTTGCGGCTAGGGTTCATTCCCTGATCAGAAGATATACGGTCTTTAACGGCCAAGCCGCAGATAATTCAACGCTGCATTTTACAGGCTTAGAAATTAATTACTCATTAAGAAGTGTCTATGTAAATACGGCAGAGGTCCGGCTAACCGCGAAAGAATTTGATCTTCTCTATTTTTTGGCTTCTAACCAGGGCAGAGTATTCACAAAAGAACAAATTTATAACCATGTGTGGAAGGATGAGTATGCTTATGACGATAGAAATATCATGTCTTTTATCAGCAAATTGCGTAAAAAAATAAGAAATGAGCAGATGCATATAGATTATATTCAAACCATTCACAGCATCGGATATCGTTTCCGTAAAGAGGTGTAAGTATGATATGGATAAGTATCGCTGGATTAGGGGTTATTATTCTTTATCAATTTATTTATATCAGCAATACGAAAAGGCAGATGAAAGAAATTTCCAATATTCTGGACGATATCTGCAGCGGCAATTTGGACAGAAGATTACTGGCAGATGAAAATAGCATAGTTCGTGAACTTGTTTACAAAATCAATGAGATTGTGATCCGCGATAAAGAAAAATTTTTGGAAAAAGAAAAGTCGGAAAGGGTATATAAAAAATTAGTTACCAGTTTGTCGCATGATATCCGCACCCCATTAGCTTCGCTTATTGGATATTTGGAAGTATTAGAGAAGAATGGTGTTACTGGCGGGGAGCGTGATGAATTTCTGAAAATCGCCAAAAGAAAGGCTGTTAATCTGGGGGATTATATACAGGAATTATTTGAATTCTTAAAAATAGAGTCTGGTGAATGGGTTTATGACTTAAAAAAGCAGAATATATGTGAGGTAACCCGCCTGATACTTGCTGATTGGATTATAAAATTAGAAGAAAACAAGATAGAGTATAAGTTTGAGATACCGGAGGAAGCTGTATATGTGGTTCTTGACAAAAGTGCATATACCAGAATCCTTACTAATCTGATAGCGAATATGATAAGACATAGCCATGCCACACAACTGACCGTTCGCATAAGCTATTCTCTGAATAAGATCAGTCTTTCAATTACTGATAATGGGATTGGAATAGATGAAAAAGATTTACCATTTGTTTTTGACCGCTTATATAAGTGTGACACATCACGAGGGGATAACAGCAATGGTCTGGGCTTGTCCATAGCCAAAGAACTGACTGCTTCTTTACATGGAGAGATTCATGCGGAAAGCTGCTGCGGCAGAGGTACGACGTTTCGGCTGACTTTTCCGAAAGCATGAATAAAGCATAGCTGCGGCAAGGTTTCGGCAAGGTTTTTATGCTTTACTTGTAAGAAGGAAGAGGAGGACGGTATATGGAAAACCAGATAATTCTGCGCACGAAGGAGCTGACGAAAAAGTATGGGAATATTACAGCTGTGGAAAAAATTAATATAAACGTCAAAAGAGGCCGCATATACGGTTTGTTAGGGAGAAATGGGGCTGGTAAGACTACAATTATGAAAATGATACTGGGTCTTATCGCTGTTTCCTCCGGGGATGTGGAAGTTTTTGGAGAAAAACTGCCGGGAAACGAAAACCAAATCTATAAACGTATAGGTTCTATTATCGAAACGCCTAGTTTCTACTCTTATCTGACGGGAACGGAGAACTTGGAGATATTTGCCCGGCTGCGGGGAACAATCAAAAAAGATGCTGTTAAAAGCGCACTGGAAGTTACAGGGCTTCCCTATAAAGATAAAAAGCCATTCTCATCATATTCGTTAGGCATGAAACAACGATTAGGAATTGCCAACGCCATACTGAATGACCCCGAACTCCTGATATTGGACGAGCCGACCAATGGACTTGACCCTGTTGGCATTGTTGAGATCAGAAAGTTTTTACAAAATCTGTGCCGCGAGCAGGGGAAGACCATTATTATTTCAAGTCATATTTTATCTGAAATTGCCTTGCTTGCCGACGATATCGGGATAATACACGGGGGACATTTAGTAAAGGAAATTTCAATGAGAGAATTAGAAGAAAAGAATAAGAAGTATATTGAAATTAAAGTAGACTCTGTTCCAAAGGCAGCGCAGCTGTTGGAAAACCTGTTGAACTGTAAAAATTATGCAGTCACGGATAAAAACTGTGTTGAGATCTATGAGGATACCTTAGATCCGGTATCAGTAGCAAACTGCCTTGTTACGCACGGGGTAGGCTTATCATCCCTGTATTTTAAACACGAAACATTAGAAGATTATTTTACCGCATTGACTGGAGGTGCCAGATTTGAATAATGCGTTTCAGACAGAATTATTAAAGCTGAGGAAAAACAAGATGGCTCTGATTGGTTTTGCGTCAACGGTTTCTGTTCCTATTCTTTTGGCTCTGAAATCCGTTCTGATTGATAAATCTAAGATTGATTATCAAGAGTGGCTGCAGACAGTTTCTATGCTGGTAAACATCATTCTGCCAATTATGAGCGGCTTCTTTATTACACAATCCATGCAGAAAGAATATGGAGAAAAGACAATCATAAATATAATAACTGCTCCTGTAAATAGAAAAAACTTTGTCTTGAGTAAAATTGCTGTATGGCTTTGCTGGTATCTGGCAGTTATGATCCTTACAGAAGGCATTACTATAGTAGGTTCCTTGTACTTATTCCGTTCACAGGTTACCATTACTTCGGTTTACTTTACTGTACGGCTGCTGACGCAGATCGGTATTTTAAGCTTTATTGCATTTTTGCCTGTTATCTGGCTTGCCGTCAGACAGCGTACCTTGTTTTATCCGACGATGTTATGTACGCTGCTATTTGTTCTGCTGCAGTCCGTTGGCTCTCAGGTATCCGAGGAATTGCTTCCCGCGGCTAGTTTTGTACCGTGGCTGGCGATACAGATATCTGCTATGCTGCCGTCAGACAGTCAATATCTATATATCTGCATTACATCAATCCTTTGCGCAGGTCTGCTTGGCAGTGTATTAGCTGTCCGGGAATTTAAAAGGCAGGACTTATAACGCAGTGATATGTGGAGAGTATTAAAAGGAACTGTAAAAGGGATGCTGTCGTTATGTGACAGCATCCCTTTTACAGTTCAGATGTTACCGGACCTCAGTCTTGCCGGAACCATTCTTCTTTAAGTTCTTCTGCGCAGTGGAGAGCATCAGCTTAATCCGGTTAAGCTGATTTACCTCGCTGGCGCCGGGGTCGTAATCAATGGCTACGATGTTTGCCTGTGGGTATTCCTTCCGCACTGCTTTGATGACTCCTTTTCCCACAATGTGATTGGGCAGACAGCCAAAGGGCTGGGTGCAGACCACATTTGGTGTGCCGTTATGTATCAGTTCCAGGATCTCTCCGGTTAGGAACCAGCCTTCGCCCGTCTGATTTCCTACGGATACAATGGAAGAAGCCATCTTTGCCAGCTGGGTAATATCTGCGGAGGGAGTAAAGTGTACACTCCGGGCAAATTCTTCATTGGCAGCTTTCCGAATCCAGTTAATAGCCTTGATTCCCAGGTTGCCCAGGGCGGCTGAGGATTTCTTAAAGCCCAGGTATCTGGACTTGAAATTCAGGTTGTAGAAGCAGTAGCACATAAAATCAATTAAGTCCGGGCAGACCGCTTCGGCGCCTTCCCGCTCCAGAAGCTCGGCCAGGTGGTTGTTGGCCGCAGGAAGGAATTTTACCAGGATTTCGCCTACAATGCCTACCCTTGGTTTTACTTCATCGGTAATCGGAAGACTGTCAAATTCACGAATCATCTTCCGGCAGAGCTTTTTAAAGCCCCCGATAGTAGCATGCTTTTGACCTACAAAGGCAATGCACTCCTTTTCCAGCTTCCGGTGCAGTTCGTTGGCAGATCCGGGAATTTTTTCATAAGGCCTCATCCGGTAAAGGCATTTCATTAGAATATCACCGAAGACAGCCGCGAAGGCAAGGCGGCTTGCCAGCCTGGCTGTGATTTTAAAGCCGGGATTGCTTTCCAGTCCGCTTAGATTAATGGATATGACCGGAATATAGGAAAGCCCGGCCTTTTCCAGTGCCCTTCGGATAAATCCGATATAATTAGAGGCCCTGCAGCCGCCTCCGGTCTGGGACATAATGATAGCAATCCTGTGAGTGTCGTATTTGCCTGACAGCAGCGCCTGCATAATCTGTCCCACTACCATTAAGGAAGGGTAGCAGGCATCGTTATTCACGTATTTCAGACCTACATCCACAGCCTCTTTATTGTCATTGGGCAATACCTCCAGATGGTACCCGCTGGCGTTAAAAGCCGCCTCCAGGATGGAAAAATGGATGGGTGACATCTGAGGGCAGAGTATGGTGTAGTTCTGCCGCATCTCCTGTGTAAATGGTATCTTTTCAATGGAAGAGGGCACAATGGTCCTTGACATTTTCTGTTCTTCTCTTACCCGGATCGCTGCGATCAGTGAGCGGATACGAATTCTGGCGGCTCCCAGATTGTTGACTTCATCGATCTTAAGGCAGGTATATATCTTGCCGCTGTGCGCCAGAATCTCATATACCTCATCTGTGGTAACCGCGTCCAGACCGCATCCGAAGGAATTCAGCTGAATGAGATCCAGATTCTCTGTAGTCTTCACATAATTGGCAGCAGCATACAGCCGGGTGTGGTACATCCATTGATCGTTTACCCGCAGGGGACGTTCTATGGGAGCCAGATGGGAGATAGAATCCTCTGTCAGCACTGCAATTCCATAGGAGTTAATCAGATCCGGAATCCCGTGATGAATCTCCGGATCAATGTGGTAAGGCCGTCCGGCCAGCACAATTCCCCTTCGGCCGGTTTCCTTTAAGTACTCCAGCGTTTCTTCTCCCTTCCGCTTAATATCCTCCCTGCTGTCAGCCATCTCCTTCCACCCTTTGGCTGCGGCAGCTCTAACCTCGCTTTCCGGGATGTCAGGGAATTCTTCTATCAGCCGTTTGGTCAGAACCTCCTCGCTGGTGAAGGCCATAAACGGATTGCGAAATACAATAGTGTTATCCTGAAGCTCGTCGATATTATTTTTAATATTCTCCGCATAAGAGGTTACTATGGGGCAGTTATAGTGGTTGACGGAGTCCTGGAATTCTTTTCTCTCATATGGAATGCAGGGATAGAAGATAAACTTAACGCCCTGCTTAATCAGCCAGGTTACATGCCCATGGGCCAATTTGGCCGGATAACACTCCGATTCGCTGGGGATTGATTCAATTCCCAGCTCATAAATCTTTCTGGTAGAGGTGGGAGAGAGCACAACCTGGTATTTCAGTTCTGTGAAAAAGGTATGCCAGAAAGGATAGTTTTCAAACATATTTAAAACTCTGGGAATTCCCACCTGTCCCCGCACAGCTTTATCTAATGTGAGAGACTCATATGAAAAAAGCTTCTTGTATTTGTATTCAAAGAGATTGGGAATGTGATCTTTGTTCTTTTCCTTGCCTATGCCCCGTTCGCAGCGGTTGCCGGTAACAAACTGACGCCCTCCGGAGAATTTGTTAATGGTGAGGCGGCAGTGATTGGTGCAGCCTTTGCAGTTGGCCATAGAGGTGGAGAACTGCAGCGTATTTATCTTTTCAATGGGCAGCATAGTAGTCTCTTTTGAGACATCGTACCGTTCCCGGGCAATCAGGGCAGCACCGAAGGCTCCCATGATTCCTGCAATATCCGGGCGAATGGCTTTACAGTCGGCAATTTTTTCGAAACTGCGCAGTACAGCATCGTTGTAGAAGGTTCCTCCCTGGACAACAATATGGTTTCCCAGCTCTTTCGCATCAGACACCTTTATCACTTTATAGAGAGCGTTTTTAATGACAGAATAGGCCAGACCGGCAGAGATATCTGATACCTCCGCTCCTTCCTTTTGTGCCTGCTTAACCTTTGAATTCATGAAAACAGTACACCGCGTACCCAGGTCAATGGGATTTTTGGCGAATAGTGCGGCTTTGGCAAAATCCTGTACACTGTAGTTCAGGGAATTGGCAAAGGTCTCAATAAAAGAACCGCAGCCGGAAGAGCAGGCCTCATTAAGCTGTACGCTGTCAACGGTATTGTTTTTGATTTTGATACATTTCATATCCTGGCCGCCGATGTCCAGAATACAGTCTACCTCAGGGTCAAAGAAAGCGGCGGCATAATAATGGGATACCGTTTCCACTTCCCCCTCATCCAGCATCAGCGCTGCCTTGATGAGGGCTTCCCCGTATCCGGTGGAACAGGAGTACGCAATGGTGGCGCTGGAGGGGAGCTGGGTATAGATTTCTTTAATTGCTTTTATGGTAGTGGCCAGAGGGCTTCCGTTGTTGTTGCTGTAAAAGGAATAGAGCAGGGAACCATCCTCCCCTACCAGGGCGGCTTTGGTGGTTGTTGAACCGGCGTCGATTCCCAGGTAGCAGTTTCCCTCATAGGAAGCAAGATCCGCAGTAGCCACATTATATGCACTCTGACGCTCATTAAAGAGGTCGTATTCTTCCTGGGTGGCAAAAAGAGGCTCCATCCGGTCAACCTCGAATTCCATTTTAATAGAAGAAGCCAGGCGGTCTCTCATAGCATGGAGAGAAACCGTATCCGCATCTTCTTTCGCGTTCAGGGCAGAACCAATGGCGGCAAAAAGATGAGAGTTTGCCGGGATAATGGTATGCTCACCGTCCAGCTTCAGAGTACGGATAAATGCCTCCCGAAGCTCAGACAGGAAATGCAGCGGTCCCCCCAGGAAGGCTACATGCCCCCGAATGGGCTTTCCGCAGGCCAGTCCGCTGATGGTCTGGTTCACCACTGCCTGGAAAATAGAGGCGGACAGATCCTCCTTGGTGGCCCCTTCGTTGATGAGAGGCTGAATATCTGTCTTGGCGAAAACTCCGCAGCGGGCGGCGATGGAGTACAGGGCCTTGTAATCTCTGGCGTACTCATTCAGACCGACGGCGTCTGTCTGAAGCAGGGAGGCCATCTGGTCAATAAAAGAGCCTGTCCCGCCTGCACAGATTCCGTTCATACGCTGCTCAATGTTACCCTTTTCAAAATATATAATCTTAGCGTCTTCGCCTCCCAGCTCGATGGCAACATCGGTCTGGGGTGCCAGAGCCTGGAGGGAAGATGAGACCGCTATGACTTCCTGGACAAAAGGAACCCCAAGATGTTTTGCCAGGGTAAGTCCGCCGGAACCTGTGATCACAGGTGCAAGCTGAAGTTCCCCCAGTTTTTCATAGGCATGGCCCAGAAGGTGGGCCAGGGTCTCCTGAATGTTAGCATAATGGCGCTCATACTCAGAAAAAACGATCTCCTGCTCCTCATTTAAAATTGCTATTTTTACGGTAGTAGAGCCAATGTCTATACCTAATGTATATGTAATTTGTTTCATAACCTTGTTCACAGGTCGCCCTGTGACCTCCTCACTGTGAAATTAAATAACCATTTCTTTCCTATTATATGCAGTTTTATGGGTTAACAAAACTACATAACATTATACGACAATAAAGGTTAAATTACAAATAAAAATGTTGTGAAGAAGTTGTGAAGATAAATTCTCTTGAAATTCCTAAGCCTTTTGGATATACTTAGACTACATGCTGATAAAAAGGAAGAGTACAATGTATAAGATATTAAAAAAAGACGGAAAAGCGAAAAGAGCTGAATTTACTACTGTTCACGGCACCATTCAGACTCCGGTTTTTATGAATGTGGGAACAGCAGCTGCCATAAAAGGTGCGGTAGCCACCACAGATTTAAGAGAGATTGGAACCCAGGTAGAACTTTCCAATACGTACCACCTTCACGTGAGACCGGGAGATGAGGTGGTGAAAAAGATGGGGGGGCTCCATAAGTTTATGAACTGGGACAGGCCAATTCTCACAGATTCGGGAGGGTTTCAGGTGTTTTCCCTGGCAGGTCTTAGAAAGATCAAAGAAGAGGGAGTGTATTTCCAATCGCACATAGATGGAAGAAAGATTTTTATGGGACCTGAGGAGAGTATGCAGATTCAATCCAATCTGGCGTCCACCATTGCCATGGCTTTTGACGAGTGCCCATCCAGTGTGGCTTCCAGAGAATATGTACAGGCATCCGTGGACAGGACTACCCGCTGGCTTCGGAGATGCAGGACAGAGATGGATCGGCTGAATCAAAAAGAAGATACTATAAACAGGCACCAGCTTTTATTCGGGATCAATCAGGGGGCTGTCTACGAAGATATCCGGATCGCTCATGCAAGGGAGATTGCGGACATGGATTTGGATGGCTATGCGGTAGGCGGTCTGGCGGTAGGGGAATCTCATGAGGAAATGTACCGCATTCTGGACGCCGTAGTACCTTGTCTTCCGGAGGAGAAACCTACCTATCTCATGGGGGTGGGAACGCCGGCAAACATTTTGGAGGCAGTGGACCGGGGCGTGGATTTTTTTGACTGCGTCTATCCCTCCAGAAACGGCCGCCACGGACATGTATACACAAATCAGGGTAAACTGAATTTATTTAATGCAAAATTTGAGTTGGATTCCAGACCCATTGAGGAGGGATGCCAGTGTCCGGCCTGCCGTAATTACAGCAGGGCTTATATCCGGCATCTGCTGAAGGCAAAAGAGATGCTGGGAATGCGTCTCTGTGTGCTCCATAACCTCTACTTTTACAATAAAATGATGGAAGAGATCAGAGAGGCGATAGAACAGGGAACTTATCAGGATTATAAGAAACAAAAGCTGGAAGGATTTCTCTGACAGCGGGGGTTGCAAACGCAGCAGAGATACGGTATAATAGCAGTTGCAAAAGAGCTTATGCGGATCATATATTTATGTGGCCGTACAGCTCTTTTTTGGTCGCAGTATTATAGTGAAGGAGGACAACATGATGAACAGAGCGAAAAGAATTATGAAAGAAATAGGAATGGAACTCATCGGCAGCGCGCTGATTGCAGTGGGACTCTATAATTTTGCGGTCACATCAGAATTTCCTATGACAGGCTTCTCCGGTATTTCTCTGATACTCAACCGGCTGTTTCAACTGCCCATCGGCCTAACAATCATCGTTTTAAATATTCCCGTGGCCCTGCTTTGCTACAGGCTTCTGGGAAGGGGATTTTTTCTGCGGTCTCTCCGCTGCATTGTGATATCCTCTGTCATGATCGACTACGTGGCGCCATTGCTTCCGGTATATACGGGGAGCCGGATGCTCTCAGCAATCTGTACCGGAGTACTGGGAGGGCTGGGGTATGCCCTGATCTATATGCAGAATTCGTCCACCGGGGGAACCGATTTTGTAATCATGGCAGTAAAGGCAGTAAAACCTTATCTTTCACTGGGCAAGATTGCCTTTTTGTCGGATATTGGAATTATTCTTCTTGGAGGACTTATTTTCAGAGATATTGACGGAATTATCTATGGAATGATCATCAACTTTTTGTTTGCCGTGGCGGTCGACAAGGTGGTCTATGGGGTAAATGCCGGAAAGATGGCGCTGATAGTCACAGATTACGGAAAAAAAGTGACAGATGCCATCGACGAGTGCTGCGGCAGGGGAAGCACCATTCTGCCGGCCTCGGGGGGCTACAAACAGGGAAAAAAACAGGTGGTGATGTGTGCCTGCAATAATAAACAGATGTATTTTGTTCAGCAAAAGGTAAAGGAAGTGGATGAAAATGCGTTTACCATTATACTGGAATCCAATGAAGTCCACGGGGAGGGATTCCGGATGTTTAACATCGGGGAACAGGGATAATGCCGGATATGGCTCATTTTCCCATTAAAATTACATTAAATTGTCAAAAAGCCTTGAAGAAATACTGTTTTTTGTGTATTATTGTACTAATGTCTGAAATGCAATAAACAAAACAGGAGGAATGGATTATGTTATTAACAGCCAGTGCATCAGCAGGCGGTTCATGGCTTACCATGTTATTGCCATTGGTGCTTTTCTTTGCTCTTATGTATTTTATGATCATGAGACCGCAGAAGAAGGAACAGCAGAGAGTGAAAGCGATGTTATCATCTATGGAGGTAGGCGATAGTGTAGTTACTACCAGCGGATTCTATGGAGTCATCATTGATATTACAGATGAGGATGTTATACTTGAGTTCGGTAACAACAAAAATTGTCGTATTCCTATGAGAAAAGCTGCGATTGCAGAAGTTGAAAAGGCAGAGGTAGCTGAAAATTAAGAGAGAAAGATGTTGTCCGGGGACAGCATCTTTTTATTTTATTACATACTTTACGCCCGGTGCTGTACTTTATTCTTGAAAAGTGGCGAAAAATGAATTAATATATATAGTATTATAGGCTATCCCCAAAGGGCATCCCTTAACTTATGCTCCGGGGCATACGGCGCATGCCGTGTGATAGCGTATTCAGGCTGATGACAGAAAGGGAGAGATTATGAATTATAAGATTGCATTGATCCGGGGAGACGGTATCGGACCGGAGATTGTACGGGAAGCAAAAAAAGTATTGGACAAAGTATGTGATATCTATGGACATACCTTTTCATATGAAGAAGTCCTGTTAGGCGGGGCTTCTATTGACGTTCACGGGGTACCGCTGACAGAGGAAGCAGTGGAGACTGCCAGAAGCTGTGATGCAGTCCTTATGGGATCCATCGGAGGGGACGCCAGGACTTCCCCCTGGTATCAGTTAGAACCATCCAAAAGACCGGAAGCAGGGCTCCTTGCCATTAGAAAGCAGCTGAATCTGTTTGCTAATCTGCGGCCGGCGTATTTGTATGAGGAATTAAAGGATGCCTGCCCTCTGAAGGAAGAGATTATCGGCGAAGGCTTTGACATGATGATTATGAGGGAGCTGACCGGCGGTCTGTATTTCGGAGAGAGAAGGACCACAGTGGAAGACGGCGTGGAAACTGCTGTTGATACCCTTACATATAACGAAAAAGAGATTCGGCGCATTGCCGTACGGGCGTTTGATATTGCCATGAAACGAAGGAAAAAGGTTACCAGTGTGGATAAGGCCAATGTACTGGATTCCTCCAGGCTTTGGAGAAAGGTAGTCGAGGATGTGGCAAAGGATTATCCGGAAGTTGCCCTGGACCATATGCTGGTAGATAACTGTGCTATGCAGCTGGTACATAATCCGGGACAATTCGATGTGATTCTCACAGAGAATATGTTTGGAGATATTCTGTCTGATGAAGCCAGTATGGTAACCGGGTCCATCGGCATGCTGTCTTCTGCAAGTCTCAATGAGACAAAGTTCGGACTCTATGAGCCAAGTCACGGATCTGCCCCGGATATTGCGGGAAAGGATTTGGCCAACCCCATTGCGACTATACTCTCAGCGGCAATGCTGCTGCGCTATTCCCTTGATCTGGATAAGGAAGCAGATGCTGTGGAAGCGGCAGTACAGAAAGTGCTGAAGGGCGGATACCGTACAGGTGATATCATGGCAGATGGTATGGAGCAGGTAGGCACAAAACGGATGGGAGATCTGATTGCGGCAGAGATCCGGTAAGAGATAAGAATCAGAAAGGAAAAAAATTATGAGAAGTGATGCAGTGACAAAAGGGGTACAGCAGGCACCCCACAGGTCTTTATTTAACGCACTTGGACTGACCAGGGAAGAGATGGATCGTCCATTGATTGGTATTGTGAGTTCTTACAATGAGATTGTACCGGGACACATGAATCTGGATAAAATTGTAGAAGCCGTAAAAATGGGAGTGGCCATGGCAGGGGGGACCCCCAGAGTCTTTCCGGCGATTGCTGTGTGCGACGGAATCGCCATGGGGCATGTGGGAATGAAGTATTCCCTGGTGACCAGAGATTTAATCTGTGATTCCACGGAGGCAATGGCTATCGCCCATCAGTTTGATGCGCTGGTAATGGTGCCGAACTGTGATAAAAATGTACCGGGTCTTTTGATGGCAGCGGCAAGACTTAATATCCCCACAGTGTTCGTCAGCGGCGGACCTATGCTGGCAGGGCATATACACGGTTCTAAAACCAGTCTGTCCAGCATGTTTGAGGCTGTGGGTGCATACAGTGCCAATAAAATGACCGGAGAAGAAGTCGAAGAATATGAGAGGAAGGCTTGTCCTACCTGTGGCTCCTGCTCCGGGATGTACACGGCAAACAGCATGAACTGCCTCACAGAGGTGCTGGGCATGGGCCTTGGAGGCAACGGCACGATCCCGGCAGTCTATTCGGAGAGACTGCGTCTGGCCAAGCACGCAGGCATGAAGGTGATGGAGATGCTGGAAAAAAATATCCGTCCGAGAGACATTATGACAAAGGATGCATTTATGAATGCACTTACCGTAGATATGGCACTGGGCTGCTCTACCAACAGTATGCTTCATCTGCCCGCTATTGCTCACGAGGCAGGGGTAGAGCTGAGTCCGTCTACTGCCAACGAGATCAGCGCCAAAACACCGAATCTCTGCCATCTGGCACCGGCCGGACATACCTATATTGAGGAATTAAATGAGGCAGGCGGCGTGTATGCGGTGATGAATGAATTGAATAAAAAAGGCCTGCTGCATACAGATTGTATGACAGTAACCGGACATACGGTGGCAGAAAATATTAAGGACTGTGTAAATAAGAACCCTGAGGTAATCCGTCCAATCGATAATCCATACAGCGAAACCGGCGGAATCGCTGTTTTGAAGGGAAATCTGGCGCCGGATACTGCAGTGGTAAAACGTTCTGCGGTAGTTCCTGAGATGATGGTTCATGAGGGACCTGCCAGGGTATTTGACTGTGAGGAGGATGCCTCTGAGGCAATTCTTTCCGGCAAAATAGCCGCAGGGGATGTTGTGGTAATCCGCTATGAGGGCCCCAAGGGGGGACCGGGTATGAGAGAGATGCTGAATCCCACCTCCCAGATTGCCGGGATGGGACTGGGATCTTCGGTTGCCCTGATCACAGACGGCCGTTTCAGCGGCGCATCCAGAGGTGCGTCTATTGGCCATGTATCACCGGAGGCAGCTGTGGGCGGCCCCATTGCACTGGTGGAAGAAGGAGATATGATAAAAATCAATATTCCCGAGAATTCTCTGGAGCTGTTAGTATCACAGGAAGAAATGGAAGAGAGAAGAAAGAATTGGAAACCCAGAGAGCCTAAGATCACGACCGGCTATCTGGCGCGTTATGCATCTATGGTTACCAGCGGCAGCCGGGGTGCAATATTAGAAATACCAAAACAGTAAAGGAGGAAGCGGAGTATGCAGCTGACAGGTTCTGAGATCGTAATTGAGTGTTTAAAAGAACAAGGGGTAGATACTGTATTTGGGTATCCGGGAGGAACCATTTTAAATGTATATGATGAGTTATACAGGCACAGGGAGGAGATACATCACGTGCTCACCTCCCACGAACAAGGGGCAGCCCATGCCGCAGACGGATATGCCAGGGCAACCGGAAAAGTAGGCGTGTGTATGGCAACTTCAGGTCCGGGTGCCACGAACCTGGTAACGGGAATTGCCACAGCCTATATGGATTCCATTCCTGTAGTGGCAATTACAGCTAACGTTGGAGTACCTCTTCTTGGGAGAGACAGCTTTCAGGAAATTGATATAGCGGGCGTTGTGATGCCTATTACCAAATACAGCTTTATCGTAAAGGATGTAACAAAACTGGCAGATACGCTCCGTCGTGCATTTACCATTGCAAAAAGCGGGCGGCCCGGCCCGGTCCTGGTGGATATTACGAAAGACGTTACTGCCAATAAGGCAGAGTATACCTATGAGAAGCCACTGGAGATACAGCCCTTTACAGCTAAGATCACAGAAGAGGATCTGGAGAGAGCAGTGGAGCTGATTCAGAGTGCACACAAGCCATATATATTTGTGGGCGGCGGTGCGATCAGTTCCGGTGCATCCGAAGAAGTAAGAGAGCTGGCAAGAAAGATTCAGGCACCGGTAACCGATACCCTGATGGGAAAAGGGGCGTTTCCGGGAGAAGACCCTCTCTATACCGGTATGCTGGGCATGCATGGTACCAAAACCTCTAACCTCGGCGTGACGGAATGTGATTTGCTGATTACCATAGGCGCCAGGTTCAGTGACCGTGTCACAGGCAATGCCAGGAATTTTGCACGAAACGCTAAAATTCTCCAGATTGATGTAGATGCTGCTGAGATTAATAAAAATGTTATTGTGGATGCCTCTGTGATAGGAGATGTAAAAGAAGTGCTGAAACGTCTCAATGATAGAGTGGTGCCGAAAGATCACACCTATTGGCTGACCCATATCAAAGAGATGAAAGAAAAGTATCCTTTAAAATACAATAAAAACGGACTCAGCGGGCCCTTTGTTATAGAAGAAATCTATCGGGTGACCAACGGGGATGCTGTCATTGTAACTGAAGTGGGGCAGCACCAGATGTGGGCAGCTCAGTACTATAAATATAAGGAACCCAGGACATTTTTGACGTCAGGGGGACTGGGGACTATGGGGTACGGCCTCGGCGCATCCATAGGCGCCAAGATTGCGAAACCGGAAAAGACAGTAATTAATATTGCAGGGGACGGCTGTTTCCGCATGAACATGAATGAGATTGCCACAGCCGTGCGAAACGAGCTTCCTCTCATACAGGTTGTGATTAATAATCATGTGCTGGGGATGGTTCGCCAGTGGCAGACGCTGTTCTACGGAGAGCGGTACTCCCATACCATATTAAATGATAAGGTTGATTTTGTGAAGTTTGCAGAGTCCATGGGAGCAGTGGGAATCCGTGTGACAAAGCCTGAGGAAGTTGAGCCCGCCCTGAAAAGAGCCATAGAGTTAAACACCACAGTGGTGATTGAGTGTATTGTTGACTGCGACGATAAAGTATTCCCTATGGTATCACCGGGAGCGAATATTGAGGAAGCATTTGACGAGGAAGACTTAAATCAGAGATAGGATGTCTTTCCAAAGAGGACAAATGTTTTTATTGACAAAAATATGTCAAAGAAGTAGAATGTTCATTGATGTGATATATGAAAGAAGAGAATGAACATTAGGAGGAAGAGTAAAGTGGGAAGAGTCTATAACTTTTCAGCAGGGCCTGCTGTCCTGCCGGAAGAGGTATTAAAAGAAGCAGCAGAAGAAATGTTAGATTATAAAGGAACCGGTATGTCAGTGATGGAGATGAGCCACCGCTCCAAGGCTTTCCAGGAAATTCTGGATGATGCACAGGCAGATCTGAGAGAACTGTTACATATTCCGGATAACTATAAAGTCCTGTTCCTGCAGGGCGGTGCCCATCAGCAGTTTGCTATGATTCCGATGAATCTGATGAAACATAAGGTAGCTGATTATATTGTTACCGGACAGTGGGCGAAACGAGCATACCAGGAAGCACAGAAGTATGGAAAAGCAAATAAAATTGCTTCTTCAGAGGACAAAACTTTTTCCTATATTCCTGACTGCTCGGATCTGCCCGTCAGCGATGACGCAGATTATGTGTATATCTGTGAGAATAACACTATTTACGGCACAAAGTTTAAGACACTGCCGAATACGAAAGGCAAGCTTCTGGTTGCTGATGTCTCCTCCTGCTTTTTATCTGAGCCTATGGATGTAAGCAAATATGGGGTTATCTACGGGGGGGTACAGAAGAACGTGGGCCCTGCCGGTATGGTAATTACAATTATCCGGGAGGATCTGATTACGGAAGATGTACTTCCGGGGACTCCAACCATGCTTACTTATAAGACACATGCCGACGCGGGATCTCTGTATAATACCCCTAACTGCTACTGCATCTATATGTGCGGGAAAGTATTTAAGTGGCTGAAAAAACAGGGCGGTCTGG
This sequence comes from Lactonifactor longoviformis, assembly GCF_042848515.1. Lineage (GTDB taxonomy): Bacteria > Bacillota > Clostridia > Lachnospirales > Lachnospiraceae > Lactonifactor > Lactonifactor longoviformis. The sequence goes on along the minus strand of NZ_AP031453.1, from coordinate 3,349,797 downwards.
AGGCCATGAAACAGTATAACGAGAAAAAGGCTAAAATCCTGTACGATTTCCTGGATGGTAGTTCACTGTTTCGGGGAACTGTGGTGCCGGAGGATCGTTCCCTTATGAATGTACCTTTTGTCACTGGAAGTGATGAACTGGATGCCAGATTTATCAAAGAGGCTGCGGCCCAGGGCTTTGTTAACCTGAAAGGCCATAGGAGTGTGGGCGGCATGCGCGCCAGCATTTACAATGCAATGCCCATAGAAGGTGTGGAAAAGCTGGTTGAATTTATGAAGAAATTTGAAGAGGAGAACCGTTAAAATGTATAAGTATCATTGCTTAAATCCTATCTCTGATGCGGGCATCAGCAGATTTTCTGAGGATTATCAGGAAACAGCATTGGAAGATTCGGATGTGATTCTGGTACGAAGCGCTAATATGCATGAAATGCAGCTGCCGGATAATATTAAGGCAATTGCGAGAGCAGGGGCTGGTGTAAATAATATCCCTCTGGATGTATGCACAAAGAAGGGGGTCGTAGTATTCAATACCCCGGGTGCCAATGCCAATGGTGTAAAGGAGATGGTAATTGCCGGAATGCTTCTGGCATCCCGTGATATCGTAGGCGGTATTGAGTGGGTGGAAAAGCAGGGCAATGCTTCTGACATCGGAAAACTTGCCGAGAAGCAGAAAAAACAGTTCGCGGGCTGTGAAATCAGCGGTAAAAAACTGGGTATCATAGGTCTGGGCGCAATCGGCGTACTGGTTGCCAATGCAGCAACCCATCTGGGGATGGAGGTATATGGATATGATCCTTATATCTCAGTGGACGCCGCATGGAACTTGTCCAGAACCATTCACCACATTAATGATCTGGAAACCATTTACAGGGAGTGTGATTATATCACCATTCATGTGCCTCTGACGGACGGTACCAAAAAGATGATTAACGAAGAGGCTATCCGCCACATGAAAGAAGGGGTGGTGATCTTAAACTTTGCAAGGGATCTTCTGGTAGACGAAGAGGTTCTGGTGGAAGCGCTGAAGGAAGGAAAGGTCAAGAAATATGTAACCGACTTTGCCAATCCCACAGTGGCAGGAACACAGGGTACCCTGGTGACGCCGCATCTGGGAGCCTCTACAGAGGAGTCAGAGGATAACTGTGCCAGAATGGCCGTTCAGGAGCTCAGAGATTACCTGGAGCATGGGAACATTAAGAATTCAGTTAACTACCCTAACTGCGACGGGGGGATCTGCGTGGATGCCGGAAGAATTACGCTGAACCATAAGAATATCCCGAATATGATCAGTCAGTTTGCCAAGGTTCTGGGCGATGCGGGAGTGAACATTTCGGATATGACAAATAAGAGTAAGGGCGATTATGCCTATACAATGATTGACGTTTCCACTTCTATTCCTGAAAGTGTTGTGGAATCTTTAAGAGAAATCGAAGATGTCTATAAGGTCCGCATTGTAAAAGGCGAATAAATTTCCTATGGGGGTACCGCAGGGGCGGTATTCCCATTTTTGCCAATAAAAAAGAGGTAGAAATGAAGAAGAAAAGCTGGAATCCCTTTCAAAAAGGGTGGAAGAGAATGAAAAATCTTCAGAAGATATACCGTTCCGTTAAGAGGCATAAAAAGAAATACAGAAAGGCAGTGAATGGGATCTGTGAAGTGATTTTGCATAAGATTGAGAACTAAAGGATGAAAAGGAGAACCAATATGGCTGATATTAAAGCTTTTCGGGGCATAAGGCCGAGGCCGGACCTGGCGGAAAGGATAGCTGCTCTGCCTTATGATGTGTACAACAGAAAAGAGGCGCTGGCAGAAGTGGAAAAAGAACCTCTTTCCTTTCTGAAAATTGACAGGGCGGAGACGCAGTTTCCGGATACAGTAGGAACCTATGAGGATTGTGTCTACGAGAAAGCCAAAGAGACCCTCTGGGATATGAAGGCGGAGGGAGCATTTATCCAGGATGAAACACCCTGCTGCTACTTGTACGAACTGACCATGAATGGACGGAGCCAGACGGGAATCGTGGCCTGCGCATCTATTGATGATTATCACAGCCGGATAATCAAAAAGCATGAGAATACAAGAGAAGAAAAGGAGCTGGACAGAATCCGCCACGTGGATACCTGCAATGCCCAGACCGGCCCCATTTTTCTGGCCTATCGTTCCCGCAGGGAGGTAACAGCTCTGGTAGCCCAGGCAAAACTGCACAAGCCGGTGTATGACTTTATTTCTCCGGATGGCATTGGACATCGTGTGTGGGTAATAGAAGACAGAGAGCAGATAGAACAGTTGGAGAACGCCTTTGGGAAGATTCAGGAAATCTACATAGCTGACGGGCATCACAGAGCGGCATCAGCGGTTAAAGTGGGTGAAAAGAGGCGGTCAGAACACCCCGGCTATACGGGAGAAGAAGAGTTTAACTATTTTTTGGCTGTCTTGTTTCCGGATGAGGAGCTGTCTATCCTGGATTACAACCGGGTAATAAAAGATTTAAACGGCAATACGCCCTGTGAGCTTCTGGAAAAAATTCAGGGGGACTTCTCAGTGGAGAAAAGAGAAGAACCGGTACGTCCGACAAAAAAAGGAGAATTTGGCATGTATCTGGAGGGAGCCTGGTATCTTCTCAGAGTGAAACCGGAAATAGTCTCCGACGACCCCGTGGAAGGTTTGGATGTATCGATTCTCCAGGACAGGCTTCTTCAGCCGATCCTGGGCATCCAGGATCCGAAAACAGACGCCAGAATTGATTTCGTGGGCGGAATCCGGGGATTAAAGGAATTGGAGAAAAGGGTTGCAAAGGACTGCATGGCAGCGTTTTCCCTGTATCCTACTTCCATAGGAGAGCTTTTTGCTGTGGCAGACGCGGGGAGGCTGATGCCTCCAAAATCAACCTGGTTTGAGCCAAAGCTGCGCAGCGGATTGTTTATACACGAAATATAATAGAGAGATTGGGAGGATTTACGTATGGAGAGCAGAGTTGAGAAAGCAGTGGAAAAGCATCGCCAGGGATATAACTGTGCCCAGGCGGTAGCCTGTACTTATTGTGATTTGGTCGGTGTGGATGAGTCTACGATGTTTAAGATGATTGAGGGCTTTGGGGCCGGCATGGGAGGAATGCAGAGTACCTGCGGAGCAGTATCGGGCGTAATAGCGCTGGCCGGCATGAAGAACAGCAAGGGATGCGGCGATACTTCTACAAAGGGGAAGACTTACAAGCTGTCAAAGGAAATAGCAAAGGAATTTTCAGAGATTAACCAGTCAACGGTATGTAAAGTGCTAAAAGGGGTGGAGACAAAGAAACTGCTTAGAAGCTGTGACGGGTGCGTGGAGGATGCCGCCAGGATTGCTGAGAAGGTGTTGTTTCAGGAAGAAGAGTAAATTATCATCAAAAAGGAACCAATGTCCGTCAGAACATCGGTTCCTTTTTCGTTACATAGATTTCAAATCCTGAATCATTTTAATCAGCGAGCTTCCGTAGTTTTGTCCGGCTGCCCATCCTCCGCCGTAGGGGTTGTCGGGTATCCCAAGCCATTCTACGTAGGGAGAGGTGTTTCTTGTTACATAGTTAAACCGGGGATCCACGCAGGGCTGATTCAGTGCAGCAGTACTTGCATACGCCTTCAGATGCTGTATCTGTGCCCGAAGACCGGTTCGCACGTCAGAGAAGGCAACTCCCGGCACACCTCCTCCGGTGGCGCCGAGGCCGGCAAAGTTATATTGGCCGATAGACACATCACCGCCGTAGTTGAGCCATCCCGTTTCCTTCATAATCTGAGTGAAGACAACTTCAGCTTTTATATTCTCTGCAGCGGCTTCCTCGTAAATAATTTCACTGAAGGTTTCAATATCCGGAGCCCCTCCGTTTGCAAGGACTGCAGAAGGGTAAGAAGCCCCGTTAGCCTTGAAATAGTTTACCATCTGATCCACGGTGACAGAGGTAGCGCCCTCAATGATATACATTCCGCTGGCCGCATCCACATTGCTTTCATAGGAAGTGACCTCCTGGCTGCAAACACCTGCGGTGCTGAAGGTATAGTTGGTGCCGTCAATCACTTGTTCTCCAGTGACCATAACCCCATCCTCTCCGAGGTAGTACCGTTTGCCTTCCAGCGTCAGCCATCCGGTCGTCATCCTGCCGGTTTCGTCAAAGTAATACTGCTTGTTATCCACTTTAAGCCATCCTTTGATGGGAGAGCCATTCAGGTTATTGTAATACCAGTAGCCGTCATGGAAACTCCATCCCCCGGAGGTATTAATTTCAGGATTCTCATTCCAGGCGCCGTCTGCATCCATACAGTACCAGCTATTGTCGATAAACTGCCACCCGGTTGCCATTGAGCCGTTTCCGGGGGTGAAGTAATACCAGGTATCGTCTATCAGAGTCCATCCTTCGGCCATGCTTCCGGTGTCCCCCAGATAATACCATATCTCATTAATCTTTTGCCATCCCGTTTTCTTCTCATCGTTTATGTAGTAGTACCAAGAGTCCCCTTCTTTTGTCCAGCCGTTAGTTCCGGAAGCCGTCTCACTGCCGGCATCCGGCATCAGTGGTGAGGGAAGGGACGCCTGATAAGGGGATAACAGGGACTGTGCCGGGGACTCCGCCCCTAATACAGAGACAGGAGCTGCCAATACCATGGAGGCCGTCAGCAAATGGCATAGATAGCGCTTTTTTGTTCTATTCATTCAAATACTCCTTTGTAATGTAACAGATGTTTCTTTACTTGCTTGTCACTTTACTATTATATAGGATGGGAGCCTGAATGACAACCTGGAGTTACATAGATTTTAATGTTGTAATCATTCCAATGAGGCTGCTGCCGTAATTTTTTCCTGCCGCCCATCCCCCTCCGAAGGGGTTGTCCGGGATTCCCAGCCACTCTACAAAAGGAGAGGAGTACCTGGTAACATAGGTAAAGCGGGGGTCCACGCAGGTCTGTACCAGGTTATCTCTGGAAGCGTAGGCCTTCAGGTGCTGTACCTGAGCCCTGATACCGGTGCGCACATCGGCAAAACTCAAACCGGGGACTCCCCCTCCGGTAGCGCCAAGGCCGGCAAAATTAAACTGCTCAATCTTTACGTCTCCTCCGTATTGAAGCCAACCGGTTTCTTTCATTGCCTGCGTGAAGGCAACTTCTGCCTTGACTCCTTCCGTTCGGCACTCTTCCAGGAAAATCTGACAGAAGGTTTTGATGTCAGGAGCGCCGCCTTTTGCCAGTACTTCTGCCGGGTAGGCTTGCTTGCTGGCGGCAAAATACTTGACCATCTGATCTGCGGTTACAGAGCTTGTCCCCATGATTTTGTATCCGGGATATTCATCAATGTTGCCCAGACTCTCGCCGGATTGGGTAAAGGTATAAGTAATACCGTCCACGGTATAGTAGCATCCGGATACCATGGCGCCGCTGCTGAGAAGATAATAGGTCTTTCCTCCTACGGTCTGCCATCCGGTGAGCATTTTCCCGGTACTGTCCATATAATACCATTTACCGCCGTTTAACAGCCACCCTGTATGATAACCGTTGGCTCCTATGTAATACCAGTTCCCATTTTCAAGCTGCCAGCCCTGGGCCGGATGCTCAATCCATACACCGCTGTTGTCGAAGAAATAGGACTTGCCCCCGATTTTCTGCCATCCGGTAAGCATAGCCCCGGAGGAATTCATGTAGTACCATTTACCGCCAATCTTCTGCCATCCGGTAAGCATTGCACCGCTGCTGTCGGAGTAATACCAGGTATTTCCTACCAGATACCAGCCGGTTTTCATGGCTCCATTACCTGGGGTGAGATAGTACCAGGTCTTTCCAAGCTTGAGCCACCCCTCCGCCATGGCGCCGCTGCTGTTGAGATAGTACCATTTGCCGCCAATCTTCTGCCACCCGGTTTTCATGGCACCGCTGCTGTCGGAGTAATACCAGGTATTGCCTGCCAGATACCAGCCGGTTTTCATGGCTCCGTTGCCCGGGGTGAGATAGTACCAGGTCTTTCCAAGTTTTTTCCATCCCTCGGCCATGGCGCCGTCGCTCTCCAGGTAATACCATTTGCCGGATATGTACTGCCATCCGGTCAGAGATGCGCCGCTTGCATTAAAGTAGTACCATTTACCGTCAATAAGATTCCAGTTAACCGACATAACTCCGGTTTCCGGGTTTAGGTAGTACCGGGTCTTTCCCAGGGTTATCCAGCCTTTTGCCCGGGCACCGCTGCCGTTCAGATAATACCACTTGCCGTCCAGAAGAAGCCATCCGGTCTGCATGGCGCCGCTGCCGTTAAAATAGTACCATTCGCTGCCTATTTTTTGCCAGCCGTTTACCATGGCTCCGTTTCCAGGGGTCAGATAATACCAAGTGCTTCCAAGTTTTTTCCATCCCTCGGCCATGGCGCCGCTGCTCTCCAGGTAATACCATTTGCCGGAGATAAACTGCCATCCGGTCTGCATGATTCCGCTGCTGTTGAGGAAATACCATTTACCGTATATATACTGCCAACCGGTAAGTTTTTGTCCATCCTTATAAAAATACCATTTATTGTTTACTTGTTTCCAGCCATTAAGATTATTATTGGGATTATTGCTGCTTTCCAGATTGAAATACTGGGCAATTCCCTTGGCATCTGCCTGTCCCAGCTTTTTCAGATCTTCTTCACTGTCCAGAAACTTTTTGTCCTCTGTGCCGCTTAAAAAGGCATGTTCGACAATTACGCCAGGGAGGCCCTGCTCCATACAGTTGCGGATGATGCCGTAGTAATCAGCTTTACTGCCGTCCGGATACTTCGTGCCATTGGCGGAGTCTTTGTATTTTAATCCCCTGTTGTAAAGGCCGAGGGCAACGAGATTGTCCAGAATGTTGGCTGCCAGCTGGTTGGCATCTTCGGCTACATCATTGTTATACCGTCCGGTTCTGGGGACAAGGATTTCCACACCATGTGCTTTTTCCGAATCCGCAGAGTTAAGATGCAGGCTCACAAAAATATCCGCATTTTTTTCAACGCCGATGGCCACCCTCTCTTCTAAGTCGGGAAGATAGGTGTCGCCGGTTCTTGTCATATAAACTTGAATCTCCGGATATGCGGCAAGGGCTTCTTTTACATAATTAGCAATCTTGAGGGTTAGCTGTGATTCTACGAATTTGGTGCCGTCACTGAAGGTGTATTCCGCACCGCCGTCCATGCCGCCGTGTCCAGGATCCAAGACTACGGTAAAGGTTCCTGCTCTATCGCCCGCTTTCGGTGCAGATAAAGCGGACCTGGACATGGAAGCGGGAGCGGCTTCACTTTGTAGCACCTCGGAAATGTCGGAAGCTGTAAGTCCGTCCTCCCCTTCTTTTGTGACTACTGTTTGATTCACATAATCTATTTCTTCCTCTGAGAGATTCTCTGTGTCTGTCTGATTCTCTGTATCCCCAATGATTTCCGCGGCTTGTTCCTCGTCAATACTGAGGGTATCCATCTCTTCCTCCGGCTGCAGTCCGGTCTCTATATCCTGACCGCCTACAGTGGTAACGATTGAAAGAAAGGTTCGGGTAACACCTTCCCCTGGAAGATCCAGCAGGAAAGCGGCATAATTTTCAACAATTTCCTCTGCTTCTGCAGTATGTATCTCCCCATCCCCATCCTGATAGGAGAGCACTGCTTTTTCCATCACAGTAGAAGTATCCCCCATCTCAAGAATGACGGATTGGTGCGTATCGTCTTCCTGGGTCAAAAGCAGCTGGCAGTCCAGAGAAAGGGAATCCCTGCTGTCGTTGTCTGGTTGTGTTTCCTGTGTGGGTTCCTCCTCAGGAAGGCTGTCCCGGACCTGACTGCTGGCGTAAGCCGGCGTCCAGGCAGTGAGCAGCATAACTGCAGTCAGAACATAGCACAGGAGTTTCTTTCGGATGTTTTTCATTTGTCTTTCTCCTTTGCTTTTTTGCAACGTAAAACTTTGTTACTAAAATGTTAATGAATCATTACATATTATAGTATATGGCCGGACGGATTGCAATGGAGGAATAGAAAATGGCCTCTGAATTTAAGAAAAGTTTAATCTGAATTTATAAGCCATCCATTGCAAGGGTCAGAAAAATATGTTACCTTACAAATATAGTTTATATGTTAGTTGCTATAAATAATGTATTGGGAGAATGTATGAAATGGAAAAATTAGAACTGAAGTACCTCCAATGTCTGGCAGAGCTTTACCCGTCAATCGCTAAAGCCTCCACAGAAATCATTAATCTGCAGTCTATACTGAACCTGCCTAAGGCCACAGAACATTTTCTGACCGACATTCACGGGGAATACGAAGCTTTTTCCCACGTCCTGAAAAATGGTTCGGGAGCAGTGAGAAGGAAGATCAATGAGGTATTCGGACACACTCTGGACGAAAGAGAGAAGAAATCTCTGGCAACCTTAATCTATTATCCAAAAGAAAAGATGGAGGTAGTGAAAAAGAGCAGGGAGAACATGGAAGACTGGTATATGATTACCCTGTACCGTCTCATCGAAGTCTGCAAACGGGTAGCCTCCAAATATACCCGATCAAAGGTGAGAAAGGCCTTGCCGGAAGATTTTGCCTATGTCATTGAAGAACTGATTACGGAAAAACCGGATCTGGTGGACAAAGAAGCTTACTATGACGAGATTGTCCATACGATTATTGAAATCGGGAGAGCGGAAGTATTTATTATAGCCCTTTCTGAGCTGATTCAGCGCCTGGTAGTCGATCATCTTCATATCCTGGGAGATATCTATGACAGAGGGCCTGGTCCCCAGCACATAATGGATAAGCTGACAAGCTACCACTCCCTGGACATTCAGTGGGGAAACCATGATATTCTCTGGATGGGAGCTGCGGTGGGCCAGCGTTCCTGTATTGCCACTGTGATACGTATCTGTGCCAGGTATGGAAATCTGGACATTCTGGAAGACGGATACGGCATTAATCTGCTTCCCCTTGCAACCTTTGCCCTTGCAACTTACAAAAATGATCCCTGCGAGTGCTTTAAAATTAAAGGGACAGATGTCTATAATCCTGCAGAGACAGAATTGAATATGAAGATGCACAAGGCCATATCCATCATTCAGTTTAAACTGGAGGGCCAGCTTTTGACAAGGCATAAGGAATATAAGATGAGCGATCGGCGGCTTCTGGACAAAATAGATTATGAAGCCGGGACAATGGAACTGGACGGGAAGACCTATGCATTAATCGACAAGAATTTTCCAACCATAGATCCCAAGAAGCCCTTTGAACTTACAGAAGAAGAAACAGCTATCATGGAGCGTCTGGTGACGGCGTTCACCGACTGTGAAAAGCTTCAGCAGCACATGATGCTGCTTCTGAATAAGGGAGGTCTGTACAAAACATTCAATGGGAATCTGCTGTATCACGGATGCGTTCCTCTGAACGATGACGGAAGCCTCATGACTGTAGAGATATACGGAAAAAAATATAAGGGAAAAGCGCTGTATGATGTGCTGGATACCTACGTGAGAAAGGCCTTTTTTGCCCTCAATCCCGTGGAAAGAGAGAAGGGCAAGGATATTCTGTGGTATATCTGGTCAGGCCCCGGTTCTCCGCTGTTCGGAAAAAGCAAGATGGCAACCCTGGAGCGGTATTTCCTGAAAGAGCCGGAGACCCACAAGGAAGTAAAGAATGCTTACTATGGCATGCTGGAAAACGATACGGTAGTAAACAGTATCCTTCAGGAATTCGGACTGGACCCGGAGCACGGTCATATTATCAACGGCCATGTCCCGGTGCATCACATGTCAGGGGAAAGCCCTGTCAAGTGCAGCGGCAAACTTCTTGTAATAGACGGAGGATTTTCAAAGGCTTACCAAAAGGAAACCGGAATTGCCGGCTATACCCTTATCTTTAACTCCTTCGGACTCATTCTTGCCGCCCATGAGCCCTTCACATCCGCAGAAAATGCCATAGCCCAGGAGACAGATATCGTATCAGACAGCATACTGGTAAAACGAGTGGCAAAGCGAATGGTGGTTGGAGATACAGATAACGGGAAAGCCCTCAAAGAGAGAATTGATGAGTTAAAACAGCTTCTGGATGCCTACAGGAGCGGCCTGATAAAAGAAAAGTAAAGAGTAAAAAAGGGGACGTGTTCTTTCTAAAAGGAACACGTCCCCAATTCTCCCCTGCCCTGTCCCAAACTGCAAAATTCTGTTGACAGTCCTTGTCTGATATCATATAATTCAATTAAATTAAGTGCAGACTGCAGAAAGGAAACTGAAAATGGACGACGCCGACTGCGACGAAGACCGAACAAATTGTAAGGCAACAGCAAATGTAAAAATCATACCGGACATAGCATTCTGTCAGCACCCTATAAATCGTGCTGAAGGAAAGTTATGTCCTTATTTAGTGCAAAAAAAGAGAATATTTTGCTGGAAAAGCTGAAATAGAGTTTATTGAATAGAGAAATTTATAGTAGGAAAGGATTTTGTATATGAACAGTAACAGCATTTCACTGGCAATTATTGTAATCTGTATTATTATGTCGGCTTACTTTTCGGCAACGGAAACAGCCTTTTCTTCTCTGAATCGTATCCGGGTGAAGAATATGGCGGATAAAGGAAATAAAAGGGCAGAGCTTGTTTTAAAACTGGCAGGTAATTATGATGGAATGCTCTCAACAATCCTGATTGGCAATAATATCGTTAATATCGCCTGCGCATCAATTGCCACGGTTTTGTTTGTAAAGCTTTTGGGTGAGGATATGGGTGCCAGTGTCTCAACTGTTGCAACTACCATTGTTGTTCTCATTTTTGGGGAGGTATCTCCCAAAAGCATTGCTAAGGAGTCACCAGAAAAGTTTGCCATGTTTTCCGCTCCTTTTTTAAAGGGATTTATGGTGGTTCTGACGCCCTTTAATTTTTTGTTCCGCCAGTGGAAAAAGTTCCTGTCTAAACTGGTAAAAACCTCAGAGGACCGTTCCATTACTGAGGAAGAACTGCTGACTATAGTGGAGGAGGCAGAACAGGACGGAGGGATCGGGACCCAGGAAAGTGATCTGATCCGCAACGCCATAGAATTTACAGAAGTTGAAGCCGGAGATATCCTGACTCCCCGTGTGGATGTGGTTGCCGTCTCTATTGAAGACTCCAGGGACAGCATTGCCGGGGCTTTTGCCGACAGCGGATTTTCCAGACTCCCGATATACTTGGAGAACATCGATCAAATTGTAGGAATCCTGTATCAGAAGGACTTTTACAATTACGTATATCACACGGATGAGAAGCTGGAGAATATTGTAAGAAGGCCGCTCTTTATAACAAAGACAAAGAAAATCAATATTCTGTTAAAAGAGCTTCAGGCGGCAAAATCTCATATTGCTGTTGTGATAGATGAGTTTGGCGGAACGGTAGGGATTGTAACCTTGGAAGATATTTTGGAAGAGCTGGTAGGTGAAATCTGGGATGAACATGATAAGGTGGTTATGGAAATAGAGAAGGAAGGGGAGGGCGTCTATACAGTTCTCGGCAGTACTAACGCAGAACGTTTTTTTGAAGAGCTGGACAGAGAGGAAGAATTAGAAGTGACTACAGTCAGCGGCTGGGTGATGGATGAATTGGGTAAAATACCGGAAGAGGGAGAACAGTTTCAATTCGAAAATCTGAAAATTACTGTGCTTAAAATGTCAGGACGCCGTGTAGAAAAGATACGGGTAGAAGTTCTGCCTCAGATAGAGCGGGCCGGGTAACCGGCCCGTCCTTTTTCTACATAATTCACTTAATAACTTGAATATTTTCCCATAATAACATACAATAATGAGAAAGACTACGACACGAGGGAGAGAATCATGATCTACAACACAATCTTAGATGCAATGGGCAATACTCCGCTGATCCGTCTGAACCATATGGGGGATCCCAACGGGGCACAGATACTGGTGAAATTCGAAGGATTAAATGTAGGCGGCTCTATTAAAACCAGAACCGCTTTTCATATGATTTCAGCGGCTGAAGAAAAAGGACTGCTTCACAAGGATTCCATTATTGTGGAACCTACCAGCGGCAATCAGGGAATTGGGCTGGCATTAATCGGAGCCGTGAAGGGATACCGGACGGTGATTATTATGCCGGATTCTGTGAGTGAAGAGCGCAGGAAACTGGTCCAGCACTATGGGGCAGAGGTCAGGCTGGTACACGATGCAGGTGATATCGGAGCGTGTATTGAAGAGTGTCTCCAGCAGGCACTGAATATGGCCCGGGAAGATCCCAATGTATATGTGCCTCAGCAATTTGAGAACCCTGCAAATCCTTCTGTACACAGAAAATATACGGCCCGGGAAATTTTGCGGGATGCAGGAGGTCCTATTCACGGATTTTGTTCCGGAATAGGCACCGGCGGTACCATTACGGGAATCGGGGAAATCCTGAAAGAGCAGAATCCGGATATGGAAATCTGGGCAGTGGAGCCGGAGAATGCGGCAATTCTTGCGGGCGGTAATATAGGAACTCACATACAGATGGGAATCGGAGACGGTTTGATACCAGCCATACTGAATCAGAAAATATATGAAAACATTTATATTGTAAGCGACGAGGAAGCCTTACAGACCGCAAAAGATCTTGCCCGCCTGGAAGGCCTTATGTGCGGGATTTCCAGTGGAACCAACGTGGCGGCAGCCATTGCTCTGGCAAAAAAACTGGGAAAAGGAAAGACAGTGGTTACGGTGTTGCCGGATACGGCGGAGCGATATTTCAGCACACCTCTGTTCGAGTAGAGGCCAAAGGTATTATTTGTATGACTTATTGTAATGACGACAAAAGCAGGGGAGATTCTTCCCCTGCTCAGACTGTAGACAAACTGGTTTTGGGCTTTGTATCCCAGAGCCAGTTTTCTTTTATTAACCAAATTGCGTTCCAAATAAAGTTTGTGTAATGGGCTTCTCCCTCTAGAAGCCCCCATTTCTCTTTCATCCTGGCCAGCTTTTTCAGATTCATGCACGCAAATGTAAGCCCGACCTTCATTTCCATTCGGGCTTTTCCAAACATCTGTGTATATCGGAAACCATGATTCTCCTTTGCACTTCCAAAGATTCGTTCTATGGTTTCTTTCCTTTGGGAATATAATTCTTTCATACCCACGGTTTGGCGGATCTCCTCACACATCTCCATGTAAGGTTCCCATATGTGGCGCATAACCGTCTTTACATGATCTTTGCTTTGGGTACATTTTGCAAGATAGGCACAGCCTGCACAGCTACTTCCACAGCTTTTGTACTCCCGATATCCCTCACGGTTGGTTGTTCGATAGGTCAGCACCTGATTGTTGGGACAGATATAGCAGTCGTAATACTCATCATAAACGTACTCGTATTTCTTGAAGAAACCCTCTTTTGTCAGGGGGCGTTTGTATGGCAGGAGCGGTTTGACTCCTTGATCGATCAAAAGTTTTGCTATACCGGGAGTTTTATATCCTGCATCGCCTATCAGCGTCTCTATTCCGATCCCTTTTATCTTGTCATATAAGGACTTGAAGGTTCTGCTGTCATGATTGTTCCCGGGATGAACGCTATAGCTGAGAATCCATCCATTCTTATCACATGCGGTCTGTACTGCATAAGCAAATACATGTTTATGTTCTCCTTTGCGGAACCATCCGCTTTCCGGATCAGAAGTGCTTGCTTTCACTGTCTTTTCTTCTTTGCCGCCGGCTCCACCGGATGGTGTATTGCTGTCATCCTCTTTTTCTTTCAGCGGACGTTTCCCGTGTGCTTCACGGTCTTCATTGATTTCCTGTTTCAGCAGATCTTCAAAAAATAATGCCTCATCATGAGCAATACGCTTCTGCATCTTTTTATTGTTTGCTCTGGCTTTTACATGGGTGGCATCCACAAAAACTTCAGTAGGGTCTACCAGCTTAAATTTGTAGCATTCAGAAAGGATATGCTCGAATATCTGTTCAAAGAGGTCGGTGTCTTTAAAGCGTCTCGTATAGTTCTTTCCAAAGGTTGAAAAATGCGGCACTTTATCCAGCATATCCAGCCCGAGGAACCAGCGGTAGGCGACATTTACCTCAATCTCTTTTACCGTCTGGCGCATGCTTTTAATGCCATAAAGATATTGGATGAAAGGAATCTTGATCAGCATGACGGGGTCCATACTGGGGCGTCCGTTGTCCTGACTGTATTTTTCTTCTACCAGTTCATAAATGAAGGACCAGTCGATTGCTTTGTCGATGATCCGCAGCAGATGGTCCTGTGGAACCATGTCATCCATGCAAAACAACTGAATCTGTTCTCTTTTTTTATCCGCATTCTGTGTCATCATAAGCATCTCACCGCCTGTATTTGATACATCTATTATACCAAAAAAGAGCCTCAAAGTCTTGTAAGTGCTGACTTTTCTGGCTCAATGGCGAGGAAAATCCGAGGCACTTGTCCTCGGACTTTGTCTACAGTCTGAGCAGGGGAGATTCTTCCCCTGCTTTTGTTATATACAGACCGAGATACCGGCAAGAGTAGTATTTTGCCGGAAAAAAGTGTACGATAAGGACAGAAAGGGGTGATACAAATGGATAAAATCATGGCTAAGAGAAACTATATTCGAAATCCCAGAGAGAAGGTGAGGCATTGGGGGGCAAAAGAATTGTGCAGCATCTTTGGGCTCAGCTATGACACAAGAAAAGAGAATGCCAAACTGGCTGAACTTATTTTTCGGGCAGTGTCCGAAGATTATCAGGTGCCCCGGTCTTATGCCTCCATTGCATCCAGGGCATTCCTGCTAAAAGGGATCGGTGAGGGCATTCTGGAGGAGGACTCTCTGGCTCTGGAGGGAGATATCGTACTTACACATCCGCTGAAATCTCTGTCAGACAAAGAAAATATTCTTCTGGCAGCAGTTCTCACGGGAATGCGGACACACGTTATGGACGGGGCAGGCGTCAAGGAGTATCTGAAGAAGATGCAGGTGAGCAAAAAGTATGTACCGGTTGTAGAGGCGGCAATGGAAAGTGTGCAGCTGGCTGAGAAGCAGGCAATCCCCTCTGAGGAGAAATGCCCGGGCGGGCGGAAGGCGGGAAGCTCCAGCTTTTCCGGCCAGCTGGAGCTCTATGTCAGTAAGCAGTTAGATACCATCCGTCAGCTCACAGAAAAGACTCCTGACTATGGGGATCCGGAAGCTATACATGATCTTCGTGTGGCATTCCGCAAGCTGTACTCTGTGACGGAAGTATTTTCCCACTATATGAAGCCCCGGTGGAGTTTCTGCTATCAACCCCAACTTAACCGGAATCTCAAACGACTGGGAGCGCTAAGGGATCTGGATGTTCTGAATCAAAAACAAATAGTTTTTCTGGAGAAAGAAGGCATCAGCCCGGATGTGTTTCCTGTATGGAACAAAATCACAGGGGAAAGGAGGGAGGGATGTCTGACGGCGATGGAGCAGCATTTTTCCTCTGACGAATTCCCGAAGCTGGCGGCAGCCATGGAAGAGGAGATAAAGCAGGGGATCTGTACCCCTGTACTTCACAGAGGGAAAGAGGCGTGTATATTTTTCCCGGAGGAAGTAAAAAAAGAGGGTGTCTGGCGTGCGGTTATGAAAATCAGAGCACAAAAGAACTGGATGGAAGGCCTGCTGGTTCCGGAACCGGTACTTCATAAGCTTCGCCTTTCCTTTAAAGAATTGAGATATGTGTTAGATTTCTTCCGTGAGATTCTGGACAAAGAGGAAGCAGAAATGCTGGAAGCAGCCAGGCTGTTCCAGGAGGTCCTGGGAGATCTGCACGATGAGACCGTACTTCTCCAGGAAATTAGAAAATTATGCAAAAAGCAGGAAAAATACCAGATGGATCCTGAGGAAAGAACATACCTAAAAAAATTTGAACATTTTTCCGAAAAGGAGAGAGACCGGCACTACGCCTTATTTGAAAAGCATTGGAATGCGTTTTGCAGGAAATATATCTAAATAAAGGAAAGCCAGGATCCCCTCTGAGGATCCTGGTTTTGCCGAATACTTTTTAATCATTGCTGCGGAATCATCCGCGTGGAACAGGTCCGCCGCAAGACTCCCGCACCGTCAATTCAGGCGTCAAAAGAATTTCTTTCTTTGGGAAAGACGCATCTTCCAGCCGTTCAAACAGCAGTTCTGCTGCAATAGTCCCCATCTCATAAGCTGAAACATCCACACAAGTAAGAGGTGAATAACAGATAGAGGCCCAGTCCGGTTCGTAAAAGGCCACCACGGAGATTTCTTCAGGCACTTTTATGTTATGCTCCTTCAGATATGTGAGACAACCCAGGGTCATCAGATTATTAGCCACAAAAATCGCGGTTGGAGGCGTCTCCAGCCGTAGAAGTTCATGGGCCGCCCGATGCGCGGATTCAACCGTGAAATCACAGTTGATAATATAGGATTCATTTTCTTCAATTCCTTGATCCTTCAGGGCATCCAGATAACCTTTCAGGCGCATACGACCGGGATAGGTGTCCTGCTTTCCGCATATGGTGGCAATTTTTCTGTGCCCCCTGCGGATCAGATGGGTAGTTGCCCGGTAGGCACCATAGTGGTCATCGATACCTACAAAATCCGCTTCCACGGAAGAACATTTGCGGCTGATCATAACAAAAGGAATGTCGTTATAATTGATCTTATTTAAACTGGTATCCTCTTCGGAGACTACAGAGATAACAAAGCCATCGCAGAGATGCCCCCGTATGCTGTCCAGATATCCGTTCTGCTTGGCTGTATTTTCATCAGTGTTGCACAGAAGGAGGCGATATTTATTTTTTAGGCACACATCCTCTACTCCCCTGGCAATGCTGGTATAAAAGGGGTTGCATACATCGGGGATTACCAGTGCAATCTGGTTGGTTTTTCCGCGTATCATACTTTGTGCCACGGTATTGGGGGTATATCCCAATTCCTCAATTGCTTTTAAAACCTTAACCCTGGTCTTTTCGGATCCGAATCCGGGTTCGTTCAATACTCTGGAGATTGTGGATACAGAAAGCCCCAAAGTATTTGCCACATCTTTTAAGGTTACCATATAGGGAATATCCTTTCTTTTATACAAATATAAATTCATCTTATCGGTCAATAATTTGGAAGAAAGTACTAACTTTAAACTACAGTATAAAGCATAAGTCACAAAAATGGAAGATAGGACAAATAAAAAGGCCTTAAGGATTGACAGGAAATAAGTAAAACGTTATATTTAAAAATATAAAGAAATAGTTTTAAAATAAATCAATTAAACAATATTTAATGAAATATATAACATAAAATACATAAATAGTCATTCATTATTGGATAAAAATACTCATATAACCCCTAAAATAGTTTATTAAAATAAAACGTTATATTAAGAAAGGAGCTAGTTATTATGAGTGCAGAATTATCTTCAAGAGAACGGGTGAACCGGACCCTCAGACATCAGGAGGCGGACAGAATCCCGCTGGACCTGGGCAGTACCCCGTTTACTACGGTGCATCTGGAGGTTGCCAAGGATTTGAACCGATACCTGGGGGAAGCGCAGGAATCCTATGAATTTATTTCTTTCAGTGCCCAGGCAGTGAAACTGAACCCTCAAGTGTCGAAAAAGCTTAACATTGACACCTGCGGAGTGACAACACGCCTGCCGGATTCCTATCGTATGAGAATTGATGAGACGAATTCTTACGAGGATGAGTGGGGGATTCGGTACAGAAAGGTTCCTGCATCCTATCAGTATGACTTTATACAACATCCTCTGGAAGAGGCGGATTTGGACGATCTGGAAAATTTTCAATTTCCGGATCCGGTTGAGGAGACAAGATTTGCCGGATTCAGAGAAAATGTGAAACAGATTTATGAGGAGACAGACAAGGCGATCGTTTTAAATCCCCCCTATGGCTGTCAGATTATGGCTGTAGAAGCCTGGCTGACCGGTTTTGAGCGTCATTACTGTGATATAGCCGCTGACCAGGAATTCATCCACGCACTGTCGAGACGGCTTATGGACTGGTATATGAGATGGCTGGACCGGGCGCTGGACGAGGTGGGGGAATATATCTCGGTGATTGCCTGCGCCGATGATCTGGGGATTCAGTCAGGCCCCATGATTCGGCCGGAGACGTATCGGGAGCTGTTTCAGCCATACCATAAAGAATTGTATTCTTTCATCAAAAAGCGGACAGATGCCAGGATATTTCTGCATTCCTGCGGCTCTGTGGTTCAGTTTATGGACGACATTATTGAGAACGGAGTAGATATTCTGAATCCTGTGCAGGTTACTGCAAAAGATATGGACACTAAATTTTTAAAAGAACGGTGGGGGGATAAGATTACCTTCTGGGGCGGAGGGTGCAATGCCCAGAAGGTACTTCCATTCGGAACCTTAGATGAGGTTGAGGCGGAAGTGCGTATGAGAATCGATGATTTGAAGCCGGGGGGAGGTTTTGTGTTTGCGCCCATACATAATATCCTGCCGGGTATCAGCGGAGAAAAAGTAAATGCCATGTACCGTGTAGCAAAAGAGTACGGGACCTATGGCCAAAAGGAGGAAAAGTAACCCATTACGTTTGCCAAGCGGAGAGAAAGAAGGAAGATACTATGGATGAAATTAATCAAAAACTGCCTATATCAAAATTAAGTGTTTTAGGATTGCAGCATGTGTTAATCTTGTATTTCAGCTCTGTCTCAGTGCCTTTGATTGTGGGAAATGCTTTGAAGCTTTCTACAGGTGAGATTGCGTTTCTGATCAATGCCAGCCTGCTGTGCGCAGGGATTGCAACCCTGGTACAGAGCATCGGATTCGGAAAATATGTTGGACTTAAGATGCCTGTAATGCAGGGAATGACACTGATGGCTTCCGGTGCCCTGACAGCAATCGCTACAAGCTATGATATTCAGACCGTATTCGGAGCCGTGATCGCGGCTGGTGTAGTCTGTCTGGTCATTGGCCCTGTGTTTAGTAAGCTTATGCCTTTGTTTCCCAACATTGTGCGGGGCTGCGTCATCAGCGTAGTTGGACTCACTCTGATTCCGGTAGCTGTCAATTGGATTGCCGGGACAAAGGATACCGAGCTGTACGGACATCCCACAAATTTCCTGTTGGCCCTTATCGTTGTGGCGGTTATAGTGGTCTTAAACAAATTCTGTACAGGCTTTGTTAAAAACATTGCTGTTTTAATTGCTTTGTGCGCAGGGTTTGCGGCTGCTCTGGCAATGGGAAGAGTGGATCTGTCGGGCGTATCCCAGGCCTCCTGGTTCGGTGTAACTCTGCCCTTCCACTTTGGACTGCCTAAATTTGCCCTTACTCCTATTGTATCGCTCAGTGTGGTTATGCTGGTAATCATGGCAGAGTCTATTGTGATTTATCTGGCCATCGGAGAAATTGTAGAGCATGATACAACGGAAAAAGATATGTCCAGAGGCTTCATAGCGAATGGTATCAATGTTATATTTTCAGGGATTTTCAACTCCTTTGTGTTTACTTCCTTCACACAGAATATAGGACTTGTTGCGCTGACAAAGATAAAAAGCCGCTTTACCACAGCCGCTGGAGGCGTTATCCTGATTCTTTTGGGATTCTTTCCCAAAATAGCTACGATTGTAGCATCGATCCCTTCACCGGTACTGGGAGGAGTGGGGATTGTGGTTTTTGCTACCATTACAGCCAGCGGGATCAAAACCATGATGAGCGCGGATATCTCGAAAGGCGATAATTCATTGATTGCAGCTCTTTCTATTGGTGTGGGCCTTGGATCCACACTTCTGAAAAGCGCAGGGGCATTTGCTGCCTTCAGCCCTAATATTCGTATTTTTCTGGAAGATGGTGTGATAACAGGCTGTATTACTGCTGTAGTCTTAAACCTGATTTTTAATGGCTACAGGGAAAAAGAAAAGAAATGAATGGAAAGCCGGATGCAGAAGCTGCTGTATCCGGCTGGATTTGCACTTGGAAGCAGGATGGCAATAGTGGGGTGCATGATATGAAAGAATGCCAGGCCATATTGGAAATGAATCATATATACAAACAATATTCCGGAATAACCGTGCTTGAAGATGTTACATTCCGGGCTTATCCGGGAGAGGTGCAGGTACTTCTGGGAGCCAACGGAGCAGGTAAATCCACACTGATGAATATAGTCTCCGGAGTTACCGCCTGTGACAGGGGCAGGATATATATCGGAGACAGAGAAGTGTGCATCCGCAGTGCGGCAGATGCCGCTAGGGAAGGGATTGCAATGATTCATCAGGAACTAAGCCTCTTTCAGGAAAGAAGCGTGTATCAGAATATCTTTATGGGAAACGAGAGGATGAAAAAGAACCTTCCGTTCTGGACAGATTCCAAACGCATGGAGGAGGAGAGCCGCAAGGTGCTGGAGGAAATGGGATTTGCGATAAATCCGGGGGAGACCGTGAAAAATTTGAGCATTGCCCAGCAGCAGATTGTAGAGATCGCCAAAGCTGTGTGGAAGCGGGCAGACATTTTAATCATGGATGAACCTACCTCCAGTCTGACAGAGGCCGAGGTTGCCCGGCTGTTTTGCCTGATTCGAAGGCTGAAGGAACAGGGATGCGCCATAATTTATATCTCCCATAAGCTGGATGAGCTATTCCGGATAGGGGACAGAATAACCGTATTATTCCAGGGAAAAGTATGTCTGGAGGAATCCATGAAGCAGGTGACAAAAGAACAGCTGGTGAAATCCATGAGCGGAAAAGAGGTGCAGCGGGTAAAAAAGGTTAGCTGTGCGCTTCCCCAGGAGGCCCTGCGCGCTGTGAATCTGAACGGGAGAAGATTCAGAGACTGCAGCTTCTATGTAAAAAAAGGAGAGATTGTTGCTCTGACCGGCATGGTAGGTGCCGGAAGAAGCGAACTGGTAAAAGCAATATTCGGCGCGGATGCGCTGCGGAGCGGAGACATATATCTGTTCGGAAAACGGGTTTCGGGGAGACCATCCCCTTCCGCCAGCATTGCAGGAAGGATAGGATTTCTCCCGGAGGAAAGGAAACAGCAGGGATTGATTATGGGAATGGACGTGGGAAAGAATATTGTGCAGGCAGATCTGCCCAGACTCTTTCCCAAAAGGATTCTGAGCAGAAAGAAGGAGAGGGAGACGGCTCGGACCTTTGCCGGGGAAGTAATGTATACACAGGGGATTCAACGGCTTCCGGAAAAGCTAAGCGGCGGGAATCAGCAAAAAGTGGTGTTGGCAAAATGGCTCTGTACAGACAGTGATTTACTGATTTTTGATGAGCCTACTAAAGGAATTGATGCGGCGGCACGGGCAGAAATCTACCAGCAGATTCTCGATCTTGCCGGGAAGGGTAAAGGGATTCTCCTGGTATCATCGGATCCGGCAGAGGTACTTCAGCTCAGCGACCGTGTCTATGTAATGAGAGAAGGCAAGATCTGCAAAGAACTGGCAAGAAGTGAGCTGACTGCAAATAAGATTGTAGCGTCAGAATTATAAGGATGTTGCTTATGGAGAAAAAAAGAGTAAAATACAAAACGAATTTTGGGATGAAAAACACTTCGGCGCTTACCGGGACGATTATGGTGTTCCTGCTGTTTTCCATTTTGTCCGATGATTTTCTTACGGTATATAATATCTCAAACGTTTTGAAAAATTGTGCCGTTCTTCTGATAGCGTCCATGGGGACAACCATGGCTATTCTGCTGGGCAGCAATGATATCTCTGTGGGATCTGTTATGTCCC
Source organism: Lactonifactor longoviformis (assembly GCF_042848515.1). Lineage (GTDB taxonomy): Bacteria > Bacillota > Clostridia > Lachnospirales > Lachnospiraceae > Lactonifactor > Lactonifactor longoviformis. The sequence continues at coordinate 3,328,149 of NZ_AP031453.1, read as the reverse complement.
TAGGAGGGATAATCACGGCAATGCTGATAAAAGGCGGTGCGGATCCGGCTTTGGCTGCCGCCGCAGGATTGGCGGCAGGACTGGGCGCTGGTCTTATCAATGGGATTCTTATCGTATATTTTCAGGCTAACTTCTGGGTTGCAACATTTGCCATGTACAGTATTGCCCAGGGGATTGCCCTGATTCTAAGCGACGGCAATGGGATTGCCGGATTTCCCGGCGGCTTCCGGTTTCTGGGAACAGGCAAAGTGTTCGGCGTATATTTTATTATCCTTCTGGCCGCCGCCTTACTGGCGCTGATGTATGTCCTGCTGAATAAAACCAGGTTTGGAGGATATATCTATGCCATAGGAGAAAGTGAGCGCATTGCGGGCATTACAGGAATTCCAACCGGTAAAGTAAAGCTGCTGGTATTTACCCTCAGCGGGTTATGTGCAGGAACCGCCGGGATCCTTCTGGCGGCCAAGACAAATGTTGCCATGCCTTCAGGGGGAGCGGGGTACGAATTTGATGCGATAGCAGCGGTAATCATAGGCGGAACCTCCCTGGACGGAGGAAAGGGAAGCGTACTGGGAACTGCTGTGGGGGTTTTCTTAATCACTGTTATAAGAAACGGACTGACCGTTATGGGCCTGTCATCGGTGTTTCACTACCTGGTCATCGGTCTGATTATAATGGCGGTTATTGTTGTGGATGTCTTGCAGATACAGCTTCGAGAGAACAGAAAAGAGAGTGATGCTCGTGAATGTAAATAAAAAAACAGTTATCTCCGCTTATCTTCCCCAACTGCTGCTTCTGGCGGCGGTGATCCTGTTCCTGGGCAGGGAGGCGGAAGGGTTTCTGACCTTGTCAAACCTTAGAAATGTGCTGGTCATGCAGGTGCCTTTTCTTTTTCTTCTGAGTATGGGAATGACGATTTCCGTAGTGGTAAAAGGGCTGGATCTGTCGATTGGAGCGAATATGGCGTTGTCCAGCTGTGTCGCCGGTTTGGTGATTAAAAGCCAGGGAATGGCGGCCGGGATAGCAGCAGGCATTCTGGCAGGATGTCTGCTGGGAGCTGTCAACGGCCTTCTCATAGCGAAAGTAAAGCTTCCGGCCTTTATCGCTACTTATGGAATGGATTGGATTGGGAAAGGACTCTGCTATGTTCTGATGATGGGAACAACCGCCTATGGGTTTCCAAAAGCCTTAAGAGAGCTCAGCAGCGGTGAGACGGCAGGAATTTCCAATCTGCTGCTGGCGGCAGGAATTATCTATGGCATATATAGCTTTATACTCTACCATACGGTTCCGGGCAGAAATATCTATGCCATAGGACTGAATCTGGAAGGGGCCAGATTCAGCGGTGTGATGGCCGACAGGACAATGATCTGTGCCTATATTATGAATGGATTTCTGGCGGCGGTAACAGGACTTTTGTATATTGGCCAGCTGGACGCGGTTGATCCAACCATAGCGGAGGGGTGGAACATAAAGCTGATTGCTGCAGTTCTGATTGGAGGAGCTTCCATGAGCGGCGGAAAAGCAGACTTAAACCATACTCTGCTGGGCGTGCTGATTCTCAGTTTCCTGACAAATGGCATTAATCTTCTGGGAATCTCGTCTCTCTGGCAGCAGCTGGTGATCGGCCTAGTAATTATATGTTCTATATTTATGGATAAGTTCAGCAGGCTTATCCTGGAATATCGGGAGAAGCAAAACTGGATAAAAAGGGAGGGGAGCCTATGAAACGCAGTCTTTCCTGGGGAATCTGCTGTGTGCTGGCAGTGGTGCTGATAATAAAAGGTATTGCAGGGAGCGGTGAGGAGGCGCAAAGGCCGCAGAGAGCTGCTGTGATCTTAAAAGGGCTGACAACCTCATACTGGTATGCAGTAAAAAGCGGTGCAGAGGACGCGTCCAGAGAGCTGGGGGTGGATGTTGATATTATGGCTCCTGTAAAAGCGGACAGCAATGAGCTGCAGCTGCAGCTTTTGGAGGAGGCTGTGGGAAGCCAGTATGATGTAATCTGCATCAGTCCCGCAGACTCAAAGGGAATACTGCCTGGAATCGAATTGGCGAACGATGCGGGAATTCCTGTGATTAACTATGCTACCCCGATCACAGGGGATGTACAGGTTGCCAGCTTTATCAGAATCCAGGACTTTGACGCTGAATATACAGTGGCAAAAAAACTATGTGAAATGATTCAGGAGGGAGAAGTAATAATTCTGGAAGGCCCTGCCGGGCAGCAGAACGCTCAGGATAAGACAGAGGGGGCAAAAGCTGCCATAAAAGAATTTCCCGGGATTCAGCTTGCGGCGTCTCAGACGGCAAACTGGATCCGCAATGAAGCCTTTGTGGTAACGCAGAATCTCCTTCAGGCTCACCCGGATATAAAAGGAATTATTGCCTGCAATGATGACATGGCTGTGGGTGCATCGGAAGCAGTGGAGACAGCAGGGAAAAAGGGGGAAATCTATATCAGCGGGATGAACTGTGCGGTATTTGCGCTGGAAGCTCTGAAGGAGGGGAAGATCCAGGTGACGATAGACGTTATGGCTTATGAACTGGGATATGAGGCAGTAGCTGTGGCGAAGGAGATTATGGACGGCCAGAACTATGAAAAGGATATTGTTATGGAGACAGAGCTTTGTGATCTTTCTAATGTAGAAGAAATGTTAAAAAAGCATAGAAGAATCGAAGGAAAATGAGAAAAGACCGGGAGGAACAGATGAAATCTTTGTGCCAACGTGTTATACTTAACAAAACCAGAGAACACCGGAGGCAGAGATGGACAGGGGAAAAAGACTATCAGACAGTATTGCGGATACTCTCTTATCAATGATTGTAATAGATAAAAAATTCCGTCCCGGGGATAAATTGCCCAATGAAAATGAGCTTTCCATGGAATTAAATATCAGCCGGACAACCCTAAGAGAGGCTATCCGTATCCTTGCCGCAGGAAATGTGGTAGAGATAAAAAGAGGAAAGGGCACCTTTGTGCGGGAAGATTTCACGGATCCTTCTATGGAGAATCTGTCAAATCTGACAGTGGCAAAGGTTGATGCTGAGGATCTGTATGAGATGCGGCTGATTTTCGAACCAGAAGCTGCATATTATGCCGCAAAGCGTTCTACAGAGTCTGAATTGAAGAATATTCTTTCGATGGGTGAAAAAATAGAGCGCTATATCCAGGAGGGAAAAGACAGGACAGAAGTGGAGCAGGAATTCCACAAAGCAATTGCAAGAGCATCACACAATGAATTCATGAACCGGCTAATGCCGATTATTTACAAGGCCATTGATAAAGGGGTGGTGCTTTCGGAGACAAAAAAAGAGGCTGTGGAGGATACAATTTCTGATCACAGAATGCTTATGAACTTCATCAAAAACAGGAACGCAGAGGGTGCCCGGTATGCGATGAAGATTCATATTATGCATGCCATTGAGCAGCTGGGGTTGGAAAAATAGAAATGAGACGTTGCAGTGCAGGCGAAAGTTGGCTTGCGGGCGGCGTCTTTTTCTCCCTCTCAGCTCCTAAAGCCAACCCCCCTCGGTACAGGTTTTCTCTCACCTGATGATTAGGGAGGTTCCAGAAAAGAGAAAACAGACAATATCGTTGACAGCAGACAACACACAACGTATAATAAAATAAACAAATAACAGAGAGCAGGGAGGAAATTAGGATGAGAAGTGACAGAATTACACAGGGGATTAACGCTGCGCCTCAGAGGGCACTGCTGCATGCGCTGGGGCTTACCGATAAGGAGCTGGGTAAACCTTTGATAGGTATCGTAAGCTCCTACAATGAGATAGTTCCCGGCCACATGAACATTGATAAAATTGTAGAGGCAGTCCGGCAGGGAGTGCTGCAGGCTGGAGGGATACCTTTTGTATTTCCTGCTATTGCAGTTTGTGACGGAATTGCCATGGGGCATGAGGGTATGAAATATTCCCTTGTCACCAGGGAACTGATCGCGGACTCTACAGAGGCAATGGCTGCTGCTCATCCGTTTGACGGGCTGGTTATGGTCCCTAACTGTGATAAAAATGTACCTGGACTTCTTATGGCTGCAGCCAGGATAAACATTCCTGCAGTTTTTGTAAGCGGAGGGCCTATGCTGGCAGGCAGGATGAGGAAGGGGAGGATTAGCTATTCTACGGTATCAGAGGCGGTGAGTCAGTTTAAAACCGGAAAGATTGACCGGGATACACTGAGCGGTTACGAACATGCTGCATGTCCAACCTGTGGTTCCTGTTCCGGTATGTTTACAGCCAACAGCATGAACTGTCTTACCGAGGTTCTTGGCATGGCACTGCAGGGGAATGGGACGGTGCCTGCTGTATTCTCGGAGCGCCTGAGGCTGGCAAAGGAGACAGGAATGCAGATTATGGAGATGGTGAGAAATAACAGAATCCCAAGAGACATTATGACCCGGGAAGCGTTCTGCAATGCTCTGACCATTGATATGGCACTGGGATGTTCCACGAACAGTGTACTGCATCTTCCGGCCATTGCCTATGAATGCAATGTGTCTCTGGATTTGGATGTGGTCAATGAGATCTCGGAAAAAACACCTAATCTCTGCCATCTGGCACCGGCAGGAGAACATTATATAGAGGACCTGTACGAAGCAGGAGGGATTTATGCGGTGATGAACGAGATTCATAAGCTGCAGCTGCTGCATGAGGAATCACTGTTCTGCAACGGAAAAACTTTAGGTGAAAATATACAGGGACATGTAGTTCAAGACTATGATATCATTCGAAGTGTTGAGAAGCCATACAGCAGGCAGGGAGGGATTGCAGTTCTGAAAGGAAATCTTGCTCCGGAAGGATGTGTGGTGAAGCGATCAGCGGTAGCAGAAAATATGATGCATCATACAGGGCCGGCCAGAGTCTATGACAGGGAAGAGGAGGCGCTGGAAGCTATATACAATGGGGCAATGAAAGAGGGAGATATCGTAGTAATACGTTTTGAAGGTCCTAAGGGAGGTCCGGGTATGCGGGAAATGCTGAATCCCACATCTGCTATTATGGGGAGCGGGCTGGGGGACAGCGTAGCGTTGATTACGGACGGCAGATTTTCCGGAGCCACCAGAGGGGCAGCTATCGGGCATGTCTCCCCGGAGGCGGCAGCCGGAGGAGCCATTGCACTGGTTGAGGAGGGGGACCTGATCGAGATAGATATTCCGGGGCACCGGATAGAACTGCTGGTGACAGAGGAAGAACTTCAGAGAAGAAAAGCAGCCTGGAGACCCAAACAGAGAGAGTTAAAGAGGGGATATCTGCAGAGATATGCAAAAAGTGTAACTTCGGGCGGAAGAGGAGCGGTTTTGGAATGAAAGAGAATAAATATGACCAGAAGGTCTTTTTTGAGAAGTACAGCAAAATGCATCGATCCGTACAGGGGCTGGACGGAGCCGGAGAGTGGCGGGAATTAAAAAAACTGATTCCTGATTTGCGGGGGAAGAGAGTGCTCGACCTTGGCTGCGGATATGGATGGCACTGTATCTATGCGTCTTCCTGCGGGGCGGGATACGTTCTGGGGACAGACATTTCGGAGAAGATGCTGGAGGTGGCCCGTGAAAAATCCGGACATTTGGATATTGACTACCTGCAGTGCCCGATGGAAGAACTGAGGCTGACAGAGAGCAGCTTTGATGTAGTGATTAGTTCACTTGCTTTTCACTATATAGAAGCTTTTAAGGAAATTGCTGAAAATATATGGAAATGGCTTGCGCCGGGCGGCAGCTTAGTCTTCTCAGTGGAACATCCCGTCTTTACGGCGTATGGAACCCAGGATTGGTACTACGATGGCAATGGAGAGATTCTTCACTTTCCGGTTGACAACTATTACTACGAAGGAAAGAGGGATGCAGTTTTTCTCGGAGAACATGTGACCAAGTACCACAGAACACTGACTGCTTACCTTAATACCCTTCTGGACTGCGGATTTACCATCCGCCATATAGTTGAGCCCATGCCCCCGGAAGATATGCTGGAACTTCCGGGGATGGCAGATGAGATGCGAAGGCCCATGATGCTTTTGGTGTCGGCAGAAAAAGAAGAAAAGAGATAGCAATATGCTTTGTAAAAGAGCCGGGAGAAATCGTCTTCCGGCTTTCTGCTGTCTTTGGGGAAAGGGTTGACAAAACGATAAAAAGATAATATATTACCTATATAGGTAATATATTACAGAGTGTTGGAGGATAAAGGATGTTAAATACTATGAATTTTGACGGGATGGATTCCATGCACTTTCTGGTTGGACTTCTGAACGAATTTGTCAATAGACTGCAGACAAAGGGAGATAGTTTTTTTAAAGAAATCAGCTGGAAGCAATGTTTTCTTCTGATCTGCATTAAACTGTTTGACAAACCGCCTGCTATTAGTGAATTATCAGGAGCCATAGGCACTTCACATCAAAATGTAAAGCAAATGCTTTTGAAACTGGAAAAGGGAGGATATATCAAACTTTTCCACGATTCAGAGGATCGCAGAAAGCAGAGGGTTATGATCTCTGAAAAAGGAATTGCCTTCGACCAAAAATATGCTGAGCCAAGCCGGGAATTTATGGAGCAGCTGTTCAGCGGCATAGACTCGGAGGAACTCAAGGTGACAGTGAAAACTATGATGAAGCTGGACAGTAATTTAAAGGAGATGCGTGAATGAACAGAATCGTGGTATATCAAAGTGAGACAGGGTTTACCAGGCAGTATGCTGAATGGATAGGGGCTGCTCTGGGGTGTGAAGCTAAGCCGTTAAAACATATTTCTCCCCAAGAGTTAAAAAAATATGAAGGTGTAATCTTCGGCGGTTGGATTATGGGAAATATGATTATGGGGCTTGAGAAGATAAGAAAAGTGATGCCGTGTGATTTTATTGTGTTTGCTGTGGGGGTTTCCCCGAAAAGTGACGTGCTGATACGTGAGATAAAAGAGCAGAATAAACTGGGGAACACTCCGTTTTTTTATCTGGAGGGCGGATTCCGCCAGGAACAGCTGGGGGTTGTAAAAAGGATGATGCTGAAAATGGTCAAAAAGTCAGTGCTGAAAAAGGAAAATAAGACAGAGCAGGATCTGTTCATGGCCCGGGCTCTGGGGACATCCTTCGACCATTCCGATGAAACCTTCATTCTGCCGCTGGTGAATTTTGCACGCTCGGAGTGAGTTCTTTGAATTTGTAATAAGCCGGTTGCGCAATATAGCCTGCGCAACCGGCCTTTCTGCTATAGATCTTTTATAGATCTTTCACCTTTGCCCACAGTTCAATGCAGCAGTCTTTCTCAAATGGGCGGAAATACTTTTGGATTAGTATATTTTCAGGAATGAGGCTGTGGGCGGGCAGCCATACGTCATACAGATATCTGCTGGCCTTATACAGAGCTTCGTCTACCAACAGCTCGAAAGTCTCCGCAGTATACCGGCATACAATATATGTGCCTGCCGGCATCGTGCGGGTCTCGCTGCCTCCTGTGCCCCAGATATCCTCAATACCTACAAAGTAGTTAAAATACCCCGGGCGATCGGAAAGGGTTAAAATGTCTGCCCCGATCGCATTAGCAGGGAGATCCCGTGCCACGGTATCCCACAGATCTGCGAGCATATTCACTTTCGGCTGGCCGAGTTCCTCTGCTTTGGCAAGTTTGCTTTGTCCGGTGAATACTATATCCTGCTCTACCAGGCGCCGGGAGATCTCCAAAACCATCTGATCCGTAACAAGAGGTTCCTGAATATCTGCCATTGTATGGTTCAAAGAAAGATCCGGCTTAGGGTAAACGTCCAGATGCACCTCACTTTTGCGGTAAGCATCCGGTGTAATCCCATACACTTCCTTAAAAACTGAGGAGAATGAGCTGTGACTCTGAAATCCGCATGCCACTGCCACCTCCAGGATACTTTTTTTTGTTTCTTCTCTCAGCACTCTGACCGATCTGGCCAGACGCCGCAATCGGATATACTCCATAACGCTTTTTCCTGTCAGCCGCTGAAACAGCCGCTGAAAATAAAATTTAGACAGATGACAGGCGGATGCCAGATCCTCTATGCGTATTTCCTCCCCACAATGTGCCTCAATATAATCTACAGCAATTTGAATAGATTCCCATGCGTACATAATCGTTACCTCCTGAACTGTATTCTATCACGAATCTTAAAGAGATATTTGCTCCAGAATGCCTTTTTGCATTTTTGCGCTGACAGGTACATGGTATCTTTTATATACTATGTCTCTTATAAGTGCCTATCCCACTTCAAAGTGCGTACTTTTCAAAAGATACTGAAGGCTTTATGATACTTGTATAAACAGCAGCTGTTGTAGGAAACTCAAAATATCTGCGGGGCAGCTTTTCAGGCGTGTCCCGGTATGTAAATAAGAAAGGAAGCAGAGGAAATGAGGAAAGTAGTAGAATTTTTACAGGCGAATCCGGTACAGTATCTGGCAACCGTGGGCAGAGACGGGAAAGCAAAATGCCGTCCGTTTATGTTCAGCTTTGAAAAAGACGGTAAGCTTTGGTTCTGCACGAATAACCAGAAAGAGGTTTATAAGGATATGCAGGAAAACCCGGAAGTGGAGATTAGTATATCCGACGCATCCTATGCCTGGCTTCGTCTGCACGGAACCGCTGTATTTGAAGATAATATGGAAGTGAAGGAAGGCTGCATGGAAAATCCTATTGTGAAAGGGCAGTATAATACTGCTGATAATCCGATTTTTACCGTATTTTATCTGGACCATCCCCACGGCGTGATTGCCGATTTTTCCGGCAATCCTCCTTATGAATTCTAGAGGTGATTACAGTGGATGCCATTGCAGAACTGTGTGAAAAGATGAAGCAGGCAGAGGCTGTCATTGTAGGAGCAGGGGCTGGTCTTTCTGCCTCTGCCGGCTTTTCCTACAGGGGAGAGCGCTTCCGCCAATATTTTTGGGACTTTGCAGAAAAATACCACTTCGATGATATGTACTCCGGAGGGTTTTACCCTTACGATACGCTGGAGGAATACTGGGCCTACTGGAGCCGGTATGTTTGGATTAACCGTTATATGGATGCTCCTAAGCCTGTCTATCAGAAACTTTTGGAATTGCTGAGAGATAAAGAGTACTTTGTGCTCACTACAAATGTTGACCACCAGTTTCAAACCGCCGGTTTTGAGAGGCAGAGGCTTTTCTATACACAGGGGGATTACGGACTGTTCCAGTGCAGCAAGCCCTGCCACAGAAAAACCTACGATAATGAAGAAACCATCCGCCGGATGTTTGAGCAGCAGAAAGATATGCTGGTACCCACGGAACTGATTCCGCGCTGTCCGGTGTGCGGCAGGCCTATGAGTATGAATCTCCGTGCGGATCAGACCTTTGTTGAAGATCAGGGGTGGCATCTCGCTGCGGAGAGATATGCATTGTTTCTGCAGCGGCATCAGAACCGGCGGCTTCTGTTTCTGGAGCTGGGTACGGGGTATAATACGCCGGGGATTATAAAATATCCGTTTTGGCAGATGACTCAACAGGAGCCCGGGGCTTTTTATATCTGTGTCAATAACAGAGAGGCGTTTGCCCCGAAAGATATAGGCGGCAGGTCTCTGTGTATTGACAGGGACATCGGAGAGGTTCTTGAGCGTGCTTTGGCCTGGAACATGCAGGTGTATACCGGAACAAAGCCTGAGAAAGGAGCAGGTAATGGATCAGGATGAGAGATTGGACAGATTGCTGAGAGGATTCTGTGAGGACTCTTTGGATTACAAAAATTTGAAAGTGGAGAAAGAGGAGAGGAGAAACGCTCTGCGCGCCCTTATGAATCTCCGGATGCCCGGACCCCTTCCGGAGAAGCTTCTGCAGCTTCAGGACGACTTCCTTCGGGAAGAAGCCAGGGAGAAGGGAATCGTAACCCCGGAACAAATTCCATCCGTGAAGGAACAATATGGAGTCTTTGGCAGGCTTGCAGAGAGGATTTCTGTGTGGCAGGGAGATATTACCAGGCTCGCCGCAGATGCTGTTGTCAATGCGGCAAACTCCGGTATGCTGGGATGCTTTGTGCCCTGCCACAGATGCATTGACAATGCCATTCACTCCGCGGCAGGAGTACAGCTGAGACAGGAGTGCTTTGAACTTATGGAGAAGAAACGGAAGCTGTACGGGGCGGATTATGAGGAACCCACCGGCGGCGCAGAGATAACGCTGGCTTACAACCTGCCTGCAAACTACGTGATCCATACGGTGGGTCCTGTTGTGCACGGGAGTCTCAGCCGCTCCCTGGAGCAGGAACTGAGAAATTGTTATCAGTCATGTTTGAAGTGTGCTTCTGCACACAACATAAAAAGCCTTGCGTTCTGCTGTATTTCCACAGGAGAATTTCATTTTCCCAATGAAAGAGCGGCAGAGATCGCTGTGAAAACAACAGCGGCGTATCTGGAAGAGCATGCGGAAATAGAAAAGGTTATCTTTAATGTATACAAAGATTGCGATCTGGAGATCTATCAATCTGTTATTGAGCAGCGGATCTGACCATGCAAATGCTGCTATTTATATTGGATTGCATAGGGCCAAATATCATTTTTTCTTTTTTACTCTGACACATCTTCTTATCTCCTAAATATATTCATGGTTCATAAGGGATTCAGGAGAAGCTCTGTACGAATGATCTTGGGACAAACACACTCTGGGTTGAGAGGGTCTTTTCTTTATGATACTATGATATCAACAAGAAAAGTGCGGGGCATAGGAAAAGAAAGGGGATTTTATGGTATATGAAGAGATAAAAGATATGGTTGCAGCATTTGTAAGCACTTACCAAGAAAATAATTCTACTATGACCGGTTGGAGAACGCCCATAACAGGCATCGCAGACGCAGGGGATCCTTTGTTTCGGAAGCTGAAGGAAACTATCGGACCCAATCATGCACTTCCCTCGGATATACTGCCGGGTGCGAGGTCAGTTATAGCTTACTTTATACCTTTTTCAGCGGAAGTTATCAACAGCAATATCCCGGATGAGGAAAGTTCCAGAGAGTGGGACTACGCCAACATAGAAACCAATCAGCTTCTGCTGGATCTCAATCAGTTTCTCTGTACAAAGATGGAAGCTGCGGGATACCATGCATCTCTGCTTCCTCCCACGTATCATTATGATGAAGAGAAGCTTATCAGTGACTGGTCTCATAAAAGCGCTGCCTACATAGCTGGAATCGGCACATTTGGGATCCACCATGTACTTATCACTAAAAACGGCTGCTGCGGCAGGCTGGGCAGTGTCGTCACAGACCTGAGCCTTACTCCTACGAAGAGACCGGACAGAGAGTACTGTCTCTATAAACGAAATGGAAGCTGCGGCAGGTGTGTAGAGCGGTGTGTGAACCTTGCATTTGAAAGAGAGGGCAAGGATATAAGTTATGAAAGGAAAAAATGCAATGAGCAGATATACGGAAAGATCGTGCCGCAATATGCCATTGGGGCGGGAGATGCCTGCGGAAAGTGTATGTGCGGGGTTCCCTGTTCTGTGAAGGCCCCCGGTATATGAAAAAAAATATAAGCTTGATCAGAAGCAAAGGCAGTCTACAGACAGTAGTTAGAGCCTTTGCTTTTGTTTTTGTGTGAAATTATCTCGAAATTATCCTATAAAAGAAAATTATCATAAATTATCTTGACGGGATAAAAAGCTTGCTATATACTATAGATAAAGGGGGACAGATACAATGAATTGGCTAATGTCCTCAACTCGAAAATTTAATTGCGCATGAAGCGCAGGAGAAAGGATGGGTTCATATAATGAGCACAACAGTTAGATGTATTGGGGCCGGGAATATCGTAAAGGCGATTCTTTCAGGTGTGGAAAAAAGCGGTGTTTACAGAACGGACGAGATGGCTATCTTTGATATTTCGTCAGTCGTACGGGAAGAATTCAAAGAGAGAGGCTATACTGCTTTTGAGTCTATTGGGGAATTGGTAAAAGGTGCTCCTATTGTTTTGGTTGCTGTGACGCCTCAGGTGATTAGTTCTATTATACAAGAGGTGAAGGAGGCTTTGTCCTCTGAAACCGTGCTGCTTTCTGTTGTGGCGGGTATGAGCACGGAGTGGTATCGCGAGAGGTTGGGAGATAAGTGTAAGGTTGTAAGGTGCATGCCTACCCTGACAGCCCAGGCAGGTATGGGAGCTTTTGCGGTTTCTCGAGCACCTGCGGTATCGGATGGGGATTTTGAAGAGGTAAATCGTTTCCTGTCAAGCTGCGGTATCGTTGAGGAGATACCAGAGTCTCTTATGTGTGAAGTTGTTCCCATAAATGGTTCGGCTCCGGCTTATTTTTATCATATGGCCCGGGTAGCAGTAGAAGAGGCGGTACATATGGGTTTTGATGAAAAGACTGCGCTGCGGCTGTTCGCTCAGACGATGAAGGGCAGTGCTGAGATGCTCCTGAATTCAGGAATGAACGCAGAGACGCTGGAAAATAAGCTGCGCCTTCCGGGGGGGACGACTCTCGCTGCTCTTGATAAAATGGATGAATTTGGCTTTGATACCTGCCTGAAAGAGGGCATAAAGGCCTGTGTTGACCGCTGCAGAGAGCTGGGGCAGCTGTAAGTATCAAATAAAATGAAAAGGGAGAAAAACTTATGCAGAGATATCAGGTTTTATCACAAAATGAAATTGAACAGATCCATGAAAATACACTTCGCATTATGGAAAATATCGGAGTGGTTATGACGTATAGGCCTGCGAGAGATATTCTGGAAAAGGGCGGTGCTATACTTGATGGCGAACGAGTACGGTTTCCGCAAAAGATGGTTGAGAAGGAATTGAAAAATGTTCCGTCATCCTTCACTATGTATGCCCGTAATCCGAAATACAATGTGACACTTAACACGGAAGATTCTGTGTATGCCGGTCCAAACTGTCCTCCGTTTGTTACAGATATGGACAGAGGCAGACGCCCGGGAACGCTGGCAGATTTTATTGAAATTATTAAAATCTGCGATCGGCTGAAAAATGTTGATATCCAGAGCCAGATTCCCTGCGAACCGGGGGATGTTGAGGTGGCAAGGCGTCCCGATGTTATGCTTTATAATACATTAAAGTACAGTGAGAAGCCTTTTATGGGGAGCTCTCTGGGGTATGAAAATGCGAAAAGGGGTATTGAAATGGCCTCTCTTGCATTTGGCGGTATGGAAGCAATAAAAGAAAAGCCAATTATGGCCTCTATTCCCTGCACACTGACTCCCCTTGCCTATGATGACAGCATGTTGGGAGCTCTGATGGCTTATGCAGAGGCACGTCAGCCCCAATTGATTAATTCTCTTGCGATCGCAGGAATGACAGCTCCAACTACTCTGGCCGGCTTGGTTTCGGTTCAGAATGCAGAGGTTCTGGCGGGGATTGTCCTGGCTCAGCTTATTAGCCCGGGGACTCCTATTGTCTACTCGGGTGCCGGATCGAACGCGGAGATGTCCAGCGGGGTATTATCCATTGGTTCCCCGGAGCACGCCCTGGTTTCCCTGGTTGTGGGACAGCTGGCAAAATATTATCAGATTCCATGCAGAATCAGCGGTGCACTTTCTGATTCTAAATTGGTGGATGCACAGGCAGGTTATGAATCGGCAGTGACTCTTACGATGGGTCAGATGGCAGGCGGAAATTTTATTCTCCACGGTGTAGGAATTATAGAAGGCTATAACTGTACCTCTTTGGAAAAGTTGGTAATTGATAATGAGATTATTGGCTATATGAAACGAATCAATAAAGGGGTGGCTGTCAACGAAGAAACACTTGCATACGATGTGATAGAAGAGATCGGACCTAAAGGCACTTTTCTTGTACATGATCATACACTGGAAAACTTCCGGGATGAATTCTACATGCCGACAATCGGTGACCGGTGGGTGTATGATCAGTGGAAGAGCAGAGGCGGTCTTTCTGTTGAAGAGCGGGCCAATAAAAAATGGAAAGAAATATTGGAAAATTACGGAGAACCTACTCTGCCTAACGATATTGATGCAGAGCTGCAGAAGTTTATGGAAATATATTAGCAGGAGTATGTTTTTTGGCTAGGTATAATTTAGAGTAAGAATCTCCCGGAGGATTGTTCATACAGACCTCCGGGAGATTCTTTTCTCGTATTCTGCTGACATAAAGAGAAGAAAATCCGGACAAATCGAGAAAATTACTTATCATTCTCTCTGCCTTATGTTATACTTTATCATATGGTTAAGGTGGTATACCCGCCCATAGAACGGCGGCACTGTTAGAAATTATCTTAAGAATGAGGAAATAAATATGACAGATTTCAAATTATTGGGTAAAAAGTTAAAAAGCCTGCGTAAAGAAAAGATGCTGACGCTTCAGCAGTTATCGGAACGGTCGGGGATATCTACCGGATATATTAGTAAAATTGAGCGGGGGGCTGTAAATCCATCGGTAAAAAATATACAAAAATTGTGTTTTGTTCTGGATATCACAGCTAATGAATTAATGATTGATGAGACAGAGACAGAGAAAATAAGCAGTACTAACAAAGAAAAGAGCTATATTTTACGGAAAGAGGAGCGCCTTCCTATTTACGGGATTGTGAATGCTCTTGATTTTGAGTCGGTATTTGAGGATAGTCCGCATTTTAAAGTGAATGTCCTGACGCTGGTGAGCGGTATGCGGGAACAGTCTTATAATGTCCATAGCTACGACGAATTCGGAATAGTAGCCAAAGGGAAGCTGGGGCTGGAAATGGATGATGGGAACTATGAACTTTCAGAAGGAGACTGTATTATGATACGCGCAAATACAAAGCATACGATAACAAACCGTTCATCTGAAGAATGCATCAGCTACTGGATCGAAATCTCCAAATAAAGGACAACATATCCGGTAAAATAATTTTGCTGTTGCCGGGATGATTTCATAAGTTGGGAATATTTTGTTTATCTTAAATGATAATTTATCTTGTGTTTTTAGGCTGTATAGTCGAAACTGGGATAAATTATCATTTTTTTATAATAAAGTTTGTTTAAATATCACCTGAAAACTAGCGCATATCGGAATGAAACCCCTATAGACATAGTTTTTGTCATTAATAAGTATATTATATAAGAAATATTTCTTAAATGATAATTTTCCTCTTGTTAAAACATATGTAAAATGTTATAGTTATTATAACAATAAGTATTCGGCCGGAAACCGTTTCATTTAGGAATACATATGGGAGGTAACTATTGTGAAAGACAAAGTAAACATGAACCGTATTATGAGGCTCAAAAACAGGGTCTTAAATACTCGTCCGGAAATGGATCTTGAAAATGCACTGATTCTGACCCGGGGGTTCCGGGAGTCAGAGGGGGAACCCTTAGTAGTTCAAAAGGCATATGCCTTTCGAAAGCAGTGTCTGGAAAAGACAGTAAAAATATGGGATGATGAATTGATTGTGGGCAATTCAGGAAGCAAGCAGCGTGGTGGCCTGCTGTGCCCTGATACCTGCTGGTCTGTACTGGATGATGAGCTGGACACCATAAGCACTAGGAAATACGATCCTTTTTATCTGAGGGATGAGGATAGAGAGCATTTTGTGGATGAGATCCGCCCTTACTGGAAGGGAAGGTCTACCTACGAAAAATGGCTCTGTCAGATACCAGAAGATACCAGAATTCTTCGTGACTGCGGGGTCCTGTATATTAACCGCAAAGCTGTCCGCGGCTGGGGGGAGACAACTGCGGGATACGAAATGATTATAAAAGAGGGGATAGAAGGGATAAAAAGACGGATTGAAGAGACGAGAGCAGCTTTGGATATCACGAAACCGGGCCATTATGAAAAGATGGTATATCTCCGTGCTCTTTCTCTCAGTGCTGACGGGGTAATTCAGCTGGCAAGGCGTTATTCGGCAGAAGCATCAAGGATGGCAGAAAACGAGACCGTTAAGACGAGAAAAGAAGAATTACTGTCTATCGCGGAGATCTGCAGCAGAGTTCCTGAAAAACCTGCGGAGACATTCAGAGAGGCACTCCAATCCTTCTATATATATCACACCTGTATTTTCATGGAACAGAATGCGGCAAGCTATAATCCGGGAAGAATGGACCAATATCTCTATCCCTTTTACAAAGCAGATCTGGAAGCAGGGAGAATTACACCTCAGGAGGCTCAGGAACTGCTCGACTGCCTGTGGGTCAAGTTCAGTGAGCCATGCCTCTTTCAGGATGAAAAGACAGCCCAATACTCTGCAGGCTATCCTATGTTCCAGAATATCTGTGTAGGCGGTGTGGATGAAAATGGAATGGATGCTGTCAACGAACTCTCTTATATGATTCTCCAGGCTACCATGGACGTACAGCTTTATCAGCCGTCCTTGTCTGTGCGGTATCATATGGTACGCAATCCCAATGCATTTTTGAAAAAGGTGGCGGAATTGATAAAACTGGGTACGGGATTTCCGGCATTTCACTGTGATGAGGTTGGCATTCAGATGCTGATGAACAAGGGAATTCCTTTGAAGGAGGCATATAATTGGAATCCTTGCGGCTGTGTGGAAACCAATCTTGCAGGAAAGATGCATTGCTATACGTCATATGCGGACTACAATTTAGGTTCTGTTGTAGAATTTGCTCTGAATGATGGCCGCAGCAGAAAGTACGGCATTCCCGCCGGGGCAAGAACAGGGAATCCATGTGATTTTAAGTCGTTTGAAGATTTTTTTAAAGCGGTAAAAGAGCAGATTACTTACATCATACGGGCAATGGTTGCGGGAAACCATGTAAATGATGATATTTGTCTGGAACGAGTATGTCCTGCCCTGTCTTTGTCATTTGAGGATTGTATTACAAAAGCAAAAGACTATGCCTGGGGCGGGCCGAAATACAATGTAGGCAACGGTCTGGATGCCATTGGGGTAGCGGACCTGATTAACAGCGTCTATGCAGTGAAGTATCTTGTTTATGATAAAAGGATGCTAAGTATGGAGAAACTTTTGGAAGCTTTGGAGCATAATTTTACTGGCTTTGAGGAGATAGAAAAATTGTGCCTGGAATGTCCGAAATACGGAAATGACGATGAGGATGTAAATCAATTAACCGCTGAATTGTTTAGCTTTATTGCTGACTTAATTGAATCCTTTGACAGTAAGTACGGCCACATGACGGCAGGGATTCTTCCGGTATCAGGAAATACGCCTTTTGGCCTGGAGGTCGGTGCTCTTCCGTCAGGGAGAAAGGCATATGTTCCCCTGGCCGACGGGGTCAGCCCGAATGCGGGAACGGACATAGAGGGGATGGGAGCCGTAATGAAATCTGTTTCTTTTATTCCCCATGGAAGGTTCAGCCAGGGAACTCTACTGAATCTGAAGCTGGATCCTGCGTTTAATCAGAGTGAAAATTCTACCCAGTCCTTAATGGCTTTTCTGAAGAGTATGTGCTCGCTTGGAGTTTTCCATGTGCAGTTTAATGTGATTGATAGGGATATACTCATAGATGCACAAAAGAATCCTGAAAAACATAAAGGATTATTAATCCGGGTGGCCGGCTATACTGCCTACTTTGTGGAACTGGGAAAAGAGGTACAGGATGATATTATTTCGCGGACGGCACATGCCGGAGTGAATGTGTAAACATAGTAGAGAATAAATAGGAAAGGGTTATTTGTATGAGCAGAGAAGCTCAAATTCTGAGAATCGAGAAACTATCACCGAATGATGGAAAAGGTCTGCGGACAGTGGTGTTTTTTAAAGGATGTCCCCTCAGATGCAGGTGGTGTTCAACTCCGGAATCTCAGAAAATGGAACAGGAACTTTACTATCGGCAGGCTAAATGCCGAGGCTGCGGCAAATGCGTGAGCAGCTGCCCGCAGAAGGCTTTGTCTCTGGACGAAAGTGCAAACCGAATCAAGAGAGATGATAACAAGTGTACGAAGTGTCTTATTTGTGCAAAGGTCTGTCCGTCAAATGCGGCTGGTGTTTACGGCCAGGTTATGACTGTGGAACAGGTGATGAAAATCATTTTGCGGGATGAAGTATATTACTATCACTCCGGTGGTGGTGTCACCTTAAGTGGCGGAGATGTGCTTTGTCAGGCGGAATTTGCAAGGGACCTTTTATCTTTATGTAAAGATGCGGGAATTCATACTATGGCCGAACTGGATATGTATGGGGATTACAGTCGGATTGCAATGCTGCTGCCATACCTGGATGAGTTTTACGCTGATATTAAGATAATGGATGGTAAAATACATAAACAGTATACAGGTGTGGATAATCATTTGATTTTAGAAAATATAAAGAAGGCATCCAAATTCAGCAGGCCGGGTGCGCTTCATATCCGTGTTCCGCTGATATGGAATATAAATGATAATCCAGAGAATATATCAGAGACAGCAGAATACTGCAAAGCGCTTGCTTCCTGTGAAGAACTGGAATTCCTGCCGTACCACCGCCTTGGAGAGTCTACCTATGAATATCTCGGGCGGGGATATACAATGAGCGATTTGAAGCCCATGACTTTTGAGGAGGCTTATGAAAAAGTTGCTTTTCTGAAGAATTTCAATATTCCTTTTCCTGTCAAAGTATCCGGCAGAATTCTGAATTAGTCAGCCGGTATGGTTTACAAAAGGGGACAGACTGCCCTATTACTAATTGTACCGTCAATCGGACGGTGGAACGGAGAAGCTTATGAGAAAAATGGGTTTTAAAAAGTTAATGATTTTTATTATATTGAGTGCAACCGTTGCGCTCGCTTATCAGATTCCATATCTTCGGTTTACATTTTATGATCAGATGACTGCTGCGCTAAATCTCACAGATACACAGATGGGACTGATGGCTACGGCGGTATCTCTGACCAGTACTCTCTGTTATCCTATTGGAGGCATCTTTGCTGAGAAGTTTTCCTGCAGAAATCTGATCATTATTTCATTAGCCGGTCTGGCTGCCTGTACGGTTGTGTATTCTATGACAACTAATTTTGTAGTTTTAATGATCGTACACATTTTGTACGGATTTTTTGGTATTGCCACTTTGTGGTCTGCCTACCTGACAGGGATACGTTCTCTTGGGGATGAAGAGAGCCAGAGTACTCTTTTTGGAAGCAGCGAGGCTACCCGGGGAATTATTCAGGCTGTGGGAGGCTTTCTCTTTCTGGGCATTATGGGTGCGGCAGCGTCTGCTGCTTCCGGTTTCCGCTTTGTTCTCCTTGCGGGGATGGTTATCTGTGTACTCTTTCTCATTCTGGCCTTTATCTTTCTTCCAAAGGGGGAACTGAACGGGGAGGACATCGTGAATGATAGTGAAACATCATATACTATGCTGGATGCTCTCAAGTGCAAGGGGGTGTGGATTACTATTGGTCTGGTAGCCTGCGCATTCGTATCCTGGACTTTGGGTAATGGATATCTGACCACCTATACGGTACGCGTTCTTGGAGTTGCTGAGTCCACGGCTTCCACACTTGGTATTATTAGAAGCTATATTATTGTATTTCTGGCCGGATTTATCGGCGGCTGGCTGCTGGATAAGTTTACCTTCAAGGGAAAAGGCTTTTTTGTATTATTTACGGCAGTGATAGCAGCTACTGCAGCAATGATGCTTACAAGCAAAGTAGTGCCCGTATGTATTGTTATCACAATGATCCTTGCATTTATTGCAAATATAATGAAATCCACCTATTGGAGTACTATGGGTCAGGCGGGCATCCCAATGAAGATGACGGCGGTTGCCACAGGAGTCGTTTCATTTATTGCTTTTATACCTGATTTTATTGTTCCTACAGTTGCCGGTGTATGGCTGGATGAGGCAACTAAGGCGGGCAATGTGGCAGCAGGCTTCCATAAAATCTTTATTCTTTTGTTTGTGTTCTCGGCTGCTGGTCTGGTAATATCAGTAATCTTAACAAAACAGGCAAAGTCAATAAAAGGACAGGAATAATATCATTCCAGGAAACGGGCTGCCAGTCAAATAAAATGAAGAGGAAGGATGCTGTGCCTTCCTCTTCATTTTATTGGTCTCTTGCCTACAGCCTTTTCAGATACATTTTCTCAGCCAGATTAATGAGAGAGTATAAAATCATTGCCATAATGCATAACAGTACGATTGACATGATAACCCAGTCCAGCTTAAATACCTGGCTGCCATAGATGATCAGATAACCAAGCCCCTCTTTAGAGCCGATAAATTCACCGATTACCACACCTACCAGGCAAAGGCCGATATTAACTTTCATAACCCCGAGAATTACAGGTACGGAAGCCGGAAGTACAACCTTCAGCAGAGTATCTTTTTTCTTTCCTCCCAGAGTATAGATAAGTTTTATCTTATCCGGATCTACCTCCTTGAAGCCGATGTAGAGGTTTATGATAGCTCCGAAAATTGCCACGGACATGCCCGCAACAATGATTGTGGTAGTGTTTGCCCCAAGCCATACGATAAGAAGAGGAGCCAGCGCAGATTTTGGGAGGCTGTTTAAAACTACCAGATATGGTTCAAGGATGGCCGATACCTTGGGGGAGGACCACAGAAGTACGGCGATGCCCACACCGAAGACTGTGACGAAGAAAAAACTGGCCAGTGTCTCCCACAGAGTAACTCCCATGTGAATAAACAGGGAGTGGTTCTGTGCCATGGAAATCATGGTTTTTATAACCCTGCTGGGACTGCTGAATACAAAGGAGTCTATCCATGTAAGACGCGTGCTGATTTCCCACAGTGCTACAAAGATAACAAAGATTGCTGCCCGTGCCAGCTGCACCAGCTGACGGGAGCGCTTCAGGTTTTTCAGGTATTGTCTCTGCCCCGTAGACATTTTAACCACTTCTTTACTCACCGTGATTCAGCTCCCGCCAGATAAGATTAAAATACGTTTTGAAATTAGGGGCATTTCTGGAACCCATGGGGGTTCTTTCTTCCTGGTCAATTTCCAATTCTATAGGAACCGTCTTCTGAACAGTTGCGGGGCGTTTGGTCAGAACGATAACGCGGTCGGCCATGCTGATGGCTTCCGAGATGTCGTGGGTTACTAATACGGCGGTCTTAGATTCATGTTTTATAATCTTGCCAATATCGTCGCTTACATTAAGGCGTGTCTGATAATCCAAAGCAGAAAAAGGTTCATCCAATAAAAGAAGGTCAGGTTCCAATGCCAGAGTGCGGATAAGGGCTGCTCTCTGACGCATTCCACCTGACAGCTGCGAAGGCTTGGAGTTTTTAAAGGTGTCAAGTCCGTATGTCTGCAAAAGGGAATCAATCTGCTCTCTCTTTTGAGGGGTATCTTTCTTCTGAATCTCTAATCCTAACAGTACGTTGCTGTATATGGTTCTCCACTCAAACAGGTGATCTTTCTGCAGCATATAGCCGATATTCATCTGATTCTCACTTAATTTCTTTCCATTCATCAGGATCTCTCCCTCTTCAGGGGTGAGAAGGCCTGAGATCAGGTTCAGGAGCGTGGATTTGCCGCAGCCGCTGGGGCCTACTATGGCGACAAATTCACCTGGCTGAACCTGAAAAGATATATGGGATAGTGCTAAAGTCTCTCCATCTTCGCTGTGATAAGAAAGACTGATATCTTTTAATTCTAACAAAGGTGTTTGCATAGGCGTCCTCCATGATGTGTATATAGTATCATATGAAATTGAAAGAAAAGAGTGCTGATGCTATAATGAAAAAGAGGTGAAACCACACATGAACAGAAATTATCAAAAGGAAATGGAAAAAATCATCGAAAGGCTGGAAAAAGAGCGTTCTGTACCGCGTCTGCTTCTGCACAGCTGCTGTGCACCCTGCAGCAGCTATGTACTGGAGTATTTGTCCCGCTATTTTAAGATTACAGTCCTGTATTATAATCCGAACATTTATCCCAGGGAGGAGTTTCTGAAAAGGAGAAAGGAGCAGGAAGAGTTTATCCGCCTCCTGCCTGCGGCACATCCCATAGAGTTTCTGGGAAGCGAATACAGGGAACAGGAATTCTATGATGCAGTAAAAGGATATGAACAGATCCCGGAAGGAGGAGAGCGGTGCTTCCGCTGTTATGCCCTGCGTTTGGAGGAAGCAGCCAGGGAGGCGAAAAAAGGGGGATATGATTTCTTTACTACTACGTTGAGTATCAGCCCTCTGAAAAATGCCGGGAAGCTAAACGAAATTGGAGAGGCGCTGGCAGAGAAATATGGGACCGCTTATCTTTCCTCGGATTTCAAGAAGAAAAATGGCTATAAACGTTCCACAGAACTTTCCAGGGAATATGGAATCTACCGGCAGGATTACTGCGGCTGCGCATTCTCTAAAAAAGAGCGGGAGACGGCCAAAAGAGAGCAGATAAGCCGACAAAATTCTTGCAATGCCTTGGGCTAGATGATACACTAATACACGATTATAAGCGGACAGCGAAGATAAAATGAAGAAAGAAATGAGGATAAAAAGATGGCACAGTTATGGGGCGGCCGTTTCACAAAGGAAACGGACCAGTTAGTTTATAATTTTAATGCATCCATTGGGTTTGATCAGAAATTTTACAGACAGGATATTGCGGGAAGCATGGCACATGTTAAGATGCTTGCAAAGCAGGGAATTCTCACAGAGGAAGAAAAGACGCAGATTCTGGACGGACTGGAGGGGATTCTAAGGGATGTGGAAAACAAAACCCTGGAGATCACAAGTGAATATGAAGATATTCACAGTTTTGTGGAGGCAACTCTTATCGGACGCATCGGGGAACCTGGAAAAAAGCTTCATACAGGAAGAAGCAGGAATGACCAGGTGGCTCTGGATATGAAGCTCTATACCAGAGATGAGGTAAAAGAGATGGATGGACTGGTTAAGGAACTTCTTTGGACGCTTCTCCATATCATGGAGGAGAATACAGATACCTTTATGCCGGGATTTACCCATCTGCAGAAAGCCCAGCCGATCACCCTGGCACATCACATGGGTGCTTATTTTGAGATGTTTAAAAGAGACAGAGGGCGTCTTCAGGATATCCTGGAGAGAATGAATTACTGTCCTCTGGGTTCCGGAGCGCTTGCCGGAACTACCTACCCTCTGGATCGGGAGTATACGGCTGAGCTTCTGGACTTTGCGGGACCTACCTTAAACAGTATGGACTCTGTGTCGGACAGAGACTATCTGATCGAGTTTTTGTCTGCAATGTCCACAATTATGATGCATCTGAGCCGTTTTTCTGAAGAAATAATTATCTGGAATTCCAACGAATACCAATTTGTAGAAATCGATGATGCCTACAGCACAGGCAGCAGTATTATGCCCCAAAAGAAGAACCCGGACATTGCTGAACTGGTGCGGGGGAAAACCGGAAGAGTCTATGGAGCCCTGATGTCTCTTCTCACAACTATGAAAGGAATCCCTCTGGCTTACAATAAGGATATGCAGGAGGACAAGGAGCTGACCTTTGATGCCATTGATACGGTAAAGGGTTGCCTTGCTCTGTTTAACGGCATGCTCGCTGCCATGCAGTTTAAGAAAGAGAATATGGAGTCCAGCGCCCGGAATGGATTTACCAATGCAACAGATGCCGCAGATTATCTGGTGAATCACGGGGTTGCATTCCGGGATGCCCATGGAATTGTAGGGCAGCTGGTTCTGTACTGCATTGAAAAGGGAATCTCTCTGGACGATATGTCCCTGGAAGAATACAGAAAGATTAGCCCAGCCTTCCAGGAAGATATTTATGATGCCATCAGCATGAAAACCTGCGTGGAAAAGAGAATGACTATAGGTGCGCCAGGGGAAGAGGCTATGAAACAGGTGATAGAGATCAACAGAAAATATCTGGAAAAAAATTAAAAAAAGTGTTGATTTTTCCCTGCATATAGTATAGTATTGTTTAGGAAAGACAAATGTACGCGGTGCAAAAACAAACAGACGATGTAGCCGTGTTTTTGTACCATACATAGAAATAATATCGAGGAGAGAAGTATTATGAGCGATAAGTTGAGAGTTGGTATCTTAGGAGCGACAGGTATGGTGGGACAGAGATTCATCTCCCTGTTGGAGGAACATCCCTGGTTTGAAGTAGTAACAGTAGCGGCCAGCGCAAGAAGCGCGGGCAAAACCTATGAAGAAGCAGTGGGGGGACGCTGGAAAATGGATACCCCTATGCCGGAAGCGGTTAAGAAGCTGGTGGTTATGAATGTGAATGAGGTAGAGAAAGTGGCAGCCAGCGTTGATTTTGTTTTCTCCGCAGTGGATATGTCAAAAGATGAGATTAAGGCTATCGAGGAGGCATACGCAAAGACGGAGACACCGGTAGTATCCAACAACAGCGCTCACAGATGGACCCCTGATGTGCCAATGGTAGTGCCTGAGATCAATCCGGAACACTTTGAAGTGATCGAATTTCAGAAGAAGCGTCTGGGAACCCAGAAGGGGTTTGTGGCTGTAAAGCCAAACTGCTCCATTCAGAGCTATGCGCCGGTTCTTACTGCCTGGAAGGAATTTGAACCGGTTGAAGTAGTCGCCACTACTTATCAGGCAATCTCCGGTGCCGGAAAAACCTTTAAAGACTGGCCGGAGATGGTAGAGAACATTATCCCTTATATTGGGGGAGAAGAAGAAAAGAGTGAGCAGGAGCCTCTGCGGCTTTGGGGCAAGGTAGAGGATGGAGTAATTAAGAAGGCCGCTCTTCCGGTAATTACCTGCCAGTGCATCCGTGTGCCAGTGTTAAATGGCCATACAGCTGCTGTCTTTGTTAAGTTTAATAAAAAACCTTCAAAGGAAGAGCTGATCGATCGTCTGGTGAATTTTAAAGGTGTACCTCAGGAATTGGATCTGCCAAGCGCTCCAAAACAGTTTATTCAGTATCTGGAAGAGGATAATCGTCCCCAGGTGAAGGCAGATGTTGACTATGAAAAAGGAATGGGTGTATCTGTTGGACGTCTGAGAGAAGACACGGTATACGATTTTAAATTTGTGGGATTATCCCATAATACAGTCAGAGGGGCCGCAGGAGGAGCTGTTCTGTGTGCGGAAACTCTGAAAGCAAAAGGATATATCACAGCAAAATAAAAACAGTAAGCAGCAGCCGGCAGGCGAAGCGCGCGTCAGCAGCGTGTTTCCCTGCCGGTTTTGTCTTCTTGTGTTATTCATCTTAGGATGGTATAATAAGCTGGATCAAAAATTGCTGATGAAAATATGCCAAAGGAATAATTGCAGAATGTCAAAATCACTCTATATAGCAGAGAAACCCAGTGTAGCCCAGGAATTCGCCAAGGCACTGAAGGAGAATTTTAGAAGGGGCGACGGGTATCTGGAATCGGAACACGCTGTTGTGACCTGGTGCGTAGGGCACCTGATCACCATGAGTTACCCGGAAAAATATGACGCGAAGCTGAAAAGGTGGAGTTTAGAGACCCTGCCTTTTTTGCCGGAGGAATTCAAATATGAAATCATCCCTTCCGTAAGGAAACAATTTGATATAGTCAGCGGACTATTAAAGCGGGAGGACGTAGCCACCATCTATGTATGCACAGACTCCGGGCGTGAGGGTGAGTATATCTACCGTCTGGTGGAAATGATGTCCGGGGTGAAGGGAAAGGAACGCAAAAGAGTCTGGATTGACTCTCAGACAGAGGATGAAATAGTAAGGGGAATCCGTGAGGCCAGGGATTTGTCTGAATACGACAATCTATCTGCTTCTGCCTACCTCAGAGCCAAGGAGGATTACCTGATGGGGATCAATTTCTCCAGGCTTCTCTCCCTGAAGTACGGAAATGTGGTATCTGGTTATCTTCATACGAAATATACGGCAATCTCCGTGGGACGGGTGATGACCTGCGTACTGGGGATGGTGGTCCGCAGAGAGAGGGAGATCCGGGACTTTGTAAAAACCCCTTTTTACCGGGTCCTGGGAAAACTGAACCTTAACGGCAAGCCCTTTGACGGGGAATGGAGGGCGGCAGAGGGAAGCCGGTATTTTCAGTCCCCCCTTTTATATAAGGAAAACGGATTTAAGGAAAAGAAACATGCCCGGGAGCTTGCTGATATACTTTCCGCTCATCCGCCCCTGCAGGCAGTCATAGAAAAGATTGAAAAAAAGAAGGAAAATAAAAATCCGCCTCTGCTGTTTAATCTGGCTGAGCTTCAGAATGAATGCGCCAGACTTTTTAAAATCAGTCCGGATGAAACCCTTCAGGTGGTGCAGGAACTGTATGAAAAAAAGCTGGTTACGTATCCCAGAACAGATGCCAGAGTGCTCTCCTCAGCTGTGGCAAAAGAAATTCATAAAAATATTGGAGGCCTGCGTAATTATATACATGGGCAGTCTTTTGCTGCTGAGATACTTGAAAAAGGAAGTTACAAAAATATAGCTAAGACAAGGTACGTAAATGATAAGCAGATAACGGATCACTATGCTATAATTCCTACCGGACAAGGGCTTGCCGCCATAAACCGGCTTCCGGAAAAATCCCAAAAGGTATATGAGACCATCGTAAGGCGTTTCCTGAGTATTTTTTATCCTCCCGCAGTGTACCAGAAGGTGAACCTGGTGACGCTTGTGGAAAAGGAGCGGCTGTTTTCCAGCTTTAAGGTCCTGATCGCAGAGGGATATCTGAAAGTGACGGGGAATTCCTTTGACAGGAAAAAAGAAGACTCAGGTGAAAAAGGGGAGGAGACTTCCTGCGATGCAGCCTTCTTAGAAGCGCTTCAGAGTCTGAAGAAGCAGGGAGTAATTCCGGTGGACGGCTTTGAGATTAAGGAGGGGGAAACCTCGCCCCCCAAGCGTTATACCTCTGGTTCTATGATTCTTGCCATGGAGAATGCAGGTCAGCTCATAGAGGATGAGGAACTGAGGGCTCAGATCAAGGGCAGCGGGATCGGAACCAGTGCTACCAGAGCAGAGATACTGAAGAAATTAGTGACCATAAAATACCTTGGACTGAATAAGAAGACGCAGGTAATTACTCCCACACTTCTGGGAGAGATGATATTTGATGTGGTGAATGCGTCCATCCGTTCCCTGCTGAATCCGGACTTAACCGCAAGCTGGGAAAAGGGGCTGACCTATGTGGCAGAAGGGGATATTACCTCGGAAGAATACATGGTGAAGCTGGAGAACTTCATCAAAAGCAGAACTTACGGGGTTCTGAAGCTGAACAACCAGTATGTACTCCGCCAGTATTTTGATAAGGCGGCACAGAATTACAAGACATCACCCGGCCGGTCATCGGCAAATAAAAAGAAAGAAGGGAAAACAAATGGAGCAGTTAACAATTAAAGAGTTATACCAGGATTTGAACCAGACATTGGCAAAGGATCTGCTGGAGAAGTATACTTACCCCTGGGAGGTGCTTCCCCATATCAGCGAATTTATAGTGTCGCTGGGCAATTCTTTGGATGAGAAGGAGTACGAGAAAAAAGGAGAAAATATTTGGATTGCAAGGAGTGCTAAAGTAGCTCCCACAGCATATATCAACGGCCCGGCCATCATCGGAAAGGATGCAGAGGTCCGTCACTGCGCATTTATCAGAGGAAATGCTCTGGTAGGTGAGGGGGCTGTGGTTGGAAACTCTACAGAGCTTAAGAATGTTATCTTATTTAATAAAGTACAGGTTCCCCATTATAATTATGTAGGGGATTCGATCCTGGGCTTTAAGTCTCATATGGGGGCTGGATCCATCACTTCAAATGTGAAATCAGACAAAAAGCTTGTGATTGTAAAGGCAGCAAACAGAAAGATTGAAACTGGCTTAAAAAAATTCGGAGCTATGCTCGGAGATGAAGTGGAAGTGGGCTGCGGATCTGTGCTGAATCCTGGAACCGTTGTGGGTTCACATACCAATATCTATCCTCTGTCATCAGTAAGAGGTGTGGTTCCCTCCAACAGTATTTACAAAAATAAAACTGAGATTGCAGAAAAGGCAGATGATTAGAGAATTGAGAAATCCGGCAAGACTGGTTGACAATTGGGCACATTTTTGCTAGACTAATCGCATATTGAGAAAACGAAGGCGTTTTGGTAGACTACCAGAGCGCCTTTTTGCTGTCTGTAAAGGAGTAATGTGTTCTATGGATGTATTGAATAAAAACGTTGCAGCAAATCTGAAAAGGATTCGAAAGGCAAAAAATATGAGTTTGGACGCAGTCTCTGTTCAGACTGGGATCAGCAAAAGTATGCTGGGGCAGATTGAGCGGGGACAGTCCAATCCCACAGTGGCAGTCCTGGGGAAAATTGTCAGCGGACTCCGTGTCAAATTCCAGGATTTACTGGGGACGCCGCCTTTTGATACATACATCGTTGAGGGTGACAAGATCGCTCCCATAAAAAAGTCCAAAGATCAATATAAGGTTTTTGTCTATTTCCCTTATGAGGAGGAGAGGAGCTTTCAAATCTATAAAATACAGATCTATCCCGGCTGCAAATATGCGACCGAATCCCATGGAGAGCATACGGCGGAATATATTCTGGTAACAGAAGGAGAGCTGACCGTTCAGGTGGGGGATACGTTTCATGTGATAAAGAAAGGGAACGCTATGCGGATGGAAACGGATAGGGAACATGCTTATTGGAACTGGGGGCAGGAGATGCTTTGGGTTGATATAGTGTTTTCCTGGTGAGGCAGGGGGACGGTGAGAGGAATCCCGCGGCGGTGGGATGGCTGGGTTGGGCGGGAGGGAGGCTTAAGTTCCGGGGACACCTCCGTTGCGAAGAGAGTCTAAGACAAAACCGGAATCCCCGCCGGAGCACCGTTCGTATGTGCAAAGAATGCTTGATGTGCATTCTCTGCCCATGCTCACTTTTTTTCGGCCTGGACTGCCGAAAAAATCTCCTGCGGAAATCCCGGTTTTGCCTAAGACTCTCTAATCACTCCTGCGGAACCGTCCGTGGCCCTTAAGCCTTCCTCCCGCCCGAACCCGGTCAGCCCGCCGCCGCAGGATTCCTCTCACCTGAGTATAGGAAAGTTTCAGGAGGAAGTTTTATATGAACGGGAATGAAATCTTACACATAGGATATAGTTGTAAAATAGACAGATAGAATAAAATTGGAATTTAATGCAATTACTTGGACTACGGCTCAAGGTGATCTAAGTCGGAAGGTATAAGGTGGCAGGGGGACGGTGAGAGGAATCCCGCGGCAGCGGGCTGGCTGGGTTGGGCGGGAGGGAGGCTTAAGTTCCGGGGACACCTCCGTCGCGAAGAGAGTCTAAGACAAAACCGGAATCCCCGCCGGAGCACCGTTCGTATGTGCAAAGAATGCTTGATGTGCATTCTCTGCCCATGCTCACTTTTTTTCGACTTGGACTGCCGAAAAAATCTCCAGCGAGAATCCCGGTTTTGCCTAAGACTCTCTAGTCACTCCTGCGGAACCGTCCGTGGCCCTTAAGCCTTCCTCCCGCCCGAACCCGGTCAGCCCGCTGCCGCGGGATTCCTCTCATCTGGGTATAGGGAGTTCCAGGGGGAGGTTTATCAGAAGGGGAATGACATATTTCACGTAGAATATGGATGTAGAATTGTCAGATAGAATATAGAGATAATATTGCCAGACAAAGTGTAATTAATCATTGAAACGGGTTTAATTGTTTATCCAAAACATAAAGCGGACAATAGTGCGAAACAAGATAAAATGTACAACTTTCGACCTTCCCTGCCTGTTTTCCGTGAATGTGAAGTGAGTCACTGCCAGGTCAAGGGAGGAGGTCTTGGGGCCAGGGGTATTGGGTGGAACTGCGCAGACTGCGGAGTGCGTCCGAAGATCCACTGCCGGCGGTCACTTAGGAGCGAAGGCTTTCCTGAGCTTCTTAGTGAACGGCCAGGCAGTTAGCTAAGGAGAAACGCAGCAGCAAGCAGTTCCACCCAGTACCCCTGGCCCCAAGACCTCCTCCCTTGACCGTCCGTCTGCAACACATCGCTCCCCGATTATATAACTCCGAACTTCACATACACAAAACTATAATTTTATGATAAAAGCCAATACCGTATCCCACACAATATAAGCAAATGTACTGGATAAAAGAAGTAAAACAGATATTTCAGCTTCAGCCCTCTTTCACCGTTATAAAGATTGATTGGTATAAATGCAATACAGGCCGGCGGCTCCCAGAGAAGGGAGATACAGCCAAAGAGTGTCCGCTCCACCCGCCTGTATCTGAAAAGATAGAGAATAACAATCAGGGCTACCCCCTTGAAGTCGTAGTCTGTGCGCATCAGGTAAGCCAGACCCATGCCGCCTGCCAGGCCAAAGAGCATGATATAAGGTTTATCGGAATACTTTTCCATGACAGCCAATACCAGAAATCCAATGAACAATGTGAACATAACATTCTGGGATGTAAACTCTAAAATCCCCTGATTAAAAGCAATATCAAAGGGGAACTCTGACAGCAGTGCAAACAGAAAGAGCCGGAACCCGTATTTCTTTTTATCTGAAGTGTGTAGAAATCCTTCTACTAAAAGAAAGCAGAAAATAGGAAAAGAGGTGCGTCCGATAAAACGGAGAACTCTGTCAATTTCCAGAATTTTTGTCATCTGTTCTGTTGTGACGGCAGTGCCGGAGGTGTTGATATAGTTCAGATAGTAGCCATTTTCCAGTATGGCAGCCCCGATATGGTCAATAAGCATGGTTACCATTGCTATGATTTTTAATGTGCTTCCGCTCAGGCAGGCATATTTTTTTTGCTCCATATTGTTTTCTCCTACTCCTATATTTTAAGAATTATAGTATAACAGCAAGTAATTGAAAAAGCAAAAGGTGGTTTAAGAAATCCTTTAGAAAAACTTTAGAAAAGGAAGCACCTAATCTTTAGATTGTCTCTGTATGATGTATTTAACAAGTTGAGAAAGAAAAAAAGTTAGGAGTGATTCCATGAAAATATTAATTACAACAGATTGGTATGCGCCTATTGTTAACGGGGTAGTAACTTCTGTATTAAACCTTAAAAGAGAACTGGAAGAAAGAGGACATGATGTAAGGGTGCTGACACTGGCGTCGGAAAGGCATTCTTATCAAGAAAATAATATATATTATCTGAAGTCATATGACTTTGGAAAGATTTATCCAAATGCAAGGGCTACTATATGTCACAGAGATGAGCTGGTAGAAGAACTTATACAGTGGTCGCCGGATGTAATTCACTCTCAGTGTGAATTTATGACATTTCCATATGCAGTGAAGATCAGTAAGAAATGCCATTGTCCGGTTGTGCACACCTACCATACCGTATATGAAGACTATACCCATTATTTTTCTCCGAGCAAAACTGTGGGAAGAAAGGTTGTGGCGGTATGGAGCAAAAAGCTTCTTGATAAAGTAAATGCGGTAATTGTACCTACAGCAAAAGTGAGAAATCTTTTGTACGAATATCAGGTAGAACAGCAGATAGAAGTTATTCCCACAGGAATTGACCTGAGAAAATATTCTGCAAGAATTACTGAGGAAGAGAGAGCAAGAAAAAAAGAACTCTTGGGAATTCCAAAGGAAAATAAGGTTCTGGTCAACGTCGGACGCCTTGCGAAGGAAAAAAATCTGGCAGAGATATTGGAATATCTGAAAAAGATGGACAGAAAGGATATCACACTACTTCTGGTAGGGGATGGACCTTACAGAGAGGAACTGGAGAGAAAAACAAAGGAAATGGAACTGGATGGACAGGTGGTTTTTGCC
Organism: Lactonifactor longoviformis; assembly: GCF_042848515.1. Lineage (GTDB taxonomy): Bacteria > Bacillota > Clostridia > Lachnospirales > Lachnospiraceae > Lactonifactor > Lactonifactor longoviformis. Next base: position 3,296,611 of record NZ_AP031453.1, on the reverse strand, counting down.
GGAATGATAGATCCCAGGGAAGTGGGAAGCTATTATCAGCTTGGAGATGTATTTGTAAGTGCATCCAACAGTGAAACACAAGGGCTGACCTATCTGGAAGCTCTGGCAAGCGGGATTCCCGCTCTGTGCCGGAAAGATGAGTGTCTGGACGGGGTAATCAAAGATGGCTATAACGGGTTCCAGTATGATTCGTACGAGTACTTTAAGATGCATCTGGAGTATATGCTGGCAGATGAAGAGCGGCGTCTGGTGATGGCGGAACAGGCAATGGATGATGCCGTGAGGTTCTCAACCTGGGAGTTCGGTAATCGGGCAGAACAGCTTTACCGTCAGGTGATTGGCGTACAGGCAGCTCAGGATTACACGGGGTATCTTTTGGGGTGGATTCATAATATGGTGATAAGGAGGAATTCATAATGTATAAGATAAATATGATGTCTAAGGCAGATATGGTGAAGGGACATGGGGTGCTGTCCGCACACGATGAACAGGTAGCTCTGGTAAAGGAAGAATTAAAAGATTTGTTTCAGGTGGAAGAAAACGGTAAGGCGCCAAGTGAAATAACCCATTACCATTCAATCAATCCAGGCTTCTATCTGTCTTTACCATTCAGGAAAAGACAGGGAAGCACAGTTGGGTATGTGCATTTTTTACCGGAAACCGTTGATAACAGCATCCGGCTGCCCCGCCTGGCAAGAAAGATTTTTTACAAATACATGCTTTCCTTTTATAAAAAAATGGATTATCTTGTTACCGTAAACCCATATTTTATTGATGTCTTAGAAACCTATGGAATTGCAAGAGATAAAGTAACCTATATCCCCAACTTTGTATCAGATGAAGATTTCTATCCTCTTACCATGGACCGTCAGAAGATGATACGGAAGGAATATGGGATTGAAGAAGATAAGTTTACAGTACTCTGTGTTGGGCAGCTCCAAAAAAGAAAAGGAGTTATGGAATTCGTAGACATTGCCAGAAAAATGCCGGATATGCAGTTCGTATGGGCCGGAGGGTTTTCCTTTGGCAAGATTACGGACGGTTATGAGGAGATACGGCAGATGATGAAACATCTTCCCGCGAATGTTAAGTTCCTCGGCATGGTAGACAGGGAGAAAATGAACGATATCTATAATATGGCAAATGTAATGTTTCTGCCTTCCTTTGAAGAACTGTTTCCAATGACTATCCTGGAGTCTATGAACTGCGGTATTCCTATCCTGGTGAGGGATTTGGACATTTATAAACCCATCCTCTTTGACTATGTGTTAAAAGGAGAGTCCAGGGAAGAATTCCAGATATTACTGAGAAGACTACAGAATGAACCGGATTTTTATATGGAAGCTTCTCATAAAGCATTTGAGGGTCATGAATTTTACAGCAGAGAACACGTAGGGAAAATGTGGAGAGATTTCTACATTGGTATACTGAAAGAACAGGGAAACAGTCTTGTTCGCTATAATACAGCGAGAAGTATCTATGAGGTGGTTACGAAAAATGGCAACTAAAGCAAAAGAGATCTGTATCGATAACAATAAAAGAACAGCAATGCTTTTGAATGTGAGCACAGTGGTCGGCCTGATTTTAATGACACTATTTATCATCTATGGAGTACAGAATAAAATCTTTTCCTCCCAGGAGGCACTGTCACAATTTTTGGGAAGATTCGGATTTTGGGCTCCCTTTATCTTCATAATGGTTCAAATTGTTCAGGTGGTCATTCCGATTCTTCCCGGGGCAATCGGCTGTCTGGGAGGCGTGCTCATCTTTGGTCCTGTGTGGGGATTCGTATATAATTACATAGGAATCTGCATCGGATCCGTTTTAGCCTTCAGACTTTCCAAACAATATGGGCAGCCCTTTGTCAGGTCAATGGTAAAAGAAAAGTCATATAACAAATATATAACATGGCTGGAAAAAGGAGACAAATTTGATAAAGCCTTTGCCATAGCAATCTTTCTGCCGGTAGCACCCGACGATCTTCTCTGTTATATCGCAGGGCTTACAAAAATGACATTAAAAAAATTCACATGGATCATCCTGCTGGGGAAACCATTGTCTATTCTTATATATAGCTTAGGGCTTACAGGGATAATGGAAATGATAAAAAACTTTATATAGGGACAGGGCGTACCGAAAATGGGACACCCGTGTTGTAATTTGGGACGTGTTCTTTCTAAAAAGAACACGTCCCAAATTACATATATTCCCTGTTGACAAATATGTATATAATGTGTATATTATATATATACAATAAAATCATATATACACACTTCTTGAAATGGAGAAAATTATGAACATAATAATCAGTAATTCAAGCGGTAAGCCCATCTACGAGCAGATTACATCGCAGATCAAGCAGATGATTATGTCGGGTGAGCTCAGACCGGGAGATGCCCTTCCTTCTATGCGGCTGCTTGCGAAGGAGCTGAGAATCAGCGTGATTACCACGAAAAGGGCATATGAAGATCTGGAACGGGATGGGTTTATCTGTACACAAGTGGGAAAAGGAAGCTATGTCGCAGACACTAATCAGGATATTGTCAGAGAAGAACAGCTAAAGGCAATTGAAGAATACCTGGAGCAGGCAGTTGAAAAAGCAAAAGTAAGCGGGATTTCTTATGATGAAATAATAGAAATGCTGCGGATGATTTATGAGGAGGTATAAAGAATGGAGACAGCAATCAGGTTAGAAAATGTAGTGAAGAAATACCCGAAATTCACCCTGGATCATATTAATCTGGAGCTTCCGAAGGGGTGTATTATGGGACTCGTAGGGGAGAACGGCGCAGGAAAAACTACGCTGATTAAGTGTATTTTAGGTCTGATAAGTCTGTCAGACGGGAGGATATATAGGGACGAAAAAGTCATTTCCAAGAAGGAAATTGAGTGGAAAAATGATGTGGGAGTAGTAATGTCCGGTTCCAGTTTTCCCGGTAATTTGAATGCGAAACAAATCAATAAAATTATGGAAAACATATACTCCCGGTGGGATAAAAATATCTTTTATGACTATCTAAAACAATTTCACATCGACGAAAATAAGTTTACAAAAGATTATTCTACCGGTATGGCTATGAAGCTCCAGATTGCCGTGGCGTTTTCCCACAATGCTAAGCTTCTGCTGCTGGATGAGGCAACCAGCGGCCTGGACCCTGTGGTAAGGGACGAGATCCTGGAGATTTTGCAGAATTTTATTCAGGATGAGGAATGTACAGTACTTTTTTCCTCTCACATTACCAGTGATTTGGAAAAAGTAGCTGACTATATTACATTTCTCCATAAAGGGAAATTGATTTTCAGCGAGAACAAAGATGAGCTTCTCTACAATTATGGAGTGGTTCGATGTTCAAAGGAGGATTACAAACGTATCGATCCGGAACATGTGGTAGGGCTGAGGAAAAACCAATTCGGATATGAAGTGATGGTAGATAACAGGATTGTTATATCCAGACAAAACAGGGACTGGGTAGTGGATTCAACTACGCTGGAGGAAATTATTTTATTCCAGATTAAGGGGGATGTATTATGAAGGGATTAGTTTTAAAAGATTTGTATGGTGTAAAAAAATATCTGAAGCAATATGTTCTGTTCTTTGTGATTTTTACTGTTGTGGGGATTATGCTTAAAATGCCTGCTTATATAGGATTTCTGGGGGCTTTTTACGGGATGAGCCTGTTTATCAGCACGTTTAACACCGATGAGTTTTTCCACTGGGAAGCATACGTACTCACAGGGCCATTGTCCAGGCAGGATTTGGTAAAGGGCAAATATGCACTGATGATTCTTTTAATGGGAAGTGCAGCGGTTATTGCTATTCTGGGTGAATTGGCGGTTTGTGTGATTACAAAATTATCCATAGCGGAAAATTTTGCATCAGGTTTGGCAATGGTGATTTATATTTTCTTAATGATGTCGGTGGTTATCCCTTTGATTTACAAATTTGGCAGCGAAAAAGCCAGGACTTCCATGATACTTATCTTTGTTGTCCCAGTCGTGTCAGTTGCCCTTATCGGCAAGATTGCAGGAACAGAAAATGTAAATAATTTTTTGAATAATATTTCCTGGCCTGCAGTGGCTGTTGGAGCATTGATCCTATGTGTCTTGGCCCTGATTGTTTCCTATATTCTTTCACTAAAAATTATAGAAAAGAAGGAATTTTAGAATTTTATTTTGGCACTTTTCCAGTAGATTTTTTTGTCAGATTATGAGAAAATATTATCAAGTGCGATGTTAAATACTAACGAGCCTTAAGTCTATTCTATACTTGAAAGGAGTTTTAAAATGATTTATTCACACGAAGTAGAAATGATGTGCCCGGTGGCACAGGGCGTGAACCACGGCGCAGCTCCAATTCCGGAAGAAGCAAAATGGGTAAAAGCGAAAGAAATTAAAGATATCTCAGGTTTAACACATGGTGTGGGCTGGTGTGCTCCTCAGCAGGGAACCTGCAAGTTAACTTTAAATGTAAAGGAAGGTATTATCCAGGAAGCATTGGTTGAGACCATCGGATGTTCAGGTATGACGCACTCCGCAGCTATGGCATCTGAGATTTTACCGGGAAGAACCATTTTGGAAGCTCTGAATACAGACCTGGTTTGTGATGCTATCAACACCGCGATGAGAGAATTATTCTTACAGATCGTGTACGGAAGATCTCAGAGTGCTTTCTCTGAAGACGGACTCCCTGTAGGCGCAGGTCTGGAAGATTTAGGAAAAGGCTTAAGATCTCAGGTTGGTACTATGTATGGAACCCTTGCAAAGGGCCCTCGCTATCTGGAAATGACAGACGGTTACGTTACAGGTATCGCTTTAAATGAAGACGATGAAATCATCGGTTACAAATTTGTCAGCTTTGGAAAGATGATGGACTTTATCAAAGCTGGAGACGATGCCAACACTGCATTTGAAAAAGCTCAGGGACAGTATGGCCGTGTAGATGACGCAGTGAAAATTATTGACCCAAGAAAAGAGTAATCAGATACTCTTAAAAGTCTGCCGTAGAAAGAATAGGAGGATAAATTAATGGCTTTATTTGAATCATATGAGAGAAGAGAGAAACAAATTCTTGCTGTATTAAATCAGTATGGAATTAATTCTATCGAAGAAGCTGCAGAAGTTACAAAAGCAGCTGGTTTAGATGTATATAACATGGTAGAGGGTATTCAGCCAATCTGCTTCGAGAATGCTAAATGGGCTTACACTGTAGGTGCAGCGATTGCAATCAAAAAAGGATGCAGGAGAGCAGCAGATGCAGCAGCAGCAATCGGTGAAGGACTTCAGTCTTTCTGTATCCCGGGTTCTGTAGCGGATCAGCGCAAGGTTGGTCTGGGACACGGTAATTTGGGTAAAATGCTGTTAGAAGAGGATACTAAGTGCTTTGCTTTCTTAGCAGGCCATGAGTCTTTTGCTGCAGCAGAAGGTGCCATCGGTATCGCTGAAAAAGCTAATAAGGTCCGCAAAGAGCCTCTTCGTGTTATCTTAAATGGTCTTGGTAAAGATGCCGCTCAGATTATTGCCAGAATCAATGGATTTACATATGTAGAGACAGAGATGGATTATCATACAGGCGAAGTAAAGGAAGTATTCAGAAAAGCATACTCAACGGGACTTCGCGCAAAGGTTAACTGCTATGGAGCTAACGATGTAGTTGAGGGTGTTGCTATTATGCATAAAGAAGGTGTTGACGTGTCTATCACAGGCAACTCCACCAATCCAACCAGATTCCAGCACCCGGTTGCAGGTACTTACAAGAAGGAATGCATTGAGATGGGCAAAAAATACTTCTCCGTAGCATCCGGCGGCGGTACAGGAAGAACACTTCATCCAGACAATATGGCTGCAGGTCCTGCTTCTTATGGTATGACAGATACCATGGGACGTATGCACTCAGATGCACAGTTTGCCGGATCCTCCTCCGTTCCTGCTCATGTTGAGATGATGGGACTTATTGGCGCTGGTAATAACCCTATGGTTGGAATGACAGTGGCTGTGGCAGTAGCTGTTGAGGAAGCGGCAAAAGCTGGAAAGTTCTAAGAAAACCTATATAAATTAAGGAGTTTGGCAGAAAAATAGATATTTCTATGGTTGGAACAGAATGAACTGCTATAAGATAGCATATTGACATTTTCAATTATATGGCGTAATATAATACTAGCAGAGAAAAGCAAATGTGTCCATTGGGCGCAAAGCGAAGCCCCAGGGAGTGGCTGCTCCCTGGGGCTTCTATTTCCTTTTTGAAGAGGAATAACTTAGGCAGGCTGTTGTTTATTTATCTCCATCCAACCATTTGCAGATATAGTAGCAAACTATACCTGCCGCAACAGAGATAAGAAAAGCAAATATGTATTCCATTGGGGATGCACCTCCTTCCTGCTGGAAAGAGTCAACAGCAATTATATTATAACTGTTGTGTGATAGGATGTCTATGATGACATATAATAGAGTGTGGGGATGGAAAGTAATCAGAAGTGCAGAGTAGCACACCCATAGCGCACAACCACCCCTCAAATCCTTGAAAACCCACCCTTCACCGTTTCTGTTGAGGAAGCAGCAAAAGCTGGAAAGTTCTAAAGTAATTGAATTATTAAGAGGCTATTTTAAAACCGCACTGACCTTTTATGGTTGGTGCGGTTTTTAAGACTGTGAATAAAATTGCGAAGCAGGAAAAAGTTTAGCACCACAAATAAGACATGCCCAGGCATATCAGGCGGTGTTACTACACCCCCTTGTTTTTATAGCATTGTTACGCAATAGAGGTACTATAAGTCTTGAAAACAAAGGCTTTGCAGACACCAAAATCAGCAGACAAGGTGTTTATACCTTTTCCTGTGAAAACGCCTTTTAACTGCGTAACACCTCAAAGTGAAATGCTATCCGTTTCCTCCCGTTTCTTTCCTGCCCCCATTCCATACAAAATATGGGCGATTTAGAAAAGCAAAGGAAACACCAACGCACTAAATGAAATGTTCCGTAGCAAGCATAGGAAAGGTGTACCCTTTCCGTAAAAATGTGTTTCATTTTTGCTTGTTGGGAATGCACTCACAAATATGAAATTATCGACGAATTAGAATTCCTTTCATGTACTGTGTTTCATTGTGGGTTTCGTATATAATAGCCTTTTCTTCTTCCGTGCAACCTATCAGTATTTTAATTTCAGAATCCCTTTTTATCAAATCAACAATACACATAATAGCATCTATATTTTGCCCATTCGTTCCGCCCCATACATCTATCCCTGCGCCATCCATGGATGCTGTATCTTTCAAATACCCATAATTGACTTTATAAATGAGATCAGGATATTTAGGATGTGCAGTTCCTTTTGGCCTATCTATGATGATTTCTGATTTGCTGACTAAGGCATCTAATACACTCCAGAAACTATTGTCAAATCTGTGCATGAAATCTCCTCCAAATTCATATTTATCAATTTCGATGATAATAGCACAAAGCTGTGAATTTATCTATCATCGTTTTTGTCTTTACATCTGCTTGTATCATTTTATATTGCCGCAGGAAATTCGGGCACCATAAAATCAATAATCGTTGTGTCTTCAAGTATGTTAATAGGCAAAAAAGTCAGTATTTACAACGGTTTTCATCGTTTAATGCTTTTCGTCAACTCTAATTCAAAAACTATTTTTTATAGTACAATCCTATTTTTTAAATGACATTACCCCATCACTGCCTACATAATATTTTCCGATTTGCTTATTTGTTACCATGGCTCCGGAGCCATCGAGATAATACCATTCCTTACCATCGTTTATCCAGCCTCTTTGCAGTACACCACTTGGTTTTGAGAAATACCATTTTCCTCCTATTTTAAACCAGCCATGAGCCATTATCCCGTTGTAATTAAGATAATACCAGGATTTGTCTAGAAGCTGCCAACCGGTCTGCATAGCCCCACTGCTATCTGCATAACACCATTCTCTTGAAAGAAGTACCACTTATTACCGATTTTTTGTCATCCGGTAGCCATATGGCCGGAGCTTTTTAAATAATACATATTATTGTCAATAGATAGCCAGCCTGTTTTCATCCAGTCATCCTTGTCAAAATAATACCATTTACCATTGATGTAATCCCATCCGGTAGCATATCCTGAGGAGCTATAATTTGTATACCACCAACCATTACTCCCCTTTTGCCATGCAGCGTTTACGGGAATAGCAGCGCTGACATTTAGGGCTATTATCAGAAAAATAACCAGGAAATTCTTTGATTTTTTTAGCTGCCTTTTTTGCCTTCCCAGTCTTTTTGGCTCCCATTTTAGATGCCCTGCCTCTCCGTTCTTCATACAGGGCTTCTTTGCCTTCTTCATAATAAATTCGTTCCCAAGCGCTTACAGATTTTGGAGTGGGAATGTTGAAGTGAGCTGTAGTTTGCCTCATTGAAGTTCCTGTATTATGCATATATTCTACTACAGCAATTTTAAAATCACCAGTATATGTTCCATTTTTTACTGTAAGCCCTTCAATCCCATGTTCCGCATATGCTGCTTTCCACTTTTGAATATCTGCTTTGTTCACATAATATTTCTCGGCCAGTGCCATCAATCCGAATTCTTTTTCCAGACATAGAAATAACCCCTTTCATTAGACGTTTGATTTTGTCTAACAAAAGGGGTTCACTTCGCGTATCGCCGAGACTGCTATTTAAAGTGATTTAAACCAGTCTTCTTATAGTTATGATTGTTTTGTAGGTTGCGGAGGTTAATTTAATACCACCTTCCGGATATGGTGCTGAATTAGAGGCATTAACCATCTGACCATTTCCGATATAAATACCAACATGTCCTTCATAACACAAAAGATCCCCTGGTCTGGCTGCTGACAAAGAGCCAACGGCTGTACCACTGCCTCTCTGCTCACCAGATGTGCGCGGTATTGTAATTCCAAACTTTTCGAATACTTTCATAGTAAAACCTGAGCAGTCACATCCATTGGTTAGGCTTACCCCGCCCCATACATAGGGATTTCCAATAAACTGCATGGCATAATTTACGACAGATTGTCCCATATCTAAAGAGCCAGTTGGAATGAAATGATAGGGTATATCGCCAATTTTGTAATCACCGGTAACCATAACTCCATTACTCAGAAAATAATATCGATTCCCTTCCCAGTCCAGCCATCCGGTTACCATGGCGCCGCTTTCACGCAGATAGAACCAGTGTCCTTCCCATGATAACCATCCAGTTCTCATCTTTCCATTCTCACCCAGATAATACCAGGTGCCACTCAACTGAATCCAGTTGACAGCCATTTTACCGTTTGGATAAAAATAATACCAATAACCGTCTATGAGGTTCCAATTTGTAGCAGCGTCTCCTTTTGTGTTAAGATAATACCAGGTTTCGTCGATCTGTATCCACCCGGTGACCATCTTTCCATCCTTGTCAAAATAATACCATTTTCCCGAAAGTTCTTCCCATCCAATACGCATTTTTCCATTTTCACCAAGGTAATACCAGGTTCCGTTTTGGAGAAACCAGTCAGTAACCATTTTACCGTCTGGAAGGAAGTAATACCAATATCCATCAATAAGGTTCCAGCTTGTAGCACGATGCCCATCAGGCTTATTCAAATAATACCATGTATTTCCAAGCTTAAGCCATCCACGTACAAGCCAGCCTTCAGCATCAAAATAATACCATTTTCCTTCGATTTCTTCCCAATCATTTGAGGTGAAAGATCCATCTTCATGGCGGTACCACCTTTTATCTCCGGCATCTATCCAACCTACGGGAAGTGAAGAAACCGTACTTTCGTCAGTAATATTTTCATTATCATTATATGTAATATTAATATCTTCGCTTTCGATATTTTTAGCTTCCTCATGATAAGAAGCATTAGGATTGGTTGCTGCACCGTTAGTTTCTTCTTCTGCAATGTTGTCGGCATCATCAGTTTCTTCTTCATCAATGTCTGCGTTTTC